>WTIO01000010.1 GCA_011526365.1 Flavobacteriales bacterium
ATATACCAACAATTGAATTTTAAAATAAAAAGATAATATAGGGTATACTGTTAACTTGTTAGTAAAAGAAGAAAAACTGCAAAATGAAAAGCGTAGCTTTGTAGTGATATTTGTTCCTATGGGTAAAAAAAAGAAGCATAAAAAACAATACGCACAGCAACTACTGAAACAATTTAGGAACCACCCCAAAAAGCAATACAACTACAAACAGCTAGCAGCTCTATTGAAAATCACAGATACCAAAGGGCGAAACGAACTGATTAAAACCCTAAAAACACTGAAAGCCCAAGGGGCATTAACAGAGCCTTCAAGAGGAAAATATTCCTACCTGCACCGTTCTTCAGATTATATCGAAGGAACTTTAGATGTAACCAGTTCCGGTAATGCCTACCTCCTAACAGAAGACGATCAGGATATTTTTATAGGACGCAAAAGTCTTAACCGAGCCTTTGATGGAGATCTGGTGCAAGTATATGTGTACAAAAGAAATTCTAACGGGCGTCGGGAAGGTGAAGTAGCAAGCATAATTAGTAGAAAAACAACTGAATTTGTGGGCACCTTGGAGCGTCAAGAAGGTTTTGGTTTTGTAGCCTGTACCAGCCCAAAAATGTACACTGATTTTTTTATTGCTAAAGCCGATTTAGAGAACTACAAAAATGGGGAACGTGTTGTGGTTGCCCTAAAAGATTGGCCCGCAAAAACATCCTCACCAAATGGAACCATTGTTCGCTCTTTAGGGCAGCCAGGGGAAATGGAGACAGAAATGCATACGATACTATACGATTATCAATTGCCTGCATTTTTTCCTGATGCTATTGAAAAAGCCGCTGCAACAATAGATACTACAATTTCAAAAGCAGAAATAGCGCAACGCAAAGATTACCGAGATATTTTGACATTTACCATAGATCCTGCAACAGCTAAGGATTTTGATGATGCATTGTCTTTTCAACAACTCCCAAATGGCCGTTTTGAACTGGGAGTGCATATTGCAGACGTATCCCATTATGTAAAAGAGGGTACACCATTAGACGATGAAGCTTTCGATCGCGGCACCTCTGTTTATCTCGTCGATCGTGTGGTGCCCATGTTGCCTGAGGTGCTATCCAATCAATTGTGCTCGCTACGTCCAGAGGAGGAAAAGTACACCTTTGCCGCTACCTTTGAAATGGATAATACAGGCAAAGTGTATAAAGAATGGTTTGGACGGACTGTCATCAATTCTGATCAACGTTTTACTTATGAAGAAGTTCAACATGCTTTAGAACACAATACAACCCAAATTCCAGCAACTGTTGCACTAGAAAAAAAAGATCTCACTTTAAGTGATGAAATTTTCACTGCCCTAACTACGCTTAATACAACAGCACAACAGCTTCGGAAAAAACGGATGAAAAACGGGGCGATTTCTTTTGATCGTGTTGAAATTAATTTTCATTTAGATGAAGATAGCAATCCCGAAGGCGTTTGGTTTAAGACGTCAAAAAATGCCCACCAATTGATTGAGGAATTTATGTTGTTGGCCAATCGTCATGTGGCTCAATTTATTGGTAAGCAAATGAAAAAACCATTTGTGTATCGTGTCCACGATGAGCCCGATCCAGAGAAAATTGACAACCTCGCTCAGGTAGTCAAAGGATTTGGGTATAATTTTAAGCCTAAAAATGAGCGCCTACAGCAAGAATTAAATCAATTGTTAATTGATATTTCGGGAAAAAAGGAACAACATCTTATTGATACCTTAACGGTTCGTTGTATGAGTAAAGCCGTGTATACTACTGAAAATATAGGACACTACGGCCTAGCCTTTGATTATTATACCCATTTTACATCACCCATACGACGCTATCCCGACGTGATGGTTCACCGTTTGTTAGCCTACTATTTGAGTGGTGGAAAAAAAGTCAATCAAGAGTTATTAGAGGAAGCGTGTATTCATGCTTCCCAAAGAGAGCAATTGGCCACCAAAGCCGAAAGGGATTCCATTAAATACATGCAAGTCAAGTTTATGGCAAATAAACTTGGGCAACAATTTGACGGTATTATATCAGGAGTTACAGACCGGGGTATTTATGTGGAACTTATTGATAATAAATGTGAAGGTATGGTGAGTATTAAAGCCATTCCTGGCGATTATTTTGAGTTTGATCCTGCGCAACACGCACTTATAGGCCTGCGTACCCACCAACGCTATACTTTGGGTGATCCAGTGACAATTGAAGTAAAAAAAGCCAATCTTATCAAGCGTCAACTGGATTTTGATCTTGTACAACCAACCACATAATTTTTTACTTTTAAATAAAAATATTCAAGTGCGTACTTTTCTTCTTTTCTTTCTAATTCTAGGTGTAACAGCAATCCAAGCACAAACCAGCCCAACAACTGAACTCCAAACAAAAACAGTTATAGCAGAACCTTTCACCGATGTAAAACTCTATTCTGGTATAGAAGGGGTATTAGTACCGGGAACAGAAAATAAGGTTGTGGTAAGTTGTGATGATCCTGACAGTGTTATTGTTATTCATAAAAACAACAGCCTCCGTATTCGTGTAAGTTTGGCAAAAGTTGTAGAATTACCCGCTGTTTATGTAGAAATTCATTACACTACCCCTTTAGATCAAATTGATTTAAATCAAGGGAGTAGTTTACGTTTCAAGGAAACAATGCAACAAACAAGCATCAACCTACAAGTGCAGGAAGGAGCAAAATTAGTAGGGGCTTTTGATGTGGTAAAGCTGCGAACCGATGTTGATACGGGGGGCCAGGTGGAGCTTCACGGGAAAGCAAAAAACCATCAACTCAATGTAACCAGTGGTGGCACATGCGAGGCAGAAAAGTTAATTACTGAACAATCAACAGTACGTGTAACTGCAGGAGGCGTGGCCTATGCCAATGCCACAAAATTGATGGAAGCAAAAGTTAATTTCAACGGAACAATTCGCGTTTTTGGCTCCCCAACAAAATTGGTAACACAAAAAGTATTGGGCGGGAAAATAATAGAGATGAATTAAAAAAGAGGCACCGAGCGGATTCGAACCGCTGTACAAGCTTTTGCAGAGCTCTGCCTAGCCACTCGGCCACGGTGCCTGATATATGCTACAAAAGTAATAATTTTCTACTCCTCAACCGCCTTTCGGGATCTTTTTAAACGTACGGCCACTTGCGCAACATCGCCATTAATTGGAGGATTTATTTTAGCCACCTCAACACTAGCCGTTGCAATACGCTGATCCGAAGCAAACATCCGCTTGATAATTCTTTCCACTACGGTTTCTAATAATTTCGAGGGTATTGCCATTTCTTCCACCACAATTTGATGCAATAAACAGTAATCAACAGTGTCGTTTAAGTCGTCGCTGCTACAGGATGTTTTTAAATCTGCAGTAACTTCAACCTGAACCAAATAAGCACTGCCAATTTTTGTTTCCTCAGGCATACACCCGTGGTAACTGTAGCATCGAATGTCTTTAACAAATATGTGGTCCATTCTTTTCCCGCAAATATAGCATAAGCCGAATAGAAAAACCTACACTGCTTTTCAATATCTTTGCGCAAAATAGGCGGCATGAGTAAAGAACAAAAAGGCTTAAATTTTATAGAGCATATTATAGAGGAAGACCTAAAAAATGGGTTTGACCCCAAAAATATCCGTTTTCGTTTTCCACCAGAACCCAATGGTTTTTTACACATTGGCCATGTAAAGGCCATATGCCTTAACTTTAATTTGGGTAAAAAATACAAGGCGCCCGTAAACTTACGCTTTGATGATACCAACCCCACCAAGGAGAAGCAAAACTATGTTGAAGGCATTAAAAAAGACATTCAATGGTTGGGATTCCAATGGGACAAAGAATGTTATGCGTCCGATTATTTTCAACAACTGTACGAATGGGCGTTACAGCTGATCGATCAAGGCGATGCCTATGTAGATTCACAGTCTTCAGAAACCATAGCTGCACAAAAAGGAACCCCCACACAGCCAGGAGAAAACAGCCCTTTTAGAGATCGTCCTGCAGCAGAAAACCGCGCCTTATTTGAAGCCATGGCGGCAGGCAAACACCAAGCCGGAACGCATGTACTGCGAGCAAAAATTGATATGGCAGCTCCCAATATGTTGCTCCGTGACCCTGTGATGTACCGCATTTTGCATGAACCCCACCACCGTACCGGTGATGCTTGGTGTATTTATCCCATGTACGATTGGACCCATGGCGAATCCGATTATATTGAACAGGTAAGTCACTCCCTTTGTACCTTAGAGTTTAAGCCTCACCGTGAGTTATACGAGTGGTTTTTAACGCGGATTAATCCTTCTGAAGGGCTGCTTCCCAAGCAGCGTGAATTTGCACGTTTAAACCTGTCCTATACCGTTACAAGTAAGCGAAAATTAAAACTACTGATCGATAAAGGAGTTGTCTCCGGTTGGGACGATCCACGAATGCCCACCATAGCAGGGATGCGCCGAAGAGGGTACACACCACAAGCGTTACAAAATTTTGCTGATGCTGCCGGGGTAGCAAAACGCGACAATGTCATTGACGTTTCCATGTTGGAATTTCATGTCCGTGAGCACCTGAATCAAATTGCGCCACGCGCCTTTGCCGTAGTTAACCCTGTCAAATTAATTATTGATAATTATCCCGAAGGAGAAACTGAAACCCTAACCGGTGAAATCAATCCAGAAGACCCAAATGCCGGAACACGAGAACTGCCTTTTTCCAAAACCCTGTACATTGAACGCGAAGATTTTAAAGAAGAAGCCAACAGAAAGTTTTTCCGCTTGACATTAGGTAAAGAAGTTCGTTTAAAGCACGCCTATATTATCAAGGGAGAAGCTGTTGAAAAAGATGCCAACGGGAACATTACAGCCATTCATTGTACCTATGATTCAAAGAGCAAAAGTGGATCTGGAACAGAAGAAAGCATGCGCAAAGTAAAGGGAACCCTCCATTGGGTATCTGCGGAACACGCCCTTCCGATAACTGTAAACGCTTACGACCGCTTGTTTCAAGATCCGGCCCCGGACAAGGATAAAGCGCAGGACTTTATGGACCACTTAAATCCAAACTCATTGGTGGTGCAAAAAGCGTTTGGAGAACCCAGCTTGGCAACAATTAAAGCAGGGACCACATTACAATTCCAACGCTTGGGCTATTTCCGTTTGGACGAAAGTTCAACCCCTGAGAAACTTGTATTTAATAAAACGGTTGGTTTACGCGACAATTGGCAAAAAAAGAACGCTTAAACCTCGTTATCAGGATTTTCACCGTTCTTTTTATTCTGCTTTTTCATTGCTTCGCCAATTTGATTGCTGGCCGTAAAGGAGGCTACCATATTGTTTAGCATATCGCTCCCCGCTTGAGGGGAATTGGGCAATAAAATTAAGTTGCTGTTGGTTTCCTCTCCAATAGACTGTAGGGTGTCGTAATGTTGCGTAACTACAATGAGTGCAGAAGCTTCTTGGGAGTTAATGCCTACGCGGTTGAGCATGTCCACAGACTCTTCTAAACCGCGGGCAATCTCACGGCGTTGGTCTGCAATCCCCTGCCCCTGAAGGCGTTTACTTTCTGCTTCTGCCTTGGCTTTTTCAACCATCAAAATGCGTGCAGCATCTCCTTGGTATTGGGCGGCTACTTTTTCACGCTCCGCAGCATTAATTTTATTCATAGCGGTTTTTACCTCACTGTCTGGGTCAATATCGGTAACCAATGCTTTAATAATGTCATAACCATAGTTAATCATGGCATCGTTCAATTCGCCTTTTACGGCGTTCGCAATGTCGTCTTTACGCTCAAACACATCGTCCAAACGCATTTTAGGCACCACAGCACGAACGACATCAAACACATAAGAGGTAATTTGGTCTTGGGGGAAATCGAGCTTATAAAATGCCTCATACACCTTTTCAGGCACCACACGGTACTGCACCGAAACTTTGAGTTTTACGAATACATCATCCTTTGTTTTCGTTTCTACAATCACATCCAGCTGAAGTACGCGTAAACTCGTGCGCCCTGCAATACGGTCGATGATGGGAATTTTAATATGCAAACCAGCAGGACGGGTAGCTACAAATTTTCCAAAGCGCTCTACAACGGCAACACTCTGTTGTTTGACAATAAACAGCCCTGATAGGATCAGCACTACGAGTATTCCTAATAAAAAGTAAGTCATAAAATCCATAAGTAAAATTTAATTGTTAATCACCTCTTTTAAGGTACGTATTCTTTTTAATAGTTCCTCGGTTCCTACCAACGCAATAATGGCCATCACATCTGGACCTGTTAGCGATCCAACAAGGGCCAAGCGCAGACCTTGCATCACCACCCCAAAACCACAGCCCTCTGCCTCGCACCATGTTTGCAAAGCGGCTTTTAAGTTGGCCACATCTGTGTTGGGTAAATGTGCTTCACACCAGTCAAAAAAGCTAGTGGGTAATCGGTCTTTAATTTTTCGCAGGGGCTTTTCATCATATTCCGTTGGGCCACTGTGAAAACAGTATGTTGCTGCCGTCAGCTCTTGAATAAAAGTAATTCGTGGTTGTGCTAGCGCTACAATTTGCAAGAGCGCCTCTTCGGAATAGCGTCCTTCTAGCGCTTTAAGGTAGACCGCCCCCGCTGTGCGTAAGCTTTGCAGCGGTAGCTGTTGAAGGTATTGTGCATTCATCCACAGGGCTTTTTTATAATCAAAACGCCCTCCTCCTTTTTGAAGCCCCGACACGTCAAAGGCAGCAATCATCTCCTCAAGGGTGTATATTTCTTGTTCTGTTCCACCGTTCCACCCAATCAGCAAGAGGAAGTTTCGCAGTACTTCGGGGAAAAAGCCATTTTCTTTAAAGCCCTTCATTTCATCCCAGTCTAAAGGGAAAACAGGATATCCGCCTTGTATTCCATCCCTTTTGGAAAGCTTCCCTTTTCCTTCTGATTTCAATATTAAAGGGAGGTGAATAAATTTCGGGGATTCCCAACCAAAAGCGTCATACAGCAGCTGGTGTAGTGCCAACGAGGGGAGCCATTCTTCACCCCTGATTACCGTAGTAATTGCCATCAAATGATCATCAACAACATTGGCAAAATGATAGGTAGGCAAGCCATCGGCCTTCATTAGTACTTTGTCGTCTAGCGTTGAACTGTTTATAGTAATTGTTCCCCGTAAAAGATCTTTTACAGTGACCATAGTATTGGGCGATACCTTAAGCCGCACGACATAGTTTCCTGAATCAAGATATTGTTGGGTTTCTTCCTCAGTACAGTTTAGACTGTTTTTTAAGCGCTCCCTTACAGCTGCATTATAGGTAAACACCTCTCCTTTTGCTGTTGCAGCTGCCCTTAGCACCTCAAGCTCGTCAGGCGTATCAAATGCATAATACGCCTTGCCAGATGCCACGAGATGTTTAATGTGCTCGTGGTACACCTCTTTCCGCTCGCTTTGTCGGTAGGGCCCATAATTGCCTCCGTGTTTGGGACTTTCATCGGGAGGAATTTCCATCCATTCCAGGGCGTTAAAAATATAGTCTTCCGCTCCAGCGACATAGCGGGTTTGGTCAGTGTCCTCAATACGTAGCACCACCTGTCCTTGGTGTTTTTTTGCGTACAAGTAGTTGTATAAAGCAGTCCGTAATCCACCAATATGTAACGGGCCTGTTGGGGAGGGTGCAAAGCGCAGACGTTCGGTCATTCTTTTTTTGGTAAAGATACAGTCCATACAGGGAAAGAAAAAACATTCTTAAGTCTGTATATTTGCAAAATGAGAATTGCTTTTGAAAACCTCCCGGAGAATTTTCCTTCGCCCAACCAGTTACGAAACTGGTTGCAGGAGGTTGCACAACATCACCGTGTGGTTTTGGGTCAGGTAGCCTATCGTTTTGTGGATGGCGCCACCATGTTGTCCATGAACCAGCGTTACTTACAACACGACACCGACACTGACATCCTTACCTTTGATTATTCTGAAGGAGACTTATGTTCGTATGAGGCGATTATCAATTTAGAAATGTTAGCACACAATGCCGCAACATTCTCACAAAGCACTGAAAATGAACTAATTAGACTGTTGTCTCATGCTTTTTTACACGTCTTGGGACTTAATGATAAACGTCCCGAGGAAAAAGAAGCCATGCGCACAGCAGAAGAAGAAGCAATAGCAATGTTCCACGTGAAACACACAAGCGATGTTTGACCAAGCATATGATGTAATAGTAGTCGGCGGAGGCCACGCAGGGGCAGAGGCCGCAGCTGCCGCAGCCAATATGGGGTCAAAAACACTGTTGATCACCATGAACCTACAAACCATAGGACAAATGTCCTGTAACCCTGCGATGGGCGGAATTGCCAAGGGCCAAATTGTACGCGAAATCGATGCCTTAGGAGGGTATAGCGGTATTGTTTCGGATCGAAGCGCCATTCAGTTTAAAATGCTCAACCGCTCCAAAGGCCCAGCCATGTGGTCTCCTCGTGTACAATCGGACCGTATGTTGTTTGCGCAATACTGGCGCGAATTACTCGAAAAAACGCCCAACCTCGACTTTTACCAAGAAATGGTGGAAGACCTGATTGTTGAAGGAGGAACGGTTAAAGGAATAATTACAAGCTTCGGGTCAAAAATATTCGCCAAAGCGGTGGTGTTAACCACCGGTACGTTTCTTAATGGTCGTATCCATATTGGGGAAAAAAGCAAAGGAGGCGGTCGTGCGGGAGAAAAAGCAGCCACAGGACTTACCCGTACCCTAACCGATTGTGGTTTTAGCAGTGGGCGATTAAAAACAGGGACACCCCCGCGTGTGGACGGTCGTTCCCTTAACTATAGCCTAATGGAAGAACAGCCCGGAGATCACGATCCAGGGACCTTTTCCTACCTAGAAAACATACAACCCCTCGTCAAGCAACGCAGTTGTCATATTACATATACCAACCCCCAAGTACACGAATTGTTGGAAAGCGGTTTTGACCGTTCCCCTATGTTTAATGGGAAGATACAATCCACTGGGCCCCGCTATTGCCCCTCTATCGAGGACAAAATCCATCGGTTTAGGGACAAAACGCGGCATCAAATTTTTGTTGAGCCCGAAGGCTGGAACACCATAGAAGTTTATGTAAACGGATTTAGTACTTCTCTCCCCGATGATGTCCAATACGCTGCTTTATGTTTGGTTCCCGGTTTTGAAGACGTCAAGTTTTTCCGCCCGGGTTATGCCATTGAATACGATTATTTCCCGCCAACACAACTCCAACACAGTTTAGAAACAAAGCTGGTAAAAAACCTGTTTTTTGCAGGGCAAATTAACGGCACCACGGGCTATGAAGAAGCAGCAGCGCAGGGCCTTATGGCCGGAATTAATGCCCACCGCGCACTGCAAGAGGCGTCCCCTATTGTGCTACAACGCGATCAGGCCTATATCGGGGTTTTAATTGACGATCTAATTACCAAGGGCACAGAAGAACCCTACCGTATGTTTACCTCACGCGCAGAATATCGCACCCTCCTTCGGCAAGACAATGCAGATCAGCGCCTAACACCCCTTGGCCACAGCATCGGCCTTGCTGCAGATGAACGCCTAGCTGTTTTAGATCGCAAGCAAGAAAAAACAATGGCCACCCTACAGTTCTTGCAACAGCAAAGCTATGTTCCGTCGGAATTGAACCCATTGTTAGAAGAAAAAGGAAGTGCATTAGTGCAACAAGCCGGAAAGTTTGCCAAAGTGTTGGCCCGACCCAAAATCACCCGTCAGGATTTGCTTTCACAAAATGTCGTAAAGGCATTTATTAAGGACAACGCTATAGCCGATCAGGTCTTTGAACAGGCGGAAATTCAAATCAAATATTCCGGTTATATCGAAAAAGAAAAGCAACTGGCCCAGAAGATGCAACGGATGGATCACATTAAAATCCCACATGATTTCGACTACTATCAGTTGGCCTCACTGTCACACGAAGCAAAAGAAAAACTCACCGAAATACAACCAGTGAATCTCGCTCAAGCCTCACGAATATCGGGAATTAACCCAAGTGACATCAGCGTATTACTAGTACATTTAAATAAATAGGTTCCACGTGGAACAACAAACACCCCCCTTTCCGACCAGTGGCCCTTTTGTTGTAAAAGATCACAGTTTTTCTCAGGAGGACTTTGAGCTCTACTGGGATACCACACGCCTTAGCGCCAAAACCCTGCTCCCTGCAAACACCGATCCTTTAGCCTATTATCCACAGGACGACTATATTTCCCATCAAGAACAACCCACAGGGCTTACAGGTGGTCTTTACCGCATGGCACAGCGGTTTATGATGACGTATAAGTACAATAAATTACTTCCCCTGTTGCCAAACCAAGCACAGCTTTTGGATTATGGTTGTGGCGTAGGCAGTTTTGCACGCTATTTAACACACCAAGGGCATAGGGTATATGGAGTAGAGCCCAATACAAAGGCCAGGCAGCTTGCGATGGACAAAGGGATTCAAGCATTCGCTAGCCTCGAGGCTCTGCACCCGCAATCCTTTGACGCCATACTCTTATGGCATGTTCTAGAGCACCTACCCGAACCCGAGAAGGCATTACAGGAACTCCATCAGCGGCTGGCTCCAGAGGGGCATTTGGTTCTCGCTGTTCCCAACCTTCGCAGTGCCGACGCCCAGCACTATGGGGCGTACTGGGCGGCCTATGATGTGCCCAGGCATTTATGGCATTTTTCACAAGGTGGAATAGCACAGCTCGCAACTCAAACAGGCTTTCGTATTAGGGCAACGTATCCCATGCCTTTGGACGCCTTTTATATCAGTTTACTTTCAGAACACTACAAGGGGAACCGTCTGAGTGCGGTGAAGGGCTTTTTTCAAGGATTACGCTCCAATCTAAAAGCACTTTTTACTGGCGAGTTTTCTTCCTTGTTTTACGTTTTGGAAAAGTGTTAGCCTTCTTTTTGGTGCAGCAACCGTGTTAGGCGGAACGCCATATCGGTATATTGAATTTTTCCATTGGCGTTACGGGAAATAAAATACAGTTTGTCCTGTAAAAGTTGTTGTATTGCTACCAGGTTTTCACTGTGTACAAATGGTGCAAGTTTTTTAATGTCAAAACCTGTTTGGGAGTAAAAAGAACTTAAACTCGACGAGCCAAAATTATGAAGCATCGCTTGGCGAATGAGCTCTAATCCAAAGTGTAAAAAATCCAATTGTTGGGGACGTGTTTGTTGGGCAAGGGTTTCTGCCCATGCCATCAATTCCTGTACCACCCCTTTGTTTTGTTTGGCCCGAAACGCTGCTCTTAAGCCATTTACCCAAAGGACTTCATGGGGATTTTCGCTACCAAGCTGGCCGATGCTTTTTAGTGCCTTTTCCCAACTTCCCTCTGCCATTGGAAGAATGCGCTGTACCATTTCTTTTGCTACCCCTTTGGCCGCTAGTGCTTGTGCCATAGTGGTACTATCAATCCGAGCAAGGCGATGGTTTTGGGCTCGGGAACTTATGGTAGGAAGCAGTTGGTTTGCTGCAGTCGTAACAAAGATAAAGTAGGTGTCCTTTGGGGGCTCCTCCAAGGATTTTAGCAGTTTATTTGCTGCAGTAGCATTGATGCGTTCTGCTCCCCAAAGCAATACTACTTTTGCTCTCCCTAAAAAGGATTTCAGGTGGATTTTCTCTTGTATTTCAACCACCGCATCTTTACCAATAATGCCTTCCTTATTCCCCCCATCAAGATCAGCCATCCAATCGGCGTAGGAACCATAAGGATTCTCACAAAAACGCAGCCAGGTGGCCAAATCCTCTTGAGGTCTTTGCTTGCTTCCACTTGATGCAACGCTAGGGAAAAGAAAATGCATGTCCGGATGTTGGATGAGTTTTTCAAAAGTCTCCACTCCCAAAATACGCCCAGCAGTATAGAGCCCTAGCGCCAGACCACCACAGCCAGATTCGTCTATAAAAACTTGAAAATGAGGAAGTTGTCCGTTTTCAGAGCTATTATCTAAAGTCCTTTTTAGCTGTTCTTGCCCAATTATATTTGCTGCTAGCATAGTTTCAAAGATACGTTTCCCACACTAATTTGCAACAGCAGAAAAATTCAAACTTAGGCACCATTTTAACACTTTAAAAAAGCCGGTCAAAACCTCCGTTGGGGCGTATTTTCAATTATTTTTGTAGAAAACATACAGCAGGTGCAACAATTAGAACAAGCCAATTTTAGAGGAAAAAAAGTATTAGTCCGCGTAGATTTTAACGTGCCGTTAAATGAGGCCAAAGAGGTAACGGATGCCACAAGAATAAACGCTGCGAAACCGACAATAGATTATATCCGATCGCAAGGAGGGCGTTGTATTATCGTAACGCACCTTGGGCGGCCAAAGGGCAACGATCCTGAATTGTCGTTACAACACATCCAAGGAACTGTAGCTCAAATTTTGGGGGCCGAAGTACATTTTTCTCCCGCTACTGTTGGTGCAGAAGCCTTGGCTGCTGCAAATTCGCTTAAAGATGGAGAAGTGTTGCTCCTAGAAAATGTCCGTTTTCATACCGAAGAAACCGCTGGAGAAAAAGGTTTTGCCGCTGCACTAGCTGATTTAGCCGATTTTTATGTCAACGACGCCTTTGGAACAGCGCACCGCGCACACGCCTCCACCACTGTAGTTGCTTCATTTTTTGAAACAGAGAAATATATGGGGAAACTCCTTGCTCAAGAAGTGGAGGCCCTCAATAAGGTGATAAAGGATGGCGAATCTCCTGTGTTGGGGATTATTGGTGGCGCAAAAGTGTCGTCTAAATTGACGATTATAGAAAATATGCTCGATGCCTTAGATCATTTAATTATTGGTGGTGGCATGGTGTACACCTTTATTCACGCGCAAGGAGGGAAAATAGGAACCTCTATTTGTGAACCGGAACTTAAGGATGCTGCACTTCAATTAATGGAAAAGGCAAAAGCAAAAAACGTACAGCTACACCTACCCGTTGACGTTGTTATTGCTGATGATTTTTCTCCTACAGCAACAACAGCAACGGCTCCAGTAGATCAAATTCCCGACGCTTGGATGGCACTAGATGCAGGCCCTAAAAGTCGAGAAGCTTTTGGAGCCCTCGTTTTAGCATCCAAAACAATCTTATGGAATGGTCCTCTGGGTGTTTTTGAAATGGAATCTTTTGCCTACGGTACTATTGCATTGGGACAAGCCGTGGCCAAAGCAACAGCAAAAGGTGCTTTTTCGTTAGTGGGCGGAGGGGATTCTGTTGCGGCAGTAAAACAATTCGGCCTGGCAGATCAAATGAGTTATATTTCAACTGGAGGCGGTGCCATGCTAGAGAGTTTAGAAGGCAAAGAACTGCCCGGCATCAAAGCTTTAAACATCTAATACGTATTCATGCACAACAAGTTTCTTCTGATACTTTTTCTTGCCCTACTGGCATGCGAAGAAGGGCCACAAAAAAACAGAGCCTACGTTCCCAGTTCCAACGGGCGAATAAATACCGTTAGTGTAGTGATGCCCAAAAGCGATTGGAACGGAGCTTTAGGGAAGAGCGTTCGAGATCAAATAGGAGCAATTTATGAAGGCCTGCCCATTGATGAGCCTCAGTTTACATTTAAATATTTAAACCCCAAGGTATTCACTGACTTTACGCGGCACAGCAGGAACATCTTGTGGTTTCAAAAAGACACCGCTTCACGCTTTTCCCTGGCTCAAAACCAATTTGCAAAGCCACAAATAGTGGTAAACATTGTGGGTGAGGACGCCGAAGTACAGGACTTTTATCTAAAAGAAAACGCTGCATTGATTGTTAAAACCCTGCAGGACAACGAGCACAAAGAGAAGCTGCGCCGTATTCGTAAAGACAGAACAAACGAAAAGGTACTTTCTAAAACCTTTGGGATTCAGTTGGAGTATCCTTCAGCCTACAAAACATTTAAAGAAGCCCAGAACTTTGTATGGATACAAAAACCTATTCAAAAAGGCCATTTAAACCTTGCGGTGTACAGCCTTCCGCTTAACGCGATGAAGGGAAAAGTAAATGAACGGATCCTTTCTATTCGCGATTCTATAGGGAAATTGCATATTCCTGGGCGCTTGCCCAACACTCATATGAGCAACGAAGAAGCGTATTTGCCCTACTTTTACAAAACCAAATTAAAAGGACAAACCACCTATTTAACCAAAGGCATGTGGGATGTTGCGGGCGATTATATGGCAGGCCCGTTTGTCAATTATACCCTCTTAGATCAAGCCAATAAAAGGTGGTTGGTAATTGAGGGCTTTGCTTTTGCCCCATCCGTCAGCAAGCGAGAATATATGTTTGAACTCAACACGATTATTCGTTCGCTCAGGTTTGTAAACAAAAAGAATTAATCCTCTTTTTTAGCGTCTTTGTCAATTGCTTTGGAAGCGTTTTCTTCCTCGTCTTTTGTGGCATTTTTAAATTCTTTAATACCGCTTCCGAGGCCGCGCATCAATTCCGGAATTTTGCGCCCACCAAAAAGCAATAAAACCACTGCTATTATGAGAATGATTTGTGGTCCGCCGATCATGCCTAGTAGAATTGTCATCGCCATGTGTTTATTATTTATACAAATGTAACCATTTCGGGGAAACCGCAACCGAAAATAGAAAGCACAGTGTTTGCGTTTATGAATGCAGTATATTTGTACACATGGCAAAAGAAAAAAAGAAACGTAAAAAACTGCTGCAAAAGCTTCTTAATCGCTACCGTTTGGTGGTTATTAACGAGACAACTTTTGAGGAAGAGTCTTTTTTCCGTCTGAGCCGTCTAAATGTGATTATTGCTGCCATCATGCTCTTTTTTGCTTTGTTCACCCTCAGCTTTTTATTCGTAGCATATACGCCATTAAAGGAATTGATTCCCGGAAAATCTTCAGCGGCATTACGACAGGAGGCTTTAAAAAACAGAGATCTTTTGGATTCTATCATGAAGCAGCAAGAATTTCAGGCACGCTACATCAATGCCCTACGCGGTTTAATGGTTGGTGAGGTAGATTTTATTAACCCAGAAACCGATGTGTTATCTGCCACCAATGACAGTATAAAAATGGTACCCATTGAGTCCAACACTTCAGATTCAATACTGCGTCAGCAAGTAGCACAAGAAGACAAGTACAACGTGCTTGAGAGTGGTGTTACCCCCACGCGAAGTCTTCTTTTCCCTCCTGCACAGGGGCCCATTTCACAAGAATACGATGTCAATAAAAAGCATTACGCAGTAGATATCGTGCTGCAAGAAAATACCCCCATAAAGGCCATCGCAGCAGGTATCGTTATTTTTGCCGAATGGACGGCAGAAACGGGATATGTGATTATGATAGAACATCAAAACAGCATGCTATCCATCTACAAGCACAACGCTACATTAACCAAACAACAAGGGGATTTGGTGACCTCCGGTGAAGTAATTGCCACGGCAGGCAATACAGGAGAATACACAACAGGATTTCACCTACATTTTGAATTATGGTCTGAAGGCTACCCCCTTAATCCTAACGATGTAATTGATTTTGCTCAAAACTAATTCATGAAAAAAATTGCAGCAAAGTGGTTTGCTACTTATATACACCATAAAAATCAATCTTGGATTAAGGATCCCATAGGAGCACAACAACGCACTTTTGAGGACCTTATCACCAAAGCGAAAACAACCCTTTTTGGGAAGGACCACAATTTTGATAGCATTACGTCTTATGCCGATTTTAAAAAACAGGTGCCCGTTTGCGATTATGAAGGCCTCCGCCCATATTTAGAAAAAATGGTAGCGGGAGAAGCAGATATTCTTTGGCCTGGGCGACCGCTGTATTTTGCCAAAACCAGTGGTACAACCTCTGGAGCCAAATACATTCCTATTTCAAAGGAATCTATGCCCAGTCACACTACTGCAGCCCGTGATGCAATACTAAATTACATTCATGAAACCGGAAACACAGATTTTGTAACAGGCAAACAGATTTTTCTCCAAGGCAGTCCTGAACTCGACACTACCAATGGGATTCCAACAGGACGGCTGTCGGGCATAGCAGCACATTATGTGCCCAGCTATTTACAACAAAACCGTATGCCAAGTTGGGAAACCAACTGTATAGACGATTGGGAAACCAAAGTTGATGCTATTATAAAAGAAACCCTCCCAGAAAACATGACCCTCATAGCGGGAATCCCCTCTTGGGTGCAGATGTATTTTGAACGACTGATGGAGGAAAATAAGCAACTAGTAGGCAGCATTTTCCCCAACTTTTCTCTTTTTGTTTATGGCGGAGTTAATTTTGACCCCTACAAAAACCTTTTTGCACAAATGATTGGCAGAACCGTGGACAGCATTGAACTTTTTCCTGCTTCAGAAGGGTTTTTTGCCTATCAAGATTGCCAGGACCACAAAGGCTTATTGCTCCTAACGAACAATGGAATTTTTTATGAATTCATAAAAGTCGAAACGTTCTACGAGGAAGCTCCCCAACGCTACTCCCTTGAAGAGGTTGAAATTGGAGTAAACTATGTGTTGATATTAAACACCAATGCAGGCTTATGGGGTTACAATATCGGCGATACAGTTCGTTTTGTTAGCACCTCTCCCTATCGTGTAGTAGTCACAGGTCGCATAAAGCATTACATTTCCGCTTTTGGCGAACACGTCATTGGGAAAGAAGTGGAAACAGCATTAAATGCCGCCTTACAAGACCAAACTGCGGCGGTTAGAGAATTTACCGTAGCCCCACAAATTGATCCCCCATCAGGACTGCCCTACCACCAGTGGTATATAGAGTTTGAACAGCCCCCAAAAGACTTAGCCCGTTTTGCTCAAACAATTGACGTGGCACTGCGGGAACAAAATATTTATTATAACGACCTCCGCAAAGGCAGTGTACTACGCGACTTGGTGATTAGTCCAGTGCAAGCCGGAGGCTTTCAAACCTATATGAAAAAAATAGGAAAGCTTGGCGGGCAAAATAAAGTTCCACGATTAAAAAACGATCGTTCCATTGCGGATTCACTGCCTATTGAAGAAAATTAAACCATGCCACGTCTGACCCTTGTTTACAGTTTAAAAAATGCTTTTGTCGCCCGAGACCTAGCGCATTTTAAGGCCTTGGGCATCACCGTAAACGAACTACAGTCACCACCCTATAAATTTATGCCCCTGTTTTTTTGGAACCGATTACGGGAACTGTTTCTAGGCTTATGGCAGGTCTTAAACAGCACCACAGTAGTGGTTTGGTTTTCCGATTATCACGGATTTTTTCCGCTGCTTTGGGCGCGGCTATGCAATAAAAAAAGTATCCTCATAGTTGGAGGGTATGACGCCGTTGCAGACCACGCAAACAGTCACGGGATTTTTATTAAGCACAACCTCCGCAGCAAAATAGCACTTCAAAACTTTAAATGGGCCTCAGAAATTTGGGCGGTAGATCAAAGTTTAATTCATGGCTGCCCTCAGGCAGAACAGCAATTTGGAGTGGTCTCCGGTATAGCACATTTTGCTCCGCAGCAGCTTTCGAAATGCAAAACAGTACCCACAGGTTATGACAGTATCTTTTGGCATACTGTTGCCGAAAAAAAAGAAAAGACCCTACTCACGGTTGGCTTATTTACCGACAAACGTGTTGCAGAGCGCAAAGGAATCCCTGACTTTCTGGCCCTGGCAGCACAGCACCCCGAATTTAACTGTGTAATTATTGGAGAAGAAAACAACAGTATTACTGCAAATTATTCATTACCCCCCAATGTTGAGGTGCACCCAAAAAGCACCCCACAAGTACTGCGGCAAGCGTATAGTGAAGCGCAATTTTATTTTCAAGGATCCCGTGTAGAAGGTTTACCAAACGTGTTGTGTGAGGCCATGTTGTGCGAGTGTATTCCCATTGGCAGGAACATTTTTGGTATACCCAACGCCATAAGTACAACGGGGATGCTTTATGATACTGCCGTGGGTCTTGCGGCCATTAGCACCTTCCTAACAAAAAAACATCCCAAATTAAAGGGGCAAGTAGCACGGCAACAGATCCTTTCAAACTTTAGTCAAAGCAAACGCCGCGCAGCATTTAAACAAGCGCTCTTAAACGTCAAACCCATTCAAGATGCATAAGGGAACCATAACCTATCACTTTTCTGACAACCTTGGGGATTACATCCAAACCTTAGCCGCGTCCAAACTGTTGGGGGCAGGGCCCTACACCCACTGTGACAGGGAGCAGCTACACACTTATCACGGCCCAGAAGTAGCCCTTTTGATGAATGGGTGGTTTATGGCCAACCCCAAACATTGGCCACCAGCACCGGGCATTCGGCCGTTGCTATTGTCCATGCATGTCAACCCTACCGCAGTGGCTGGAATGCTTTCTGGAAAAGGCCTCGAATATTTTAAAAAACACGGCCCTACAGGATGCCGGGACCACTACACACTAAGGCTACTCCAGCAAAAGGGCATTTCTGCATATTTTTCGGGCTGTTTGACCCTCACCTTACAACGCTCAGATTGGGTTCCTAAAAACACCCCACGCAAGGGAATATTGGTGTTAAGTGCTTTGGACCGCTTGCTACCCAACCGCAAGGCATTATGGCAACAAAAGAAATTTGTCCAATGGGGCATTCAAACACTGAAATACCCCTTTAAACTGCGACAAGCGCAAAAGGCGCAAAATCACCTGCAACATTTTTTGGCCAAACAAAGCAAACCTATTTCTTATGCCAGTCAAATTGTGCCGACACCCCTGGAAGACAATGCTGCCTATTTTGAGGCTGCTTCCGAACAGCTTAAAAAAATTGCATCAGCAGAGCTTGTCATTACTTCTCGAATTCATACTGCCCTACCAGCAGTTGCTCTAGGTACTCCGGTAGTGTTTTTAGCAGATGGCTTGCAGCACCCCAATCAAATGAGTCGCTTAGAAGGCCTTACCGACTTGTTTCCCGTTTGTACCGCCCAAAATTTAGACACACCCGCTATTGAAGCCCTTCAACCCACCCAAAAGCACAGGGCAATTGCAGCGGACATTCGGGAAGCAGTAGCGGCATTTTTAAAATCCTTCTAACACCATAAAAACAAAAACGAAACTTTATCTTTGAGTCTTATGAGTACAAAAAAAATTCTTGTAATAGGCAGTGGCGGCCGTGAGCATGCCTTTTGTTGGAAGTTGTCGCAGAGCCCACAACACCCACAGTTGTTTGCTGCTCCTGGAAATGCCGGCACGGCGCGTGTAGCCTCCAACCTTCCCATTGACGGAGGTGATTTTGAAGCGGTAAAAGCGGCGGTGCTTCTCCATGAAATTGACATGGTATTGGTGGGCCCCGAAGCACCCCTAGTGGACGGTATACACGATTATTTTTTAAATGATACCGCATTACAATCGGTACCTGTAATTGGTCCACAAAAAGCAGCTGCAGCATTAGAAGGAAGCAAGGATTTTGCCAAAGCGTTTATGCAACGACACAACATTCCTACTGCTAAACACGCCACATTTACAGGGGAGACCTTAGAAGATGGAAAGGCCTTTTTGGCCACCATGACCCCTCCTTATGTCCTCAAAGCCGACGGGCTTGCGGCAGGAAAAGGGGTACTTATCATAAAGGATCGTAAAGAAGCAGAAGCGGCCCTTACAGCCATGTTAATAGATCAAAAGTTTGGGAGCGCATCGGCCAAGGTGGTCATTGAAGAGTTTCTAGACGGTGTGGAACTATCGTGTTTCGTTCTTACCGACGGTCGTTCGGGTAAACTGCTTCCTATGGCAAAGGACTACAAAAGAATAGGCGAAGGCGACATCGGTTTAAACACCGGAGGAATGGGCGCGGTGTCTCCAGTGCCTTTTGTGGATGAGGCCTTTCAACAAAAAATAATGTCGCGCATCGTTACCCCCACTCTGGAAGGCCTACAAAAAGACAGCCTACCCTACAAAGGATTTATTTTTATTGGACTGATAAATGTTAAAGGCGACCCTTACGTAATTGAGTATAACGTTCGTATGGGCGACCCTGAAACCGAGGCGGTGCTTCCTCGTGTACAAAGTGATTTGGTAGCCCTTCTTGAAGCTACAGCGAAAGAAAAATTGGCAGAAGAAACAATTGCTATTAGCCCCAATGCCGCCTGTACAGTTATGGCGGTTTCGGGAGGTTACCCAGAAGCCTATGAAAAGGGAATTCCCATTAGTGGTTTAGAAACAGTCACCGATGCTGTTGTTTTTCACGCTGGAACTACCGAGCAGCAGGGAACTGTAGTAACCAACGGTGGACGGGTATTGGCAGTTACAGGAGTAGCTCCAACAGCCCAAGAGGCGTTAGCAACTGCTTACAAACAAATGGGAAAAATTAGCTTTGATAAAAGCTATTATAGAACCGATATCGGGAAAGACATTCTATAGGAAAGAATGTGCAGAAGGATCCTTGTTTTCTTCGCCACTCTTATCAAAACCGCGGAGCTGCTGAATCCAATATACAAGGGCAACAAAACCAATGAGTACGAATAGCCATGTCATGCCGTTAGCTACCCACCAATTCTTTAGTTCTACGGAACGTAAAACGGAAAGCGGTGCAAAAAGGACATTTTCAAACAAAGCGGCAATATATTCAAACAAATTTTTCATCACAAGGGTTTAAATTCACAACAAAAGTAGCAAAACTGTCGCAGTAGGCAAAAGAGATCTGTGCTTCTGGTAAGTTTTTTGGGCGTGTTGTAGCTCCTCATAAAAGAGTGGGCAAACACTAGTGCTGTCCGACACAGCAATTACTATCTTTGTGTAACAGCTGTTGTACTGCCAAAAACTAAAGTATTGAAACTACCACATCAATTACTGGTACTTTGTTTTTCACCTCTTGGCGATAGTGCCATGTGTGTTCCGGTTTTACGAGCACTATTTATGGCCCACCCTAAATTGATCCTCACTGTTGTAGGCCACCCAAATTCACGGGCTTTGTTTGAGGAGTTTGATCACGTAAAGTTTTTTGCAGTAGAATTTAAGGGAAAACACAAGGGAGTTAAGGGGTTGTGGCGCTTGTACGTAGAATTAAAAAAAATCCCACACCAAGCCGTTGCCGACTTAAATGCAGTCTGGCACACGCACATGTTGCGTTTTTTTTATTTGACCACCACTAAGCGTTTTGTACAATTAAATAAAGGACGAAAAGAAAAGCAGGCCCTAATTCGCACAAAAAACAAGATACTACGCCCTCTGCCCCATACAGTGTACCGTTATGCTGAGGTATTTCAAAAACTGGGGATTGCTGTTGATCTTTCAACAGCCGAAGCTCCGGAGACCCCTGAGCTACCAAAAGGACTGCCCGAAGCATTGGAACACAGCACTAAAAAATGGATTGGTATTGCCCCTTTTGCCAGCTGCGAAGGAAAAACCTATCCGTTAGATTTAATGCAACAGGTGGTTGCTTATTTACAAAAAGAGTACCAAGTGTTGCTTTTTGGAGAGGGCCATCTGGAGGAAAAACAATTTACTGTTTGGGAAAATGCCTATCCCAATGTAAATGCAACAAGCACCACCTTAGCCCTAAAGGCACAGCTGGACCTTATTGCTCAACTGGATGTAATGATTGCTATGGACGATGCTTATGGCCATTTTGCGGCAAATGCAGGGATTCCAGTACTTACCCTTTGGGGACTTACACATCCGTATTTAGGGACGGCTCCTTTTGGCAATCCTTTAAATTGCAATTTAGTAACAGATCGGGAGAAATATCCTGGTATTCCAATCGCCTTAAAGGGCAGTAGCATACCACAGGGTTATGAGGTAGCATTTCGAACGGTAAACCCTAAGGTTGTTTTGGAGAAAGTGTTAGAAATCGTTCAAAAAACAGCCAGCCCAGGTTAGATATCATCAAAATCAACAATAATACTGTCTGTGGTGGGATGGGCTTGGCAGGTTAAAATTAAGCCCTCTTCCACTTCGCCATCGGTTAAAATTTGATTGGTGCCCATGGCGGCCTTCCCTTCTTTTACTCGGGCAATGCAACTACTGCACACGCCTCCTTGGCAGGAATAGGGCACATCAATTTTTTGTTCCAGCGCAGCATCAAGTATAGTTTTCCCTTGGGTTACTTCTTTGAGTTCGTGCTCTAGGCCATCACACACCACAATTATTTTTGCGGAAGCGGCGGTTTCGGCAACAGCCGTATTAGTATCGGCAGCAGCACTGGCAGTAAAAAGTTCAAAAAAGACAGCTTCATCGGCAGTTCCCCGATTTTTTAATGCGGTGGCCACGGTATCAATCATTCCTTCGGGCCCGCACAAATAGTATTTGTCTGCCATTAATTCCTGGGCCTCCCATTGGGCCTGGATAAAGTCATGGTCTATTCTTCCCAAAAAGGCATTGGAAGCGTTGGCACGACTAAAGGTGTGAATAACCTTAAAGTTTTTGGGGAATTCCTTTTGTAGGGCTTCAATGACATCCATAAACATGGCCTCTTCTGGGGAGGTATTTCCGTACACTAAGGTAAACTGTTGTTCCGCTCTCAGGGCTGTTTTTGCAATGGATAAAATGGGAGTAACACCACTTCCTGCGGCAAAAGCGGTAATTTTTTCTTTAGCCGGAGCGGGGGTATAAGTAAATCGCCCTTCTGGGGCACCAACATTTAAAATATTACCCTCTGCAAGCTCTTGTTTGGCATAGGTTGAAAATAGTCCGTTGGGAATTTGTTTGATGCCTACCTCCAAACGATCTTCATGAGGGGCACTGCAAATAGAATATGACCGACGCACTAAGGCACCGTCAATTTCAGCTTCTAATGTGAGGTACTGCCCTGCCGTGTATTGGAAAATAGTTTTTAAGGGTTCTGGGATTTCAAAACGCAGGACTACTGCACGTGAAGTGATAGACGCCACCATTGAAAGGCGCAAGGGGTAAAGGGATGACATAACAAATTTTTTGGGCAAAAGTACACATTTTTACAGCTCTCAAAAGGAACAATGGAGCAACAAAAAGTAAAAAATGGTATGTTGTAGAAGCCTAAATTAAGCTATGGCTACATATTTGCTTGCTGCGTTACGACGCAAAAAATTCTTTAGAAGCCCTCAGCGGGAAGTTAAATTAGTACTGCGGATTCTCTTGGGGTTCTATGTGGTGTATATGCTTATCTTATTCTTGCTGTTGGGGCTTGGGCTTCATTTTACTCTAAAAGACATTGTTAAAACCCCCACAAACACTTGCGGAATTGGAAACCTATTTTAAAGCTTAAAAACTAAAAACTCTTTTTTTACGTTATAGCAGTAATGACCCCTGCGAATAACACCCGAGTTTTCTGGCTGTTAGCCCTTGTCCTTTTGGGGCTAGTATTTTCGTGCTCCACTAAAAAGGACACCTTTATCAATCGTCAGTACCACCGCCTAAACACCAAGTACAATGTGATGTTTAACGGCGAAGAGGCCTTTGCTACGGGACAAACAATTTTAGCCGCTACTGTAGACGACAATTTTTTTGAATTGTTAGAAGTAGAGCCCATTTTACTGAGCGGGGAGAGTTATGACACTAATACCGTGGTTCCCGGATTTGATCGTGCGGAGGAAAAAGCGGTAAAAGCCATTCAAAAGCACTCCATGAACATTGATGGAAAACAACGCAATGATCAAATTGATAAAGCCTATTTATTATTGGGGAAAGCCCGTTACTACGACCGCCGCTTTTTTCCTGCGCTGGAAGCATTCAATTATATCCTAGAAACCTACAACAAAAACAGTAGCTATATCGAGGCATTAATTTGGCGGGAAAAAACCAACATTCGTTTGTTTAACTATGAGTTGGCCAACAGTAATTTGCGGTCGCTAGCGCGCACCCTTATTCCCAAAAGCCAGTTTTATGGCGCAGCAAATTCCATAATGGCACAGGCTTTTTTAAAACGGAAAATGCAAGATTCCGCTTGCTTTTATATTCGAAGAGCAGCAATCCACGAAAAACAAAAAGACCTCAAAGGCCGCTATTTTTATATTACTGGCCAACTTTTTGAAGCAACGGAAAAAAAAGATTCGGCCTATTGGGCCTACCAACAAGTGTTGGAATTGAAGAAAAAGACACCCAGAAAATTTTGGTTAAATGCCAAATTACAAAGCCTGTTTTTAGAACGGGAGCTGTTTGAGCAAGATCCAGAAGAAGCTTTTATAAAACTACTTAAGAAGTACGATAACCGCGAATACACCCACCTTATATATCGTGCTTTAGGAAAATATGAACTCCTAAATGAAAATGAAGAAGCCGCAAAAGATTACCTCTCGGCCTCTTTGCGAAGTAATTTTATCGACCCTCCCACGCAACGGGCAAATTATGCGGACTTGGCCGATTTTTACTTTAAAAAACAAGATTACCTTACCCACGGAGCGTATTTGGACAGCTTGATTCCCCTGTTGCCCGCGGACAGCAGAATTCAAAAGAAAACTCAACGTCAACGGGACAACTTACAAACGGTTATTCAATATGAAACCACGCAAATGGTAACAGATAGCCTATTGAATCTTATGGCAATGGACACCAGCGCCCAGCGACAATTTTTTGAAACCTATCTAGAAGCTAAAAAAGAACGCCTTTTAGCAGCTGCTTCAAAAGCCGCCCAGGAACAGGAGAAAGGTTTTTTTGGAGGCAAGAAAAGCAGTTTTTATTTCTACAACCCTACTCTTGTTGCCCAAGGGCAGCAGTATTTTCAAGCCACCTGGGGGAATCGCCCCAATGTAGATAACTGGCGCGATTCGCAGGCCATTGTGGCCAACACCCTAAACACAGAAAGCAACACTGTGCCCGAAGCGGGGGTCCAGCCATTAGTTTTGGAAACGGTGGATTTTTATTTAAATAGCATCCCTAAAACAGCAGAAGAAAAAGACTCCCTGCAGGACCTTAATGCACAGGCTTTATTACAGTTGGGAATGGTTTACAAAGAAAAATTTAAAAACAATGCCTTGGCAACACTTCGCTTAGAGGCACTCTTAGCAAAAGACCCTAAACCGAATTATAAAGTTCCGGGCCTGTATCATTTGTATAAAATTTTTGAGCAACAAGACACAATAAGAGCTGCAAGCCTAAAGACAAAGATCATTACAGCCCATGCTGAAACAGCTTATGCTCAAATTTTAAGTGACCCCGAAAATTTTAATGCCCAAAACCTACAAACCCCGCAGGCGCTATACGGTAAGCTCCTTCAACACTACCAAAATCAAGAGTTTGATGCCTTTTTGGAAAAACTTCCCAACTACAATATCATTTTAGAGCCCACCACCTTTGCCCCTAAACTCGCACTTATAAATGCCAATGTGCAAGCGCGCCTCCACGGGTTGGACGCCTGGAAAGCGGCATTAGAACAGCTTATAGCAGATTTTCCACAAACTACAGCGGCTGAAAAAGCAGCGGCCTTGTTAGGCAAAAGCAACTTGATGTTGCAAGAAGACAGCCTACGAACGGTACTTAATTACAAATGGATTTTTCCTCTTGAAACAGCACAAAACTTTCAAGACAGCTTACGAAAACAATTGCAACAGCTTATTCAAAAACAGAGAGGATGGACGCTATCCGAAGACCTTTTTGATGCTGAGCGAAAGCTATTTGTAGTTCACGGGATACGAAACCCACAACGAGTTTCTGAGCTTAAAGCAGCATTGAGTCCTAAAAAAAATATAATTTTAGAGGCCCCAAATCATATCGTGTTAAGCAAGGCCTACAGAAATATGTTCAAAACAAAAGAACTTAAACTGACACAATGAAACATATGGACAGCAACGGTCAATACAGCAGAATTGAAAACTCTACAAAAATTAAAGGGGAAGTTATCTCTGAAGGAGACCTTCGAATTGACGGTGTCCTCGAGGGCACGCTGAAAACAGCAGGCAAGGTAATAATTGGAAAAGAAGGCGTCCTTATAGGCGGAGTAACCTGTCAAAACGCAGACGTTGAAGGCCACATTAAAGGCAATGTTTTTGTGGAACAAACCCTTTCGTTAAAAGCGCCTAGCAAAGTTGAAGGGGAAGTAATCACTGACAAGCTTATTGTAGAAGCAGGCGCAACATTTAACGCCACCTGCACTATGGATATAGCGAGTAAGGACGTGAAAACCCTTAATACAGTCGACGAAAAACATGCCAAAAAAGCCTAAATCTTGGCTTATTTTTTCTGGACTGGCCTTTCAAATTGCCATTGTCATGTACGGGGCGGTAAAGTTGGGACAACACTTGGACGACCGTTATCAATGGCCTAAGCCCTATGGCATATTGGTTGTATGCATGTTGGCCCTATTCATGGTCATTTACCTTATTTATGCCCAAACCAAAAACTTAAATAAATAATGCTGCGCAAGGTATTTTCACTTGCGATAGCCGCGGCCACATTTCTTGGGGCCTTTTTATGGCAGTACTCTTTTTGTGAAACTCAATCCTTTTCCTGCATCGCTTTGGTGCAAACAGGCTACATTTTTAATGGCAGTGTTGCCTTTGGGGTGATCTTGCTGGTGGCAGGAGTAAAAAGCCCGCGATCACTAGCCCCCTTTTGGGGATTTATGTTGGGTTCTCTACTCAAAGCCCTTGGGTTTTTTGTATTAATGTACCCAGAAATGAAAGCAGACGGAGGTATCTCCCGCCCAGAATTTTTCACCTTTTTTATTCCCTATTTAATTGCACTTCTTTGGGAAACATACTTTTTAATGCAAGCCACTAGTAAGGTCCATTAGTACATGAAGAAACGGTATAAAAAAACCCCTCGGCTACATCTGTCAAAAAATTTTTAAAACATGGTGTGTAAATTCAAGAGAACACTTACATTTGCTGCAAAATTTAGACACTAAATTCAAATCTTAAAAATGCTGCAACTTCTTCGCCGTGTTTTTTTTATTGGACTGCTTTTCGGAGCAACTACTGTGTTGGCAAAAGAAGCTGACGCACAACCCACTTCCCTAAAGGCCGAAATAAAAGCTTACATTAACCATCACCTTGAGGATGCACACGATTTTACGCTCTTAAGTTATACTGCCAAAGACGGTCATAAAGTGCATGTTGGCATACCCCTCCCAGTTATATTGTGGGACAATGGTCTTAAAATATTTTCTTCTTCCAAACTGTATCACGGAGAAAGTGTTGCTAAAGTAGGGGACAGTTACTACAAACTGGACCATGGAAAAATTTACCGTACCGATGCTGAAGGGACAATTACCTTCGACGCGGAGCATCATGCAACAAATGTTGCCCCTCTAGATTTTTCAATCACAAAAAATGTGTTTTCTATTTTACTGACAGCACTCATTATGTTTTTCCTATTCAGAGGACTGGCAAAATCCTATACTGAAAACGGAATGATTGCCAAAGGAGTAGGGCGGTTTATGGAACCCATTATTTTATATGTACGCGATGAAATAGCCATCCCTAATATTGGGGAAAAGCACTACAAGCGCTACATGAGTTATTTACTTACCTTGTTCTTTTTCATTTGGTTTTTAAACCTGTTGGGGCTTACTCCCCTAGGGATTAATGTGACAGGAAATATTGCCATTACATTTTGTTTGGCATTAATCACCTTTATCATTACCAATGTTTCTGGAAATAAAGCCTACTGGGGACATATCTTTTGGATGCCTGGAGTACCTACCTTTATGAAAATTGTATTGGCCCCCGTAGAACTCCTTGGCGTATTTATTAAACCCTTTTCGTTAATGATTCGATTGTATGCGAACATTTCTGCAGGGCATATCGTACTGATGAGCTTAATAGGGTTAATTTTTATATTTAAAAACTGGTTGGGTTCAAGCTTGTCATTCGCCTTGGCCTTTGCCATTTCAATAATTGAAATTTTAGTTGCGCTATTGCAAGCCTACATATTTACGGTGCTTTCGGCCCTGTATTTTGGCTTTGCGGTAGAAGAACACGATGAACATTAATAGTAATTTTAATCAATAAATAGTTATCATATGGAAATTCCAGCAATTGTAGGAGCAGGCCTCGTAGTAATCGGTGTCGGAATAGGAATCGGACAAATCGGGAAAGGGGCAATGGAAGCCATTGGCCGTCAACCTGAAGCTACCGGTAAAATTCAAACCGTTATGCTTATTGCAGCAGCACTTGTTGAGGGAATTGGTTTTGCCGCGCTTTTCGCCGTATAATCACACCCCAAACAACAGCGCTTATACAATACTAAAAAATCCACTCGTATGGAAAAGTTAATCAGTGAATTCTCTTTTGGCTTGTTTTTTTGGCAGCTCTTCATTTTTGTAGGGCTTGTATTATTGCTTAAAAAATACGCTTGGAAACCCATTTTAGACACCGTTAATGAACGGGAAAGCTCTATTAAAGGTGCTTTAAGTGCTGCCGCTGCAGCGCGTGAAGAAATGGAAAACCTTCAGGCCGACAACCAACGGATATTGAAGGAAGCCCGTGCCGAACGGGACACGCTCCTGAAAGAGGCGCGCACTTCAAGCAATCAAATTGTTGAGCAAGCTAAAGCAGAGGCCAAGAAAGAGGCCGATAAAATCATGCAACAGACACAGGAAGCCATTGCCAATGAAAAGGCAGCGGCTTTAGAAGACCTTAAACGTCAAGTTGCAGGATTTTCACTCGATATTGCTGAGCAGGTGCTTAAGTCAGAATTGGAAAGCGAAAGCAAACAAAAGCAGCTTGTAGAAAAGTTGTTGTCCGACGTAAAGTTAAAGTAGTATGAAATCATCACGAGCAGCCATACGCTATGCCAAAGCCGTTTTAAGTCAAGCACTAGAAGTGCAACACGCAACTGAGGTGGCTAATGACATGCGCCTTATCGTGACAACATTTCAAAACCATCCCGAACTCACTGCACTACTGCACAACGCTGTAGTGCCAGTAGCTCGAAAAAAAGCGGCAGTTCAACAGTTGTTTGCTCAAACCAGCAAAACAACCCAGCAGCTTTTAGATTTACTAGAACGCAACAAGCGAATTAGTTTGTTGGAGGGCGTAGCACAAAAGTACCTGGCCCTTTATGACAAACACCAAGGAAAAGTAATTGCCACGGTAACCACGGCAGTTCCTTTGGACGCTGCAACAGAGAAAAAGGTACTCGAAAAAGCCAAAGCCCTTAGTGCGGCTGAGGTCACCTTAGAAAATCGAGTGGACCCCTCTATTATTGGAGGATTTATACTGCGTGTTGGGCATTTGGAGTACAACGCCGCAATCACGCAACAATTGGAGCAGTACAAGCGTACGCTCACTCAAACAAACTATACCGCATAAACAAATTGTATTATGGCAGAAATTAAACCCGCTGAAGTATCCGCAATATTAAAAGACCAGCTAGCAGGCCTAGACACTGCTGCTTCCTTAGACGAAGTAGGAACAGTTCTTGAAGTTGGGGATGGTATTGCCCGTGTGTTTGGACTTACCAACGCCCAATATGGGGAGTTGGTTACTTTTGAAAACGGCATGGAAGGGATGGTACTTAACCTCGAAGAAGATAATGTAGGGGTAGTACTTTTAGGGCCTTCTAAAGAAATTAAAGAAGGGAATACAGTTAAGCGCACCCAGCGCATTGCCTCCATCAATGTAGGCGAAGGGATTGTAGGCCGCGTTGTGGACACCTTGGGGACTCCCATCGACGGAAAAGGCCCAATTGCCGGTGAAACCTATGAAATGCCATTGGAGCGTAAAGCTCCAGGAGTAATTTTCCGTCAGCCTGTAAATGAACCCTTGCAAACGGGAATTAAAGCCATTGATGCCATGATTCCTGTAGGAAGAGGACAACGGGAATTGGTAATTGGGGACCGTCAAACAGGGAAAACGACAGTTTGTATTGACACCATTCTCAATCAAAAAGAATTTTACGATGCAGGAGAACCTGTATACTGTATTTATGTTGCCATCGGACAAAAGGCATCTACAGTTGCAGGGATTGCAAAAACATTGGAAGATCGTGGAGCCATGGCCTACACAACCATAGTAGCGGCCAACGCTTCTGATCCTGCCCCCATGCAGGTATATGCTCCTTTTGCCGGAGCGGCCATTGGAGAGTATTTTAGAGATACCGGTCGTCCGGCATTAATTATTTATGATGACTTATCGAAGCAGGCAGTAGCCTACCGAGAGGTATCCCTACTATTACGTCGTCCTCCAGGGCGTGAGGCCTATCCCGGAGACGTATTCTATTTGCACTCACGTTTGTTAGAACGTGCAGCAAAAGTGATCAATGACGACACCATTGCACAAGGGATGAACGACTTACCAGATTCCCTTAAAAAAATAGTTAAAGGTGGCGGCTCATTAACGGCACTACCAATTATTGAAACACAAGCAGGAGACGTTTCTGCCTATATTCCTACCAACGTAATTTCTATCACCGACGGGCAAATTTTCCTTGAGTCTGACTTGTTTAACTCAGGGGTTCGCCCAGCGATTAACGTAGGAATCTCGGTTTCTCGAGTAGGAGGATCTGCACAAATTAAATCCATGAAAAAGGTTGCAGGAACATTAAAACTAGACCAGGCGCAATTCCGTGAATTAGAAGCCTTCGCTAAGTTTGGTTCTGACCTTGATGCAGCAACGCTAAATGTCATTGAAAAAGGGAAGCGTAATGTGGAAATTTTGAAGCAAGCACAAAACGACCCTTTTAAGGTAGAAGAACAAGTGGCCATAATTTATGCCGGTTCTAAAAACCTGCTACGTCAGGTGCCTGTGGAGGAAGTGAAAGCTTTCGAACAAAACTATTTGGAAACCCTAAGAAGCAAACACGCAAAAACACTAGCTACGCTTAAAGAAGGAAAACTTACCGATGAGGTGGTGGACACTTTAAATGCTGTAGCTGCTGATTTGGCGAAACAATACGCATAATGGCAAACCTTAAGGAAATACGCAACAGAATTGCATCGGTGTCTTCTACCATGCAAATCACCAATGCCATGAAAATGGTTTCTGCTGCCAAACTTAAAAAGGCGCAGGATGCCATTACGGCCATGCGTCCCTATGCTAATAAATTAAGCGAGCTTATTCAAAACCTCTCTGCTACAACCGCAGCTGAAGCCAACCCCTATGGCGTTGTACGCCCGGTGCAATCGGTGTTAATTATTCCCCTTACTTCCAACAGAGGATTGTGTGGGGCATTCAATTCTAACATCCTCAAGGCAACCCACGAATTGGCAACACAAACCTATGCAGGAAAAGAGGTAAAGGTCCTCTCTATTGGAAAAAAAGGCAGCGAGTTGTTGGCCAAGCGAATGAATGTAGTGAGCACCCACGATGAAGTATATGACAACTTGACTTTTGCTACCGTAAGCCCCATTGTAGAGGATGTTATGGACGCTTTTGTAGCGCAAACCTATGATGAGGTGGTTGTGGTGTATAACAAGTTTAAAAATGCCGCAACGCAAATTGTAACTACCGAACAATTATTGCCTTTAGTGTCCGAGGGGGAAGAAGAAAATACCGCTACCATAGATTACATTTACGAACCCTCACAGGCAGGTATTTTAACCACACTATTGCCAAAATCTATTAAAATGCAGTTGTTCAAAGCACTCAGCGATTCCTTTGCCAGTGAACACGGAGCACGAATGACCGCTATGCACAAGGCCACGGATAATGCTACTGAGTTACGCGATCAGTTGAAACTAACGTATAACAAAGCACGTCAGGCGGCCATTACCAATGAGATTCTTGAAATTGTTAGTGGTGCAGAAGCGCTAAACAATTAATTATAACAGCTCAAAATCAAAAAACATCCTCCTCCGGGAGGATTTTTTTTGCTCTATTGTAACCTTTTAAAATTAAATACAAGGATCACCTAAATGTCAATCAATTTATTGTAGGCCTAAGCGGTTACCTCAGCTTAGGGCCCTATTTTTACATCTATTCCAAGTACAAACTCACCCCTGTTTTTCGAAACCAATCCCCCCAGACCAACCACTTTGTGGTAGGGCTTCGCATGAACTTTGATTAGTATGTACCCTTTCTTGCGTTAAAGTTACTCTAATTCTAAACGGGGGGTCATAGGAGGCAGTAATTTTGTATTTTTACGAAAAACACTATGGTCCATATTCCGATCATAAATAACAGTGGTTATCCGCTTCCTAGTTATGAGAGTACTGCTGCCGCTGGCCTCGATTTACGCGCCAATATAGACAGCCCGATAACGCTTACCAGCCTTCAAAGGAGACTAATTACCACAGGGCTATCCATAGCGCTTCCTGAAGGCTATGAAGCCCAAATTCGGCCCCGATCGGGTTTAGCAGCCAAATATGGATTAACGGTACTCAATGCTCCCGGAACCATAGATGCGGATTATCGTGGGGACATTGGTGTTATTTTAATTAACCTTTCTCCAGAACCCTACACCTTGCAACCTGGAGAACGGATCGCCCAAATGGTTATTGCTTCTTTTGAACAAGCCCAATGGGAGGCTGTTACCAGCCTATCAGAAACCCAACGTGGCAGCAAGGGCTTTGGAAGCACAGGAAAACAATAAGTTGAACCGAAGAACAGCAGTAGATTGAAAATAATTGTACCCATGGCAGGCCGAGGCTCGCGCCTTCGTCCTCACAGTTTAACCGTTCCAAAACCCCTATTACCAGTGGCTGGCACGCCCATAGTGGAGCAGTTAGTTACTGAAATTGTTAAGGTAGTGGATACCCCTGTGGATGAAATTGCATTTATATTAGGGGATCCAGCGTATTTTGACGAAAAAATTGAAGCCCAACTCATTGCTTTCGCACACAATTTAGGTGCCGAAGGAATCATTTACCGTCAGGAGGCCCCTTTGGGTACAGGCCATGCCATTATGAGCGCAGCCCCCTCTTTAGATGGGCCTGCCGTAGTTGCCTATGCCGACACCTTAATACGTGCTGACATTCGCCTTGACCCTACCGCCGATGCAATTATCTGGGTGAAGCAGGTAACACAGCCCGAAGCTTATGGCGTGGTAGAGCTAAACGCCAAAGACGAAATAGTAAATTTGGTAGAAAAGCCCGAAACCTTTGTTTCGGAACTTGCCATTATAGGCATGTATTATTTTAAAGACATTGCGGTGTTAAAAGAAAAGCTAAAAAAGGTAGTGGCACAACAATTGCTTCCCGGCACCGAATACCAAATTAATGACGGCATTAAAGCGATGATTGAAGAAGGCTATCGCTTTGTGCCGGGAAAAGTCAACCAATGGATGGACTGTGGCAATCCCGAAATTACTTTAGCGACCAATAAGGAAATGCTCACCCTTTTAGAAAAAGAAAACGCCCCTTTAGTGGCTGCTGATGTGCAATTGAAAAACGCAAAAATCATTGACCCCTGCTATATAGGGCCAGGAGTAGTGTTGGAAAACAGTACGGTAGGCCCCCACGTGTCTTTGGGCAAAGAAACAGTGGTTCGCAATAGCACGCTTACTAACTGTTTGATCCAAAACCACACAACCATTGAAAATGCCACCTTAGACACCGCCATGATCGGAAATCACGTGCAGTATAATGGGAACTTTACTACCCTAAGTATTGGGGATTATTCTAAATTGCAGTAATGAAGCTAATAGATCGCCACTACAGGTATATTATTGTACTGCTTCTCCTATTTGGAGGGAGCAGCTGTACCACCCTAAAAGTTTTGCCCAACAGTGCGCCCATTGAAAATGTAAATATCAAACGCCTCACAAAGAAAATAAACACTGCGGCACCTTCATTTAAAAACTTCCGGTCACGACTCCGCGTAACCTATAATGATGGAAAGCGCGAGCAACTGCTGAACATTAACCTCCGAATGGCGAATAATAAGACCATTTGGATGAGCGCCACCATGTTAATTCCAATAGCAAAATTGATGATTACCCCAAAGGAGTTGCAGTTTTATGAAAAGTTTCAAAAGACCTACTTTAAGGGAGAACTCGATTTTATTAATGCACAATTCAACACCAACTTTGGGTACCAGGAATTGCAAAATATCCTTATGGGATTGCCCGCAATTGATTTAGAGGAAAACCGATGGAAACAAGTCAGTCATCCCAGTTTATATGTCCTCACCAATAAATCAAAGGACAACCCCTACCAACCCACCTTATTTTTCGACCCTTCAAATTTTCGTATTGCCGAGCAGCGATTTTTTATTCCTGGCACCGCTAATGTGTTAAGTGTAAAATACCCAGAATATCAACGCGCCAACAACAAAATTGTCCCCAAACGCATTGAGTTGTCCTTTTTTGATGGACAGCAATTGATGTCTGTTGCCCTAGAACTCACAAGGGCCGACTTCCCTTCAAAAATAACCTTCCCATTTAAAGTCCCTAGGGGGTACCAACCAATTGAATTGTAAATGAGCGTTAAGCAGTTGATCGTTGGAAGTATCCTTTTCGCTGTAAGCCTTTCGGCCTGGGGGCAAGAGCCTTCTTCCCGACAAAAAGCCTTAGAGGCCCAACGCAAAAAGCTCACGGAGGAAATTAAGCAAATTAACACCCTCTTATTTTCAAGCAAGAAAAAAGAAAAAGACGCTCTAACTGAGGTGGAGGACTTGGACGTAAAAATGGACGTGCGCAAGCGCTTAATTCGGGTGACCAATGCCGAGGTAAACCTTCTGGACAAAAGGATAAACGTCAATACGCGAGATATACAAAACCTCAGGGACGAGTTAAAAACCTTAAAAGCCGATTACGCAAAGATGATTCGTCAGTCGTACAAGAGTAAATCCTCTCAAAACCGGCTGATGTTTTTATTTTCTTCTTCAAGTCTTTTGCAAGCCTATAAAAGGCTGCAATACCTAAAACAGTATGCTGCTTTTCGAAAGAAACAAGGGGAGGAGATTGCAGATAAAACACGCACCCTCCAAGAGTTGAACCAAACCTTAATTGTTCAAAAAGAAAAGAAAGAAACGCTTATCAAAGAAAACCGTGCCGTACAAAAAGCCTTAGCCAAGGAACTGGATCAACAGCAACGACTGGTACAATCCTTGCGTAAAAAAGGCCGGAAGTACAATCGGCAGATTGCTCAAAAACAAAAGCAGGCAGAAAAAATTGATAAGGAAATCAACCGTTTGATTCGCGAGGCAATTGCAGCTTCAAATAAAAAAGCAGGAAAAAAAGGGGAAACCACTTTTGCCCTCACCCCAGAAGACCGTTTATTGGCAGCAAACTTTAAAGGGAATAAAGGCCGTTTGCCGTGGCCCGTAACCCGTGGGGTTGTCGTTCAACGCTTTGGCACCCAACCACACCCTGTGGTGCGCACCACCATGATAAAAAGCAACGGCATAACCATAGCTACAGCACCTAAGACACAAGCACGCGCAGTGTTTGAAGGGGAGGTAATGTCCCTAATGAGTTTTAGGGGGAGCAACCCCACTGTTTTAGTAAAGCACGGCAACTACATTACGGCTTACAAAAATCTTGCAAAAGTGTATGTTAAAAAAGGCCAGAAGGTGGCAGCAAAACAGGCTCTAGGAGAAGTGTTTTCTAACCCTCAAACGGGGAAAACGAACCTTCAGTTCAGTATTTTTAACAATACCAAACCACAAAACCCAAGTCAGTGGTTAACGAAAATTTAGGCTTATTTTTCTTCCAAATACCAAGCGTCCTCCTTCAAGGTGTATTTGATAAAGTACAATAGTTTGATGGCCTCCCGCTTGGAGGTAAATCGGCCGTAGGCTACACGGTGCATTCCTTCTGGATTCACTGCTGTAAATGCCGCTTCGTACCCTTGCATTTTAAGATTTTCAAGCACCTTTTCAGCGTTGTTTATATCGCGGTAGGTCCCTGCAATAACACTGTAATACGGTTGCTCCAAGGCCATTGCAGCTTCGGTTGCTTCGGGTTGAGCCGAAATATTTAAGGACATGCTATTTAGAGATCCTAAATTAAAGGTAGCTTTTTCCACGGTAGCAGTAATGCGTTTTTGTGCTAATTGTTGATTTTTGATACGCTCGTTTTCCAGATATTGATTTCCAAAGTAGTAGCCTCCTCCCAATAATGCAATGGCAATAATTCCAATAGCAGCATAACGCATAACAGGGTTTGACTTAGGAGCTTCTTTTTGCTCCTCTGGTGTAAACATTAGATTGTCGTTATCTTTTTCCATGACGTGATGTATTTGTTGTGTTTGATTACGGATTACCGTTTGTAACGGTTTACGAGTGAACACGCTTAATCCAAACGCAAAAGGGTCGTAATTATTGTTTGTATAGGCCGTAAAGTGCACTCTTTTGGCAGTATTTAAGCGTAATTCGCCAACAGGATTTAAAAATAGTGGTTGGGTTTGTAACTTTTGTTTCCATACTCCAACCTCTTTTTCAATTAAGCGGAGTGCATTTTCGTAGCTGATATTTTGCTTTTGGGCAACGTACTGTGCTAGAATTCCGTCATTGGTTTTTAATAGGCTATTAAAGGTGAGTGCTTTTTGTGGGGGAGTAAATACCCCAGTATCGTATTGGATAAGCGCCCCTACAGAGCGGGTTAAAAACGCACCAAAATCGGGTACGGTAACGCACTCGTACCGAAATAAAAGTTCGTGGATGTACTTCCCTAAAGTCATA
>WTIO01000056.1 GCA_011526365.1 Flavobacteriales bacterium
GATCTGAACCGCGCTTCCTTGGGGTTGGTCGGTATGTTTGAAGAACGGCATGAAACAGCGTCCAAAATTAGCCAAACAACGCGTCTTTGCCGCGTGTGTTGCCCTGGTGATGGCCTGTGCGGCTTTCGCTCCGGCCGCCCCTAAGCTCATCGTGGTCCTCGACGCTGGGCACGGCGGCAAGGACCCTGGCAACCTCGGGACCGGACGTTACACCCAGACCGAAAAAGACGTCACCCTCGACGTGACCTTGCAATTGGGTAGCTACATCGAAGAAAACCTCCCAGAAGTGAAGGTCCTTTACACCAGGAAAGACGACAGTTTCCCAGCCCTTCGTGACCGCGTTCGCATGGCCAACGAGGCCCAAGCTGACTTGTTCATCTCCATCCATTGCGTCGCCTTCGACGGCCCTGGGCCCAAAGGCTCCAGCACGTATGTGATGGGTATGCACAAATCGGAGGAGAGCCTTCGCGTGGCCATGAGGGAAAACGCGTCCATGTTCAAAGAGGAAGGCTACGAACAGAACTACGATGGGTTCGACCCCAACGACCCAGATACGTACATTGCATTGTCCTTGCGTCAGAACGTGAACTTGGACGCCAGCTTGACCCTGGGTGCCGCCATCCAGAAGCAATTCAAAGAGCGGGTGGGACGCCGAGACCGCGGGGTCAAACAGGCGGGATTCTATGTCATCTCCTACACCACCATGCCCAGCACCCTGGTGGAGTTGGGGTTTCTGACCAATCCAGAGGAAGAGGATTTTCTGCACTCAGAAACGGGCAAGTCGTACCTCGCCTCGGCCATTTACCGAGCTTTCCGCGACACCTACCTCGCCTCGCGCTCGACAGGAGACTCGCAAAACGCCCCCCAGGACTCCTCCCAGAATACACCTGCCGAGACCACACAGGACCAAAACGAATCACCAAAGTCGCCCGTTGACGAGGAGAGCAAGGAAAGCCCAAAAGTGTGGTTTGGGGTTCAAATCTTGACCACAAATCAAGAGTTGTCTGCAGATTCCCCACAGTTGCGTGGACACTCGGAGGCCAAACCTTACATTCGTCATGGAATGCACAAGTACATCCTTGGCCAACATGCAACCCCAGACGAGGCGCACCTCGCCAAGACCGCACTGAGGGCGGAAGGGTTTGAGGATGCATTTGTGGTGGCCTTCCAAGGTGAGACCCAAATCCCCATGTCTGAAGCCCGCGAACGCTTGAACCTCCCGTCGCAGTGAACAAACTCCGACCAGAATTCAAGATTGGCATCCTCGTCGTGACGGGGCTTGTGTTGTTGGTCATCGGGGTGAATTACCTCAAGGGGTTCAATCTTTTTGCCCGGTCCAATTCGTACTACGCAGTCTATGACAACGTCTCTGGCTTGGCTGTCAGCAACCCAGTCATCATCAATGGCTACAAAGTTGGCCAGGTCCGTCGCATTGAATTCCTCCAAGGCGGGCAAGGCGAGCTGCTCGTGGAATTCGTGGTGGAACATCCCAACCTGTACTTCCCACTGAATTCAGTGGCGATGATCCACAGTTCGGACCTCTTGGGCACCAAAGCCATTCGCATCGACCGAGGGGACAGCCCCACGCTGGCCATGTCAGGCGACACCATTCTTGACAACGTCGAGGACGACATTGCAGCGCAGGTGGCCAAGCAAATTGAGCCCCTCCAGCGCAAAACCACAGACCTGATCAAGAGTGTGGAGCGCGTCATTGTGGACATCGAAAGTGTCTTCAGCGAAGAAAACACAAGTCGGTTGCCCGCCCTGTTGAGCAGCGCACAACAGATGGTACAATCGTTGGAAAACACCGCAGCCAACCTCGACAGCACCGTTGCGGAGAATCGAACAAGCTTCAACAGGGTGATGTCCAATGTTGCCTCACTGAGCACCTCGTTGGAGGCGACGAGCGGGGATTTGACCAACGCCATCCAAAACTTTTCGACGCTGAGCGACACGTTGTCGCGCATCGAGTTCGCCCAAACCATGGCCAAGGCCAACCAAGCCCTTGAAGACGTCAGTGCCATCACTGGCAAAATCGCTTCCGGAGAAGGCACTCTGGGCAAGTTGCTGGTGAGTGACAGCCTTCATGACGGGTTGGTAGCGACCAACATTGAACTCCAGCTGCTGCTGGACGACCTGCAAATGCACCCCTGGAAGTACGTGCAGGTCAACTTGATTGGTCGGAAACAGAAGTCTGAATTCTCAAAGAAGGACCTGCAACGCCTCCGTGCCATCATTGAGGACGAACTTGAAACCCAAAACAACGGTTCCTCTTCCAACGATTAAGGCATGCTTGCACAACTCTTTTTCGCCGTTTGTGTTGCCGTCGGGGCAGGCTTGTTTGCCCGACGGGTAGCGTTCATTCGCAAGAACATTTTGATGGGGCAAGCCGTGGACCGGTCTGACCGCGCGGCCGACCGATGGAAAGTGATGGCGCGAGTGGCCCTCGGGCAAGGCAAAATGGTGACGCGACCCGTCGCCGGGATCATGCACATCCTCATC
>WTIO01000030.1 GCA_011526365.1 Flavobacteriales bacterium
GAATTTATAGATGTAACGCCCACGTCCTTGCGGGTGCGCTTTCCATTGGCTCTTTGGATGGATGGAACACTGTCGATCAAACAACATGAGGTCTATCACTCCATCTCGCGCGGCCGTGTTATTAGCGTAAATAAAAACCAACTGGATGCCGTTTTCGTAGTCTCTCCGGAGCTCACACTTTATTGATCCGTATTGACTCTATTTGGGTGCAACTCTAGAGTACCAGTCTGATACTTTTTTATTTAGGGCCCAGGTCCCCAAGATCGTTATTGGAGTTTCTTAAACATGACAAATGCATTCACCTTAGCTTTTGGGGCTATCATTTTTACCATTAGTGTAGCGTCGATTTTTCTGATGTAGTGCTCACCCCTGTTTTACCTAGTCGGCAGAAAATCATTTTCAAACTGAGACTTAGCCTGAAAAAGCGCACGATTCCCCTCGGTGCTATTTAAATGCGGTTTTTATTTTTCAGAAACGGGTACCCTAGTTTATTTATTTTGTATCTTCTTCTCGTAGCAAACTTAAAAGGTGTAATAATTATGCTGCTTGAACGCCGGTCAATCACCTGTGCTGTCATCACCGATCGTCTTCCTTGAAACAGAGAAATCTCAGCCGTTGAGTTACCTATAACATTTATTTATCGGTTCTCAGAGAGCACTGAAAAAGTGAACGTATCCATATAGTTCCTGTAAAATGAAACTCAATGTTCTCGCTCCGAACGATCTAGCTCCTCGAGCAGCTCTAAACCCCGCTCGGCAGAACCGATTGTAGCCATGCGGCGATACCGCAGTTCAATATCATTTTCCGTTAACGCTTGAGCGGTTAATTGTTCGAAAAGCTTGTTCAAGCTGACACCGCGTGACTGCGCCATCGCTTTCAAGCGCTGATGCTGGTCCTTCGGCAGTCTTAATGTAACAACGCTCATTTTTTCTCCATGTTTGCATAAATTCTGCAGCACTCGCCAGCTTTAGAGATGGGAATTTAAGGTCCATACTCGTAAAGTCTCGCGTATTTTGTGTGATTATGTATTCCGCATTGCCTGCGATGGCTAATTCAACACTGTGATTATCAGCTTCATCACTTAAGTTAGGCCGCCATGTGTAATAAATTGGCACCCACTGCGTTACACTTAAAAAGGCCGCAAATAATTCCTCACGTTCATCAGCGGTGAGCACGCTATGTTGAAAAAGTTGCACACGGGAAAGTATGTCTTCCATTTCGGAAAAAAGGGCTAAGCCTATCAATGGCTTCAAATGGCCCTGCAAGCACATCCGCAACACTGCACGCGTTGAGCCACCATCCCGTAGCATAGCGCCAACAATAATATTCGTATCCAGAACAACTCGCATATCATTATGATAGCGTTTTACAATGACCTCATTAAATTTTTTGTAAGAGCAAATTAAGACCGCATGGGTGAAATGCATGTGTTCAAAAACAGACCGGATGAACAAAGCTGTAGAACGCATGCAAGACAGTAAGCAATCTCTTCGCAAAGGGGCGATCTCACAAGTCAACAGCAGCGCAGGCCGATGATTTGGATGCAAGCAGTGCATAGGCCATAAAGCCAAAGCCGAAGTATAGAGCTGGGGCAGCGAAGTCTGCTGATATCCAACGGCTCAAGAGGTATTAGGTCTTTAAACAACAGTAACACGCTCCCATATACGTCTCATCAATCACGGTGAGAGGTGAATTATGGAAGAGTTTAGAAAAAGTGCGCGTGGACAGGTTTTGGTCAGGGGCGCGCTCATGCTGGTTTTTGGTCTTTTGCTTAATCTCGCAATAACCCTTGTAGGGGTCTTGGCCTTTATTCAATTCCTTTGGATGCTGGTCACAACAGACAGAAACCAATTCATTGCTGATATCAGCTCTGATCTGTCCCGTTGGATGTCTGCGACCATTCAATTCCTTCTGGGACAGAGCGAAGAAAAGCCCTTTCCTTGGTCATCCCTAAACTATGCGCGCTAAGATTAAGGTCGCTGTTCTCCTACTATTTGGGGTCTTTTGGCCCATCACTGTTTCTGCCCAAGCAGAATTAACTGGGCAGATAACCCATGTACGGGATGGCGATACAATCGAAGTTGGGAATATTGCGATTAGGCTCAACGGGCTCACATGTGACGAACGCGGCACAGCTTTAGGAGATCGCGCCACAGCATACCTCAGGTCTCAAGTACTGGGGAAAACAGCAACCTGCTCATTAAATGGCGAGCGTACCTATGACCGCCTTGTTGGACGCTGCGCGACAGAGGACCTCGGTGATATCGGAGCGCATCTGATAACGCAACAGCTGTGTGGACGCTGCGAGAGATATGATTCTGGAAGTGAGTATGCTCAAGCGCAGAGAGAGGCAGGACCCTATGCAGGGACGATGCCGTCTTATTGTAAATAAATGTAGTGGCCACATCATGGTAGGTCTGGAGGGACTTGAACCCCCAACCAAAGCGTTATGAGCGCTCTGCTCTAACCAATTGAGCTACAGACCCACTCATATCTG
>WTIO01000042.1 GCA_011526365.1 Flavobacteriales bacterium
AATTGTGACCAGGTTTCATGGCCAATACAACTTCGATTATTGAAGACAGCTCTCTGCTGAGCCGCATTGATCGTGCGATATTGATTGTAGAGAGATTTTTCGCGCTAATTTCCGGAATTGCGATCTTTTTACTTATTCTGCTTGCAGTGAGATCAGTGGGCGGTAGGGAATTCTTCGAAAAACCCTTGAGTGGCTACGTCGATTGGATCATGCAACTCATGCCATTGATTGCAATCCTTGCCGTAAGCTTCGCAATGAGAGACGGCACCCATATTCGTATGGATCTATTAGTGAGCCGCTTACGGGGGCGCGTCTTATGGACTTTCGAGCTCGTCAATACCCTTATAATTTTGGGACTGATGATTTTGTTGACCTGGGGAAGCTGGGCGCACTTTGATCGTGCGTTTGACTGGAATGCACCATTATTCAGCCGAGACAGTACAATCGATATTGGGTTGCCGATTTGGCCGGCAAAAATATTAGTTCCAATCGGGTTTGGACTAATTAGCGTACGGCTATTTTTTCAGGCGGTTGGTTTTGGAAAAGCGTTATATTTTGATGAAGCCGCGCCCAGTGCTGTGCCTCTGGTTGTGGACGTTGCTTCACAAGCGGCCGCAGAAGCAAAAGCCGTGAGATCTAGGGAACACTAATGGAACAAATAGAAATTGGGCTTTGGGTCACCGCCGGGCTGCTAGTGCTTGTAGTTTCCGGTATGAGAGTGGCTTTTGCAGCTGCCTTAGCCGGGGTAGTAGGCCTTGTGTTAATCTTTTGGGCTAAAAAAGACTTTGACCCAGAGAAATTGGGGTGGGCGCTCACTGTTGCCGTTAAACAAGCCGGTCAAGTCCCGCATTCAAAAGTCGCCAGCCATGAACTTAGCTTAATTCCGACATTTATTTTGATTGGTTACCTTGCTTACTATGCAGGGTTGACACAGTCATTGTTCGAGGCCGCAAAGCGTTGGATCGCTTGGCTGCCAGGTGGTTTAGCAGTCTCAACAGTCTTTGCTACGGCGGGCTTTGCAGCTGTTTCTGGTGCGTCAGTTGCAACAGCAGCCGTGTTCGCTCGTATCGCAATTCCTGAGATGCTCAAAGTCGGGTACCGCAAACAGTTTGCTGCTGGGGTAGTTGCTGCTGGTGGTACTTTGGCATCACTAATACCACCGTCAGCGATTTTGGTAATTTACGCCATAATTGTTGAACAAAACGTTGGCAAACTATTGCTCGCAGGTTTCATTCCTGGAGCATTTTCTGCAGTAGTTTATGGTTTATTGATTGTAGGGATGGCAGTTATCTTTAAATCAGTTGGACCTCCTGTAACTGGGTTTACGTGGAAGCAGAGATTTGAGTCATTGCCTGGTGCTCTACCTATCGTTGCGGTGATCCTCATCATCATTTGTTTTGTATACAACCCTTTTGGCGAAGATGCATGGGGCACACCAACAGAAGGCGGAGCCATTGGTGCATTTATAGTCTTCTGCATGGCAATGTGGCGAAAAATGCGCCTTAACGAATTCAAGGACGCCTTGATAGAAACCGCAAAACTCACGGTAATGATTTTTACGATCATTTGGGGCGTACTGATCTTTGTACGGTTTCTGGGGTTTGCGGATTTGCCCGGAGCATTTTCGGATTGGATCACAAGCCTGAATGCATCACCACTGCTCATATTAGTGTGTATCCTATTAGCTTATGCAGTCTTGGGTATGTTTATGGACGCAATTGGGATGTTATTATTAACACTACCCGTTGTGTATCCTGCGGTGATGGCACTTAACGGTGGCGAAGATGTGAGCGCTGCGGAAAGCGCATTCGGAATGTCAGGTGAAATGTGCGCTATATGGTTTGGAATCCTGGTTGTGAAAATGGCTGAGTTTTGCTTAATTACACCTCCGATTGGCCTTAACTGCTTCGTAGTAGCAGGTGTACGCGACGATCTTTCGGTTCAAGACGTGTTTAAGGGCGTTACTCCGTTTTTTATAGCAGATGCGCTAACGATCGCAGGTTTGGTAGCATTTCCTCAAATTGTGTTGTGGCTGCCGTCGCAGGTGTAGGATTGTTGGATAAAGCTTATGAACGATGCGTTTATTGAATGATCAATATTTCGCTTGAAAGCGGTTGCTTTAGAATAGTACTTGCGCGTATCTGATTTTCGAAGCTATTTTAAGGCGCAGGAATGACCCAAGATGATATTAATGCGATCGCTGCACGTGTGATTTCGATAGAGGCGGAAGCACTGCATCAAATGGCGGGGGATTTGCCTGGTGATTTTGCAGGCGCGGTTGAGGCGATTTTGCAAACCAGGGGCCGCGTGATTGTGTCAGGCGTCGGCAAATCGGGGCACATTGGCAATAAGATTTCCGCAACTTTGTCCAGCACGGGAACACCCGCCAGTTTCGTTCATGCAACCGAGGCGAGCCATGGTGATCTGGGCATGGTGACGGCGGCAGATTTTTGTTTGCTGATTTCCAATTCGGGGG
>WTIO01000033.1 GCA_011526365.1 Flavobacteriales bacterium
CGAATGTGTGGGCATGTCGATCCTTTTTCGCGTGACACTGCCCCATGAATAGGTACTTTAGGGCACAAATTTCAAGGGGGTCCCAATGTCGCAGAACATGGGCAGCTGGATCCGAACCAACATGTCACCTGATCATGGGCAATGGCCTGATCTGACCTTCAAGCGCACGGCCAAGTCACATTCTATCGACAAAATTGCAGTCACACCTCACTACACAGAGCCCTTAAACTGGATGCACGTTAGCACATTGATATGTAACAATAAAGTGCCATTTTGACTTGAACAAAAATGAACAAACGGGGTCATCACGGCATCCTTGATTTCATTTTTTCACCTCTTCCAAATGAATTTTACCCAATTTGATAAGGTTTAACGCTGCGTTTTCATCTCGATCATGTACAACCCCGCACATCGGGCAGGTCCACTCCTTTTCTGATTTTAAGCTTCTATTTAGCTCTCCGCACGCACTACACATCTTGGACGTGTATGCTGGATCTACCCATTTATAGGGTACGCCTTCTCGATCAGCCGCATTCTTAATTGCATCTCTGAATTCTGACAAGGCGGCTGAAAACCGTTGCGCCCTTGCTTGGTTACTTAGCTTGGTGTCTTTGTTCCGTGTTTCCGCAAAGTCATTCAGATTTATGTCTTCTAGAACGATTAACTTCTTTTGCGCGACCAATGCTGCTGCGGTCTCTCTGTAATAATGTTTGCGGTGGGTCAGTTGTTTTTTGCGCAGATTGTGGATTTCTCGATACTTACGGCTGTTCCCCCGCCACCATTGATGCACCAAGTTGTTTATGTCGTTGGAAAACAGATCAGGCAAACGTTGTAACATCCGTGCAAACTTATAGGCCTTTTCATAGGACAGGGTCTCATTAGAACGCAGTTTCACAATGGATCGCCACAGTCGATAGTTAGGGTGATCTTCGGCCAATGGTTCCTCTTTGAGTTTCGGGGTCAGTACACGCCCCAAATCAGCCGCGGTATCATCCAATTCACCCTGCAACTTTTGCACATGTTCCATGGCAGATACAACGCTTTGGGGGGCGAGCAAGGCCTGTGCCGCTTCTGTTGGATTGTCTGATTTGACAGTGCTAATAAGAAGATTTCCATTAAGCTTACGAAAACCAATGTCGATACCAATGACCCCCTTTAGGTCACTTGGGTTTAACGTTTTGGGTTCTGGCACCTTGATCGTCAGGACCAAGTCATACCGAAACTTATCCCCTGTTCGTGTCCTAAGTATTTTGCCATTTTGTATTTGAGCATCTGGCGGCAATGGCCTGTGATAAATCCAATCAAACTCGTGCGCTATGCGTTGCGCCTTGGTGCGCCCTGCTGTCATCGCACAGGATACACGGATGCGCGGTTTCTTTCGGCTGTGGTCAGTGCTGAGAACCTTGAGCCGTGGTTTCGATTCAAAATTGCCTTGCATCAGGTCATCTACAGAAATCCCATCAACCTTTGCACCAGGACGACGAAACCGGATCGCGTAATATCCAGTTCCATCAAATTTATGAATCTTTGGCTTTCTTCCTTTTTTCTGAGCCTCTTTTTTGGCTGTCTTGAAATAGTCGAGAATAGCGTCCCCTGTCACCGAGTACACACCGCTTTCCTTGACCGACTCTACTCGATTTCATTCAGCTCTGAATTCGTCATTTAAGGTCTTGGTGTCAACCTGTTTGTTTGCTTCTTTCCTGAGGCACTCAAGGTCAGACTCTATAACCTTTTTGTCCGCCTTTAAGCGCTCAATTACCGCTCTTTCCGCTTTTAGTCTTGGGTTACTTTCATCTTTCGTCCCCTCTTCTTGGCGTGCCGCACGTAGGGCATCATATGCCTGGGTGATGCATTCTTTTATGCTGTCTAATTCGTCTAATTTACTTCGGTATTCCTCTGAAACACGACATCGTGCATCGTACCATTTGGCGAGGTTCTCACGGTTGATCTGAACGAGGGCATTCCATAGCTTGTTCGCTCGATATAGCTCTTCGATTGTTTCTTTTGGCTGGTAGCCAATTGGCACAAGGCCATATTTGTAAACACGGGTCCCCATATTCCGACCTTCTATTATGCGTCTTAAATGTCTTCTCGTTAATGGTGTATTTTTACTTTTTAATACGCCCTAAGATTGCTTCATCATGCGCTGACAAATTTCAAAGTCAACAGGCGAGGGATACACGACGTTCACCAAACAAATGGGCTGGATGACGCAGTGTAGTCAAAGCAATGCGAACCGCCTGTGTACGGAATTGAACATATCCATTGTCCTTTGCAAATGGGCACTTTAACTCGACCAAACTATATTCTACGTTTGTGTCTGGGGTGTTGCGCATATCGCGGGCAGATACTTTGTGCGCGCAGATCGTGTCGATGCTAGGTGATAATGAAAAGAAAAGTCAGGGTAAGCAATAAGATGTCGCAGAAGCCATATGTCATCGATCAAATGATATCTGCCAAATCCATCGCGG
>WTIO01000071.1 GCA_011526365.1 Flavobacteriales bacterium
CCTGCGCAGACAGAATGCAGTTTACGGAACGATTTTATGGCGTCGATCCCAACCTTTTGGTACCCCGAAAGATGCAAAAGCGCATAAAGCAACATCGACCCGTGACCGTTTGATAACACAACACGGTCACGGTCGGTCCACAACGGATTTTTGGGGGCAACTTTCAGATGCTTTAAATACAATGTTGCGGCAATTTCTGCCATCCCTAGGGGGACGCCTTGGTGGCCTTCGCCCGCATTAAAAATGGCATCAACCGCAAGAAAACGTATGGCCTTCGCTGCCTGAGAAATTGCGTGCATCCTGCGCTCCTATCGGGGTTATGGTTCGGACAATAGCCAATTGTTTGGATCAATTTCTATCAAGGAATGGACAATATTAGTTAAGCTGAGCTTCAGAATAATTTAAGATTAAATTCTTTATCTTGCGCGATCTCCGCCCGAAAAAGAGGGCGTGGATTTCAATTGGTTGATGAAATGAACAGCGCGACAAAATCAAATGTATCACTTGAACAACGGGCTTGGGCCATTCGGCGAAATTCGGTTTTGATGGGCGAAGTCCAAGGTCAGGGATATATCGGTCAGGCGCTTGGCGTGGCTGATGTTTTGGCTGTGTCCTATTTTCACGCCATGACCTATCGCGCCGATGATCCAGAATGGGAAGGACGCGATCGGTTTTATCTGTCCATTGGCCATTACGCCATCGCGCTTTATGCCGCGATGATCGAGGCGGGTATTTTACCCGAGGATGAAATTCCAACCTATGGAATGGACGATTCACGTATGCCCATGTCTGGAATGGCCAGTTACACGCCAGGCATGGAAATAACGGGTGGATCGCTGGGCCAAGGGTTGGGCATTGCGGTTGGGGCCGCATTGGGATTGAAACGCAAAAACAGCGATCGCTTTGTCTATAACCTGTTGTCGGATGGGGAACTGGGCGAGGGATCAACATGGGAGGCGGTGATGTCCGCCACCCAGTGGAAGTTGGATAATTTGATCGCGCTGGTGGATTTCAACAATCAACAGGCGGATGGACCATCGCGGGAGGCGCTGGCAAATGGGGCAGAGGCACCTAAATGGTCGGCCTTTGGGTGGTATGCCCAAGAGGTGGATGGAAATGATTTAGCGGCGCTTGTCCGGGCATTTGACAATGCCAAATCACATCCCGAGCCTGTCCCACGTGTGATCATTTGCAACACAAAAATGTGCAAAGGCGTCCCATTTTTGGAAACGCGCGAGTCGACGCATTTTATCCGTGTTGAGGCGGATGAATGGGCCAAGGCGCTTGCGCATCTGGATGAGGTGAAGCCAAATGCATAAACCCAAGTTTTCACGTCGCACAGACAAATATACACCGCGCCATGTTCCTGCTGCTAAAGAGGGAGAGGTCCTGACCACCTCGGCGATGATCGCCTCTTTGGATGCAGAGGGGCGCGCGGCGGTTGCAGCCCCCTTTGGACATGCCCTAAATGATTTGGTGGCGCAGGGGCACGATATTGTTGGCCTGTCTGCGGATTTGTCGAAATACACTGATATGCATATTTTCGCCAACGCACACCCAGATCGGTTTTATCAAATGGGTATGGCCGAGGCTTTGTTGATGTCTGCGGCCGCTGGATTGGCGCGCGAAGGGTTCATTCCCTTTGCCACCACCTATGCCGTTTTTGCGTCGCGTCGCGCCTATGATTTTATCGCGATGGCGATTGCCGAAGAAAACCTGCCTGTCAAAATTTGCTGCGCTTTGCCGGGGTTAACAACGGGCTATGGTCCCAGCCATCAGGCGACCGAAGACATGGCAATCATGCGCGGTTTGCCAAATATGACCGTGATTGACCCCTGCGATGCTATCGACATTGACCAAGCAACACGTGTGATCGCGAAAACGGATGGACCCGTTTACATGCGGCTCCTGCGGGGGAATGTGCCCAATGTTTTGGGTGAGTACGACTATGAATTCGAATTGGGCAAGGCGAAATTACTACAAGACGGCGCAGATGTTTTGTTTATTTCCAGCGGTTTCATGACCATGCGCACGTTAGATGCGGCAAAAGAACTGGCCAAAGACAACATCAGTTGCGCGATCCTGCATAGTCCAACAATCAAACCACTGGATGAGGCAACAATTCTGAAAGAGGCGCAAAAATCGGGTCGAATGGTGGTTACAGCAGAAAATCATTCGATCATCGGCGGATTGGGCGAGGCCGTTGCAGGATGTTTGATGCGCAATGGTGTGCATGTGCCGTTTCAACAAATCGCGCTACCGGATGAGTTTTTGGACGCCGGTGCCTTGCCAACGTTACACGATCAATATGGGATTTCCGTCGCCGCGATTGTCGCGCGCGTGAAATCTTGGGTTTAAAAAGGAAGAGAAGATGCAGTTATTAAAGGGAAAAATCGCTGTCATAACAGGAGCCGCATCCGCCCGCGGTTTGGGCAAAGCCACAGCGCAGATGATGTCAGATCACGGCGC
>WTIO01000062.1 GCA_011526365.1 Flavobacteriales bacterium
GACCAGAACGATCGAACCGCATAATTCGGTCAATGTAGGCTTTGACCAGCTCAAGGCTGGTTATTTTTTGGCTGTCAAGCGCATGACGCAAGTCTGTTATTTTCGCATCAATGATATTCAAGTGCCTGCCTCGAAACCCTGCAATACATTCACTGTATTCAGCCCAATTTCACCGATATCATAGCCACCCTCCATTACAAACAGTGTAGGTAGCTTCAATTCAGCAATGTCTGTACCGTAGGTGATAAAATCGTCAGATTTCAGCTTGAAAAAGCTTATTGGGTCGGTTTCAAACGTATCCACACCGAGTGAAACGATCAATGCATCCGGGGCATATTCGGCGATGTCTTCTAATGCCGATTTCAGGGCTGCGCGCCATTCTGAAAAATCTGTATTTGGCGGCATTGGATAATTTGAATTGAATCCTAATCCATCACCAATCCCTTTCTCGTCGGCGTGTCCTAAAAAATGTGGAAAAGCATTCATTGGATCGCCATGTAGTGAAATGAATAATACATCATTGCGTTCATAAAAGATGTCTTGCGTGCCATTACCGTGATGAAAGTCAACATCGAGTATCGCTATGCGTTCAGCCCCATCATCCAATAATTTTTGAGCAGCGACGGCTGCATTATTTATAAAACAATAACCTCCATACATATCTTTTGCCGCGTGATGACCAGGAGGACGGCACAATGCGAAAATTGAACGTGCCCCATCTTGCAATCTTTGTGCAGCAGTGAGTGCAACTTGAGCGGAGTCGTATGCAGCTTCCCATGTTCCATTGGAAATCGTTGTTTCACATGCTAGGGCATAATACCCAAGCCTTCCCTCAATATGTTTGGGTATATGATTTGACATACGGCGAGCCGGCCATACCGTAGGCATCGCTTCACCCTGAAAACCTTCGGTCTGCCATTCACTCCAAGCTGATTGAAGAAACTCGATAAAGTTTTTATCATGAACCGCAAGAATAGGGTTAAGACCAAAATCAGTTGGTGCACTGACCGCACCTAAGTTTACTTCACGAACTCGATCGAGAATATAATGTGCCCTTGAAGGACGTTCAAAAGGTTCTACCAGCTCACCGCCATATAGTTCTGTTTTTGAATTTCGGAGATTATGGGTCTCGGTGTAAATCGTTTCCATTTTTTTCTCAAATTTATGGAGATGGTGGCGCTGATCAACAGCGCCACCACTTTCACTGTCCGCGGTTTATTAGTTCTTTAGGTTTGTCCAAATTTGATCATAGACAGCTTGTGTTGCTTCATCGCATACCGCAACAAACGCACCAGCACCCGCTGCTGCTGGTGGATTAGCTTCTGGAAGTGACGCCAAAGCAGGATCCAAAAATTCTTCCGCGCCTGTCACACCAAGACCATAACGAGCATAGTTGGAAACTGCCGCAATATTTTCTGGTTCGAGCATGAAATCCATGAATTTCAATGCGTTATCGCGATTTGGAGCATCTTTCAATAAGACAACATTATCCATCCAAACTACGTAGCCTTGTATGGGAAATGCGTAAGTAATTGACGGGCGATCTTCACGCGCCTTGGCACTAAATCCATCGTAAATCATACCAACAGACACATCACCTGATACAAGAACCTCACGCGCTGTATCAGAATTAAACGATGCCCAATGTTGTTTAGCATTTTGCAACATGTCGTTTAGCGCCTGAAGCTGAGCTCTGTCATTTGAACATTGAGGTATTCCCATGTGCAAAGAAGCTAGTGCCATGACCTCACCTTGACTGTCTAGCATATTGATTTTACCAGATAGCTCCGCAGGCGGATTGAATAGAATGTCAGTTGTATTTATGTCGCCGTCGTAATCTTCAATGTTTACCGAAAACGATGTAGATCCCCATTGATAAGGAATTGAGTGAACCCGCCCAGGATCAAATGATGGGTTCGCCCACGCTTGTGCGATGTTACCCTTATTTGAAAGCTCTCCATCTTTGATGTTGTCGAGGAGGCCTTCGTTTATCATGATAGCAACCATGTAATCACCTGGCACTGCAACGTCGTAAGTACCCATTCCGCCTGCCTTCAACGAGGCCAGCATCGCTTCGTTGGAGTCGTACGTATCCATCGTAACGTTGATCCCTGTCTCAGATGTGAACTTTTCCAGAAGCTCAGCAGGCATGTACTCAAACCAGTGATAGATCACTAAGTCGCCGTCAGCAGCGACCGAATTTGCGAGCAGCGCCATCGCCGTGGCAGTGGTTGTCAGTAATTTCATATTTTAACTCCCTGTGGTTATTTAGTATTGTCCCACTTCGACACGAAGTAGAAGATAGTGACCATCACAACCCAAAGAATTCGTAGCATTGTGCAGATTCCTCTAACGTTGGGCTTCAGCCCTTGTTGCACCGAGCCAAAGATTGTCGTAGGCAAAGTTTGCGCACCTGCACCTTTCCGAGAAGCGGTGATGATGAACTCGTTAAGCCTGACAA
>WTIO01000003.1 GCA_011526365.1 Flavobacteriales bacterium
AAAGATGAAATTGTAAACCTATTACCCATAAAGAACTGTGTTCTTTCACTAGGTTCGAGACACAGTGTCGAACCCCGAAAACTAAACACTCAAACACAAGAAAAAGTGTGTGCTTGGTGTGTTTTGGAATCCTACACGCATAGCATTAGTGCGAAAAAATTAAGTCGTCGATATTGTTTTGGAAAGTGGTGCCCGGGGGCGCAACCATACTTTTCTAAAATACCACTTAATTATAGTTAGTTAGAAGACGCCAAGAATATTGAAGTGGTCCTAACAGCGGTCCCTACCTGCCATGGGCGGCATATTAACAACAATAACTTTCGGTATTTGAGCTGCTTACCATTTTAATAAATTGAGAGTATTTTGAAAATTCATATACTAAAGTTCAATATCACGCATAAGCCTGTAGGTGAAACCATGGACCCAATTTGCGAAGCCTGTCTAGAAACAGCAGACCCAGCCGACCAGAAAGATATTGATGCTTTTATTGAAAGTTCGGAAGAATGGGTGCTCGTCGATGAAGACAACACTAGAAAACTCACGAAAGTTTACAAATTTGCAAATTTTCAAGAAGCACAAGACTACACTCATAAAGTTAGTAGGCTTGCAGAGGATGTCGGTCACCATCCGGTGATAGTGCTACAATGGGGGTCTGTACGAGTGACTTGGTGGAGCCATAAAATAAAAAACATCCATCCACTGGACTTAATTTTAGCGGAGAGATGCGACGTTGCTTACAACAAAGTGAAGCAAATCCATGTCTAAAAATCAGCAACAGTAATAGTATGTGATAATGTTTTCCACTGCTGGTCAACCTTATCCAAAGCTTGAAAGTCTATTTTTAGGTCAGCTTCCCAGTAGCGCCCGGAACTGATAAAATACCCAAGAGAATTTTCTTGGTCGAGTATACTTTGCACGCTCGCGTTATTTATTAATAAGTGGGAAGGGTTATCGTCAATATTTCGACTGCGTCTCGGAAAGCAAAGTTTTGAACTCTGATCTGAAAGGTTATAAGTACTGCAGCCGTTACTCGCAGCTAAGCACATAAAACGAGCAGACTTTGCATACAAATCTCTCAAGGTAAAATCTTCACGCAATGGATCTGGGGTACCTTCTCCGTAGAAATGAGTTTTACCGGTGTGAGGGTAAACCATATCACAACCGAGGACATGTATTTCTGAGGGCAAATGCTCGCCTAATGCCCAATATAGCGCTGTGAACGCCATGGTGCCACCTGCATATATAAACCCACCAAATTCATTTTGTCTTCGAACGAAAAGCTTTTCATCGATCGGTCGTTGGCCGTTTGCATAACGCATTGGCTTATTTTCTTGGGGAAAATCATATGGAAAAATATGTTCCGTCCAGGATCCCAAAACCTGCCAAGCATTATTTATTACAATAATTTCGTCATAGGAGCTTAAATCAATATCATTAACCGCAACAACATTTGGGGCAGAGCCAAGTATCAATACTTTAGAGGAATTTTGTTGTGGCGCCACGCTGAGATATTTCCTATTTCTTCTTTCGAGATAAGTTATTTCTGAAGCAAGGATAATTCAATAAGGGCACGCGTTGTTATCTGATAGAATTGTATCATCAGTCGAAACATTTGCACGAGACGAGGAGACTCAGCTCAGGGTTTTAATGGAGCAATTTTCGAAGGCAGAAATCTGTAATTGGGTCCATCAATATTTTAATCGACACAAGCAATATATAACAGGAATTAAATTCGTACTCACTAACGTGTGCTACTCAAAAATTATTGAAGGCACCTTATACATGCATATAGAACGTGTCTGTTATGATCGTGAGTTCTATGATGGCTTAAGAGAAGCATATCAATTAGCAAAATACGACCATGTAAAAGTACCAGAATTCCTAGAGATGTGGATCGCTGAAACGATTTCACCAGGCCATCGTCCACCAAAATATAACCACAAAATGTCAAATATTGATTTTTTCCATCATGTGGTTTGCCAGTGTATTCACAAGTCAGCACGTTTTACCCAATTTCCTGCGGTGAAGGCTGCTACTTGCGAGTGCGACAGTCAATCTATAGCCGAAATTATTTCTGAAGAATTAGAGCTAGCATATAATGATGTAAAAAATATTTGGCTCAAACGTGATCCACAATGGTTCCCGAACTAAACTGGATATTCAAGAACTGTGTTCTCTCACTTGGTTGTAGACACAGTGTTGGGCCCCAGATCCACAACAATCAAACACATAAAAAAGTGTGTGTTTGGTGTGTTTTTGAATTTCACACGCATAGCGTTAGTGCTCAAAAATTAAGTCATTGATATTGTTTTTAAAAGTGGTGCCCGGGGGCACAACCATACTTTTTCAAAATATCATTAAGATATAGATGGTTAGAAGACGTCAAAAATATGTAAGTGGTCCTAAAAGCGGTCCACGCCGCAAGCTTTTGAGGGCAAACTGATGTCCA
>WTIO01000015.1 GCA_011526365.1 Flavobacteriales bacterium
TATTTAGGAAGATCATTTGTTTCAATCTTTAATGTACTCATTGGTCAAATATTTAAAACAAATGTAAAAAAAAACCCTCGCTATTGCGAGGGTTTAAATTTATGAGTCTTTAGCTTATAAAGATTCGATGTACACGAAATCAGACTCAGTAACGTCTGTGGTTACATTAGTTTCAGCGTTAATAACACTACGTGGGTAAGAAATCAATGCTTGTAGAGTTGATGTATTAGTACTCGTAGCTACGATATCATCATTAACATTTGATCTTGTAGATGTTGTTACATTAGAAACAAGGTCACCTGTGAATGTGTAGGTTACGTTTGCAGCAGCAGCAGCAAGTGTAATCGCTGGTTTTAAGGATGCTAAAGCAGCAGAACGAATTCTTTCATCACGTGCAGCTGTAGTTGTTACAAGAATTGTAGCTTCTACATAGTTTCCAGTAAGTGCAGTATTAGATATTGTAATAGTGTAAGCACCTAATTGTGGTAAAGTTGCGAAAGAAGAAAGATCCAATGTAGCTAATTTAGCATTGTCTTGTACAGTAATATCTCCTAACTCATCAAGTTCAGAAGGAACTAAAGAAGCTAAGTGTGAGTTATTTGCAACAATTAATGTAGCAGCATCTGATCCTTCGATGTGTCCGTGATCTAATGATACAGAGGCAAGATCTTCACCACCTCCACGTAATTCAAAGTGACGAATGTTTCCATCAGTATCAACAGAAGCTAACTTAGTTCCTGCATAAAGCTTCAACTCATCCAACATTCCAGTAGTAGTTACATTTACTAATACAGCAGATGTTGATGAAACAGTGTTTGTTTGGTTAGAGATAGATGGAGCATCTTCAGCAACACCATTTACAGTTAAGTCGGTTAGTTTTCCAAAGTCATAACCTGAACCTGTTAAAGCAAAATCATTTGTAGAAGCTAATTTTAAGATAGTCAAGTCTGTTGCAGCAGGTGCACCGAAGTCATATCCTGAACTAACGTCTTTTACAGTAATGTCAGTAGCCGAAGTAAGTGAAACAACACCAGCTACATCTAAAAGAGGTGTATTAAAGACAAGAATTTTTGTCATTAACACATCGTTTGTTACACTAGCAAGCTTTGCAATATCAGCTACTACAGCGTCAGAATCGATGTCAGCAGCACTTGCTAATTTACCAGCGTGGAACTCAGCTACGTTACCATCTGTTGTAAGCGTACCTACAGCAGTTAAAGCGTCAAAACGAACAACTGTAGTGTCAGTACCAGTAACAGTAATAGTTCCGTAAGATGCACCAGCACCATCAACATCAATAGTTGCAGCTTTAGGAGCATTGATGGTAACAGTAACAGCAGCAGTAATATCAACGTCAGTTGCAGCCAAAGCTTGTAATTCGTTGATAGTAGCATCTCCAGTATCAACTGCAGTAGCAGCAGTTAATCTTAACTCTCCTGTCCCTGAACCAGTAGTTGAAATTGAAGACAATTCAGCATTTCCTAATAATAATTCAGTAATTCCCTGTGGAACACTAACATCTTCAGCAGCAGTTAACAATCCAAGATCTACATCACCAGTATAACCTGTAAGAGTAATGTCACCTGAAACGGTTCTAAGTTTATCATCAGTAGTATCACCATTGATAATATTAGTCTTACCATCGACAATTAAATTAGAATCAATGAATGCAAGGTTAGCTAAATCAATTTCAGTTGAAGGTGAATATGTATTTGTGATAGTTACGGTTGCTAATGAAGTGGCGAATTTTCTTGCAACTTCGTTAACACGATCAAACTGTGCAGAATTGAAATCATCCTCATCAACCTCAATTGTGATAGAACCGTTAACGATAACGTTAGGATCATCAGTAGCTGTAGAGATAAGTGACTCAACATACTCAAGTGTAGCAACATTGTTGATTGTAATGTTTTGGTTAATTACAGCATTTGCAGCCAATAATTCAGCTAAATCTTCTTCAACATCGTCAAGACGATCGTTGATAGCATCGATGTCTTCTTGTGTTGCAACATCACCAAGATCTTCGATGTCTTGAAGGATACTATCAATTTCACCCTCAAGTGCATCAATAGCGCTATCAATGTCAGAAACATCTCCAGCTACATCAGTTACTTGACCTGCAAGAGTAGTAACTTGCCCTGAAAGTGTTGTTAAAGAAGCAGCAGTAGCTAAACCACCAATTGTTTGATCAATCCCGTCAAGTCGAGTTTGGAGGTCAGACAGACCATCAACGTCAGCTTGAACGCCTTCGATTAATTCGGTCAATTCTGCGAATTGATCATCATAGTTTTGACACCCAACAACCGTTAGTGCAAGCGCCAAAAGACTTAATAAACCTTTTTTCATTTTTGATAAAATTAAATTAAAATTAATAATGCTTTTAAAAAATTAGATTAACATTTGTTTGCAAATATAAGTATTCTAAGCAAACATCAAATAGTTT
>WTIO01000034.1 GCA_011526365.1 Flavobacteriales bacterium
TGGCAGGCTTTTATAAAGCTTCGTTTGCCTGCAGCCATGCCTTTTATTTTTAATGGCTTAAAGATCTCAACAACGTTGGCTTTAATCGGAGCCATAGTAGCCGAATTTTTTGGTTCGCCAACCTTGGGCATGGGATTTCGAATTTCCGCATCTATTGGGCAACTTGCACTGGATATGGTGTGGGCTGAGATAGTTGTCGCCGCAATCGCAGGAAGTGCGTTTTACGGCATCGTAGCAATTATAGAAAAGGGGGTCACATTCTGGCACCCCTCACAGCGAGGCTAGGAAGAGCAAAGTAACGACCAAAACAACCTGGAGGTAAAAATGAAAAAACTATTAACCAGCGCGCTAGCGCTTTTGACGGCAACAGCCGCATATGCTGCCGATGAAGTACGACTGCAGTTGCAATGGGTCACTCAGGCTCAATTCGCAGGCTATTATGTAGCTTTAGATAAAGGGTATTATGACGCGGAAGACCTGGATGTTTCAATTCTGCCAGGTGGCCCTGATATTGCTCCACCGCAAGTTCTTGCTGGTGGTGGTGCAGATGCGATGTTGAACTGGATGCCCTCAGCTCTCGCGGCACGTGAAAGAGGTCTGCCTGTGGTCAACATAGCGCAGCCATTTAAATCATCGGGGTTGATGCTCACTTGTTGGAAGGATACTGGCATAACAAGCCCAGCTGATTTCAAAGGCAAAACCATTGGAGTTTGGTTCTTTGGAAACGAATATCCTTTCCTCAGCTGGATGAGCCAGGAAGGTATCTCAACAGATGGTGGTCCAGATGGTGTGACGGTTTTGCGCCAAGGCTTCAACGTTGACCCACTATTGCAAAGGCAGGCAGATTGCATCTCAACCATGACATATAATGAATATGGTCAGGTTTTGGATGCCGGCGTTTCTGAAGATGAATTGGTGACATTTAAATATGAAAACCAAGGCGTCGCGACACTGGAGGACGGTATTTATGTGCTTGAGGACAATTTGAACGACCCAGCTTTTGCGGATAAAATGGTGCGGTTTGTGAGGGCATCGATGAAAGGCTGGAAGTATGCAGAAGCCAACCCGGGTGAAGCTGCGGAAATTGTGCTTGATAACGATGAAACAGGCGCTCAGACAAAGGCGCATCAGGTGCGAATGATGGGTGAAATTGCCAAGCTTACAGCTGGATCAGACGGAAGCTTGGACCCGGCCGATTATGAGCGGACAGTTGCAACTCTTATGGCTGGTGGCTCTGACCCGGTAATAACAAAAATGCCTGAAGGAGCATGGACACATGCGATCACAGACGCAGCTTTAAAATGATAATTTTGTTTATGGGGCGGTTTCCCGCCCCATAGAATCTTATTTTAAATGGAGCCTAAAATGCCAAAAGGATATTGGATTGCACATGTAACGGTTACGAACCCAGAGCAGTACGCTATTTATGCTGAGGCTACAGCTTTACCATTTAAGATGTATGGTGCAAATGTGCTCGCGCGAGGAGGCAAATACACAGCTTTAGAAGGTGAAGATCGTAGTCGAAATGTAGTTATTGAATTCGAAAGCTATCAGAAAGCATTAGATTGTTATAATTCACCTGAATATCAGAATGCGCGTAATAATCGCGTAGGTGCTGGGATTGCCCAAATCACGATCGTTGAAGGGGCCTAGGGCTTCAGTAATTTTGTGTACATATTTATCAGGTACGCTTCTGCGCTTGCTACGATTTTTTCTGGGGTTCCTGATAATACCTCTATTTGGGCTTCAAAGTCAGCGTAATGCTGTGTTGTTGCCCAAATGGAATATATTAGGTGATCTGCTGGAACTTCCGCCAATTTACCTTCTTTCATCCATTTTTCGAGAATATTTACTGTACGATCGAATAAGCCTTTGAGGTCACTATTCATACTTTCCTTCAATCGCGGTGCACCTTGTACGATTTCGTTTGCAAAAAGTCTACTTTCCCTTGGCATATCCGCGCTCATTCTGACTTTTTTCACAACGTATTCGATAACTTGCTCCAGTGGTTCACCGTCTGGATCAATTTCACGCAGTGGGGCAAGCCACTTGTCAATATGGCTGTTTAATAATGTGACGAAGATGGCTTCTTTATTTGGAAAGTAGTAGATGACATTAGGTTTGGACATTCCGGCGTTATTTGCAATTTGCTCTAAGCGTGTGCCTCTGAAGCCATGTGCTGAAAATGTCTCCAAAGCCGCGGCCAATATTGCTGCGCGGTTTTTGTTCTGAACTGCGCTAAAGGGTTTTTTAGATGTCATTGTACTCGAAACGGATTCTTTGGCTGCTCGCACCGCATAGTATATCATAACTTATACTACAATAATCTTCTCAAACATACTTAAGATGCTATGCATGGTCACTAAGAGTGTGACCCTAATTACTCTTTAGGTGTACTCTGTGCTTTAGATTTGACTTGCTTCTAAATAGGCAACCGCCTG
>WTIO01000075.1 GCA_011526365.1 Flavobacteriales bacterium
AACCAGCTTATGGTTATACTAAAATATACAAAAAAAGTGTTTTTAAAAATAAATAACTGTAAATGAGTTAAATAAAAAAACACTTAATGGGTAAGATTTTCTCAAACTTAACCACTTTTGACGTTCGTATTTGAGAAATAATCTTTTGTGTATATTTAATAATATACTACGCAGAAAAAATGATAAAAGTCAATCGTTTTTTAATAATGATTACCCCCATTTTAATATGAAAAGAATCAATTGTATTGTTCAGGAGCATCAATTTTCTTCGTCAGAGATTAAAGCCATAGAAGCCAGTTTTAAAGCACTCTACAAAACCCATTACAGCGATGAAAAATTAACTGTTTTGTGGATGATCTTTCCCAAAGGATCTGCATTTGCTGAACGAAAAGCTTCCAATGGCACAATTATTCTGATTGAGGTAGAAGATGATATTGACAAAGTAAAACGTGAAGAATTAATGCAGGTGTATTCCCAGTTTTTAATTGAAAACTATAGCATTTCGCCCTTGGATACAGTGATAACGGTAGCCAATACATCTTGGGTAGATCGTTTTTTTGCAGCACAGCAAAAGCGGATTCATCCCATGTATCGCCCTTGGATAACTTTAAAGACGATATACACAGCCATTACCTCAAAAATGACCCATGGTTTTCTTCGTTTGAGAATCAAATACTAATCCACCTTTAAAAATTTAACTATGCCGCTTTACGGACTTACATCGAATAAAAATTTAGCACCCGCTATAAAGCAAGAATTGGTCGATCTATTCACAACAGCACATTGTAGCATTATGGTTGCACCAGAGCAATTTGTTCATGTTGTTTTTTTTGAGGGAATACCTCTCGTAAAAAACAAATCTCTTTATGTACATGCCAACGTGCGCTTGGGAAGAACAAAAGAACAAATCGATAAAGCGAGAGAAGCTTTCACTACAGGATGTGCTAAAATACTCAAGGTGAATAAAGATAAAATCCATATCAACATGATGGAAATCGACGGGAAGTGGGCTATGGAAGGTGGGTTTGTAATGCCCAGCCCAGGGGAAGAAGATGAATGGATGGAAAAGGTAACTAAAGCATTGGCCGAAAGAGAAAGTTCAACTACCAATAAAATTTGAAAATTGAATTTAAACGAATAACATTATAAAAGATTTAAAAAATAAAAGGGTTTGGATTACAGGAGCCTCAAGGGGCATTGCAAAGAAATAGCAATACAAATGGCCAATGCGGGAGCAAAACTCATTTTAACGGCTAGAAGCGTTGAAAAACTGGAAAGTTTGATAGTAAGCTTAGAAATTATTGCAAAGTAATTTACCTTCGATTATTTAAGGAGATATAACCTCTATTATCCAGTCAAAAACGACTAAATGACCTAGCATACGTGCTATAAGTATCCCTACAACAACAGAAATGAATGTCCAAATATTCTTTTCTTTTTGAGTAATATCATCTCTCCATCTTCCCCATTTATCTCTAAAAGGACTTCTGATTTTCATTATTTTTCTTTTTGAAGTTCGTCATTCTAATTAACAAACAAGTCTGTAATTTTCTAGACGATAACAAGCATCATAGTCTGCCGCTGTATGAATTTGATAAGGTCTTTCACCCTCACAAAAACAACTCTCTTTTTTTGAGCAAGCAAATAGATTAAGTGAAATAATTGCATAAAAAATTATTCCCTTTAGTTTCATTGAAAATTTACAGCTAAGAACATTGGTTACTGCAGTAGACATACACTAATACCCGCTGCCTCTAGTGTTACCGCATTGTCCTTCCGAATAGTCATCTATTCCCCAAGCCTCTGCTTCACAGCTGTTGGAGTACGTTCTGTTATTACATCCACAAACAGGAGCGTATATTTCTATACAAGCTACATCCTTTCTAGTCTCTAGTACTTCACAACTATCCTGATCGGACGAACATCCTAGCATTATAGCGAAAGAAATAATAGCAAATAAATGTTTCATTAACCCAATAAAACGTTCAATTTACTGTTTTACAAAAGTTAGTGTAAGATCATCTTCACTTAGATTAAATTCACTAAATGAGGCGTTGAAATTAATGACAGATCGTGTTGTTTCTCCATCAGTAGTTATATCATATGTTTGGCGCGTATTTCCAAAGTCAGGACTATCATTTGAATTTTCCCAAGTTCCTGAGCTTGAACCTCCCATTTCACTATTTAAAGCCGGCAACATACTTTGAACATTAGGGTCTGTACTTGTAAATTCTATCGTTTGGTCTAAAGAACCATTTGAATTAAAAGTAATTGTATAGTTAAACGTTAATGAAACGTCATTCATTTCGTTATCATTATCGTCACCAAATAGGTCTGCCCCATCTTGAGCGCTTAACCATGTTCCAATTATTGGATCTGTTCCTCCATCGTTATCGTCTTTAGAACAGTTAATTAGTGTTAGGGCCGTTAAAAATAAT
>WTIO01000013.1 GCA_011526365.1 Flavobacteriales bacterium
CAAGAAATAGCCGATGGATTGGTGGAAGTCGAACGTCGGGATGGAAAAGTATTTGTTACTGTCGGGTCAGGTGGTGCTTTCCCATCAGGAACTGCCGATTTGACCAACCAAGCGCAGGAAATTATCCAGCGGATTTCCTTCAATGCATTAACTAGCTCGAGTAAATTAACTGTGACGGGTCACACAGATAACGTACCTATTTCGGGTGGTCTATATCGTGATAATTGGGATCTGGCAGCAGCGCGTGCAGCGAGCGTGGTGCAAGCTGTGCAAAACACAGGCATGATAGCGGCATCTAACTTGCAGGCGGTATCGAAGGGAGAAAATGATCCAGTCGCCTCTAATGACACTGCAGCAGGCAGAGAGCTCAATCGCAGGATAGAAATAGAAATCGATTACTAAATTTTTCTGAGTAAAGTCGTTTTAGTAGTTAGGAGCAATCATGGCTGTAGATTATTTAAGTGCGTTGAACTCAAAAGGTTCTGGTCTGAACATTACTCAGATCGTTGACAGCCTCGTTGAAGCTGAGGTTGCGCCCAAGCGGAATTTGATTAGTAATTCACAGAGTAAAACTGAATTGAGAATTTCTGAATTAGCGACTTTAAAATCTAATTTGGATGTTTTTCAAAAGTCCACTGATAGCTTTGATCTCTCTTCCGCTTTTGCCTTCTCAAATTCTAATTCTGCCGCAATTACCGCAAAAAAAATTGACAATCAAAAGTTGGAAAATTTTGATGCCACGCTGAATATTAATGCATTAGCTAAAAGACAAACATTGGTTTACAGTGGTTATTCCGCTGCAGACACTGATTTAGGAGACGTCGATCTAAGTATTGCCTTCGGAACAGTGTCTAGTAACACGTTTACGGCTGATGCAGATCGTTCTAGCTTAGCTGTTTCCTTAACCTCCACAAATTTAACCGGATTGGCAGATGAATTGAGCAAGCTTGATGGAGTGAGTGCTCAGGTCGTAAAAGTCAGTGACGGAAATTACACCTTGGTGGTTAACTCGGAGTCAGGTTCGGGAAACGCTCTATCGATCACTGGGCACGCAAGCATTAATACATCAGATTACTCCAGTGTTCAGCAAGTTGCAGCACAAGATGCATCCTTTGAATATAATGGGCTTACAATCACTCGTGAAAGTAATACTGTGAATGACCTGATTGATGGGGTTTCACTTGAATTATCTGCAGTTACAGATAGCGACGTGCTTATTAGTGGTGTTTTTGACCAAGCAAATATGATGGATGCAGTGAAGCAATTTATCCAAGATTATGAGAGTCTTAGGAAGTATCTTACAGCTGCGACATTACGAGGAAGTTCTGTTGCAGAACCGGGGTTGTTTGCAGACGATGTAAATATTCGCTCAATTCTCAAACAGTTATCATCTGTGATGAGAGCACCAATCTCGGGTTTTACTAATTCTCAAATTTATTTGGCAGAAATGGGTGTGTACACTAACCGAGATGGTTCATTGAGTTTAGATGAAACGACGTTTAAAAATTTTTTTTCGACTAACGCAGCAGCGCTCAAAGCGCTTGATGCTAACAAAATAAGTGCGGACAACCCAAATTTGTCGGTCTCAGTTTCTAATATAAATACGCAAAAACCAGGCGTGTTTCAGTTCACATACGATGCGGTCACTCAAATTGCGAAGCTTGACCAAACACCTCTTACGTCCACCGTATCGGGTGATGATACTATTTTTACAAGCGGTGCAGAGGGATTTGATCGATTTTCGATCAAAGTCAAAACAGGTTCTATCCCAGTATCTTCTCAAATAAATGTTGGAATTTCGCTTAAGCAAAAAGTCTCATCATTGTTGACGTCCTTTTTAGACAAAGGCGGTGATATAGATAAACGGTCAACGCAATTTTCGGAAGATCTAGGCGAAGCAGAGGCGAGCCTTACATCATTGGATGATCAACAAGAGATTATACGCCAAAGATACGTAGAGCAATTTACTGCGATGGAGCAAGTTGTCACCAAACTTAAGTCGACCAGTGAATATATAACTACGATTATGAAAGCTTGGAACAAGGAAGATAACTAATTTTGATTGATACCGTACTTCTTCATCTTTTCAATTAACGTTGTTCTTCTTAGCATTAACTTTTCTGCAGCTTTAGCTATGTGACCTTCTTGATCTGTTAGTGCTGCTTCAATCAATACCACTTCAATTTCGCTTAATAATCGACGAACGTTTGTTTCTGGGTAATGTTCAAACCAAACTCTGAAATCTTCTGCAGATGGTGGGCTTTTTTCTTGGGCTATATCCAAACCTGCTATTGTTTCTAATTCAGACAGTTCATCCCAGGTTTCAGTGTTTTCACCAGCAAAAAATGTGTGTTCAGGCGCCTGCATCCGCAGGAGATTTTGTGTTACATGTTC
>WTIO01000036.1 GCA_011526365.1 Flavobacteriales bacterium
AATTAGAATGTGTCACGCACACGCCAGCTTAACGGCATCAATAAATGAATTGTAAAATTCTGTATCTGTCGTTGTGCTTATCGCCTTCAAATTTTTTTCTAAATCAAAATTTGGTGTTGCCTCTTTTGCTGTTTTGCATTGCAGTTTTGCTTCTGACATATCATTTTCGAACACCGCAATGGCTGCGAGATGCATGAGAACAATAACATTCTGAGTGCCTATCTCTTGTCGCGTTAGGGCTGTCTGTAGCAATTCTTTTGCTTTTGGATAATCTTTCAACGCGATCAAAGTGCCTGCATATTCAAACCAAACCCACTGCATTGGATTTGGATTTGTTCTAATTGTCTTTTCAAACGCTGGGCGAGCAGCCTCATAATTACCAACCCTACGTAGCAATGACGCTGCAACAGGCAGGACAGTATTATTTTTTGGTGCAACCTCTAGTGCGAGAGAAGCATTTTGTTTAACCGACTCAATGTCGCCATTCACTAAATCGATCCAGCCGAGTAGGAGATAAGGAGGACCTGGATAGTCATCTATGATGCCTTCGGCAATCTTGCGACTATTAGCTTTGTCTTGCTCAGGATTACTAGACCAACCCATCCAAGCACGTTGAAAGGTATTCCAACCGGACAGATATAAAACTACTGGATTTTTGGGGTCTCTCTCTAACAAGGCCTGAATACATCGTTCGGCTTGTTTATTGCTATCTGGGTTTCTTTCTCGAAATAGGCTATTACATTTTTGGTGTTCTAGATAGTCAACATTTGTTTTAAAAAATGAAAGGTCTGCACTGTTTACGCCTGCTACTTGGACTTGTACTTCTGTGAACACCGAGTTCGCAATCTTATCCAAAACATCGAACAAATCGTCTATATTACTATCAAATATCTGAGACCAAAGTGTTTTTCCTTTTAAAGCGTCATTGAGCTGCACGTTTACTCGAATTTTCTGATTAATAACCTGATAGTTTCCGGTTAGCACGTACCTTACGCCGGTCGCTTCAGCTATCTCTTTTATCTCTGGATTTTCTGATTTAGCTGCTGACGATGCATCAGGTGACATAACCAAAAGGTCAGGTGAGCCACTTAATACTGAGACAATGTTATCCGTGATCGATTTTTTAAGATAATTTGTATCTTCCGATGGATTTAAATTCTGAAACTTTGCTACTGTAATTGATGGTCCTTCTGGGATTTCATAGGCAAGATTTTTCTCATCAACTGGCTGAAAATCTTTACCGACTTGAACATATGCCAATACCGCAATAATTAAAACAACGATTGCTGAGAGGAGACCATATTTAACTGGATTGGATGTACTGGTTGTATTGAGTTTCCGCTTTTGTGACTCATCCAAAAGAAGATCAAAAGCATGAAATTCGTTTTGCTTTATCTTCTGCAGGCCAAGGTCATTGAACTCATACTGGGTCTTACTTTTTACGTAATCATAAATTACTTTAGAGATAGTTATTCCACCGCTTTGCGCTAAGGCTTCTAATCTTGCTGCAATATTCACACCGTCACCAAGAAGGTTGTCCTTCTCTTTGATGACATCACCAGAATTTATGCCAATGCGAAACTTTAGCTTTACCGATGCCTCGTCAGAGGAGTTTCTTTCTTTTATTGCTTTTTGAAACTCCACTGCACATTCAATAGCCGATACCGCACTTGGGAACTCTGCAAGAAATGAGTCTCCACCTGTATTAAACAAACGGCCTTTATGTTTCTCAAACAGCCCAGTCAGGATTTTCTCACACGCTCGAAGATTTATTACAGTGCCGCTTTCGTTGGCTTCCATGTGCTTGCTGTACCCGACGACATCGGTAGCAAAGATTACTGTAATCTTACGATCAATCTCTTGTTCAGACATACGCGAATCCTATTTACTCCACACCATGATTGCACGATCAGAAAACTCAGTCCAACTAATGGTATCATTGCCCTTTGGAGTTCTTTTCCATGAAATTGGAAGCAATGAGCCGATAGTATATAATCGCTATCAGCATTGATTGATGCTTACGTTAGCCTCTCTGGCGGAGCATCTAAATAGTAATTAAAAGCGAATGCCATCTGTGTTTGTATTATGAAATCTTGCACCGCGCATTTTGGCGTCTACAAAACTTGCATTGCTTAAATTAGCTTCACCAAAATTTGTATATTTTAAGGTCGCACCGTCGAATATTGCGCCAGTAAGGTTTGCTCCACGCAACCTTGCATTACTTAGATTTGCTCCAGTGAAATTCGCACCACGAAGATCAGCATATTCTAAATTTGCTCTATAAAGGTTGGCACCACTAAAATCAGCTTTCCTTAATGCTGCATTTTCAAACCAAGCGTTATTCAAATCACAGGCAACGCACTTTTTTGTTTCTAACATTTG
>WTIO01000077.1 GCA_011526365.1 Flavobacteriales bacterium
CCACAACGTCATCACCATCTGCCAGAACAGTGTAAATCGCAGTAATACTTCCAACTCCATTAGTTCCAGTTCCTGCACGCTCGATCAAATTTGGTATTAAATCCAATACCGACGATGTATAACCTTTCGCGATCGTTGCCTCACCTCTTGATAATCCAATCTCTCGTTGAGCGTGCGCGACCCGCGTCAAGGAATCGATTATCAGGAGCACGCTTTTTCCTTTTGCTCTAAAATATTCTGCGATGGCGGTTGCGCGTTGAGCACCCTTTATCCTTAAGAGCGGTGAGCTATTTGCAGGTTCAGCCACAATTATCGTATTTTCAAAATTGCTTAATTGTACAGCTTTACTCACAAACTCTGCAACTTCGCGTCCACGTTCACCTATCAAACCAATAACAACAATGTCTGCATCGGTATATTCAGTCATCATCGTAATCAAAGATGATTTTCCAACTCCCGAACCGGAAATAATTCCAATTCTTTGCCCCTTACCCACAGTCAACGCTGCATTGATAGATCGCACACCAACATCAAGTGGCTCTGATATTTTCGAACGGGTAACTGGATTTATATATTTTCCATGGAGTGGCCATTGATTATTTGCGTCAATTTTTGCGCCCGCATCTATAAATTCACCCTGACCATCAATCACACGCCCCAATAAACAATCTCCTACGGCAACCTCGGAACCGCCCGGCGTAACCGAAACACGATCCCCAACGCAAATATTTTGAAAGCTTTGATAGAGTGAAATAACATTATGATCATTAGATACGCGAATAACTTCCCCAAAAATTTTATCCCCGGAAGTTAAGATAACAGAGCAGTGAGAACCAACTGTAGCTCTGAATGCATCTGTTGTGATGTTACGACCATCATAACTTAAAACCGCCCCACTGACGATTTCGCCCTGCGCATCCGCAAATTTATCGAGCATCTCGTAAATCATGTCGGACTCAGTCGTGAGATTTTTCAGGTTCGGCTTCAACTAATCCAACCTGGAGACTATCGTTGATTTCTATGGTACCTGCCTTAATGATCAAATCGCCATGTCCCAATTTGTCCGACGCTTTCAGCGTAACATGCTGCCCCAGTTCAATATTTTTTAGTGCACGTTGAATAGCCTCGAGATCTTCAGCATTGAGCTCTATCAACACACACGATCCCTCAACAAACAAATCTTTGATTTTCTCTTTTAACTTAGAAACAACCGTCGCTGGATCCTCTGAAATTTCATCACCAAGCCGCGTGCGAATTACATCTTCAATTGTACTTAATACTTTTTGTGTAAACCTTTCTTCCTCTGTTACTGCTAGTGGTGGTAGCTTTTTAAGAGACTGTTTTAATGCCACCCCATCATCTTCGGCGACAGCTGTTGTACTCTTTAATTCAGTCAGCTCAGCTTCTAATTTTTGAACATATGCCTCCAACTCAGCCACCTGATGGTTCAATTTTAAATGAAGATCGTCATGCTTTGAAGTGACAGAGCTGTCTAACGTTAAGTTACTCTCGTTACGAGTTTGCTGCTCATCTACATCCCCATCTTCCACTACAACTTCAATGGTATCTTCAGATGGTTTATCTAAGTTGTCATCGTTAATGCACAGTTCGGGCGCAGGTTCGCTAGCTGCGACCGACTGTTCCTGAGATTGATCCAAAAACTCGTTATTGCACGACAGTTGCGCGAGCTCAGCAAGTGTCTTTTTTTGAAAATTGATTGGTGTTTGCTTGACCTTTTCACTTGGTGTGAACGATTGAACACCGGAAGCCTTCAAAAGCGCTGATATTTCATTAGTGTCAAGGGCTGCGCAGTTAGTATCGGCTTGATGTGCCTGAAATTCATCCGATTGCATTAAACCATCTCCTCACCACCACGCCCAGCTAGTACAATTGTACCATCGTCTGCCATCTTACGAGCAACACTAATAATTTCTTTTTGGGCTTCTTGCACTTCTGTTAAGCGAACCGGTCCAAGTGCCTCCATCTCATCCTTTATGTTGTCTGCCGCTCTTGAAGACATGCAACCAAATAGCTTTTCGCGAAGAGCCTCATCAGCGCCCTTCAAAGCAAGGATTAACGCCTCTTGTTCAAGCGAACGAAGTAATGTTTGAAGTGACCGATCATCTGACATGATCAAGTTATCGAAAACAAACATGTTGTCCTGAATAGATATCATTAAATCTTTGTTTTCTTTCTTAATATCCTTCAAAATTCGCTGTTCCATGGCTGTCTTAGTGAAATTCATAATTTTTGCAGCAGCTTGAACGCCACCAATTTTTGAGGCTCTCAGAGATGTATTAGCCTGGAACTTTCGTTGCATTACACGTTCAAGCTCTTTGATCGCGTCAGGCTGTACCGTTTCGAGGGTCGC
>WTIO01000022.1 GCA_011526365.1 Flavobacteriales bacterium
GTACGTGAGCCTTGATCGGAAGCAGCGTGCTGGGAAACCGGTCACGTTGGTAGAGGGTTTTGACGGCCCTGCCACGGAATTGCTCCTCTTGGGCAAGGCGCTCAAGCAGCAATGTGGAGTGGGAGGTGCAGTCAAAGAAGGCTGCATCTTGGTGCAAGGCGACCACCGGGACAAAGTGGTTGATCACCTGGACGCCCTCGGTTATCAAACCAAACGAAAAGGCGGATGAACCTCTATTTGAAAACCCTTGCTGGCCTGGAGGCGCTCGCCGCTGAAGAATTGAAGGCGGCTGGCGCGACCCACATTGAGGTGGGCAGACGGGGCATTGCCTTTGAAGGAGATGCCAAAGTGCTCTACACCATTTGCATGCACAGTCGGTTTGCCGTGCGCGTGCTTCGATACCTGACGTCTTTTGAGGCCAAAACCCCTGACGACCTTTACCGGCAAGGTGCCAGGTTCGCATGGGAGAATCTGCTCGCTCCGGACGGTTCGTTTGTGATTGACGCGACGGTGCATTCGGACGGGTTTTCGCACAGCCATTTTGCCGCGCTCAAATTGAAAGACGCGATTGTGGACCGCTTCCGTGGCAAAACGGGCAAGCGTCCCAGCATCGACAAGGTGCGTCCCGACTTGCGGCTGAACCTGCACATTTCCGGAGACAAGGTCACCATCTCTGTCGACGCTTCGGGAGAGCAATTGTCGCGTCGTGGGTACCGTCCACGAACCGCCAAAGCGCCCCTGAACGAGGTGCTTGCCGCCGGATTGCTCGCGCTGAGCGGTTGGCGTCCGGGCACGCCTCTTTACGACCCCATGTGCGGATCGGGAACGTTCTCAACTGAAGCGGCGCTTTGGGCTTCCGGTCTGCCTGTTCAGGCGGGGCGAACCCATTTTGCCTTCATGGAATGGAGCGACTTTGAGCCGGACACTTGGCGGGCGGTCCGATCGGAGGCCATGGCCTCCATCAACCCAGTGGAGACCCCCATTTTCGCGTCGGATCAACACCCCGGAGCGGTGCGCCAAACGATGGAAAGCCTCGGAGGCGCCGACGTCGAATCCTTGGTGCAGGTGAAGCAAGCCGACTTTTTCAAGCTCGAGCCACGAACCGACGGGGGCGTGTTGGTGTTCAACCCTCCGTACGGAGAGCGCATGGATCCCGGGGATGTCGTGGGTCTGTACGAACGCATCGGAGACCGTCTGAAATTTCATTGGTCGGGCTTTGATGCGTGGGTCATTTCGTCCAACGACGAGGCCTTGAAGCGGGTGGGGTTGCGTCCCCACAAACGACACCCTGTGTTCAATGGGGCGCTCGAATGCCGATGGGTGGGTTTCTCGATGTACAAGGGCAGCAAAGCCGACCAGTTCAAATCGAAGAAAGCATGAGTCATCCGTGGGTTTTGATTTCAGGAGCCTCCTCCGGGTTTGGAGAGGCATCTGCCCTCCAATTGGCCCGAGAGGGTTGGAACCTGTTGCTCACGAGCCGCCGAGAAGCCCGTCTTGAGGCTGTCGCCAACACGTGCCGAGAACTCGGTGCCGAGGTGCACGTTGCGGCGTGGGACATGCGGGAGCGTCAAGACACCTTGGAAGGCGTGAAGGATTTGATGTCTCGCGCGGGCATCGTACCTGGCCAAGGCGACATTGCCCTGAAAGGGCTCGTCAACAACGCGGGACTGGCTGTCGGCAAGGGGCCCTTTGACGAAGGCCTGGACGAAGACTGGGACCGCATGATCGACACCAATGTCAAAGGACTGCTTTACTTGGCCCGGGCTTGTGTGCCTTTCATGACAGCTGGGTCGCGGATGGTGAACATGGGAAGCATTGCCGGCAAACAAGTTTATCCTGGCGGCAATGTGTACTGTGCCTCCAAACATGCGGTGGACGCTTTGTCGCAGGCAATGCGCATTGATTTGGTGGAGCGCGGGATTGGCGTGAGTCAGATTTGTCCTGGCGCCGCGGAAACCGAATTCAGCAACATCCGCTTCAAAGGCGATCAAGCGGCCGCGGATGCGGTCTACCGCGGCTTTGATCCGCTGGTCGCCCAAGACATCGCAGAGGCGGTGTCCTTTGTGTTGTCTCGGCCGCCTCATGTGTGCATCAATGACATGGTCATCATGCCCACCGCGCAGGCCAGCGCGCACCACTTATATAAGGTACCCTCATGAACGCACTGCGTCACCTTCCTTTCGTTGCACTTCTTCTTGTCGGATGTCACTGGGCCAAAGAGCCGGTGGACCTCGTGATTCGCAATGCCCACATTGTCTGTCTGGATGGTGCGGGTACCCAGGCGCAGGCCATGGCCGTCCACGAAGGTCAAATCGTGGCCCTCGGCAAAGAGCACGAGATCTTGAACGCCTACCG
>WTIO01000058.1 GCA_011526365.1 Flavobacteriales bacterium
AACTAAATGATAAACACTGCATCATTTCAGATGTTAAACTCTTTCGAACAGCTAAACTCAAACCCTCTGTGCATCGGGTTAATTGGTACTGGTCGTATAAGCGATATTTATTTGCAAAACCTCTCCAGCTTCTCAGAGGTCAATGTGAAAACTTGTGGTAGCTTAAATCTTGAGGAAAGTGCCGATAAAGCTAAACAACATGATATTGCGAATGTAGCAACACCGGATGAAATTATTGCTGACAATAGTATCGACTGTGTCTTAAACCTAACATTACCAGCTGTTCACGCTGAAGTAAGCCTTGCAGCTTTGCAAGCTGGCAAACATGTTTATTCTGAAAAACCACTCGCCACGAATTTAGATGATAGTAAGCGCATACTTGATTTAGCCAGCTCTAAGGGGCTAATTGTTGGTAATGCACCAGATACATTCTTAGGCGGGCGTTGGCAGACAGCGCGTAAAATTATTGAAGATGGTGTTATCGGAAGTGTGATAGGCTGCATGGCACATGTTGGTACACATGGAGTAGAGCGTCATCATCCTAATCCTGACTTTTACTACAAACACGGTGGTGGCCCACTTCTGGATTTAGGTCCTTATTATCTGACAGTCATGGTGTTTTTGATGGGGCCTATCACGCGTGTTAGCGGAATGGCCAGCCGTAGTTTTGATAAACGACAAATAGAAAATGGCGCACGCCATGGGGAATGGATGGATGTTGAAGTTAATACACATTCGCTATCCATGTTTGAATTTGCGTCAGGCGCAATCGGCAATATGACAATGAGTTTTGATATATGGGACAGTGAGACGCCGCGGTTTGAGATTTATGGCACAGACGGAACAATCTGTATCCCAGATTTAGATCCTGTGCACGGTGCAAATGTTTTTGAGGGGCCTGTCTGGTATCGCACTCGCAAGACAAGCCGGTGGGAATTTCAGCCGCGTCCAACTGATCGCCCTAAAGAGTGGCTCGTTGCTGAAAATACCCATAATTTCAATTTTAATTGCCGTGGCCTTGGTCTCCTAGAGATGGCCTATGCTATAACAGAAAAACGCGCACCACGGGCCAGCGGTGAGCTTGCACACCATGTGCTAGAAGTAATGCTGGGCATTGAATCGGCCCCTGATAAGGGTGGTTTTGTTGATATCGAAAGCCGCTGTGACATTCCAAATATACTAGATGAGCGTTTTCCTAAAGGTAAAAAATGACAATATTAGAACTAGATAATGCAAAGCCGTTCTTCACCGTATCTATGATAAAAGATGAAGATAATGTCGAGGTAACTGGTAAAAGCATAATTCTAAATATCGCAGAAATGCCTATTTTTATTATGGAGCAAAAATTAGAACAGCTCCAATCTGTTATCTTGCAAAATACTCAGATGAATAATGTACAACATGCTATCATGATTGAAGGGATCGATAGCCATCCTGACGAAGCAAAATTACTTGAAAAAGTGCGAGAGATATGGCCTTCCGCTTTTGATGTGCGCGGCGAAGAACGGTTGCGCGGCATTGGTCATTACATGTCACCAAAAATCTGGATAGGTCAGATTGGCATCACCTTTTATCATGCTGCTACTGTTCCTTTGAATGTTGGTTTGCATCGGTTTCACGATTTTTGTCCTGTTGATGGGTTTCGCGAAGTACACACTCAAATTGTAGGTTTTGGGAAAATGCAACAATACCGCGAGCGAGACATTGACACTCTTTATCTTGAAGAACCAATGGCGCCGGGCACAACGCATCGACCAATGTATGATGAAAAAGGAAATTATCCTTGGCATCAGTTTGAGACCATCACGCCTTCTATCTTTATGGCCGTTGAAATGCTGCCAGAAGGCGTTGTGCCCCCAAAGCTCTAATGATAGATAGGAATTCAATGACCCTACTTGAAAGTGATATAGATTTTGATGGCGCTTTTCCGGCGCAAACTCGCCCATTACGGCTAGGTGTCGTTGGAGGTGGCCGTATATCACAAACACAAGCCATGGCAGCTCGACTTACAGGACGGTGGCATATCGTTGCTGGCGCCTTTTCATCTGACCCTGCCAAAGCAAGCCTGAGAGGTAAAGAATGGCAGGTGGATGAAGCACGTTCCTATGCCGATTTTAATACTATGGCTAAATCTGAAGCCATGCGCGATGATGGCATCGAGGCTGTGATGATTACAACGCCTAATAATGCACATTTCCCAGCCGCCGAGGCCTTCATAGAGCAAGGCATAGATATAATCTGTGACAAACCACTCACCAACTCGTTGTCGGAGGCAGAAAAACTTGAGCAGCTTACAAAAGAAAAAAAAGTCGTTTTTGCGGTATGCTATACTATGTCATGTTATCCTATGG
>WTIO01000081.1:0-23359 GCA_011526365.1 Flavobacteriales bacterium
ATTGTTAGATTTACTTCGGTACGGTAATAATTTATAGTATTCTCCGTCGATAATACAGTCAACTTCAGCACTTTTTAAAAGAATTTCTTCCACATTGCGTTGGCCAGGTTCTCCTTTCCAAATTTCCATTTCATCAGTGTAACCGTTATGGCGTAAAAAAATTTTTTCTTTTAGTTCTTTCCCAAAGTAAATAACTTTCCCAGGCTTAAAGTCTTCTTCAAAATAATAGGATCCTCGAATGTTTTCTGGTGGAATGGTAGAACGGCTTACACGATTACGTAGGTCACGAAAAGCATCCATAGCCCGGCTATCTGAAACACGTGGGACATCTGTTGCTGCTCCTACGAAACCTTGGGCATGGCTTTGTTGTGTAGTATAAGTTTGTAATATTAAAAGAAGCAGAAGCGTGTTTGGGACTAAGAAAACTGATTTCATAAAAATGTTGCAAAATTTTGCGCTAAAGTAACTAAAATTTTTTGGGCACCTAAACCGTAAACAAAAAAACCGTTTTCAGGTGATTTTTTAAATTTCTCTTTGATTTTAATTAAAAATACTTAGAGTTTTCTCACCTTTTGAAGGGTTACTTTCTTTGATTTCAGTTTGTTTAGAGCTCTCATCTAATTTTGTGTACTCTAAATGAATAATTACAATCTTATGGGCATCATCCACTTATCCATTCAAACTTTATAGTTTTGACTCCTTCGGAAATGGTTAAAGTAGCCTTCCCACCTGCACAATTTCCTCAAAAAGATTCAAAAAAATCCTTGGGAAATAATTAACAGTAAGGCGCATTTTCCCTCATTTTTTTGAAAAAAAAGGCTAAAAATATTCACTTTATTTAGATTCCTTTTTTTTAGAGAGTTTCATGCTGTGATTTTTAACAGTTTTACGTTCTTGATTTTTGGTGCGCTTCAATGCCCTAAAAAAATCTTAAAAAAACCTTTTGGAGGATTTGAAAAGCTACAAAAAAATCCTACATTTGCACGCCCATAAAAATGGGATAAAACAATTAATAGATAAGAATTACATGCCAACCATCGCACAATTAGTACGAAAAGGAAGAGCCACAATTACCAAGAAGAGTAAATCGGCGGCTTTGGATTCGTGTCCTCAGCGTAGAGGCGTATGCACTCGTGTGTACACCACCACGCCAAAAAAACCGAACTCCGCTATGCGCAAAGTAGCGCGTGTTCGATTGACCAATGGAAAAGAGGTCAATGCATACATACCGGGAGAAGGACACAACCTCCAAGAGCACTCGATAGTATTGGTACGTGGAGGAAGAGTTAAGGACCTGCCCGGGGTACGTTATCACATTGTACGTGGCGCACTGGACACCGCTGGTGTTGAGGGCCGCCTCCAACGTCGTTCCAAATACGGCGCCAAACGTCCAAAAAAATAACCTAATTCTTCATTGCAATCATGAGAAAAAGACAAGCCAAAAAACGTCCCCTGCTTCCCGATCCTAAGTTCAATGACCAGCTGGTAACGCGCTTCGTAAATATGCTAATGTGGGACGGGAAAAAATCCGTATCCTTTAACATCTTTTACGGCGCCATTGATATCATCGAGGAGCGTAAGCAAGACGACGAAAAAACAGCATTAGAAATCTTTAAAGATGCACTTTCTAATGTAATGCCACATGTAGAAGTACGCAGCCGACGTGTAGGAGGTGCTACCTTCCAAATACCCATGCAAATTCGTCCCGACCGCAAAGTATCCCTAGCCATGAAATGGTTAATAAGTGCGGCGCGAAAACGCAACGAAAAATCTATGGCCCTTCGATTGGCCCAAGAATGCCTTGCCGCAGCTAAAGAAGAAGGCGCTGCAGTGAAAAAGCGTGTGGATACCCACAAAATGGCCGAAGCGAACAAAGCCTTCTCTCACTTTAGATTTTAACCTCCCCACACGTATAGAATCATGGCTAGAGATTTAAAATATACAAGAAATATTGGAATTGCTGCGCACATTGATGCCGGTAAAACTACCACCACAGAACGTATATTGTTCTACACTGGTGTAAGTCATAAAATTGGAGAAGTTCACGATGGTGCTGCCACCATGGACTGGATGGAGCAAGAGCAAGAGCGTGGGATTACCATTACCTCTGCGGCTACCACCTGTACGTGGAACTTCCCTACAGAACAAGGCCAGCCCACAGCGGATGCCAAACCCTATCACTTTAACATTATTGACACTCCCGGTCACGTTGACTTTACAGTGGAAGTAAACCGATCCTTACGTGTTCTCGATGGATTGGTTTTTTTATTTTCAGCTGTTGATGGTGTAGAGCCACAGTCCGAGACCAACTGGAGATTGGCCGATAACTATAAAGTACCTCGTATTGGGTTTGTAAACAAAATGGACCGCCAGGGTGCCAACTTCCTCAATGTTTGTAAGCAGGTACGCGAGATGTTAAAATCCAATGCTGTACCAATTGTACTTAACATTGGAGACGAAGAAGACTTTAGAGGAATCGTTGATTTGGTGAAAAATCGCGCTATTGTATGGCACGACCAAAACTTTGGATCAACCTTTGATGTAATCGATATTCCTGAGGACATGAAGGCCGATGCCGAAATGTACCGTGCACAGCTCATTGAAGCCGTAGCCGAATACGATGAAAACCTTTTAGAAAAGTTTTTTGAAGATCCCGACTCGATCACCGAGGATGAGGTACACAACGCTTTGCGTGCCGCTACTCAGGACATGAGCATCATCCCAATGATTTGTGGGTCTTCCTTTAAAAACAAAGGAGTACAATTCCTTTTGGATGCAGTGTGCCGCTACTTGCCTTCACCAGAAGACAAAGATGCCATTTTGGGTACCGATCCTAGAACCGACGAAGAAATTGCACGTAAGCCCACAGTAAGCGATCCTTTTGCTGCTTTGGCCTTTAAAATTGCGACGGACCCCTATGTAGGTCGTTTAGCATTTTTCCGTGCTTATTCTGGCCGTTTAGATGCAGGGTCTTACGTACTAAATAACCGCTCTGGAAACAAAGAACGTATTTCTCGTATCTATCAAATGCACTCAAACAAGCAAAATGCTATTGAGTATATTGAAGCGGGAGACATTGGTGCAGCAGTAGGATTTAAGGACATCAAAACAGGTGATACCCTTTCCGCCGAAAAGTCACCCATCATTTTGGAAAGTATGGACTTCCCCGATCCCGTAATTGGTATCGCTGTGGAACCCAAAACCAAAGCTGATGTAGACAAACTAGGTATGGCCCTTGCCAAACTAGCTGAAGAAGATCCTACCTTCCAGGTAAAAACGGATGAAGCCTCTGGCCAAACCGTAATCTCTGGAATGGGAGAATTGCACTTAGATATTATTGTAGACCGATTAAAGCGTGAGTTTAAAGTAGAAGTAAATCAAGGGCAACCTCAAGTAGAGTACAAAGAAGCCCTAACAGCTACTGCCAACCATCGCGAGGTATACAAAAAACAAACAGGAGGTCGCGGTAAGTTTGCTGATATCGTATTTACGATAGAGCCTGCTGAGGAAGGAAAAACCGGTCTTGAATTCGTCAATGAAATCAAGGGTGGAAACATTCCTAAAGAATACATTCCTTCTGTAGAAAAAGGATTTAAAGAGGCTATGTTTAACGGTCCTTTAGCCGGATTCGAAATTGACGCCATGAAGATTACCCTTAAAGATGGATCGTTCCACCCTGTGGATTCCGATTCGCTTTCCTTCGAACTGGCAGCAAAACTCGGATTTAAAGAGTCTGCCCGTGCTGCACGTGCAGTAATTATGGAGCCCATTATGAAACTCGAAGTGTTAACACCTGAGGAAAACATGGGAGATATTGTTGGCGACCTTAACCGTCGTCGTGGACAAGTGAATTCTATGGACGATCGTGCCGGATCTAAAGTAGTAAAGGCCGAAGTACCTCTTTCAGAAATGTTTGGTTATGTAACGTCCTTACGTACCCTTTCTTCTGGACGTGCTACTTCTACCATGGAATTTTCTCACTATGCTGAAACACCTTCAAACATATCCGAATCGGTGATTGCAGAGGTTAATGGTAAAAACGCTTAATTCAACACGATGAGTCAAAAAATTCGTATAAAACTAAAATCTTACGATCACAACTTGGTAGACAAGTCTGCCGATAAAATCGTAAAAACCGTAAAAACAACAGGCGCGGTTGTCACTGGGCCCATCCCACTGCCCACACACAAAAAAATCTTCACTGTACTGCGTTCGCCCCACGTGAACAAAAAATCACGCGAGCAATTTCAGTTGAGCTCCTACAAACGTCTGTTGGATATTTACAGTTCTTCTTCAAAAACCATTGATGCGTTAATGAAGTTAGAATTGCCAAGTGGGGTAGAAGTAGAAATTAAAGTTTAATTACAAATAAATAAACAATGTCTGGGTTAATTGGAAAAAAAATCGGAATGACCAGTCTTTATGACGACAACGGGAAAAACATCCCCTGTACCGTTATTGAAGCAGGTCCTTGCGTGGTAACCCAAGTCAGAACCAAAGAAACGGATGGCTACGAAGCCCTTCAGCTTGGTTTCGATGACAAAGCAGACAAAAGAGCAAACAAAGCCGAACAAGGTCACTACCGTAAGGCCAACACTGCTCCTAAACGCAAACTCGTCGAATTCCAAAACTTTTCTGAGGAACACAAACTTGGAGACACCATTACTGTTGAACACTTCGTAGAAGGCGAATTTGTGGATGTATCAGGAACAAGTAAAGGAAAAGGATTTCAAGGAGTTGTAAAGCGTCATGGCTTTGCAGGAGTGGGTCAAGCGACTCACGGACAGCACAACCGTTTACGTGCTCCTGGTTCGATTGGTGCCGCTTCCTATCCTGCACGTGTATTTAAAGGTATGCGTATGGCAGGCCAAACAGGAAACGAAAAAGTAAAAGTTCAAAACCTCCGCGTGATTAAAGTGGTTCCCGAAAAGAACCTCTTAGTGGTTAAGGGTTGTGTGCCCGGCCATAAAAACGCGTATGTAATCATTCAGAAATAATGGAAGTAGCTGTATTAGATCGTAACGGAAAAGATACGGGCCGTAAAGCCAAACTAGCCAAAGAGGTTTTTGGTATTGAGCCCAATACACACGCCATCTACCTGGATGTGAAGCAGCACTTGGCCAACAAACGTCAAGGAACGCACAAATCTAAGGAGCGTGGAGAAATTACTGGAAGTACCCGCAAAATTAAAAAGCAAAAAGGTACAGGAACTGCGCGTGCAGGAAGCATCAAAAACCCACTCTTCCGTGGAGGAGGTCGTGTTTTTGGTCCACAACCCCGCGACTATTCCCAAAAAGTAAATAAGAAAGTTAAGCGCCTGGCACGTAAATCGGCCTTGAGTATCAAAGCCAAAGAAAAAGCTATCGTAGTGCTCGAAGACTTTCAATTAGACCAACCTAAAACTACTGCATTTTCTGCTGTGCTTGATGCCCTAGGCTTGGCCGGCAAAAAATCAGTGTACGTCTTGGGTGAAGCAAATAAAAATGTATATTTGTCGTCGCGTAATTTGAAGGGTACTGAAGTTGTAACTGATTCAGAACTAAATACTTACAAGATAACCAATGCGTCAAGCATCATATTATCTGAAAGCGCGATAGCGAATTTAGAATCTATTTTGAAATAAACAGAAACGATGAGCATCTTAATTAAACCCGTGATCACCGAAAAAGCTACACAGGCAAGTGAGTTGCAAAACCGCTACACTTTTCTTGTTGCTCCTGGTGCCAATAAGGTAGAAATTAAAAAAGCTGTGGAAGCAGCTTATGGCGTTTCTGTGGCAAAAGTACGTACTCAAAATTACGGCCCTGAGCGCCGAGTACGCTATACTAAAACAGGTATTCAACGTGGAAAAACCAATGCAACCAAAAAAGCAATTGTGCAACTTGCAGAAGGCGATTCCATTGATTTTTATAGTAATCTTTAAGCGCGTCAAATGGCAGTAAGAAAATTAAAACCCATCACCCCGGCGCAGCGTTTTAGAGTAGTAAATGGATTTGACGCTGTTACTACTGATAAGCCGGAAAAGAGCTTGCTCGAACCGAAAAAGCGCACAGGGGGAAGAAATAACAAAGGAAAAATGACCGTCCGCCATCGTGGTGGAGGGCACAAAAAACGCTATCGTGTGATTGACTTTAAGCGCAACAAATTTGATGTTGCCGCAGCAGTGAAAACCATAGAGTACGATCCCAACCGTTCTGCGTTTATTGCCTTGGTAGAATACACCGACGGTGAAAAACGATACATCATTGCACCCAATGGATTAACTGTTGGTCAAAAAGTGCAATCAGGTGAAAATGCTGCCCCCGAAGTGGGGAATGCCCTTCCTTTGGCAAAGATTCCATTAGGAACCATTATTTCCTGTATCGAATTACGCCCAGAAGGTGGTGCAAATATCGCTCGTAGTGCAGGTGCGTTTGCCCAGTTGATGGCTCGTGAGGGAGGCTATGCCACCATCAAGTTGCCATCGGGAGAAACCCGTATGATTCAAACCAGCTGTATGGCTACCATTGGTGCCGTATCCAACTCCGATCACCAGTTGTTAGTATCTGGTAAGGCCGGACGCTCACGTTGGTTAGGACGTCGCCCACGAACTAGACCAGTAGCCATGAACCCCATTGATCACCCCATGGGTGGTGGAGAAGGTCGTGCCTCTGGAGGACACCCGCGTTCGCGTAATGGAATTCCTGCCAAAGGATTCCGTACTCGTTCGAAGACCAAAGCGAGTAGTAAATTTATTATTGACCGTAGAAAAAAATAACCCACATGGCACGTTCATTAAAAAAAGGACCCTATGTAAATCATAGCCTCGAGAAGAAGGTCCTCAAAAATGTAGAAGAAAACAAAAAGACCGTAATTAAAACTTGGTCCCGCGCCTCTTTAATTACACCAGATTTTGTGGGGCAAACCATTGGAGTACACAACGGACGTCAGTTTGTTCCCGTGTACGTAACCGAAAACATGGTAGGTCATAAACTAGGAGAATTTTCTCCCACACGTTCTTTTAGAGGACATGCAGGAGCAAAAAATAAAGGTAAAAAATAACAAAGCGCATGGGAAATCGTAAACGACAAACCGCAGAAGCGATTAAAGCAGCCAAAAAAGAAACGGCCTTTGCAAAGCTTAACAATTGCCCTACCTCACCACGTAAAATGCGTTTGGTAGCCGATCAAATTCGCGGGCAAGAAGTAGCCAAGGCTTTAGCCTTGCTAAAATTTAGCCAAAAAGAAGCTGCCCGACGTTTGGAAAAACTATTGCTTTCAGCTATCGCCAACTGGCAAGCTAAAAACGAAAGTGCCGACGTTGAAAAATCCGCTTTGTTTGTAAAAGAAATTCGAGTAGACGGTGGAACTATGCTCAAGCGCCTTAGAACTGCGCCCCAAGGAAGAGCACACCGTATCCGTAAACGTTCCAACCACGTTACTCTTGTGCTAGGAGCAAATAATATTGAAAGTTAAACTATGGGACAGAAGACTAACCCTATTGGAAATCGTTTAGGTATCATCCGTGGATGGGATTCTAACTGGTATGGTGGCCGTGATTACGGTGATAAATTGGCCGAAGATGATAAAATTCGCAAGTACATTCACGTGCGATTGGCCAAGGCAAGTGTGTCTAATGTTATCATTGAGCGCACCTTAAAGCTGATCACCATTACAGTAACCACTGCACGCCCAGGAATCATCATCGGAAAAGCTGGACAAGAGGTAGACAAACTCAAGGAAGAGTTAAAAAAGCTTACCAATAAAGAAGTTCAGATTAACATTCACGAAATCAAACGTCCCGAGTTAGACGCGCAATTGGTTGCGGCAAGTATTGCCCGCCAAATTGAAAACAGAATTTCTTACCGTAGAGCCATCAAAATGGCAATTGCGGCAGCCATGCGGATGAACGCAGAAGGAATCAAAGTACAAATTTCTGGCCGACTTAATGGTGCCGAAATGGCCCGTTCGGAGTCCTACAAAGATGGTCGCATCCCTTTATCAACTTTCCGTGCGGATATTGATTATTCCCTTGTTGAAGCCCACACCACTTATGGACGTTTAGGCGTTAAAGTGTGGATCATGAAAGGTGAAGTATATGGAAAACGCGAATTGTCACCCCTAGTAGGAATGACAAAAAACAGCGGTGGAAATGCCAAAGGCGGCCGTCAACAACGACGCAGAAAATAATCGTTTAATACTGTAGAAGATGTTACAACCGAAAAAGACGAAATTCCGTAAAGCGCAAAAAGGCCGTATGAAAGGGCTTTCACAGCGCGGACACCAACTCTCCAACGGAATGTTTGGTATTAAATCCTTAGAATCGAAGTTTATTACTTCCCGTCAAATTGAGGCTGCACGTATTGCCGCTACCCGTTATATGAAAAGGGAAGGACAATTGTGGATTAAAATATTCCCAGACAAGCCCATCACGAAAAAGCCGCTTGAGGTACGTATGGGGAAAGGAAAAGGAGCTCCCGAATATTTTGTGGCTGTGGTAAAGCCAGGGCGCATTATGTTTGAGATCGCTGGAGTACCTCTAGACGTGGCTAAAGAAGCCCTGCGTTTAGCGGCTCAAAAATTACCTGTTAAAACAAAATTCATCATTGCACGCGACTACGACGCCTAAACTAAAGGACTATGAAACAAGCAGAAATTAATTCGTTAAGCATAGCGGATGTGGATGAAAAAATCCAAGAGCTGCAAAAGCAATTTGAGGAGCTCAAAATGACTCATGCCATTTCACCTTTAGAAAATCCGGCACAAATTCGCAGCCTGCGTCGTACCATTGCACGACTGCAAACCGCAAAGACACAAAAAGAACAAGAAACGCTCTAGGACATGGATAAAAGAAATCTTAGAAAAGAACGTATTGGCGTAGTAACCAGCAACAAAATGGAAAAATCCATTGTGGTTAGCGAGGTGAAGCGCGTAAAGCACCCCATGTACGGGAAATTCGTTTTGAAAACTAAAAAGTATGTGGCCCACGATGCTAGCAACGACTGCAACATTGGGGACACCGTTAAAATTATGGAAACACGACCTATGAGCAAATCAAAATGCTGGCGTCTTGTTGAAATTATTGAAAGAGCTAAATAAACATGGTACAGCAAGAATCACGGCTAAAAGTAGCCGACAATACAGGAGCAAAAGAAGTACTCACGATTCGCGTACTCGGTGGAACGGGACGTCGCTATGCCTCTTTAGGGGATAAAATTGTAGTAAGTGTAAAAGATGCCACTCCCTCGGGAACGGCCAAAAAAGGTCAGGTATCTCGCGCTGTAGTAGTGCGCACCACTAAGGAAGTACGCCGTGCTGACGGTTCCTACATCCGTTTCGACGACAACGCCTGTGTGCTTCTCGACGCCAACGGCGAAATGCGTGGAACACGTGTATTTGGCCCCGTGGCCCGCGAACTACGCGATAAGAAATTCATGAAAATTGTCTCACTAGCACCTGAAGTGCTTTAAGCTATTATTATGGGAAAAATGAAACTTAAAAAAGGAGATAACGTTCAAGTGATTGCTGGTGCTGCCAAAGGAAGCACTGGAGCGATCCTAAAAATTATTGCTCCCACCAACACCGCGCTTGTAGAAGGGGTGAACATGGTGAAAAAGCACAACAAACCCAGTGCACAAAACCCACAGGGAGGGATTACTGAAAAAGAAGCTCCCATCCATATTTCTAACCTCTCATTGGTAACTGCCGAGGGAACACCTACACGTGTAGGCTACCGTATGGAAGATGGAAAAAAGGTGCGCTATGCTAAAAAATCTAACGAAGTAATTTAGTTATGAGTTATCAACCACGATTAAAAAAGGAATACAACGAGCGGATTGCGGCTAGTCTAAAGGATGAATTTGGCTACAAAAGCATCATGCAAGTACCCAAGCTCGAAAAAATTGTACTCAGCCGCGGTGTAGGTGCTGCTGTTGCAGACAAAAAATTAATTGATCACGCGGTAGAAGAACTCACCCAAATTACAGGCCAAAAAGCCATTCCTACCTATTCTAAAAAGGATGTTGCATCCTTCAAATTACGTAAAGGAATGCCTATTGGTGCCAAAGTAACACTACGTCGTGCGCGAATGTATGAGTTCCTCGACCGTCTGGTGACTTCTGCACTGCCACGTGTACGTGACTTCCAAGGAGTTAAAGCCACCGGTTTTGACGGCCGCGGGAATTACAACCTCGGGGTGCAAGAGCAAATCATTTTCCCGGAAATTGATATTGATAAAGTGCACAAAATTGATGGAATGGACATCACCTTTGTAACATCAGCAAACACCGACAAAGAAGCAAAATCATTGTTAAACGAACTGGGCTTGCCCTTCAAAAAGAACTAATATGGCAAAAGAATCCATGAAAGCTCGTGAAGTGAAACGAGCCAAAACCGTTGCAAAATACGCCGCCAAGCGCAAAGCGCTTAAGGAAGAGGGGAACTACGAAGCACTACAAAAGCTGCCACGTAACGCATCACCCATTCGTATGCACAACAGATGTAAATTAACAGGGCGCCCAAAAGGCTATATGCGTCAGTTTGGAATATCACGTGTGATGTTCCGTGAAATGGCCAATAAAGGGTTAATTCCTGGAGTAACTAAAGCCAGTTGGTAATATTTAAATAAACAAACTATGTACACGGATCCTATTGCTGACTTTTTAACTCGAATTCGAAACGCTAACGCTGCAGGTCATCGCGTGGTGTCTATTCCCGCTTCAAAATTGAAAAAGGAAATCACCAAAATTCTTTTTGATCAGGGCTATGTGTTAAGCTATAAATTCGAAGATACTCCCGCACCACAAGGCAGCATTAAAATTGCCTTGAAATACGATCGTATTACTAAAGAACCCGTAATTAAAAAAATTCAACGTATTAGTACTCCTGGGCTACGCAAGTACGCTGCTGCTGACAAGTTACCCCGTATTCTTAACGGATTGGGGATTTCTATTGTCTCCACTTCACACGGAGTGATGACTGGAAAGCAAGCGGCACAAGAAAACGTAGGTGGAGAACTCATTTGTTACGTTCACTAATAAGTTAAAAAAGAAACACATGTCACGAGTTGGAAATAACCCTATAACCATTCCCGAAGGCGTAACAGTAGACATCCAAAAAGATGCGATTACTGTAAAAGGCAAACTCGGTGAACTCACCCAGTCTTATGATACAGTGAGTGTTACCCAAGAGGATAACACCATTTTGGTGGCGCGTCCTTCCGAGGCCAAGGAACACAAAGCCAAGCATGGACTATACCGCAGCCTCATCAACAACATGGTTGTGGGTGTAAGCGAAGGCTTTACAAAAGAACTAGAACTTGTAGGGGTAGGGTACCGTGCAAGCAACCAAGGGCAAAAATTAGATTTAGCACTTGGGTTTTCACACAACATCCTTTTAGAGATTGCTCCAGAGGTTAAGGTGGAAACTGTCTCTGAAAAAGGGAAAAACCCAATAGTGAAATTAACGTCACACGACAAACAACTCGTGGGACACGTAGCCGCAAAAATTCGTTCCTTCCGTAAGCCTGAGCCTTACAAAGGAAAAGGAATCAAGTTTGTAGGTGAAGAAATTAGAAGAAAAGCAGGTAAATCAGCATAACATAACACCATGGCACTGACAAAATCAGCACGTAGAAACCGAATTCACAAACGCATCCGTAGCACCGTTAAGGGCACTCAGGAGCGTCCACGCCTCTCGGTTTTCAGAAGTAATAAAGAAATCTATGTCCAACTCATTAATGACGTTAGCGGTGTTACTCTTGCGGCAGCGTCTTCTCGTGATAAGGACCTTAAAGATGCCACTGGCACTAAAATAGAAATTGCTCAAAAAGTTGGGCAACTGTTGGCCAGTAGAGCTGCTAAAGCGAAAATTGATACGGTGACCTTTGATCGTGGTGGGTACCTCTACCACGGGCGTGTGAAAGCGCTCGCCGATGGAGCGCGTGAAGGCGGACTTAAATTTTAATATACAACACCATGTTTCAGAATTATAAAAACGTAGAACTAGTAAAGCCCGCAGGATTAGACCTTAAAGATCGTTTGGTGGGCGTACAGCGTGTAACCAAAGTAACCAAGGGTGGACGTGCCTTTGGATTCTCTGCCATCGTTGTGGTGGGAGACGAAAATGGTGTCGTAGGACAAGGCCTTGGGAAATCTAAGGAAGTATCTGAAGCCATCTCCAAAGCCGTAGAAGATGCCAAAAAGAACTTGGTGCGTATTCCTATTGAAAAAGGAACCCTCCCCCACGAACAAAAAGGGAAGTACGGAGGCGCAAGGGTATTCTTAAAGCCTGCATCAGAAGGTACTGGTGTAATTGCTGGTGGTGCTGTTCGTGCGGTATTAGAAGCAGTGGGAGTTCACAACGTACTCTCAAAATCACAAGGATCATCCAACCCACACAACGTAGTAAAGGCTACCTTTGATGCCTTATTGCAATTGCGCAGCCCACAGCGTATTGCGCAGCAGCGTGGGATTTCATTAGACAAAGTGTTTAACGGCTAAGGAGCAACAACATGGCAAAGATTAAAGTAAAGCAAGTAAGAAGCAGCATTAAGCGTTTACAATCACAAAAACGTACGCTTGAAGCATTGGGCTTACGAGGGATCGGTAAAGAAGTTACACACGAAGCCACACCAAGTATATTGGGGATGGTGGAAAAGGTAAAACACCTAGTAACAGTAACAAACGCATAAGTAAAACAACAATGAGTTTACACAATTTAACACCTGCAGAAGGATCAAGACACAGTTCCGGAAAACGCGTTGGACGTGGGGAAGGTTCTGGAAAAGGCGGTACTGCAACACGTGGTCACAAAGGAGCAAAATCCCGTTCTGGTTATTCTAAGAAATTAGGATTCGAAGGAGGGCAAATGCCATTGCAACGTCGTGTGCCCAAGTTTGGTTTTAAAAACATCAACCGCAAAGAATACACACCCATTAACGTAGGGACCCTACAAGAATTGGTGGAAGCCAAAAAAATTAAGAAAAACGTTACACTAGACACACTCGTAGCTTTGCGCCTAGCGCACAAGGATGCCCTAGTAAAAATTCTAGGTGACGGAAAATTAGAAGCTTCCCTAAAGGTGAGTGCTCACAAATTTTCTGCCAGTGCACAAAAAGCCATTGAAGCAGCTGGTGGTGAAATTGAGACGCTATAATCCCCAAGTATGAAAAAACTTATAGACACACTTATCAATATCTACAACATCGAGGAGTTGCGCAACCGCATTGGACTTACCCTCGGAATGCTGTTGATTTATCGTTTGGGAGCACAAATTGTTCTGCCCGGAATTGATTCGGTGCAATTGGCTTCCTTAAGTTCACGTACCGATGGTGGAGGACTGTTAGGTATTTTAAATGCCTTTACAGGAGGTGCCTTTGCTAATGCTTCGGTGTTTGCTTTAGGAATTATGCCTTATATCTCTGCATCCATTGTAGTACAATTGATGGGAATTGCTGTTCCCTATCTTCAAAAGCTCCAAAAGGAAGGTGAAAGTGGTCGTAAACAAATCAATCAAATTACCCGTTGGTTAACCATTGCTATTTGTGCCGTACAGGCACCAGCATACCTCTACGGTCTTAGCGCTCTAGGCGTACCTGACAGTGCGTTTATCTTTGGTCGTAGCCCAATGTTCGTTTTTTCTTCTGTAATCATATTAATCACAGGGACGATTTTTGCCATGTGGTTGGGAGAAAAAATTACCGACAAGGGAATAGGAAATGGAATTTCCTTGCTTATTATGGTAGGAATTATCGCGAACCTTCCCCTGTCTTTTACCCAAGAAGTGGTATCCCGCGTGAGTGAAAACAACGGTGGTTTAATGCTTATTTTAATTGAATTGGTCCTTTGGATAGTGATTATACTTTTGAGTGTACTGCTGGTTATGGCAGTACGTCAGATTCCTGTACAGTACGCCCGTCGCACTGCCGGAGGAGGTACCGAGCGTAATGTGTTTGGCTCCCGTCAATACATCCCCTTAAAGCTCAATGCTTCTGGGGTAATGCCAATCATTTTTGCACAGGCTATCATGTTTGCACCGGCTTATATCGGAGGGGCCCTAGGAAACTCTAATGTTGGACAATGGATGCAAGCTAGTTTCTCTGATATTTTTGGCTTGTGGTACAATGTGTTGTTTGCCGTTTTAATTATAGTGTTTACTTTTTTCTATACTGCGATTACCGTGCCCACAAATAAAATGTCGGACGACTTAAAACGCAGTGGCGGTTTTGTACCTGGGATTCGTCCTGGTAAAGAAACCTCCGACTATCTGGATAATGTGATGTCCTACATTACTTTTCCAGGGTCTTTATACCTAGCGGCCATTGCCGTATTTCCTGCAGTAGTAGTTAAGCTCATGGGAATGCAGCAAGGTTGGGCGCTATTTTACGGGGGAACGTCCTTGTTAATTATGGTTGGTGTAGCAATTGACACCATCCAACAAGTGAACTCCTACCTGCTGAATCGTCATTACGATGGACTAATGAAAACTACGAAATCTAGAAGAGGAGCAGCATAATGGCAAAACAATCCGCAATAGAACAAGAAGGAACCATCATTGAATCATTGTCGAATGCGATGTTTCGTGTGGAACTTGAAAACGGCCACATTGTAACGGCCCACATTTCTGGGAAAATGCGTTTGCACTACATCAAACTCCTTCCTGGCGATAAAGTAAAATTGGAAATGAGCCCCTACGATTTAACCAAAGCACGAATCACCTATCGGTTCTAAACCTTACAACTATGAAAGTACGCGCATCATTAAAAAAACGAAGCCCCGAATGTAAAATAGTACGTCGCAAGGGACGACTATACGTGATCAACAAAAAAAATCCACGATTTAAACAAAGACAAGGATAACTATGGCTAGAATTGCAGGAGTAGACATTCCGAAACAAAAACGCGGCGTTATTGCACTCACCTATATTTTTGGTGTAGGAAGCAGTAGAGCGAAACAAATTTTGGCAACAGCTAAAGTAAGCGAGGATACAAAAGTATCCGATTGGACCGACGAGGAAACCAACAGAATTCGCGAGACTGTAGGTCAATATAAGATCGAAGGTGAGCTACGCTCAGAAGTGCAGCTTAACATCAAGCGCCTTATGGACATCGGTTGCTACCGAGGTATTCGTCACCGTTCAGGACTTCCCCTTCGTGGACAGCGCACTAAAAACAACTCACGCACCCGTAAAGGAAAACGCAAAACGGTTGCTAATAAAAAGAAAGCAACGAAATAATATTTAGACTATGGCTAAATCCACCACAAAAAAGCGTAAAGTTATTGTTGAAGCTACTGGCGAGGCACACATCAACGCCTCCTTTAACAATATCATTATTTCATTAACCAACCTGAAAGGCGAAGTGATCTCTTGGTCCTCTGCCGGTAAAATGGGCTTTAGAGGTTCCAAAAAGAACACGCCCTACGCTGCTCAAACAGCTGCCGAAGATTGTGCCAAAGTAGCTGCAGAAGCAGGGTTACGCAAAGTGAAAGTATTTGTTAAAGGGCCTGGGAATGGAAGAGAGTCTGCCATTCGTACCCTACACAATAACGGTATTGAAGTAACGGAAATTATTGATGTTACACCCCTACCACACAACGGATGTCGTCCCCCAAAACGCAGAAGAGTATAATTTTAATTTAACTGCCGATTCAGAGTACGTTATCGAAGGACACGACCTTAATTCATAACACTGAATCACTAAACAAAAACAACTATGGCAAGATACATTGGTCCAAAAACTAAAATCTCAAGAAAATTCGGTGAGTCCATCTTTGGAGAAGACAAAGCCTTCGAAAAACGCAACTATCCTCCTGGACAGCACGGTAATAACCGCAGAAAGCCTAAAAAGTCGGAATACGCCATCCAGCTGATGGAAAAGCAAAAAGCAAAATATACCTATGGCATCCTTGAGCGCCAATTTAGAAATCTATTTGAAAAAGCAAGTAGAAGTAAAGGTGTTACCGGTGAAGTACTATTACAGTTGTGTGAATCGCGCTTAGACAATGTGGTGTACCGCATGGGACTGGCTCGTTCACGTAGTGGGGCCCGTCAATTGGTATCCCACCGTCACGTTACTGTTAACGGACAAATCGTAAACATCCCTTCCTACCAACTTAAAGTTGGTGATGTGGTTGGGGTACGTGAAAAGTCCAAATCGCTACAATCCATTGCCCATGCCATGGACTCCCATGCCGCTGTTTACGAATGGATTACTTGGGACAAAGATAGCATGCAAGGAACTTTTGTAAACGTCCCTGAGCGCCTTCAAATCCCAGAAAACATCAAAGAACAACTAATCGTGGAATTGTATTCCAAATAAACAAAACGCAGTACTATGGCAATATTAAATTTCCAAAAGCCCGACAAAGTCATTATGATTGACTCCACGGAATTCGATGGTAAATTCGAATTTCGTCCGCTAGAACCTGGTTATGGTCTCACTGTAGGTAATGCCTTACGCCGTGTTTTGTTATCTTCCTTGGAAGGTTTTGCAATTACCTCGGTTAAAATAGATAGTGTAGAACACGAATTTTCTACCATACCAGGCATTGTAGAAGATGTTACCGAAATCATCCTAAACCTTAAGCAAGTGCGTTTTAAGCGCCAAATTGAGGATACCGAGGAAGAAAAAGTAACCATTAATGTAGGTGGACAGGAACAATTGAAAGCTGCTGATTTTCAAAAATTCATTTCTGGATTTCAAGTGCTCAACCCTGACCTTGTTATTTGTAATCTCGAAAAAAGTGTACAACTCACCATGGAAATCACCATTGAAAAAGGACGTGGTTATGTTCCTGCAGAAGAGAACAAAAAGAAAAACGCCGCACTGGGAGTAATTGCAATCGACTCCATCTTTACACCCATTAAAAATGTAAAGTATGCAATTGAAAATTTCCGTGTAGAGCAAAAAACTGACTACGAAAAGCTGGTATTTGAAATCCAAACTGACGGTTCTATTCATCCTAAAAATGCGTTAACCGAAGCGGCTAAGATTTTAATTCACCACTTCTACCTTTTCTCTGACGAACGCATTACACTGGAAGCTGACGAAATTGCACAAACCGAATCCTATGATGAAGAATCACTGCACATGCGTCAGTTATTAAAAACCAAGCTCATCGATATGGACCTTTCTGTTCGCGCATTAAATTGCTTGAAAGCAGCAGAAGTGGATACCCTAGGAGATTTGGTTTCCTACAATAAAAATGATTTAATGAAGTTTAGAAACTTCGGAAAAAAATCGCTCACCGAGTTGGAAGAATTAGTGGTCCTTAAGGGCTTGTCATTTGGAATGGATCTTTCCAAGTACAAACTAGACAAAGACTAATCCTGCAACATCAATACGTTTATAACTCATGAGACACGGAAAAAAAACAATAGCACTAGGGCGTAAAACCGCACATCGTAAGTCGATGCTTGCAAACATGGCTTGCTCTTTAATTGAGCACAAACGCATTCAAACGACTACTACTAAGGCCAAAGCCTTAAAGCAGTTCGTGGAACCCTTAATAACAAAGTCAAAGGACGATTCAACCCACAACCGTCGATTGGTATTCAGTAAACTGCGTAACAAATATGCAGTAGCTACTCTATTCCGCGATGTGGCTACCAAAGTAGGTGACCGCCCCGGAGGATACACGCGTATCATTAAACTAGGCAATCGTTTGGGAGATAATGCCGCTATGGCTTTAATAGAATTGGTGGATTACAACGAGGTATACACCAACGAGACAACGACCAAGAAAAAGTCTACCCGTCGCGGTAGAGCAAAAAAGGCAACTACTGCTGAAGCTGCACCCCAAGACGTGGCACCAGCTGAGGAAACAAAAGCAGCAGTGGAAAAGCCAGCAAAAGCAGCACCCAAAAAGGCTGCTGCCAAAAAGGCGCCAAAAAAAGATGACGAAACGCCTAAAAAAGAAGATTAAAACACATGTCAATAATGCCGCACTGCAGCACCATTCGACTTTAAATCAACAAAGGATAAACAGCAATGTTTATCCTTTTTTTATGACTATATTTGTAATGGATTTATGGAATATCAAGAACGAAAAGCAGCCGTTGTAATACTAGCAGACGGCACCCGTTTTTACGGAAAATCAATTGGAATTACAGGAACCAGCCAGGGTGAAATATGTTTTAACACAGGAATGACTGGCTATCAGGAGATTTTTACGGACCCCTCCTACCACGGACAAATTATGGTGACCACCAATGCACATATTGGAAACTATGGTGCAGCAGCAGAAGACACCCAATCCAGTCAGCTGCGAATTGCGGGTCTTATTTGTAAAAATTTTAGTTTCGACTATTCGCGTCCTCGTGCTACCTCATCCCTTTTAGAATATTTCCAAGAGCAAAATTGTGTTGCTATTGCCGATGTTGACACCCGAGCACTTGTGAGTTACATCCGCGAGAATGGTGCCATGAATGCGTTAATAACTACCGAAATAGATCAGTTGGAGGCCCTGGAAGCCCAATTGGCAAAAGCGCCTAAAATGGAAGGCCTTGAATTGGCCTCTGCGGTGTCCACTACAGCACCTTATTTTTATGGTAATCCCGACGCACCCTTTAAAGTGGCAGCCTTAGACTTGGGCATTAAAACCAACATTCTAAAGCACCTGGCCGCCCGCGAAATGTATATCCAAGTATTTCCCTACAATACCGACTTTAACTCTATGGAAGCCTGGCAACCCGACGGTTACTTTATTTCCAATGGGCCTGGAGATCCAGAACCACTTACTGAAGTACAGCAAACCGCAAAAGCAATTATTGCTTCGGGAAAACCCACTTTTGGTATTTGCTTAGGACACCAAATTATTGCACTTGCACATGATATTCCCACCTTTAAAATGTTTAATGGACATCGGGGAATTAACCATCCTGTAATTAACTTTAACACAGGGAAGGGTGAAATTACTTCTCAAAACCATGGCTTTGCTGTAGATCGTGCCGCTGTGGAAGCTCATCCAGAATTAGAAATTACTCACGAACATTTGAATGATAAAACAGTGGCTGGTATTGCTTCAAAAAACAAGCCTTGTTTCTCTGTACAGTACCATCCCGAAGCGGGTCCAGGACCCAACGATGCCACCTATCTTTTTGATCAATTTTCAGAGTTACTAAAAACAACAACCAAATAAACAACCAAACCAAAGGAATTTAAACCAAATGAGTAGTATTATTAAAGTGCATGCGCGACAAATTTTAGATTCGCGTGGAAACCCAACAGTAGAAGTAGATGTAATAACCGATAACGGAATTTTAGGCCGTGCAGCAGTTCCTTCTGGTGCTTCCACAGGAGAACACGAGGCCGTAGAATTACGGGACGGTGGCTCTGACTATATGGGAAAAGGTGTAGCCAAAGCTGTTGCAAATGTCAATGAAATTATAGCTCCAAAATTGCTAGGAGCTTCGGTATTCAAACAAAATCAGGTAGATCAAATGATGATCGACTTAGACGGCACGCCCAACAAATCGAAATTGGGTGCCAACGCTATCCTAGGAGTTTCTTTGGCTTTGGCAAAGGCAGCAGCTAATGAGTTAGGCCTTCCATTGTATCGCTATATTGGTGGGGTAAGTGCCAATACACTCCCATTGCCGATGATGAACATCATTAATGGAGGATCGCACTCAGATGCGCCCATTGCCTTTCAGGAATTTATGATTATGCCAGTAGGGGCAGAAAGTTTTTCTCAAGCGCTAAAAATGGGAACGGAGATTTTCCATCACCTCAAAAAGGTATTGCACGACCGCAACCTGAGTACTGCCGTTGGTGATGAAGGCGGATTTGCTCCTGCTTTAGGCGGTACAGAAGACGCCTTAGACACCATCCAAAAAGCCATTACTAATGCGGGCTACAAACCTGGAGAACAGGTAAAAATTGCTCTAGATTGTGCTGCTTCAGAATTTTACAAAGACGGCAAATACGATTACACCCTTTTTGAAGGTCCCGATGCGAAGGTGCGCAGCTCAGAAGAGCAAGCCCAGTACCTTGCCGATTTGGCCTCGCAATACCCTATTATTTCTATAGAAGACGGAATGGATGAAAATGATTGGGAAGGCTGGAAATCACTTACCGACAAAGTAGGTGACAGCGTACAGTTGGTGGGAGATGATTTATTTGTTACCAATGTAGAGCGGTTGTCCAAAGGGATTGCCTCCCATACTGCAAACTCCATTTTAATTAAAGTAAATCAAATTGGTACCCTCACTGAAACCATAGATGCTGTGGAAATGGCCCACCGTGCAGGCTACACATCTGTGATGTCCCACCGCTCTGGAGAAACGGAAGACAACACCATTGCCGATTTGGCCGTAGCACTCAATACCGGTCAAATTAAAACTGGTTCTGCTTCCCGTAGTGACCGTATGGCAAAATACAACCAACTGCTTCGCATTGAAGAAGAGCTGGAACAAAACGCCTATTTCCCCGCAGAAAATGCATTTAAACTTAAGTCCTAAACAACCAAAACAAAAAACAGTAATCACATGGAAGATCACGTAAAACTTCAATACAACGGCAAAACAATTGAACTCCCCTTAGTAGAAGGGTCACAGCAGGAGAAAGCTATTGATATTCAAAAACTTCGTGCTTCTACTGGATTGATTACCCTGGACCCTGGTTTTAAAAATACTGGATCCTGTAAAAGTGGTATTACCTATTTGGATGGGGAGCAAGGTATTTTGCGTTACCGCGGATACAATATTGAAGATCTCGCTGCAAATGCAAGTTTTTTGGAGGTGGCCTATTTGCTTATTTTTGGCGAACTGCCAACCCCTGCCCAGCTTACAAAGCTTCAAGAAGACATCAATAGGGAATCCTTGGTTGACGAAGACATTAAAATTATCCTAAAAAGTTTTCCAAAAACAGCCCATCCTATGGGGGTGTTATCGTCCTTAACTTCGGCCCTGATATCTTTTAATCCGAGTACGGTTGATGTGGAGTCCGAAGAAGATATGTATAACGCAATTGTGCTGTTGTTGGCTAAGTTTCCTATTCTATGTGCTTGGGCACACAGAAAAATTAAAGGCTTACCATTAAACTATGCCAATACTTCACTTACCTATACGGACAATTTTGGTCATATGCTGTTTAAACTGCCGCACCAAGAGTACCATTCGCAGCCTGAGGTGATTGATGCTTTAAACAAATTGTTAATTCTTCATGCCGATCACGAGCAAAACTGCTCCACATCTACAGTACGTGTTGTAGGGTCATCACATGCAGGTTTATTTGCTTCAATTTCAGCGGGTATTTCTGCCCTTTGGGGGCCATTGCACGGCGGTGCAAATCAAGCGGTAATTGAAATGCTTGAAGCGATTCGTGCCGACGGTGGTGATACCTCTAAATATATGGCAAAGGCCAAAGACAAAAACGATCCTTTCCGCTTAATGGGCTTCGGTCACCGGGTATATAAGAACTTTGATCCCAGAGCAAAAATCATCAAAAAAACTGCCGACGAAGTTTTAAGTCACCTGGGCATTCATGACCCTGTACTTGATATTGCCAAAGGACTGGAGAAACAAGCTTTGGAAGATCCATATTTTGTGGAACGTAAGCTTTATCCTAATGTGGACTTTTACTCTGGAATCATCTATCGTGCTTTAGGGATCCCTACCGAAATGTTTACGGTGTTGTTTGCACTAGGGCGTTTGCCAGGATGGATTGCCCAATGGCGCGAGATGCGACTCAACAAGGAGCCCATTGGTCGCCCTCGACAGATTTATGTTGGAGCTACAGAACGTCACATGTAATTCCGTTAGGATTGCTGTGCCTCAATGCGCAGTTGCTGCACTTTTTGAATGAAGCGGTGCACCGCTGTTGTCAACTGCACTTTTATAAAGTACTGATCTTTATATACGCTGTATTCATCGGCCTTGCCTTTGTAAATGTTTAATTTATAATAGGGTATTACTAAGGCATAGGTTTCCAACAGGCTACGAAAACGTACAATGATACCCTTTGGACGCAACTCAATATTACAGGTATTCCTATTCTGATCTAAAACAAGCAGATTATGAATATCTATGCTAGCTTGTGTAATATTCATTTGTGGCGACCCAACCCCCTTCATTGACCACCGTTGGCGCAGTGAAAATGGAGCCCCTACAGCGGCCTCAATTTTTTGCCGTTGCTTGGGATCATTGTAGGAAACATTAAATAGCATTTTTTTATTTTAAAGATACGGCATTCCACAGAAGGCAGGCGTAGATATGGGCATATTATTTATCTTTGCACTCATGGGAAAAACAAACAACAGCCTCAAAGAACTACTGCAACAAGCACTGCACTCCTGTTACGGTATTACCACCGAAACATTTGAAATACAACAAACTCGAAAAGAATTTGATGGGGACTTCACCCTGGTCGTTTTTCCTTTTGTAGGGCAGCTAAAACAGCGCCCTGAAGCCATAGGAGAAACGTTAGGGGATTACCTGAAAGCAAACAGTACTCTAATCACCAATTACAACGTGGTAAAAGGGTTTTTAAACCTAGAATTGGCGGATCAGTATTACATTGATTTTTTAAACAGCATTTTAGTGGAACCCCACTATGGACATCAGGCCCCCGCGGCAAACGCCCCTTTGGTTCTAGTAGAGTACTCCTCCCCAAACACCAACAAACCATTGCATTTGGGGCACATCCGAAATAATGTTTTAGGATATGCCGTAGCGCAAATTCTAGAAGCTAGTGGGAAACGAGTGCACAAAACACAAATAGTCAACGACAGGGGTATCCATATTTGTAAGTCTATGGTGGCCTGGCAACGTTATGGTGACGGTACTACACCACAAAGTACTGGACTAAAAGGCGATCAGTTGGTGGGAAATTTTTATGTAAAATTTGACCAAGTGTACAAGGAAGAAATGAAAGCCCTAATCGCCAAGGGGCATAGTGAGGAGGAAGCCGCTCAACAGGCTCCAATATTTTTAGCTGCCCAAGAACTTTTACGACGTTGGGAGGCTAACGATGAGGACGTGCGTGTATTGTGGAAAAAAATGAACGGCTGGGTATACGACGGTTTTGCCACCACCTATACTACACTAGGTGTTGCCTTTGATTCCTATTATTATGAAAGTGACACCTACCTTTTAGGGAAATCTATCATAGCCGAAGGCTTAGAAAAAGGCTTGTTCTTTAAAAAGCCTGACGGTTCAGTTTGGGTAGACCTTACCGAGGAAGGTTTAGATGAAAAACTCCTGCTGCGTTCCGATGGCACTGCTGTATATATGACCCAAGATTTGGGCACTGCCTGGCAGCGCTTTTCAGACCACCAAGATATGAATGGAATGGTATATACCGTAGGCAACGAACAGGACTACCATTTTAAGGTGCTGTTTTTAATTCTTAAAAAACTTGGCTATTCCTGGGCAGCGCGATT
>WTIO01000081.1:23459-33820 GCA_011526365.1 Flavobacteriales bacterium
GAAGCACTTGAACCTAAGGAAAAGGCCGTGCTACAACAATTGTTGTTGTATCCCGATACGGTACAACAGGCTGCTAAGGCATATAGCCCTGCGTTAATTGCTAACTACCTTTATGATTTGGTTAAAACATTCAATTCTTTTTATCAAAATATTAGTATACTGGGAGTAATAGACCAAAAGCAAAAAGCATTTCGCGTAGCACTAACCCAAAAAGTGGGAGATACTATCCGAAATGCTTCGGGCTTGTTGGGTATTGCAGCACCCAATCAGATGTAAAAAAAAATCGCTCCGAAGAGCGATTTTTAATCTTTTTCTATTTCAATTTTTTCCCATTGGGATTTATTTAGAGTTTACAGCTAAGTTGTATACTACTAAACCAAATCCAATTTTGTTGATAGCATCACCAATGTTGTAAATTACATCCATTGGAAGTCCACCAAAGATTCCGCTGTACCATCCCTCAGTACCAGCCATGTATCCAATAGGATAAATCGCCCAACCGATTAGTACAAACTTACATAGTGTTTTGTGGGCACTTTGAACTGCACCTCCAGCTGAAGCTGCAAGTTTAGCTGCACCACCCATCCAAATGTCATAAACAATAACAAAGTAAGCGATACCTGAAATCAATCCCCATAAAGCTGGGCCTGATCCCGTTGTGAATACTGCCTCACCAAAGTAACCAGTTACAAGCATTACAACAGACAAGAAGATTAATCTCCACATCATTGCTTTGGTTGCACCAGCAGCTTTAAGGATAAGATAGAATTCAACACACATTAATGGTACAGTCAACACCCAGTCCACATAACGGAAAAAGGTTGGAGAGGTAGCATTAGTTGCCCAATAATCTCTCATGTACCAATAATGTACAGCTGCGATAAATGTAATTAATCCAGATACCAAAATAGAAGTTCTCCATTTGTTATCGAAAGAATTCATGGAAAGGAAGAAGAACGCTGATGCAGCCATCATCGCCATACATCCTACGAAAAACGTAAATCCTACGTAATCGTCAGTTGCCATCGCAGGGGCAGCTGTAATTAGATTTAAAATTTTTTCCATAATAAATATAATATTTGTTTTGTTTAGGTAAATTTAGATAAAATTAAACTAACTGACTAAATATTCTCAAAAAAAATCAAACAAAATCCATAATCATCTCATTTTCAAACACTAAATTTTTAATATATCAAGGTATAATTGCGGTTTTTTTTGCAGTATTAGCAATATACGCCTCTGAAATCTATCAAAATATAATTGGCGTATTGGGAATACTCTCTGTTGGCATTTTACACGGTGCAAATGACCTCCTGATTATCAATCGATTTACTTCCGCAACTGCAAAGCACTCCTTTGTGTATTATTTTATCCTATATATAGGGGTGGTATTTTTAGTTGCTTTGATGTTTTATATGGTTCCTGCATTTGGTTTGGGATTTTTTATCTTGTTTAGTGGGTACCATTTTGGAGAACAGCATTGGGAAAATAAAGCGCTGGCAAGCAGTAACCCAATGTTGCTAACCATGTATGGTTTAGTCGTCTTTTTTTTGCTGTTTACCTTAAACTATAAAGCCGTATATCCTGTGATTGAAGCCATAAGCGGATACACGCTTTCATACGACTATTTCTTTTGGCCCCTGGTGGTGATGAGTCTTACAGTATTAATTTGGATGCTGAGCACCAAGCAACGCATCTACCTCTTTCAAGAGCTTCTTCTTTTTTCAGTACTCGCACTACTGTTTTACTCCGGGGAATTGCTTTTGAGTTTTGGCTACTATTTTGTGTTTTGGCATAGCATTCCTTCATTGCGATCTCAAGTGAAGTACTTGTACAATACCCAACAAAGCAGTGGTTTTAAAACCTATTTTAAAAAAGGATTGCCCTACTGGATACTGGCCTTAGCAGGCTTGATCTTTTTCTTTACTTTTACCAATCTAAATGCGGATTACATACTGCCGTTATTTTTCATCTTTTTAGGCGCTATTACTTTTCCACACGCGGTGGTAATGGGGTTGATGTTTAAGGATAAGCGCAGTAGTAGTACACAGGAATAAGTAGAAAAAACGATGAATTTGAAAATCAATTACAATTATGTTTGAATCGTTAAGTGGAAAACTCGACAAAGCCTTTCAGGTCCTCAAAGGCCACGGAAAAATCACCGAAATTAATGTTGCAGAAACCCTTAAAGAAGTCCGCAGGGCCCTACTCGACGCCGACGTTAATTTTAAGATTGCCAAAGAATTCACCAATACTGTAAAAGAAAAAGCTTTAGGGCAAAACGTACTTACCAGTCTACAACCCAGTCAACTGCTGGTGAAAATTGTAAAAGATGAACTCACTGAATTGATGGGGAGTTCAGCAGCAGGCGTTAACCTGTCTTCTAAGCCCAGTGTGATTTTACTCTCGGGCCTTCAAGGATCGGGGAAAACCACTTTTTCGGGTAAGCTAGCAATGCACCTCAAACAAAAAAAATCTAAGCGGCCATTATTGGTAGCTGCCGATGTCTACCGCCCTGCAGCTATAGATCAATTGACGGTTGTGGCCGAACAAATTAATATACCTATATATAAGGACACCGAAGAAAAAAACCCTGTCGCTATTGCCAAAGCTGCATTAAAGCAGGCCAAGGCTCAAAATAACGATGTAGTCATTATTGATACTGCTGGGCGATTGGCTGTTGATACCGCTCTAATGGACGAAATTAAGGCCATTCATACAGCAGTAAGTCCCGATGAGACCCTTTTTGTGGTAGATGCCATGACAGGTCAAGATGCTGTAAATACAGCCAAAGCCTTTAATGACCTTTTAAATTTTGATGGTGTTGTACTCACCAAACTCGATGGTGATACCCGTGGGGGAGCTGCATTATCCATTCGAACGGTGGTGGACAAGCCCATAAAGTTTATAGGTACTGGAGAAAAAATGGAGGCTTTGGACGTTTTTCATCCCGACCGTATGGCCGATCGTATTTTGGGAATGGGAGATGTGGTATCCCTAGTTGAACGCGCCCAAGAGCAATTTGATGCTGAACAAGCGCGAAAAATCAACAAAAAAATTGCCAAAAATCAATTTGGTTTCGATGATTTCCTATCCCAAATACAACAGGTTAAAAAAATGGGAAATATGAAGGATCTTGTGGGGATGATTCCCGGGGTTAATAAAATGATGCCAGATGAAGAAATAGACGAAGACGCTTTTAAACCCATTGAAGCCATGATTGGCTCTATGACACCCGGAGAGCGCCGTGATCCTAAAATTTTAAATCACAGTAGAAAAAAACGAATTGCACAGGGGGCAGGCCGAAGTATTGAAGAAGTAAATCAGTTACTCAAACAATTTTCCCAAATGAGTAAAATGATGAAAATGATGCAAGGGGGCAAGGGCCGTCAGATGATGCAAATGATGCAAAATCTTAAATAATCCACTACAAGTATGAAACTCCTCGACGGAAAAGCCACGGCCCAACATTTAAAAGAAGAAGTTAAAGCTCATGTTAGCGAAATGAAGCAACGGGGCGAGCGTGTGCCGCATTTGGCTGCTGTACTCGTAGGAAACGATGGAGCAAGTTTAACTTATGTCGGCAGCAAAGTACGATCTTGTGAATATGTAGGCTTCGAATCTACCTTAATTCAGCTCCCAGAAGATACAACTGAAGCAGCCTTATTAGAACAAGTAGATGCCTTAAATGCAGATCCAGCAATTGACGGCTATATTGTACAGCTGCCTTTGCCAAAGCACATTGATGCCGAAAAGGTATTATTGGCAGTGGCACCGCACAAGGATGTAGACGGTTTTCACCCCACAAACTTTGGGCGTATGGCTTTGGAGCTTGAGGCCTTTATCCCCGCAACACCCTATGGCATAATTGAACTCTTAGAACGCTACGAGATTCCCACAAGTGGAAAACACTGTGTGGTGGTAGGGCGTAGTGCTATTGTTGGGCGTCCTATAAGCATATTGATGAGTCAAAAGCGAACGGCAGGGAATGCAACAGTAACGGTTGCACACAGTAGAACAGAAAATCTAGAAGCACTTACTCGCCAAGCCGATATTCTCATTATGGCCTTGGGAATCCCCGATTATTTAAAGTCGGATATGGTGAAGCCCGGCGCCGTTGTTATTGACGTGGGGATTACACGTGTCCCAGACGCCAATCATCCTAAGGGATATGTGATAAAAGGCGATGTGGATTTTGATGCTGTGGCCCCAAAAGCCAGTTATATTACTCCCGTACCCGGTGGTGTGGGCCCCATGACCATTGCAATGTTGCTAAAAAATACCCTTTTGGCTAGGATGTGGAACGCGAACTAGAGGAAGCCTCCATAGCGTTGTAGATTTGAAGAATCAACAAAGCGAAAGTTACTCCCGTTAAAATGAGTAGTATTGTGAAGTAGCCTGTGGCGCCAAAGGACAAGCGAATTAAAATGGTTGCAATTATAAATCCTGTGTTGCGAATTAATTTGCTATACTCTTCAGTAAAACGGAAGGAAATCAATAGAATGACCACATCAGCTAAAATCAACAGGGTAAAAAATTGATTAAAAAACAAACCGTCTACATTGTCAATTCTATTTTTCATCACCACGTTGTAGAGCCAGTCGGAAAAGGTGGTAATGGACATAACCCCTAAAATTCCGAGTAAGAGTACACTCACAATTTTTTTCGAATTAATAAAACGCAACAGCTTGGGGTCAGTCACTTCCCGTTTGGGGAGTTTCATTTTTCCCTTGTTGAATAAATAAATAAGGAGAAAGAGCAATAAAAATCCAACAAGGTCAATCAGCAATTCAACATTGTGGGAATCTTGTATCCATCCTTCAGAGAGTTGCATTAAAGGGATGTCCTTAAAAATTTTACGAATTACAATTAAGGATATAATTTCAAACTGTTTGGAAACACAATAGGTAAATGAGCGAGGCAAATAAAACAGCAACAGGTACACCTCGTACACCAGTATTAATGAAAAAGGGGTATAGATGGCCGCAATTGGATCTGAGAGCAAGTCTTGTGACATGCCCGAAAACAACAATATGCCATTATTTTTTAAAGCGATTAGGCCCAAGTGGATTAAAAAACCGATACCGGCTAGAATGAGAATTAAGTTTTCAATACCCTTTCGCACCTGGGGTGCAAAAACAGTACTGTAAATTTGCTCAAAAGCTGCACGTATTTTCATGTAGCGAAAATTTGATCCGTATTTTTAAATGCCTTGAATTCCAGAGCATTTCCAGCTGGATCATAAAAAAACATGGTCTTTTGTTCTCCTGCCAATCCTTCAAAGCGTAAATAGGGCGCAATCACAAAATTTACCTGGGCTTTTTCTAAACGCTCAGCAAAGGGGTCAAAATCTTCCCACGGGAGTAATACTCCAAAGTGGGGTACGGGAACTGCTTTTCCATCTACTTCATTATGATGTTTATCCGCCTTGTGGTTGGGGTCGTGATGGAGTACCAACTGATGGCCAAAAAAATTGTAATCTGCCCAGTGTTCACTGCTTCTCCCTGGGCTACAGCCCAAGACGTTTTCGTAGAAGGTAATGTTCTTTTCCAAATCATCCACAGGAATTGCCAAGTGGAAGGGTGCAATTGCTTTCATTAGTTAAAGATATTTAAATTATATGATTTGTAAAGTATTGGCTTACTGTATCTTTGCACCTATGAAAATTGCTGCAGACGATCCAAAGGTACTTAAAGGGGACTGGTTGCCCCTAATGGAAGCCTTTTACACCTTGCAAGGCGAGGGCTATCACAAAGGAAGTGCTGCCTATTTTATTCGTATAGGAGGCTGCGATGTTGGTTGCCATTGGTGTGATGTTAAGGAAAGTTGGAATGCTGATTTGCATCCTCCTACAGCTGTCACTTCTATTGTGGCAGCAGCCCAAGCACACGCTAATGTCGTGGTGGTTACTGGGGGAGAACCTTTAATGTGGAATATGAATCCATTGACCTCTGCATTACAAGCCGCAGGTATGCAAACACATATTGAAACTTCGGGAGCGTATGCGTTGTCGGGCAAGTGGGATTGGTTTTGTTTGTCTCCTAAAAAAAATAAGTTGCCCAAACCTGAAGCCTACTCCGTGGCCGACGAGTTAAAAGTCATTGTGCACAACAAAGACGATTTGCGTTTTGCGGCAGCAGCAGCAGAAAAGGTAAACCCAGCATGCAAACTGTTTTTACAGCCAGAGTGGAGTAAACGTGTAAAAATGATGCCTCTAATTGTAGAGTATGTGTTGGAGCACCCCCAGTGGAAGGCTTCGTTGCAAACGCACAAATACCTTAATATTCCCTAGTTAAACGCGCGAGGTAGTCGTAATGTGGTCCCGCCAAGAGGTATTCGCATTTCCATCCTAAATTTTTTGCTGTGGCCTTTAGTGTGTCAAAGTCAATGTACAGCCAAGGAAACACTTCTTGTTCTTCCCGGTAGGCAACTCCAAATTCTACTTCTCCGTAATAGGGTGTTTTGGGCAAGGGTTCCTTCTCAAATAAATAACTTAAGTCAGAGGAGTCTAAAAGTGCTTGCCCGTTGGGGGTTAAATACTGTGCTAAGGTTTCAAAAAACCTTGGAAGCCCATTTAGTGTTTGGGCAATTCCAGCCCCATTCATTAAAAACAGAAGGGTGTCGTATTGCGTTTTTGGGGCAGAGAAAAAATTTGCTTCAACACAGTGTTTTACACCCCGTGCAGTGCTCACTTCAATGGCCCCTGGCGAAATATCAAGGGCGGTAACGTCATGCCCTTTGTCTTGCAGATATAGGCTATGGCTTCCTGCCCCGCAGCCAACATCCAATACTTTTCCATAACAGTGTTGTAGGGCTTGTTGCTCTATTTTTGGGAGGGCATTAAAGCTTCTAAAAAAGTAGCCCACATCCATAGGGTCTTCTTCTGTATGCGTGGTCCAAGTGATGAGTGGATCAGCGGTATTTCCGTGGAGGTAGGCTTTTAGGGCTTGCCCTAAAACATCATTTTGCATGGTTGGTATCTGGATAGAGAAGGTATTTCTTGCGTTGCTGTTTGAAGGCATCTAAATCCGGTTGCCAACTTGCGCGTATTGCTGTTGGGGGCTTTCCTTCTAAAATTTGTTGGCGAAGGCTTGACGTCCCCGATAAACGTTCGAATCCTGATAAGAAAAACCCCTCTTTTTTAGCTGTTTTTGTGTAGGCGTCAAGCAGCCACCGTAAATCGAGTTGGTCGCTAACAGTTACGCCTCGTAAATCGACACCATAACAGCGTTCCCCATCTAATTTTGGATACTTAGACCCCGCATTAGGACTAGGGGTAAAAGCAAATGAATTGTTGGGATACTCCGGATGGCCATAGAGTTGAAATTGCATTGCTGTTCCTCGCCCCACACTCATAATGGTACGTTCCATAAAGCAGAGGCTGGGGTACAAGGCTATTGCTTGTGCATTGGGCAGGTTAGGGGAGGGCGGAACAGGAAGCTGGATGCCCTTTTGATGGGAGTAATTTTTAACGGGTATAATTTTTAAGTCACATTGCATGCCGTTCTCAAGCCATTGTTCTCCATTGATCATTGTTGCCAGTTCTGCCAAGGTCATCCCATGCACCACAGGTATGGGCAGCATGCCAACAAACGATTTGTGTTCTAACTCCAATACGGGCCCATCCACATAGTGCCCGTTGGGATTGGGGCGATCCAATAAGACAAGTGGAATTTGTTGTTCTGCACAGGCTTCCATCACCAAAAATAGCGTCGATAAATAGGTGTAAAAACGGGTGCCTACATCCTGAAGGTCAAAAACTACCACATCAATATCAGCAAGATGTTCGGGCTGCGGTTTTCTGTTTTTTCCATACAGTGAAATAATGGGCAACTGTGTTTTGGGGTCTAACTGATCGTTAATTTTTTTACCGTCTGGCGCAAGCTCACGAAAGCCGTGTTCGGGCCCAAAAATTTTTGTTACGGCCACGTTGTTTTTAAGTAATTCGTCCACCAGGTGCAAGGTGTCATTATCAGTAAGTATAACACTGGCGTGATGGGCTACTACAGCCACTTTTTTAGCTTTCAAAACGGGGAGATAGGCCTGCGGTTGTGCAGCGCCAACTTGTAGGTTGTTTTGTGCATAATTAGAAGCGCAGCCGCAAAAAAGAAGAAGTAATAAAACCGTAACTTTGGATCGAAACATTTTGGGTTTTTTGTGAATATAGCATTTTTTATTGCAAATCGCTTACGGCAAATTGGGCGTGGGAAGAAAACAGTTTCGGCACGAATTATTACTATTGCCACCGCTGCTGTGGCCATAGGCACTGCGATGATACTGATTACACTTGTTACGGTTACTGGGCTGCAAGAAGCCATTGAAAATAAAACGGCAGCTTTTAATGGGCATTACAGTATTTCTACATTTAGCAATCACAACTCTAAGCTCTCTTTAACACCAGTAGGAGTTCCCCAGTCCATCAAGGAGCAACTTAGGGCTTTAGAGGGGGTAGTAGGCTTGGAGGGGGTTGCCTACAAAGGCGGGCTACTTAAAACAGACACTAGTTTTGAGGGTATTTTATTAAAAGGGGTGGCTGCAACTTTTGATTGGTCGAAATTGGAAGACTTTTTAGTGCAAGGGCGTTATCCTTCTGCTGCACAATCAAATGAAATTTTGATTTCTCAGCGTTTGGCCAACAGACTTGCTCTAGCACTTGATGATCGCGTCCTGGGGTACTTCCAAAAAGATGCACGACAACGGGTGCCCAACACCCGAAGATTTATAGTGGTAGGAATTTACAACTCGGGATTCCCCGAAGTGGACAACACCTATGTTTTGGGGAGTATTGCCCAAATTCAGGGCTTAAACAAATGGTCTGCTTCCGAGGTTGGTGCCTATGAAGTTTTTGCTCCAAAAACATTGGATGACCCAAAACTCTTGCAAACGATCTACAACAGCTTGCCAATGGATTTGGATGTTATACCACTGAAAGAACAATACCCATCAATTTTTCAGTGGATGGCCCTTTTGGACTACAACATTATTATCATTTTGGTTGTGATGACAATTGTTGGGGTGATCAATATGGCAACCGCATTGTTGATTATGATTTTTGAACGCTCTCGAATGATAGGCTTATTAAAAACCTTAGGCAGTTCAAACCTACTAATTCATCGTATTTTTCTCACCAACGGTGGGTTTATTTTGCTTCGAGGATTGTTTTGGGGGAATGCTATTGGATTGCTCTTTTATTTTGGACAGCGCTATGGGCAATGGATCACATTAGACCCAATCACCTATTTTGTTGAGGTAGCTCCAGTAAGCCTGCACTTTGGCTTTTGGCTTATGATGAATTTACTTTTGCTTGGGGTGAGTCTATTAATGCTGTGGTTCCCCGTAATGATTGTTTCTAAAATAAGCCCAACTAAAGCTTTAAAATTTAAATGATGTCGCAGATGAAGTATGCAAACAATATACTGGAAACCATAGGGAATACTCCCTTAATCCGCTTGAATTCCATAGCTGATGAAGTTCCTGCTCTGGTGTTAGCGAAGGTGGAAAGTTTTAATCCTGGGAATTCAGTAAAAGATCGCATGGCATTAAAAATGGTTGAGGATGCAGAAAAGCAAGGAAAATTACGGCCAGGAGGCATTATAGTTGAAAGTACCTCAGGAAATACCGGAATGGGGTTGGCCCTGGCGGCAATTGTAAAAGGATATCAACTTATTTGCGTAAGTTCGGACAAACAGTCGAAGGCGAAATTTGATGTACTCCGTGCCATGGGTGCCAAAGTGATAGTTTGCCCCACCGATGTTGCCCCCGAGGACCCACGATCGTACTACAGTGTAGCAAAGGAAATAGCTGCCACAACAGAAAATACTTGGTATGTCAATCAGTACGATAACTTATCCAACACTCAAGCCCATTACGAACAAACTGGCCCTGAGATTTGGGCGCAAACTAAGGGTAAAGTCACCCATTTTGTTGTAGGAGTTGGTACGGGAGGCACTATTTCTGGTGTTGGAAAATATTTAAAAGAACAAAACCCAGCAATAAAAGTATGGGGGATTGACACCTATGGGTCTGTATTTAAAAAATATCACGAAACAGGAGTTTTTGATCCTGATGAAATCTATCCTTACATTACAGAAGGCATTGGTGAGGATATTTTACCCGCCAATGTAGATTTTACCGTAATCGATCATTTTGAAAAGGTTACCGACAAAGATGCTGCACTATATAGTAGAAAGTTAGCTCGTGAGGAAGGGATATTCGCTGGATATTCTTGCGGCGCGGCAATTAAAGGGGTGTTGCAACTTAAAAAGAATTTTAGTGAAAATGATGTTGTGGTAGTTTTGTTGCACGATTCAGGGAGTCGATATATAGGTAAAATCTATAATGATGATTGGATGAAATTAAAT
>WTIO01000028.1 GCA_011526365.1 Flavobacteriales bacterium
GTGCAGCAATAGTGGTGCAGATTGGCCGGCATCGCGTTGTGCGATCATATTTATTCCATCCCAAAAATTATATTTTGATAAGATTGTGGGATCACTATCGTAACCACTTAATGTGGCAAAATCAGAAAAAGTGTTCAGTGCATCTTGGATTTCAGTTGAAGAAAAAGTTTGCTCGCCGGTTATCCATTGATCATATACTGCGGCACCATTTTGAAGCATTACAAGGTCTTCAATCCAATCAGTGCCTGGCCAACCAGTAGCTCCTGCAGAACCAAATGGCATAGCCCAGGGCGTCAGTCCACTATTGGCTAAGCTAGACGTCAATTCGTAAAGTTCTTCGTAGGAACTAGGCACATCTAAGTCTAAATCTTTGAAGCGCTCAGGTGAATACCAGACTAAGGATTTCATATTCGTGTTAAAGAAGAACCCATAGACTGACGTAATGCCATTCTTTTCTACAGAAACAAGGTTATTCCAGGAAGCGCCAGCGGCGTAGTTATCCTCTACCCACTGGACTGTTTCAGGGTCTGTAGGTACAATTGCGTTAACGCGAACTAAATCTCGCAACAGTCCTGGTTGCGGTATTATTGCGATATTTGGCAAGGTATCATTAGCGAAACTTTCAACAAGGTCCTGTTCAAAATTTGGTGAGCCGGTGTATTCGATATCTATGCCAGATTGTTCCGAGAATGATTTGAAAATTTCATCAAGATTTTCTTCGTCAATTCCTCGGTATGGGCCTAAGATGCTTAAAGTTTTTGAAGTGTCTATGAAACTAATAGTGTTTCCCATACCAGCATGTCTCTCGCAATAATATGAAATCGTGCCTGAGGAATTGAGGGGTACTTGAAAAGTTAAAATCTGATCGACGCCTAACGTGCCAGTTTTACTGTAGGTATTATCCCATGTATCGCCGTCTACTCTGAACTTGAAAGGATGATTGGATAAGGAGCTATCTGATAGGTCAAATTGATAGTTCTTTCCTTTCACAAGCTCTAAAACGGGTGCTACCTCACCATCGATAACGTATTTCCCTGCTTGTGCTTCAACTTTAAAAATTTGTGCAATGTCCATATCTTTCAACTTTCACTAATCGTGGCGTACATCCAGCGTTTGATGGTAGCATAGGAGGCGTTTTCTTCAAACCTGTTTGAAGTGACAAACCCACGGAATTGTCATCAGAAACTATACGTATATTAATGATACATCGTCCCAAGCTAGATTACTATCAAGCGCTATAGTTAGATTTCCCCATGTGAGAGTGCCGTTTTGGAAATATGCTTCAGTGATTGGACTGTCGCCATCGCCCAGATAAAACTTGAGGGTGTCATCTGAGGTGTAATCGGTGATGGTATCGGTTTGCGCTGTAGCAGAATTTACAAACTCAAAGACATCAGCACCATAACCGCCCGTGAGAATGTCATTACCATCGCCTCCAAATAGGGTATCATCGCCTAAACCGCCGTCTAAACTATCGTTTCCTTCCGCAGCCCACAGCACATCATCGCCCGCTTCACCTTTCAGCGTAATGTTTGTCCCGCCCATATCAAATGTATCAGATGTAAGATCGATGATGTCATCACCGTCACCAGCCAGAATTGTTTCAACACTTATGACGCGTGCTGTTGTTTGCATGCCTTTGTCATCGGCAGTGGTTGAGACGCTTTCGTGCAAGTCTGAGTAAGCATCATGCAAGAAGAATGCATCCCCATTAGAGTTATCCATCAAGATGATGGTATCTGCATCTTCTTCGCCATCTATGACAGAGGAGTATTTTGATTTTTCGCTCATCCAAATGCGCGATCCAGTCTCAACATTACGAGCAAAGTATCCTGAATGGTATTTACTAGATGTCCAGAGTTCGATTGTATCGCTTCCAGCACCAGCCCATACAAGGTCTGCACCCTCACCTGCATACAATGTATCTGCAGATGCAGTACCGATGATAATGTCATCTGTTGATGCAACTTTCGGGGTGACTTTTTTCGGTGCTATCGCGGATATGATCTCTGGTGTTCCGAACCCATCAATAAAACTCACCTCTCCCGAAATGATCGCACCAATGTCTGAAGTTTTGAGAGTGTATTGAGCCTGCTTTGCAGACTGAATGACTGATCCGTCGCGGAACCACTTATAGCTAAAAGTTCCGAGCCCATCCTGATCAGTGATATTCGTTGCCTCCAACGACAGAGTTTCTTTAACAGTATACTCACCTGAGATAATGACTGTTCCTGTAGCAGCATCGTTGGTGTTGTTCACGGTGACTTTGAACGATTGATCAACATCAACCGTGCCATCGTTTACGCGAAGGGTTACATCGTGC
>WTIO01000008.1 GCA_011526365.1 Flavobacteriales bacterium
ATACAAACTGGAGGGCTCGATGTCTTCAGGCCGCAAGGTGTGAACGACGACAGGCACGTGCTTGCCGCCCACGTTGTCCACTTCATGACATGTCCTGCGGGTGTATTCAAAAGGATTCAGCGAAGAGTCCACAGGTGCGATGGGGTCGTGGGAATCGCGGTTCTCATATCGCTCGACCAACATGCGCCCGACAGGCATTTCCGCTTCCGGCTCTTCGGTCAAACTGACGCGCACGGTGTCGCCCAAGCCATCTTCGAGCAGGGTGCCAATGCCAAGCGCGGATTTGATTCGGCCATCTTCTCCATCTCCAGCTTCAGTGACGCCGAGGTGCAGGGGGAAATGCATGTCCTCTTCGTTCATCCTTGCCACCAAGAGCCGATAAGCTTGGACCATCACCTGGGGGTTGGATGACTTCATGGAAACCACGACATCGCGGTACCCTTCGTCCACGCAAATGCGCAGAAATTCCAATGCACTTTCCACCATGCCCATGGGTGTGTCACCGTAGCGGCTCATGATGCGGTCGGACAGCGATCCATGGTTGGTTCCAATCCGCATGGCTCGACCTAGCTTCTTGCATTTCCGGACGAGCGGCGTGAATTTTTCTCGGATGCGCACGAGTTCTTCTGCGTAGCTCTCGTCGGTGTATTCGAGGTTTTCGAATCGCTTCTTGTCCGCATAGTTGCCGGGATTGACCCGGATTTTTTCCACGTGGTCGGCGGCGATTTCTGCCGCGTTGGGGGTGAAGTGGATGTCCGCGACCAAAGGCGTGTTGTGCCCCGCAGAACGAAGTTCAGCGGCGATGCGTCCCAAGCTTTCCGCGTCTCGCTTGCTTGGAGCTGTGATGCGAACCAATTCGCACCCTGCTTCAATCATTCGGACACTCTGCGCCACCGTGCCCGGCACATCCATGGTGTCGGTTGTGGTCATGGATTGCACCCGGATGGGGTGGTCTCCGCCCAAACCCAGGGCGCCGACCTTCACCTCTCGGGTGACGCGACGTTGGTAATTGAAGGCGTCGGGGCAGTAGGCTTTCTGTGTCATCGTTCAGGTTGCGATGTGAAGATAACCGACGGCAAGGGTGGATGTTGTCCAAGAGGCCCCCGTACTTTTGAATCTCATGCCAAAAACTGTGTCTCAAGCCCAATCCTTGCCTCCAGCCATCGTGGTGGGTGGCGTGGCTTACGGCGATCGCAGCAGGATCGTGCGGTTGCTGACCGAATCGCATGGCGTGGTGCCGTTGTGGGTCCCCAACGCCTCCAAGTCCAAAGCGTTGTGGCATCCGATGGCCTTGGTCGAGGTGGCGGATTTGCGCCAACCCAAAAGCGGCGGACTCTGGTCAGGGAGGGAATGGAAACGAAGTGAGCCACAATTGGCGTATCGACGCGAACCCGAACGCTCCGCCGTTGGATTTTTCATCGCTGAGGTGCTTTCAACGAGCTTGGAGGAGGGCGCGCCAGCGCCTGAGGTGTATCGTCTGGCCCGTAATGCGGCAGAGTGGCTGGAGACGGCTGCAGACATCCCGTGGATTCATGTCAAGTTCATGGCTGATTTCGTTGCGGCTTTGGGCTTGTTGCCGGAAGAACCCCCAACGAATGAATCGCCCCTCGACATTGCGACAGGAGAATATGTGCCCGCAGAATTGGCCTCCACAACGGCCAGGGACGCAGCCACGGTCAAGGGCATGAGAGAGATTGTTGGCATGGATTTTGGTGCTGTGCACCGCTTGAATTGGCCTCGCGATCGGCGAAAAGCACTCGTTTTGGGTGCCCATCGGTTTGTGCAGGCGCAATTGGGAAAATCGAGAGAATTGAAGAGCTACGATGTTTTGGAAGCCCTGTTTGCCTGAACGGCCGGTCACAGCTTTGCGGGTGCTGGCCTGTCTGTGTTTGGCATGGGCACATGGGGCCTACGCTCAGCAACCGTCGACCGAGTCGAAGGCACCGGTCAAGCAACGCACTGAGGCTTCAACAACGTCGAACACGGCACCATCGCAAGTGGTGATTCAAAGCAATGGCGCACCTGTTCCTTTCGCGACCGTCCTCAACACCAACACAGGTCAAGCTGCCGTCGCCAATGCCCAAGGACAAGTGTCGCTGTCGGTGTGGGGCGCCAACGACACGTTGCGCATCCAATCCATGGGTTACGAGATGCTCACCGTCGTTCCTGGTACGCAAACGGTGCTCAACGTTGAGTTGGTACCGACAACCTTTGAAATTGAAGAGGTTGTGGTTCAATCCAATGCTGAAGTGTCGGGGGCGTTGACGATGGCAAGCGTGTCCCATTTGGACCGAATGGCGG
>WTIO01000079.1 GCA_011526365.1 Flavobacteriales bacterium
ACTTTACTGTGTTCCCAAAGGCATAGTCTTGAAGGATTAGCTTTGAATCTCCCGCTTCAAAAGCGATAACGGGTAATCCAGAAACTATGGCCTCTACGAAAACATTAGGATATCCCTCAGAATATGAGGTGAATAACAAGGCTGTTGCATTGGCGTAGTAGGTGTAAATTTTATCGGTGTTTCCAATAAGTACTACGTTGTTTTCTATTTCTTTTGGGATCATTTTTTTGGTCCACCCGCTTCCGGCGATTTGCAAACAGGCTTCGGGTTGTTTCTTTACAAAAGCACTAAAAAGTTTGATCAATCGTTTTGGCCCTTTCATGGTGTCGTATCTCCCCACGTAGAGAAAAGTGGGTGTTTTGGGTTGATTTATGGACGGCAGGTTAGCGGTAACTTTCGCCCAACGGTTAGGGATTACTCTTTGGTTTTGCTTTGAAAAAAAGTAGGCCTGATGGGTTAGTTTGGCTTGATTGGAACAATAAATGATTTTTGGTTTAAGTAAATGAGATAGTACCCCAAAAGCATATAAAGAACAACGCTGAATGATTTGAAAGTACCTGAAGTTTGAATTTCTTATGTTCCAATAAATGTCAGGATTAGCTGTACTTTTTGATTTCAGCCTGTGCGCAAAGAAAATCGGACGATACATCCATGCAATTATTTTTGCATTTGGGTTTTCATCTAACCACTGCACTAGGTTTAATTTAGCAGTGTTTAGATGAACAACTTGTGCAAATTGACTTACTTTTTGGTGATTAAAATCTGCATCAGACCCTTGAAGGGTAACTACAAATTGAGGAATGTTTTTGTTTGCAAGTTCCTCTACTAATCTTGTAAGTACTGTCTCTGCTCCCCCGTTCTGTAATGTTGGAATGATATGTAGTACGGTGCCACTAATCATAGGTAATTAAACTCTGGATCGCTGTAAAAGCTTTTAATATCAAATACTATTCCATTCGCTTGGAGCATTGTTTTAGGGTTTAACGATTGGAATTGATGGTGCGCTACAGCTAGGATGATAACATCGTATTTTTGATCGATTTTATCGAGTTTGGCTTTCCCGTATTCTTTTTTGAAATCGTTATTGTCTGCTTGGGGATCATAGATGTCTACATTAAAACCAAATTCAATGAGTTCTTTATGAATATCAACAACTTTAGAATTTCTAAGGTCTGGGCAGTTTTCCTTGAATGTTGCACCTAAGATAAGGGCAGAAGCATTTTGGATGCTGCTATTTTTTTGGAGGAATTTTTTGACAATTTGATTTACAATGAATGCTGGCATAGCGTCATTGATTCTCCTTCCTGCTAGAATCATTTCTGGTGTATATCCCAATTCTTGAGATTTAAACGCCAGATAGTAAGGATCAACACCAATGCAATGGCCACCAACTAAACCGGGGGTGAAGTTTAAAAAGTTCCATTTAGTTCCTGCGGCTTTTAGTACTTCATGGGTGTCGATTCCCATTTTACTAAAGATAACCGCCAATTCATTGATAAAGGCGATGTTGATGTCTCTTTGGGTATTTTCTATGACTTTTGCTGCCTCTGCTGTTTTTATTGTAGGCGCTTTGTATATCCCTGCTTCAATAATGGATCCGTATAGATTCGCAAGTGCATCTAGTGTCTCAGGGGTAGATCCAGAAACAACTTTGGTGATTTTTGTGATGGTGTGTTTTTTATCCCCGGGGTTAATGCGCTCTGGACTGTAACCAACATAAAAATCTTCATTGAATTTTAAGCCTGTTGCTTCTTCGAGAAGTGGAACACAGATTTCTTCTGTTACTCCGGGGTAAACTGTAGATTCATACACCACAGTATCTCCTTTTTTAAGGACGGTTGCTACTGCTTTTGTAGCACTAATAACAGGGTTTAAATTAGGGGTTTTACTTTGTGACACCGGTGTTGGTACTGTCACAATAAAGGTAGTGCAGTTTTTTGCCTCCTGTATTTCAGTTGTGATGGTTAGTGTTTTTCCAACTACTGCGTTCAACTGTTCAGATGTAAGTTCATTGGTTTGGTCTTCACAACGGTTTAGCTCTGCTACGCGTTGTTTATTTATGTCTATTCCTATAACAGGATATTGATGCGCAAAGGCTGCTGCCAACGGCAGTCCTACATAACCCAAGCCAACGATAGCAATTTTATTTTCCTTCATTTTTTATGATTTTTATAATACCATTCAAGCGATTCTTTTATTCCTTCTTTAAAGTTATGGGTAGGTTGATATCCTAAAAGTTTTTTCGCTTTCTCTATACTTGCCTGTGAGTGGGGATTATCCCCTTCGCGAAAGGGACCAAA
>WTIO01000053.1 GCA_011526365.1 Flavobacteriales bacterium
GCTCGAACCCAGGACCCTCTCCTTAAAAGGGAGATGCTCTACCAACTGAGCTATCGGATCGAAATTTATGGCTGCAAATATAATGTCTTATCTTAATAAAACCATTTAAAATACTATAAATTTGACGCTGTTATGCAAGAGGGTTTACATACTAAAATTGTACTGCTTGGCTATATGGCCTCGGGAAAGTCGGTGGTGGGAAAGTTAGTCGCAGCCCAGCTGAATATCCCTTTTGTAGATTTAGATGCCCATATTGCTCATACTAAAGGGCAATCGATTCCTGAAATATTTGCCGCCGAAGGCGAATTGGCATTTCGAAAAATGGAGCACGCGCATTTGAAAACCCTTTTGAGTTCTTCTCAAGCTATGGTATTGTCGTTGGGTGGGGGAACCCCCTGCTACTTCAACCATATGGAACTGATGCAGGCCACGCCAGATGTGATTAGTGTCTACTTAAAGGTGGGGATTCCTACTTTAGTTGCCCGTTTGTTAATAGAAAAGGAACAACGCCCCTTAATTGCCCATCTTGATTCCGAAGCGGCGTTAACAGAGTTTGTTGGTAAACATTTGTTTGAGCGGAGTCCCTTTTACAGCAGGGCCACTCACGAGGTAGTTGTAAATGAAGCACCGCCACAAAGGGTTGCAGATACAATTATTACGCTACTCGCTTAGGTGTGCAGTCATTTGCGAACCGTCTAATACCACTTCAACGTGTTCTTTTAAGGAGGTTGATAATGAAATGCCTTTAAAGTCTGCTTTCACTGGATATTGCTTGTGGTTTCTGTTCACCAGTACGGCGGTTTTAATTCGCTTTACAGAAATTTGTAAAAGGTATGCCAAGGCATGTACTAGGGTTTTTCCTGTGTAGAGCACATCATCTACCAACACTATTGCGTGTCCCTCCATGTTTTCTAAAGGGATGGAGGTTTGAATGCTTTGTGTGGGATTTTTTTTGTCGAGACTAAGCGTTACCAACTCAATTTTAAGGGGACTAATTTCCTCTAGTACCGTGCAGATTTTTTGGGCAAAGGCCATTCCCTTGTGCGCAATTCCCACAATGTAAAGTACCTTTTCGTCGGCATTGGTTTCATAAATCTGAAAGGCGATACGCCGGGTACGTGCAGTAATGGCTTGATGGTCTAGTATTAAGTGCTTTTTCATGATGAGTTACAAAGATAAGAAGCTTAATCATTTGAAGAAGTATCTTCTGCAATGCCATCTTCCTCGGTAAATTCATCCAAATCCCTACGGTCTTTTTTGGTAGGGCGTCCCAAACCTTTTTGGCGTTGTTCCACGTGCGCTAAGGCTTGTACCTCGTGGTTTTTATCGGCATTTTCAGCAGTGATGTCTCTACGGTAGATGTCCACTAATTTTGCACCAACACGTGATTTGGGCAGGTCTAAAACTTCAAATTCAAACCAAATTTGGTTTCTGCGCACAGCCACTGTATCTGTTGGTATTACTTCTCGCGATGGTTTTACAGTGTTGCCGTTTATACGAACGGCGCCTTTTCTGCAGTCTTTGTTGGCCATAGAACGCGATTTGTGATAGCGCAAACACCATAATAGTTGATCTATTCTCAAATTAAAATTGTATTAAATACGAGATTAAAAATAAAGTAAAATTGTATCTTGCGGCTAATAATTGCCCTGTAAAATAAAAGGTTCAAATGACCCAATTTAGAACGTTATACAAACAATTTTTTACTTCCTCACCGTTTTTATTCCTTTTAGGTATTAGTATTTTTCTTGCTGCATGTAAAAAGGATGGCGGAGAAGAAATTAGAGATCCCAATACCCAAATGGTTGACGATGAGGCCAGTTTGGTTACCTATTTGCAGACGCATTTTTACAATTATGAGGATTTCCAATCCCAACCAGATAATTACGATTTAGAAATTATCATCGATACTATTGCTGGGGAAAATGCAGATAAAACCCCTCTTTTTAATCAAGTACAAACACGTGCTGTTGATGTAACCTATGAGGGAGAATTGGTACCCCACACCATGTACTATCTTACCGTACGCGAAGGGGTAAAAGAGCGTCCTTCTAAGGTAGATTCAGTGTATGTAACTTATAAAGGCAACCTTACTAATGGTACGGTGTTTGATAATAGCACCCTGCCCATATGGTTTAATTTAACCGAAGTTGTTCCAGGCTTTCGCGAAGGAGTATCAACCATTGGTGCGGGAGAATATACTGTAAATGCCGATGGTACCTATAATTTTTTCAACTACGGTCAAACGATCTTTTTTATGCCTTCGGGCCTAGGATATTACAGCAGATCGCAAGGTGCTGTACCGGCCTATGCTCCGCTTGTTTTTAGAGTGTCTTTGTACACCTCACACCCTTCCGATCACGATGGGGACGGCATTCCTTCGGGCCAGGAAGATATTGACGGCGACGGAAATCCATTCAACGACGATACCGATGGCAATGGAGTTGCCAATATGCGCGACCCAGATGACGATGGCGATGGTATTCTTACACGTAACGAACTAGATACCGACGGGGATGGAGTATATGACGATTCTGATAATGACGGAATCCCTGATTATTTAGACGCAGATTAATCCAACGAAAAGGAAATTCCTAAAGACCACACTTCGGGACGTGTGTCCAAACGTCCAGAAACTACTTTTTCGGCATTTAAAAACTTGACTTCATTGTCTGTTAAACCTCTGTCATAACGCAAGCTTATTCCCACAGGACCTAAATGTGCTCGTGCGCCAAAATGGGCACCTACAGTAGTGTTTGTTTTTAAATCTCCGAGATTCAAATCACTTTTTTGATTGAATGTATAGTGCATACTTGGTCCCGCATACAAACTGAGTAGGGGGAGAATTTTATAGCCCAAGGAAATAGGGAGCTCAATTTTAGAGGTTTTGTAGTAGGAGTCGTTTAATTTTCTGTTGTATTGGGCATATTGCAATTCCGGACGGAGGTAAAGCATTAAAAAATTAAACTCCGCATAGGTGCCAATAAAATACCCTGAAGCGCTTTTAGGGTTTTCCGATAATTGATCGAGGCCATTTCGGAGCTCCGACAAGGAGCTGGTACCGTCAAAAGCCAAACCTGCTTGTAGGCCATAATCGGTTTGTGCAAAACTGTAGGTGCTGCAGCTAAGCAGTACACATAAAACAAGAATTAGGGAAGTTTTCATAGGATTTAAGAGTTAGGATTTACGTTGAATTACTTCGAGCGCTTTGGCGGTAATGGCCTCACGGTCGAGCTGGTATTTTTTCATCAATTGGGCTGGCGTTCCAGATTCGCCAAATGTATCGTTGGTTGCCACAAAAGCTTGTGGACAGGGATGGTTTGTAGTAAGTACCCGAGCAACACTTTCCCCTAAGCCACCAAGATAATTGTGCTCCTCTGCAGTGACTACAGCACCCGTTTTGGCCGCGGATTCAAGGATAATTTCCTTATCTAAGGGCTTAATGGTGTGAATGTTAATCACTTCTGCGGAGACACCTTGTGTCTCTAGTGATACAGCAGCTTCCAGAGCTTCCCACACCAGATGGCCCGTAGCGATAAGGGTAACGTCTTTGCCTTCACGCAAACAGTTGCCTTTTCCAATTTCAAAGGCTTGGTTTTCGGGGGTAAAGTTGGGCACTTTAGGGCGGCCAAAACGCAAGTACACTGGGCCTTCATGTGCTGCAATAGCAATGGTAGCAGCTTTGGTTTGATTGAAGTCGCAGGGATTGATTACCGTCATCCCAGGGAGCATTTTCATTAAACCAATATCTTCAAGAATCTGATGCGTGGCCCCATCTTCTCCTAAAGTGATTCCCGCGTGTGAAGCACAAATCTTTACGTTTTTTCGTGAGTATGCAATAGACTGCCGAATTTGATCGTACACACGACCTGTAGAAAAGTTAGCAAAAGTGCCAGTAAAAGGGATCTTACCACCAATAGTTAACCCTGCAGCGATTCCCATCATATTTGCTTCTGCAATACCTACTTGAAAAAAGCGTTCAGGGTGATCGGCTTTAAAGGCATCCATTTTCAGCGAGCCGGTTAGGTCAGCGCACAGCGCAACAACATTAGGGTTTTCTGCACCTAAAACGCTTAGTCCGGCACCAAAGCCCGAACGAGTATCTTGATTGCCTTGATTGTTATATGGATTCATAAAATGTGATGGGTATTAATAGTCGCCTAAAGTTTCTGGATTTTGTGCTAAAGCACTTTCAAGTTGTTCGTCGTTGGGAGCTTTTCCATGCCAGGCGTGCGTGTGCATCATAAAATCAACGCCATTGCCCATTTCAGTATGCATTAAAATAACAACGGGTTGTCCTTGGTTGCTTGTTGCTTTTGCCTTTTCAAGTGTTTGGAGGATATCGGGTAGGGCATTGCCATTTTTTAAATTGAGCACGGCCCATCCAAAGGCTTCAAATTTTGCCTTTAAATCCCCAAGATGAAGAACTTCGTTGGTGGTACCATCAATCTGTTTTTCATTCACGTCAACAGTGGCAATTAGGTTGTCTACCCTGTTGGCCGCAGCATACATGATGGCCTCCCAGTTTTGCCCTTCTTGCAGCTCACCATCTCCCAAAAGGGCATACACCCGTTGTGGATCATTATTTAGTTTCTTAGCCAATGCTGCTCCAATGGCCACAGACAATCCTTGTCCAAGCGAACCCGAAGCAATACGAACACCCGGCAGGCCTTCATGTGTTGTGGGGTGGCCTTGCAAACGCGAATCAATTAAGCGAAAGGTGTTGAGTTCGTCTACTGGAAAATAGCCCGAGCGCGCTAGTGTGGCATAAAATACAGGTGAGATATGCCCGTTGGATAAAAAGAAAATATCTTCTCCTGCACCATCCATTGAAAAGGACGGTTGGTGCTTCATATGTTCGAAGAATAGCGCTACAAAAAATTCGGTACACCCTAAAGAACCTCCTGGATGTCCCGAGTTCACCTTGTGTACCATGCGCAGGATGTCTCTGCGAATTTGTTGTGCGGTAGCATTGAGTTGCGCGATGTCTGCCATAATTAATGGTTTTAACAAAAGTAAGAGGTTCTGTAACAGTTGCCATAACTTTAGTTCTAAAATTTATACACGCTTTTTTTAAAGTAATTAACAATAGAAGGATTTGTATCCTGCATTGTTTGATATCTTTGCTGCAAAGCAACAGTATGACCTTTGACCTTTTAGGTACCGACCCACATTCTGAGGCACGAGCAGGGGAGTTGACCACCGATCACGGTACCATAGCCACTCCCATATTTATGCCCGTAGGGACGGCTGGTACCGTAAAAGGAGTGCACCAGCGCGAATTAAAAGAAGACGTACAACCCGATATCATCCTGGGCAACACCTATCATTTGTATTTGCGCCCAGGTACTGAAATTTTAAAAGCTGCCGGAGGCCTTCATCAATTTATGAATTGGCACGGCCCCATACTCACCGATTCGGGAGGCTACCAAGTGTACTCCCTGTCGGCCAATAGAAAAATAAAAGAAGAGGGGGTGAAGTTTAAATCGCATATAGACGGATCCTACCATGTGTTTACCCCCGAAAATGCCATTGCAATACAACGGGATATTGGTGCCGATATTATTATGGCTTTTGATGAATGCACGCCGTATCCCTGTTCTTACGATTATGCTAAAAATTCTATGCACCGCACCCATCGTTGGTTGGACCGTTGTTTTGATTTTCATAACAGTACCCCATTCAGTTACAATTACGAGCAAACGCTTTTCCCTATCGTTCAGGGGAGTGTGTACGACGATTTGCGCCAACAGTCAGCAACATATGTAGCTCAAAAGAATGCTCCAGCAAATGCCATTGGCGGGCTATCGGTAGGGGAGCCAGCAGAAGAAATGTATGCCATGACCGATGTGGTCTGTCGCATACTTCCTAAGGACAAGCCGCGCTACCTCATGGGGGTGGGAACACCTGCCAATCTACTAGAAAACATTGCCCTTGGGGTAGACATGTTCGATTGTGTGCTTCCAACGCGCAATGGTAGAAATGGAATGTTATTTACCTCGGAAGGAACCATCAACATCAAAAATAAAAAGTGGGAGAAAGACTTTTCCCCACTTGATCCTCATGGCCATAGTTTTGTTGATTCGCAATACACCAAAGCCTATGCACGTCATTTGTTTACTGTTAACGAAATGCTAGGGAAACAAATTGCTACCCTGCACAATTTGTCCTTTTACCTCTGGTTGGTTCGTGCAGCAAGAAAACATATCTTAGCGGGAGATTTTACAGCTTGGAAAAACCAGCTCGTACCCAAATTGGCCCAACGCATCTAGGTATGAAGCGGATTGATCGCTACATTTTTAAACGCTACTTGAGTACATTTTTAGTGATGCTCTTTCTCTTTATTCCTATTGGGATAATGGTTGATGTAGCCGAAAAAATCGACAAGTTTAAAGAAAAAGAAGTCCCACTTGGAGAACTCTTCAATTACTACATAGATTTCACCTGGTACTTTGCCAATCTGTTGTTTCCTATTTTTGTCTTTCTGGCGGTAATTTGGTTTACTTCTAAACTTGCTTCCAACACAGAAATTATTGCCATTCTCAGTTCGGGGATTTCGTTTACCCGTTTTTTAAGGCCCTATCTTTTGGCAGCAAGCTGCATTGCCGTTATTGCCTTTTTTGCAGGGCAATTAATTATTCCTAAATCCAATGAAGGATTTAACAGCTTCCAGTACAAATACATTAGTAAAAAACAAGAAAGGGAAACCTCAGAGCTCTACAAACAAATTAACGACAACGAATTTATCTACGTCAGTAGTTTTGATCCTATACGAAAGCGTGGGACCAATTTTGCGCTTGAGCACTTTGAGGACAGCCAACTGAAATTTAAAATCATGTCCAACAGTATCCGCTGGATCCCTAGGGACTCTACTTTTCGACTGCTGCAATACCGTAAGCGGATAATTACTGACGACGAAGAAAAGCTCATTGTACTGCCCCGTAAGGACACGGTTTTTGACTTTAAAATTGAAGACTTAGCCCCAGAAAAATACAAAGCAGAAACCCTCACGTTTTCTGAACTTAACACCTTTATTGAAAAAGAACGTCAGAGTGGCTCCCGCCATATCAATGCTCATTTATTAGTTCGTCATAAGCGTTGGAGTATTCCCGCTTCTGCCTTTGTGTTAACCATTATTGCTGTGGCCATGACCTCCTTCAAGCGCCGAGGCGGAATGGGAGTGAACCTCGCCTTGGGGGTAGCCCTCGGGTTTTTATTTATTTTCTTCGATAAGATTTTTGGGGTATTGGTATTAAAAGCCAATTTTAGTCCTGCCATAGCGGCTTGGTTTCCCATTATTTTATTTGGCAGCCTTGCCGTATACCTTGTAAATTATGCCAAACGCTAGGCAAAAAAGCATTTTACATTTTCATTTTATAGTTTTCCTTTTTGGATTCACCTCCATCTTAGGGGCGATCATACAAATTGATGCCCTTCCCTTAGTGGCCTGGCGGATGGGCATTGCCAGCCTCTTGATCACCCTATTTTTTTTGGTGCGTAACCCCAAACGCTTTACAGGAGCCAAAGCTCAACTAAAATGGTTGATTGCTGGGGGACTTATGATTGGGGTCCATTGGATTACTTTTTTTTATGCCATAAAAATTGCCGGTGTTTCGCTCACCCTATCCATGATGGCCAGTGGTGCCTTTTTAACGGCACTGTTGGAGCCCTTGTTTTACCGAAGAAAAATAGTGTTGTATGAGCTCTTTTTTGGCGCCATAGCCCTTTTGGGTTTGCTCCTTATTTTTAATGCCGAATTTGATAAACTTTACGGAATTCTCATCGCCTTACTTTCCGCGGTGCTCAGTGTGTTTTTTACGCTAATCAATGGAAAACTGGCCCAGCGACTACCAGCAAGTACAGTTACCTTTTATGAATTGACGATAGGGTTTGTAGCCCTAACAGCATTTTGCTTGTGGTACAACGATTTTTCACTAAGCCCTTTCGTTTTACAAGGAAATGATTGGGTGTATTTATTGATTTTGGGAAGTATTTGTACGGCTTATGCATTTATTGTTTCTGTGCAGGTGATGCAACAACTCACCCCCTTTACCATTATGATTATCATCAATATGGAACCCATCTATGGAATTTTAATGGCATTGGTCATTTTTGGTGAAAAAGAACTAATGAGTACTAATTTTTACATTGGTGTTGCACTGATTCTACTGGCCATAGCCAGCAATGGGTATTTAAAATCGAAACAGAAGTCCACCTAAGTAGTGCTACTTGACAATTATTTTTAATTTTGAATAACTTTAATTTTATGGAGAAAGAGTATTTAGAATTTGAACTGCCCATCAAGGAAATTGAAGACCAAATCCAAAAATGTCGCGCTTTGGGTGACGAATCCGAAGTAGATGTTACCGATACCTGCGCGCAATTAGAAGAAAAACTTGCGGCCACCATTGAGGAAACCTATTCAAACTTAAGTGCTTGGCAGCGCGTTCAGCTCTCCCGGCATCCCTCGCGCCCGTATACATTAGATTACATTAAGGCCCTTTGCGGCGATTCTTTTATGGAGCTTCACGGCGACCGTAATTGTGCCGACGATAAAGCCATGATTGGCGGTTTGGGGAAAATAGGGCAACAGTCATTTATGTTTATCGGTACCCAAAAAGGTTACAACACCAAAACCCGTCAGTACCGAAACTTTGGAATGGCCAACCCCGAAGGCTACAGAAAAGCCTTGCGACTTATGAGAATGGCAGAAAAATTCAATATCCCTGTAGTATCCTTTATTGATACCCCTGGGGCCTATCCGGGTTTAGAAGCCGAAGAACGCGGACAAGGAGAAGCCATAGCCCGAAACATCTACGAAATGCTTACACTTAAAGTTCCAGTAATTGCCATAGTAATTGGTGAAGGTGCCTCTGGAGGTGCCTTGGGAATTGGGGTAGGCGATCATATTTGCATGCTTGAAAACACCTGGTACTCTGTAATTTCTCCAGAATCCTGCTCGTCTATCCTTTGGCGCAGTTGGGAATACAAAGAAGTGGCTGCCGAGGCCCTAAAACTTACCGCCCAGGACATGAAAAAAGCCAAGCTGGTGGATTGCATTATTCCTGAGCCTGTTGGCGGGGCTCACAATGATCGTAAAGCTACCTTTAAGGCTGTGCAACACGAAATTCTTAAAGCTTTTAAGCGTCTTAATAAAGTAAACCCCACCACGCGCATCAAACAGCGGAGAAAGAAATTTCTCAATATGGGCGTATTTGACGAATAGCAGTTCGGTCGCTATTAACAATTTTTAAAAGTTATAAACAGCTGTTTTGTTTACATTCAGCGGAAATAAACCCCTTGAGGTTCCGCATGTGGATAAAGCATTTAGCGTACTTTAGTTTCCATGGAAAGACGTAAACCAATTGAGCAAAATAACAGCAAAAAAGGCACGGTTATTCCCTTAGAAAAGGGCAAGCTACCCCCACAGGCCCTCGATTTAGAGGAGGCCGTTTTGGGCGCCATGTTAATTGATAAAAAAGGAGTAGATGAGGTGATCGATATCCTGCAACCCGAGTCCTTTTATAAGACCGGGCACCAGTACATCTACGAGGCCATCCAGGTACTGTTTAAAAGCTCTGAACCGGTGGACTTACTTACGGTTTCCTCACAGTTGCGTAAAATGGAACGCTTGGATGCCATTGGGGGAGATTATTATTTGGTACAACTAACGCAAAAAGTAGCCAGTTCTGCACACATTGAATTTCACGCGAGAATCATACTTCAAAAATTCATTCAGCGTAGCCTGATAAAAATATCAAGTGAAATTATTGAGGCTTCTTACAGTGAAACCATAGATGTTTTCGACTTGCTTGACGAGGCGGAATCCAAACTTTATGATGTCGCTCAAGGGAACATAAAAAAGACTTCGGAATCCGCACAAAATCTTGTAATTCAAGCCAAAAAACGCATTGAAGATATCGCCCTGCGTGAAGGTTTAAGTGGTGTCCCTACAGGATTTGAAAAACTGGACAAGCTAACCTCGGGTTGGCAGCCCAGTGACCTTATTATTATTGCGGCACGTCCGGGGATGGGTAAAACTGCCCTCACCCTGTCCATGGCGCGAAATATTGCAGTAACCCAACAAATTCCTGTAGCAATATTTTCTTTGGAGATGTCCTCAGTACAATTGATTACTCGTTTGATTTCCTCCGAAACCGGACTGTCATCAGAAAAACTGCGTACCGGTCGCCTAGCTTCTCACGAGTGGCAGCAGCTTAATGTTAAGGTTGCCGATTTAGAAAAGGCGCCGCTGTTTATTGATGACACCCCTTCCTTATCAATTTTTGACCTCCGAGCAAAATCCCGTCGTTTGGCGTCCCAACATAAAATTAAGCTGATCATTATCGACTATTTACAGTTGATGACAGCAGCTACCAACAACAAATCGGGCAACAGGGAACAAGAAATTTCTACCATTTCTCGAAACTTAAAAGCCCTGGCAAAGGAACTTAATATCCCCGTAATTGCACTATCACAGCTCTCCCGTGCAGTAGAAACTCGAGGGGGGTCTAAACGCCCACTCTTATCCGATTTACGGGAATCAGGGGCTATTGAGCAGGATGCAGACATTGTTTCCTTTATTTATCGCCCAGAGTACTACGGTATTGATGAGTGGGACGACGAAGGAAGAACACCCTCTCAAGGGCAGGCTGAATTAATTATCGCCAAACACCGTAATGGTGGTTTAGACAATCTTCGGATGAAATTTGTGGCCAACCTTGGGAAGTTTGAGGACCTCGAGCAATTTGATGCTCCCATGGAGTTTCAGTCTCGCATGAACGCTTCCGAACCTCCACCGCCATCTGCGAAGGACTTCCCCGATCCTGACGATGCCTTTGGTGGTGGTCCCGGCGATGATTCAGCACCCTTTTAACTGCCTACACTATGAAATGGCGTTTTGCAACTATTGGACCCGGTGTGTTGATCACTGCTGCCTTTATTGGTCCTGGAACGCTTACTTTGTGTACACTTGCTGGAACAAAAATGGGATTGTCACTGCTTTGGGTGGTGCTACTAGCTTTGCTCTTTTCGATATTTATTCAACAGCTGGTAGCAGAAATGGCATGGAAAAAAGAAATGGGTCTGGCCCAAATGCTGCTTCGCAATGCACAGCATCCCTTTCTTAAAATGGCCTTTTTAATCCTTATACTCACCGCTATTTTAGTGGGTAATGCGGCCTATGAAGGTGGAAATCTGGCAGGTGCGGCACTCGGTTTCGATGGACTGCTAGGAAGGTCACAACTTCCTTTGGAGATAATTTATATTCCTTTGGGTTTGTTGGCTATAGGTGTCCTTGCGGGAGCAGTTTTGTGGTGGGGGACAACACAACTGATAAAAAAAATACTTTTGGGCGTAGTGGTAGTGATGAGCATTTCCTTTTTAATTACGGCTATTATGGTTCAACCTCCTTTAGCCGCGCTGTTAAAAGGGCTCTTTATCCCACAGTGGCCCAGGGAGCAAACACAATTGGTGGTGGGATTGCTGGGCACCACAATAGTTCCATACAATTTATTTCTTCACGCCCATTTAGTGCAACAACAGAAACGTACGGGGTTATCACTTAAAGCCCTCCGAAGGGACACCCAAATTGCCATCGGTCTTGGCGGAGTAATATCTATGTGTATTGTAATTGCTGCTTCTGGAGTTTATGGTACCCCATTAGAAAGCGCCGTTGATTTGGGGAAAGCGCTGGTTCCATTGTACGGCAATGGGGCAGAGGAGGTGATAGCCTTAGGACTCTTTGCTGCAGGATTGAGTTCTGCAATAACGGCCCCCTTGGCCGCAGGGCGGGTAGCTGCTGAATGTTTTGGGTGGTCTACAACGAGCAAAAAACCCCGTTGGGTGGCTTTAATTATCTTGGGAACAGGGATGGCAGTGGTTGCCTTTGGGTGGCAACCCATTCAAATTATTCGTGTGGCACAGTGGGCCAACGGACTGTTGCTCCCTCTTGTTGGTGGCTTTTTGTTTTATTTGGTCCTGCACCAAAAAAAAGAGCTGCAATGGAGTTCCGCTACCCTTGTGTTTTTGGCCCTAGCAGTGCTTTTGTTTCTATTATTTAGTTTAAGAAGTTTAGGATTTTTTTAATTTCAAGCATGGATCTGAATGCAGACTTAGGCGAAGGAGGAAAAGAAGATGCGCAATTGATGCATTACATAACCTCTTGTTCCATAGCTTGTGGTGGACATTATGGTACGCAGGAAACCATCGTTAGCACCCTATTGGAAGCTCAAAAAAATAATGTTGCCGTGGGGGCACATCCATCTTTCCCCGATCCCGAACATTTTGGTCGAAGACCTATGAATATGGAAAAAAAAGCATTTCAGGATGCTATATACCTACAGTTGTCTGCGTTTGAAAATGCACTTAAAGAAGTGGATTTGCCCTGGCAGCACATTAAAGCTCATGGCGCTTTATACCATGCAATCACCTCCGACAGTACCCTAGCGGTACACTATTTTGAAGTAGTAAAAAAATTCCCAAAGGTTAAGGGAATCTTTTTACCTGTAGTACATCCTCTTGATGATTTGGCTGACGATTTTGGTTTTACTGTTTGGCGGGAAGGCTTTGCCGACCGTGCCTATACGCCAGCTGGGGGACTACTACCAAGAACAGTACAAAATGCTGTTCTTACAAATACTGCTGCAGTTGTAGCGCAAGTTGAAAAATGGCAGCAGGGAAAAGCCATTCCCAAAGCACAACAGCAGTTCCAATTGTTTTGCGACACCTTGTGCATTCACAGTGATACTCCTAATGCACTACAGCATGCAAGGGCGTTGGCAAAACAGTTTAACTTTGGCCCCTTGGCATGAAAATAGAACAGTTGAAAGCCTATGGCCCAAAAGCACTAATTGTCAGTTTTTCTTCCACTGACACTCCTTACAAGGATGTGGTTCGCCTCCAAGATTTTGCACGTCATTTAAAATCTAAAAAGGCATTGGCATTAGAAGATATTTTAATTAGCCATTTCAATTTAAATTTGGTGTTTCAAAAGCCGATCTCAGTGTCAGCTGTATCACCACAATTACACCGCTATTGGGAAGAGTTTACCACCACTATAGCAGCTCAAAAAACAAATGTAGTTTGGGAATTGCCCGTGTGTTTTGATGCGGCCTATGCTCCGGATTTATACACTCATTTTAAACAAGATATACCTCGTGTTGAAGCCTTTATCAAAGCACTCTGTCAGCACGAACTCTATGTCCATTTTTTTGGATTCCTGCCAGGCTTTGCCTATTTGGGAGGCCTTCCAAAAGAATTGCAATTACCACGGCATGGCCAACCCCGCTTGCAAGTGCCAAAAGGAGCATTTGCCTTGGGGGGTCCCTACGCTGCGGTATATCCACAAGCAAGCCCCGGAGGCTGGCAATTGATTGGGCAAACCCCATTTATTTTTTTTGATGTACAACGGACACCCCCAGTATTTTTGAACCCTGGCGATAGGATAAAGGTGGCGTCAATTTCCCGTAAAGACTATTTGGCATTGCAAACGGCCTACAACCAACAAGCGTTTGCTCCTAAAAAACTACCGCAAACATGAAGGGGTGTACTGTAATTGCTGCTGGTTTCTACTCAAGCCTTCAAGATGAAGGACGCTTTGGGTATCGCCATTGGGGTATTCCAGTTTCTGGCCCCATGGATGTGGTACATTTCCACCATGCCAATGCATTGGTAGGAAATCTTCCCAATGCAACAGCCATAGAATGTACGCTTGAAGGCCCCACGTTGCTGTGCAATTGCGACACTACTTTTGCAGTAGCTGGGGCGCCCATGAAAATTACTAAAAACGAAAAAGAAGTTCCTATGAACACGCCCATTTCCTGTGTGCTTGGGGATATTTTAAGTTTTGGAAAAATGACTGAAGGGATGCGGTCCTACATCGCCTTTGCTGGGGGAGTACAAACGGAAATATTCTTTGGAAGTCGTTCGTATTTTCATCCTGTAAGTCCTCAGGCCACTTTGGAAAAAGGGCAATCCCTTCCCTTAAAAGATCCCGATAAACAGCTGCTCCCCAAAGAAATTTTGCTCTCACCAGCATGGCCTCTGGAAGCAGTAGTAAAAATTAACACTACTACTGGACCCGATTGGCACAGCCTTTCAAAATCAATTCAGAAGGCTTTAAAAACAGGAACCTACATTGTGGGTAGTAACAACCGGATGGGCTATCAGTTGGAGGGGGGCTCCATAACCCACCAATTGCAATTGCCCAGTAGTTTTGTGTTAGCAGGTACACTTCAGCTTACTCCCAAAGGGAAATTGTTGGTAGCTATGGCCGATGGACAGGTCACCGGTGGGTACCCCAGGGCGCTTCTACTCGACGAAGCCTCAACAGCTGCTTTGGCACAAGCACGATCGGGTGCAAAAGTGAAAATTACAGTTGTAGACCCCTAATGCTTGTGGTACACTTTTTCAAAAGGGACACGAAAACGCTCTCCGTAAATACCCTCTTTTTTTCGAATACCACAGCTGACCACCATACTGATTTCTACTGTGGCAGGTAAACCGAGCACCTGCTTTAAGCGTTTAGAATCAAATCCTTCCATAGGGCAGGTGTCATACCCCTTGGCAGCCAAACTCAGCATAAAGCTTTGTGCAGCCAAAGCGGTACTCTTATGCGCTACTATACGCATATCCGATTGACGGACTTCCCGATACGTTGTTTTTTTAATCCCATCAAGTTGCACTTTTGCATATTTGAGGAGTCCGCCAAGCCAGGAGGCGCCGCCGTAAAGTTGAGGAATAATTTTCCCGTAATAGCTTAGTGCCCCTTTTTCTTTTTTAGGGTCGCGGTCCTTACTTTTTTCAAAAGACCGCTTTACGTGTGCTATGTTGTCGGCTATCCTTTCACGCCATAAATCCCTCCGAACCACAAATACCACCATTTCCTGTGCAGTTTTTGCTGCCGGTTGATTGAAACAACATGCTGCCACGTCCTTTAGCGCCGTTTCCCCCTCAATATGGTGAAACTCCCACAACTGCAAGTTGCTGCTGTTTGGAGCTAAACTCGCTGCTTTTAAACTGTCTTCAACAGCGGTGTTGGGAAGAGGTTTTTCGGGATCATATACCCTAACGGACCTCCGGTGTGCGAGTGCCGCACTTACGGTTTGTTCTTTCATAGCTACATATGCTTAATAACTTCCAAAGTGGAAGCTGCAATTTTTTTGGTAAAGATAGGAGGAATTTTTTGCCTGAAGCCTATTTGAAAGTAGGAATTTATACCATATAAATAGCTGTAAATCAGAACTATAATTGGTTTTTAATATTTTGAATATTGTAGGAATACTACAGCTGTGTTAGAAATGTGGGGAAAACACTTAAATTCGTGGATTATTATGGCAGAAAAATTAAACAAGTACAGTCAACGGGTGACACAAGACCCCACACAACCTGCAGCACAGGCAATGCTCCATGCTATAGGCCTCACTGATGATGACTTTCAAAAAGCTTTTATTGGCATTGCCAGTACTGGCTACGAAGGCAATCCCTGCAATATGCACCTTAACGGTTTAGCTGCAGAAATTAAAAAAGGAATCCAAAAGACAAATCAAGTAGGTCTGGTGTTTAACACCATTGGTGTTAGTGATGGAATTTCTATGGGAACCCCTGGGATGCGTTTTTCGCTTCCCTCTCGTGATGTAATTGCCGATTCTGTGGAAACTGTCGTACAGGCCATGTCCTACGATGGATTGGTTACTGTTGTGGGCTGCGACAAGAACATGCCTGGTGCATTAATAGGGATGTTGCGTTTAAATCGCCCCAGTATTTTAGTGTATGGAGGGACAATTGCCTCGGGATGCCATAATGGAAAAGAATTAGACGTTGTTTCTGCCTTTGAGGCTTGGGGAGAAAAAGTAGCAGGAACCATAGACGAAAAAGAATATAAAAGTGTAATTCAAAATGCTTGTCCGGGTGCAGGAGCCTGTGGTGGAATGTACACTGCAAATACAATGGCTTCTGCAATTGAAGCCTTGGGAATGGCATTGCCTTATAATTCCTCAAACCCAGCGGTTAGTAAAGACAAGCAAGACGAATGCCAGGCTGTAGGAACAGCCATGCAACAACTCCTAGCAAAAGATTTGAAGCCCCTGGATATTGTTACCCGTAAATCTTTGGAAAACGCCCTAAGATTGATTGCAGTATTAGGAGGATCCACCAATGCAGTGCTTCACTTTTTAGCCATCGCAAAGGCGGCAAATATCACATTAACCATTGACGATTTCCAGCGTATCAGCGATACCACACCCTTTTTAGCTGACTTAAAACCCAGTGGGAAGTATTTGATGAAAGACCTACACCAAATTGGTGGGGTACCTGCGGTGCTTAAGTTTATGCTACAAAACGGTATGCTACACGGTGACTGTATGACAGTGACTGGAAAAACCCTGGCCGAAAATTTAGAAGCAGTTCCCGATTTAAAAGAAGGCCAACAACTACTTCGCCCCTTAGACAACCCTATTAAACCTACTGGACACATCCGAATTTTAAAAGGAAACCTTGCCCCCGAAGGATCGGTAGCTAAAATCACTGGAAAAGAAGGCCTGTTATTTGAAGGGCCTGCCCGTGTTTTTGACAGCGAATTTGATGCTAATGACGGTATTGGAAGAGGTGAAGTTAAAGCAGGGGATGTAGTGGTAATCCGTTATGAGGGCCCCAAAGGAGGCCCTGGAATGCCTGAAATGCTCAAGCCCACAGCCGCCATAATGGGGGCTGGTTTAGGGAAATCTGTAGCACTAATTACCGACGGAAGGTTTTCAGGAGGTACCCATGGTTTCGTAGTGGGGCATATTGTTCCAGAAGCCCAAGAGGGAGGTCCTTTAGCCTTAGTGCAAAATGGAGATATGATTACCATTGACGCCGAAAAAAACACCCTAAGTGTTGCGTTATCGGAGGACGAATTAGCAAAGCGAAAACAAGCTTGGACTAAGCCCCCTTACAAATTCCAAAAAGGAGTGCTTTACAAATACATTAAAAGTGTCGCTTCAGCGTCTGAAGGGTGCACCACAGATCAATAACTTATGAAAACCAAAACAGCAAGCCAACCCACAACTGTACAGGCCAAAAATATTTCTGGTGCAGAAGCTGTCATTCGGTGTTTATTAGCTGAAGGCGTAGATTTGGTTTACGGCTACCCCGGAGGGGCAATTATGCCTATTTACGATGAACTTTACAAATTTCAAGATCAGTTGCATCATGTGCTTACCCGCCATGAGCAGGGAGCCACACACATGGCTCAGGGGTATGCACGTACCTCAGGAAAAGTGGGTGTAGCCATGGCCACCTCAGGTCCTGGAGCCACCAATTTAGTGACCGGTATTGCCGACGCTCAAATTGACTCTACCCCTATGGTGTGCATCACAGGTCAAGTGGCGTCTCATCTATTGGGCTCCGATGCCTTTCAAGAAACTGATATTATTGGAATCTCTACGTCCGTCACCAAGTGGAATTATCAAATTACCAAGGTGAGTGAAATTCCAAGCATTTTGGCCAAAGCGTTTTTTATTGCGCGATCCGGACGTCCGGGTCCAGTATTAATAGACATTACGAAAGACGCCCAATTCGATTTCTTTGATTTTGAATATGTTCCTTGTACTGGTATTCGAAGTTACCAATCTGATTTTCCCATTGCACAAGACGCTTTATCACAAGCCGCCACGCTTATCAATGCAGCTAAAAAGCCCCTTATTGTTTGGGGCCAAGGAGTGATTTTAGGAGAAGCAGAAGCCGCATTTAAGACCTTTGTTGAAAAAACGGGAATCCCTGCGGCGTGGACTATTTTAGGCCTTTCGGCACTGGAAACAGACCACCCCTTAAATATGGGAATGGTAGGGATGCATGGCAACTATGCCCCCAATCTATTGACCAACGAATGTGATCTGCTCATCGCTATTGGCATGCGTTTTGACGATCGGGTTACGGGGAGTTTAGATACCTATGCTAAGCAGGCAAAAATTATTCATTTGGAAATTGACCCTGCTGAGGTCAATAAAAATGTAATGGTGGATGTAGCCGTTTTAGGGAATTGTAAAGATTCCTTAGAACAGTTATTACCGCATGTGCAACCCCTAGAGCTAACCGCGTGGAAAGCGCGCTTTCATGAGTTGAACGCAATTGAAGAAGAAAAGGTAATTCAAAAGGATTTATACCCAACCAAAGAGGGACTCACTATGGGAGAAACCCTTCGTGTTATTAACGAGCATTCAGGAGGCGATGCCATAATCGTAACAGATGTAGGCCAGCACCAAATGGTGGCTTGCCGCTATGCCAAATTCAATCAGTCCAAGAGTAATGTAACTTCTGGAGGTTTGGGAACTATGGGATTTGCCCTCCCTGCAGCTATTGGAGCTAAAATGGGAGCACCAAAACGACAAGTAATCGCCATTATTGGTGATGGTGGGTATCAAATGACCATTCAGGAGTTGGGAACTATCTTCCAACAACGTTTGGATGTGAAAATTGTAGTCCTCAACAATGAGTTTTTAGGAATGGTGCGCCAATGGCAGCAATTGTTTTTTGACAAGCGGTATGCTTCTACAGAAATGATTAACCCAGATTTTATTGCAATTGCCAAGGCCTATGGAATTGCCGCAAAATGCGTGGACCAACGGGAAGAGTTAAGCCCTGCAATAGCAACAATGTTAAACACTCCAGGCCCGTATTTCCTAGAAGTTCGAGTAGAAAAAGAAGACAATGTTTTTCCAATGATCCCTTCTGGAGCATCGGTATCTGATATACGTTTAGAATAGTATGGAAAAAAAATTATACACCATTTCCATTTACACGGAAAATAATGTTGGCTTGGTCAATAGAATTTCAGCGATATTCTTAAAACGGCACATCAACATTAGAAGTTTAACGACCTCTCCCTCGGAGATTCCTGAGGTTTTTCGTTTTGTGATTGTAGTGAAAATGACCCTTGAAGGCATTCAAAAAATCGTAAAGCAAATTGAGAAACAAGTGGATGTTATTAAGGCGTTCTATCATACCGACGAAGAAACCATTTATGTAGAGTCTGCCTTATACAAAATTACTTCGACGGCTTTATTTGAAGAACGTCAAATTCAAAACATCATCAAGGAGAGCCAAGCTAAAATGGTAACTGTCTCCCCTGAATTTTTTGTAATTGAAAAAACAGGCTTTCGCGAGGAAACCGAAAAATTATACAACGACCTTAAACCCTACGGTCTTTTACAGTTTGTGCGTTCTGGACGTATTTCTGTAACCAAAGCCAAAATGGGTATTTCAGATATTTTAAATACTTTTAACGCAACCAAGCAAGACGAAAAAAAATCCTAATGGGAAATTATTTTAATCAACTCACACTACGCGAACAATTGCACCAGTTAGGGCAATGTCGCTTTATGGAAAAAGAAGAATTTACAGCTGGGGTTTCGGCCCTTAACGGCAAAAAAATAGTCATTGTGGGCTGCGGCGCACAGGGACTCAATCAAGGGCTTAACATGCGCGACTCTGGCTTATACATCTCTTATGCCCTTCGTGCTGGTGCTATTGAAAACAAAAGAGCTTCTTTCCAAAATGCCACTGAAAACAACTTTGCGGTTGGAACCTATGAAGAAATGATTCCTACAGCCGACCTGGTAATTAACCTCACTCCAGATAAAAATCACACCCCTGTAGTAGAGGCTGTAATGCCACTAATGAAAAAAGGCGCCACACTGTCGTATTCCCATGGTTTTAACATTGTGGAAGAAGGCACTAAGATCCGTGAAGATTTAACAGTTATCATGGTGGCCCCCAAGTGCCCTGGGTCTGAAGTTCGCGAAGAGTACAAGCGTGGTTTTGGCGTACCAACCTTAATTGCAGTGCATCCCGAGAACGATCCACAAGGCCACGGTTTAGAACAAGCCAAAGCCTACGCCGTTGCTACTGGTGGTGACCGTGCAGGTGTGTTGGAATCTTCCTTTGTTGCTGAGGTAAAATCAGACCTTATGGGAGAGCAAACCATCCTTTGTGGCGTACTTCAAACAGGGTCAATTTTATGTTTCGATAAAATGGTAGAAAAAGGGATCGAACCTGGCTATGCTGCAAAGTTAGTGCAGTATGGTTGGGAAACCATTACTGAGGCCCTAAAGCATGGTGGTATCACCCATATGATGGATCGTTTATCGAATCCTGCAAAAATCAAGGCCTTCGAACTTTCGGAAACTTTAAAATCCATTTTAAAGCCTTTGTTTGAAAAGCATATGGACGATATTATGTCTGGACATTTTTCCAGCACAATGATGGAAGATTGGGCCAATGATGATAAAAACTTGCTTAGCTGGCGGGCTGTAACAGGAGAAACGGCTTTTGAAAAAACTGAAAACACCCAAGCTGAAATTTCAGAACAAGAATATTTTGACCACGGTGTACTTATGGTAGCTTTTGTACGCGCTGGAGTAGAGTTGGCGTTTGATACTATGGTTGCTGCAGGAATTAAAGAGGAATCAGCGTATTACGAGTCGCTGCATGAAACACCACTTATTGCCAATACTATTGCGCGTAAGAAACTATTTGAAATGAATCGAGTGATTTCAGATACTGCCGAATACGGGTGTTATCTTTTTGACCATGCGGCCAAGCCATTGCTTAAGGACTTTATGGCAGCCATTGATACAGATGTTATTGGAACTGCTTTTGGTGGTGCCGATGCAGACAATGCTGTGGACAACAAAAAGCTGATTGACATCAACGAAATTATTCGTTATCACCCTATAGAGATGGTGGGTTATGAGCTGCGTGCTTCAATGACCGCCATGAAGAAAATCATCTAACAATGATTCTTCCCACTCTTGAAGGTGTTCGAAAGGCGGTAACCCACCTAGACGGTGTTGCCGAAAAAACACCCTTGCAAAAAAACCTCCGCTTGAGCAAAAAGTTTCAGGCGGAGATTTTTTTTAAGCGGGAAGATTTGCAACAGGTACGCTCCTTTAAAATTAGAGGCGCCTACAATTTAATTCACACCCTAGCTGCCGAAGAACGCAGTAAGGGAATTGTTTGTGCTAGCGCAGGAAATCATGCGCAGGGTTTTGCCTATGCTTGTCAGCAGCTTCAAATTCAGGGAACTGTTTTTATGCCGTTGCCCACGCCTCGTCAAAAAATTGAGCAGGTAAAAATGTTTGGCGGCAATTGTATTACAGTAAAACTCGTAGGGGATACCTATGACGATGCAGAACGCGCAGCAAAAGAATATACTGCAGCGGAGCAAAAACCGTTTATTCATCCTTTTGATGACCCTAAGGTAATTGAAGGCCAAGCCACTATTGCTATGGAAATCATAGAGCAAGCCACAGCTGGATTGGATTATTTATTTGTTCCTGTTGGTGGCGGTGGATTAATTTCTGGAATGGTAATAGTTTTTAGTATGTTGTCCCCCAATACAAAAATTATAGCTGTAGAACCCGAGGGTGCTCCTTCTATGCAAGCTGCTATTGCAGCTGGAAAGCCAGTACAACTGAAAGAAATTGATAAATTTATTGATGGTGCTGCCGTACAAAAAGTAGGAATGCTCCCATTTGCATTGTGCAAAAATCAGCTCAGTGATTTAATTACCGTACCCGAAGGCCAGGTATGCAAGGCCATTTTAAATTTGTACAACAAAGACGGTATAGTGGCCGAACCCGCTGGTGCATTAGCAGTAGCTGCACTAGAGAAGTACCAAGACCAGATTAAAGGGGCTAAGGTGGGCGTGTTGCTTTGCGGTGGGAATAATGACATCACACGAACCCCAGAAATTAAAGAACGCGCTTTATTTTTTGCTCAGCTAAAGCATTATTTCATCATCCGTTTTCCACAACGCGCCGGTGCGCTTAAAGAATTTGTAAATGAAATTTTAGGCCCCAATGACGATATTACCTTTTTTGAATTCTCCAAAAAGAGTAGTAAAGTCAATGCTCCAGCGGTGGTAGGGATAGAATTGAAAGACGCTGCTGATTTTGAGCCTTTGGTCATGCGGATGAAAAGCCGTAACTTTTACGGGGAATATTTAAACGATCAACCCGATTTGTTTGAATTTCTCGTTTAAAAAAAAAGAAAAAGAAAAATTCGAAAAAAATGGAAACTGCTTTACAAGCGATCCCCGATACATTTGCTATACACCCACTGCATACCAAAGAATATTTGGTGGATGGAAAACTACACACCTGGACTGGTCCCACCACAGAGGTGTATTCTACAATTTATACCCCTAACGAAAAAGGGGAGGAGGCTCCCACTTTGTTGGGCTCCATACCCGATATGGAAACCGAAACTGCTTTGGAAGCCCTAGATGCTGCTGAACGCGCTTTTGGTCGTGGACAAGGCCTTTGGCCCACCATGAAAGTAGCCGATCGTATTAAGTGCCTCAATAATTTTGTAGAGAAAATGAAAACCTGCCGCGAGGAGGTGGTGAAATTGTTGATGTGGGAAATTGGGAAAAACCATGCGGATGCTCAAAAGGAATTCGATCGTACCGTAGATTACATTTACGACACCATGGAGGCGTATAAAAAGCTCGATCGTCGCAGTGCCCGTTTTGACAAAGAAGGCGGTGTACACGCACACATTCGCCGGGGGCCTTTAGGGGTAGTACTGTGCTTAGGTCCTTACAATTATCCACTAAATGAAACGTTTTGCTTGTTGATTCCCGCACTAATTATGGGGAACACCACCATTTTTAAACCTGCAAAACACGGAGTATTACTCATAACCCCACTATTAAAAGCCTTTGAAGAAAGTTTCCCTCCAGGGGTAGTAAATATATTGTTTGGGCGTGGTCGCAAGATTGCTTCTCCTATTATGAAAACAGGGAAAATAGATGTGTTGGCCTTAATTGGTCACAGTTCTTCTGCGGTAGCGCTTCAAGATTTGCACCCCAACAAAAACAGACTACGATTGGTATTGGGATTAGAGGCCAAAAACCCTGGGATTATTCTGCCCGATGCAGATTTGGAATTGGCCATTAAGGAATGTATTTCGGGGACCTTGTCGTACAATGGACAACGGTGTACAGCGCTTAAAATACTTTATGTACACAAATCTATTAGTGAAGAGTTTAATCGTCGCTTTGCAGAAGCGGTAGATCAATTAAAATATGGTTTACCTTGGGAGGATGGTGTTTTTCTTACCCCACTTCCTGAGCCTTCAAAACCTGCTTATATCCAAGAGTTAATTCAAGATGCTACCGAAAAGGGTGCTTCAATTCTCAATACGCGTGGTGGAGAATTAACACACAATTATTCCTATCCTGCTGTGCTGTTTCCAGTCAATGATAGTATGCGAGTATATCATGAAGAGCAATTTGGGCCTGTGATCCCAATTATCGCTTATGATGATATCAATGAACCCTTGGATGCCATGGCAAAGTCGGAATACGGACAACAAGTGAGTTTGTTTGGGCGCGATATACGCAAACTTGGACCTTTGGTGGACACGCTGGCCAATTTGGTCTGTCGGGTAAATTTGAATAGCGCCTGTCAACGTGGACCAGATGTGTATCCCTTTACAGGACGAAAGAACTCTGCGGTGAGTACCCTTAGTGTGTTTGATGCTTTGCGCTCTTTTTCTATCCGAACCTTTTTAGCGTCTAAAGACAACCCCTACAATAATGAAATTCTTGAAGCCCTATTAAATTCTAAGGAATCTAACTTTGTTTCCACAGATTATTTATTGTGATATTGTTGCTTTAATCGCTGCTAAGTTCTAGTAGGAGCTTGGCAAATTGTTCCCACTGATATTTGTTTTTCACCTTTTGAAGTGCTGAAGTGTAAAAGGTTGTGTCTTTTTCTTTAAGCATCTCAAGCATAGTAGACGTCCATGCTGATGTAGTTCGTATGGCGGCTTTTCCAGTACCGTCTTTTAGTATGGGGTCTTGTAGTCCCTCTACAGCACTCACCAGTAAGGGTTTTTCATAAAAATAGGCCAGGGGAGTAATGCCACTTTGGGTAGCTTTAATGTAGGGCTGTGCAATAATATCTGCGGCACAGATGTAGTCCTTCATCTTTTCGGCACTCAAAAATTTTGGATGTACATGAACCTGTTCTTCTATTCCTAAAGACGTGATCTTTTCAAAAGTTGCCTTTTGGTCGGTATAAAATTCTCCTGAAATGCTTAAAAAAAGGTTGGCATCCTTTTTTAAGGCTGCAGCAAAACTATCGAGTAAAAGGGGAATGCCTTTGTACTTTCGTATAAGCCCAACAAAAGCAATTATTTTTTTTGTTTCGGGAAGTCCTAAGCGTTTTCGTGCTTCGTTCTGAGGGATAGGAGCAGGGAGATCGTTAGCAATTGGATGAAACCCTTGGGCAACCTTTTTGGTAGTATCCTTTGCGATTTGCTTCCCCACATTTTCAGAAAGACTGATAAAACAAGAACAGCTTTTTTCAAAAAGTCTTCGCAGAGTTCGATCAAAGGGTTTAGATTCGTGAGGCGTCCAATTGTCTACCATACCAATCATTTTGATGTTGGGCTTAAGAAACTTTCTAAGTCCCCACCATGACAGGGCTACAAAAGGTGTCCAATAGCGAACCACAACAGCAGTAGCTTCTTGTGTGTTGATCCATTGTGCACATTTCCACCAAAACAGAGGGTTGTAGGTGTGCAATAGGCGTAGATAGGATTGTTTTTCAATAGCATCTTTCCGAAGGGGGCTTTTCCCAGGGAAGAGCAGTTGGGGATAAAGGGTTTTAAAAGTGATTAATTCTATTTCAACCTCCAGCTTTTTTAAGGCCTTATGCAATGCCTCTTGGGTGTCCGCAATACCCCCACGGTAGGGTGATGCAGGGCCAAGCAAAATAATTTTAGGTGAGCTGCTCATTGCGGTTTTGAGTAAATACTACCGCTAGTAGCCCAATAGTACTACTGCCAAAGTAGAGTACGCCCGTAGTGTAGAGTTGTGCTAATGATGTTTCCCACCCACCATTTTGTAGGGGAAGCAAGAAAATCAACAGTCCAAAAAGAATGCGTGTCCCTTCAAAATACCAAGCCCATTGGTGCTTGTCCATTAGTGCTGTGTATCCAAAAATGCTAGCGAAAATAAGAAGCCCGTGCAGTAGCCTTAAATTAACAGACAGTTCTCCAAATTGCGCTAAGAACACCAAGAGGTACACCGTAGTACCTACCCAGTGAAAAATGGCCCATGCAGTGGAGGACGAAGGTAACTTTGGGGCATATTTTTCTTGTGCATGTACGTTGTCCCAATAGGGTCTAGGATATTTTTTAGCCACATCGGTTGGACGCCATCCAGTAGGGCGGAACCACAGGGTGAATTTTGCCTTCCAATCCTTGGTATGCCAAGCATCTAAAACTAAGCCCCAAAAGTGTTGGAAGTTGATCCAAAAGGGATTCCATGATTGCACCGGTTTAAGCGTTCCGTATACCGGTGGTTCTTCCTCTAATTCTTTTTGAAAAGTACCAAAAAGACGATCCCATATACTGAAAATTGCAGCGAGGTTTTTATCGATATATATTGGGTTTATGGCGTGGTGCACTCTGTGTTGTGAGGGGGTTACCAAAAGGTATTCCAACCAGCCCAATTTTCCAATGTGTTTGGTGTGGTACCAAAACTGGGCAAACAGATGAAGCGGAGCTAAAACTTGAATCATTTTTTCGGGGACTCCTAAAATGGCAGCAGGGATAAGGAAAAGCGCCCCAAAGCTCAAAATATTCGAAATGCTTTGGCGTAGCGCACAGGCCAAATTAAATTCTTCGCTGCTGTGATGCACAATGTGTTGGTTCCAAAACAGATTTACACTGTGGTTTAAACGATGTGACCAGTAGCTGGCAAAATCAATACACACAAAAGCAATAATGTAATTCCAAATGGTAGCTTCCATTGTTTGTAGTGCAAGAAGCTGTTTGATGTAAGGGTAGGATACCAACAAGACCATTAGCCCTAGAGAGTCCTTAAGCACATTTGTCATGCCAGAACTTAAGCTGGCAATGGTGTCCATAAGCCTATAGGTTTGTTGGCCTTTCCAATAGCCGTAAAGCATTTCTATCCCCATAAGGACGAGGAATCCAGGAATAGCGATTAATAGTGCTTGTGCGTAGGCCTCCATGGGTTTATTTTAGTTGGTCTACTGTTCTTGTGTAAGTACCCATTCACCAGATTTGATGAGGGGTTCTGCTTGTTTGAATTTTAGTGTTTTTGTGCTTCCCGAAGACACATTTTTTATTACCACGCGTTCGTTGCGACCAATTTTTGGTTGTTCGCGCACGATCGTTTCAATGGTTTGGCGTTGGGCTTGGCCTGCTGCAGCACCTACAGCTCTATTTCTAGCAGCCAGCTCTTCGGTATTTAAAACTTCGTCTTTTGAAGTTTTATAATTTTCTTTGGGGCGTGCTGTTCGGGCTTGTTGTACCAAGCCATCGTTCTGGTTGGGGAGATTGCCTTTAAACAAGAAGGAAAGCACCTCACGGTTTAGGGTGCTTATCATTTCTTGGAACAATTCAAAGGATTCAAATTTGTAGATCAGTAGGGGGTCCTTTTGTTCGTGAACGGCCAATTGTACTGACTGCTTCAACTCATCCATTTTACGCAAATGGGTTTTCCAGCTTTCGTCAATAATAGCCAAAGTAATATTGCGCTCAAAATCATCGATAAGATGTTTCCCTTGAGAAGTGTAGGCGGTCTCCAGTTTGGTAACAACATTTAGCGTTTTTACACCATCGGTAAAAGGCACTACAATGCGCTCATATGTATTGTTGGGGCGCTCATACACAGACTTTATTACAGGATACGCCATTTGTGCATTCACTTCCATTTTGCTTTGGTAGTGCTGGTAGAGCGCATCGTATAACTGATTGGTCAGTGTTCCCTCGTCAGTACTTTCAAAGACATCCTGTGATAGCGGTGACGTTATGGAAAAGTTACTGATGATTTCAAATTCGAAGTTTTTAAAATCGTTACTCGCTTTGTTTTGTTGTACTACTTCTTCACAGGTATCGTAGAGGATGTTGGCAATGTCTAACTTTAATCGACTGCCCTCCAAGGCGTGGCGACGACGTTTGTAAATCACTTCCCGCTGGGCATTCATTACGTCATCGTACTCCAATAAGCGCTTGCGTATACCAAAGTTGTTTTCTTCTACCTTCTTTTGTGCGCGCTCAATAGACTTGGTCATCATGGAGTGTTGAATGACATCTCCTTCTTCATGCCCCATACGGTCCATTACTTTTGCTACTCTGTCGGAGCCAAAAAGACGCATGAGGTTGTCCTCCAAGGAGACATAAAACTGTGAGCTTCCGGGATCTCCCTGGCGTCCAGAGCGTCCACGGAGCTGGCGGTCCACACGACGGGAATCGTGCCGTTCGGTTCCAATGATGGCTAAACCACCACTGGCTTTTACTTCTTCGCTGAGTTTAATATCGGTTCCACGTCCGGCCATGTTGGTAGCAATAGTAACCACTCCGGGGTTTCCGGCCTCTGCCACAATATCGGCTTCTTTTTTGTGCAGTTTGGCATTGAGTACGTTATGTTTTACTTTTCTGATGGCCAGCATCTTACTCAGCAGTTCCGAAATTTCAACCGAAGTAGTTCCAATGAGTACAGGACGACCGGCCTGCGCCAACACTGTAACTTCTTCAATTACGGCATTGTATTTTTCCCGTTTGGTTTTATAAATCAGATCATTGCGATCCTCTCGGGCAATAGGTCGATTGGTAGGAATCTCTACCACATCGAGTTTATAGATTTCCCAAAATTCTCCCGCTTCAGTGATGGCTGTCCCTGTCATCCCCGCCAACTTTTGATACATGCGGAAGTAATTCTGAAGGGTAACGGTAGCAAAGGTTTGTGTTGCCGCCTCAATCTTTACAGTTTCTTTAGCTTCAATGGCCTGATGGAGCCCGTCGGAGTACCGGCGGCCTTCCATGATACGGCCCGTTTGTTCATCTACAATTTTCACCTTGTTTTCGAGCACCACGTATTCGACGTCTTTTTCAAAAAGCGTATAAGCTTTTAACAACTGGTTTAAGGTGTGGATGCGTTCACTTTTAATGCTGAATTCACTGAGTAGGGTTTCTTTCTCTTTGGCCTCTTCTTTGGGGTCTAAACCTTTTTCTTCAATTCTGGCCAATTCGGCACCAATGTTGGGCAGGACAAAAAAGTTTTTGTCGGCGGCATCACCAGAAAGGATCTCTATCCCCTTATCTGTAAGGTCAATTTGATTGGTTTTTTCATCAATCACAAAAAACAGTTCGGCGTCAATTATATGCATTTCACGGTTGTTGTCCTGCATATAGTGGTTTTCTGTTTTTTGCAGCAATTGCTTAATTCCTTCTTCACTTAGGAATTTAATTAGGGCTTTGTTTTTTGGTAAGCCCCGAAATACTCGGAGTAATTGTGTCGCACCTTCGTTGGTATTTCCTGCACTGATATTCTTTTTTGCTTCGGCAAGAACTCCAGTAAGAAGTTTGCGTTGTTGTTCAACCAGTTGAGCTACTTTGGGTTTTAATTGATCAAACTCATGACGATCACCTTCTGGGGTAGGTCCCGAAATAATCAGTGGCGTACGGGCATCGTCAATTAAAACAGAATCCACCTCATCAACAATGGCATAGTGGTGTTTGATTTGCACTAGGTCTTCAGGGTTGTGCGCCATATTATCGCGCAAGTAATCGAACCCAAATTCATTATTCGTCCCATAGGTTACGTCGGCCAGGTAGGCTTTACGACGTTCGGGACTGTTGGGTTGGTGTTTGTCGATGCAATCTACTCGTAGTCCATGAAACTCAAATAGGGGTGCCATCCACGCGCTATCGCGTTTGGCCAGATAATCGTTCACGGTTACCAGGTGTACTCCTTTACCTGTAAGTGCGTTAAGAAAAACGGGTAGGGTGGCTACCAGTGTTTTTCCTTCTCCGGTTTGCATTTCTGCAATTTTCCCTTGGTGTAATGCAATACCTCCAATGAGTTGTACGTCGTAGTGCACCATATCCCAAGTGATGGGTTTTCCTGCGGCATCCCAGTGGTTGGCCCACAGGGCGGTGTCCCCTTTTAGGGTTACATAGGCTTTTTCTTGCGACAACTCCCTGTCGAAAGGGGTTGCTGTAACTTGAAGCTCTGTTTGGGTGGCAAAACGTCGGGCGGTTTCTTTAACTATGGCAAAGGCCTCTGGAAGGATCGTATCGAGATAGGTTTTGGTTTTCTCATAAGCCGCTTCTTCTAGCGCATCCATTTTTTGATAGATGCCTTCACGTGCATCAATGTCTTCTTGCTGATTCAGTTCTTGCCGGAGTTGTTCCAGTTCGGCGTCAACATCAGCTCTGTTGTCTTGAATGCCTTTTTTTAGGGCCGCTGTTTTTGCCCGTAACTCGTCTGGGGATAATTGCTCAAAGCTATTTTGATGGTTGTTGATTTGACCAACGAGGGGGCGTATTTTTGAGAGGTCTTTTTTGGTTTTATCTCCTACAAAAGTTTTTAAAACAGAATTTAAAATACTCATAGCATCTTCCAGGTTTTCAGTTCAAATGTAAGCAAAAAAAAAGCCTCCGAGGAGACTTTTCACAGGGCATTGTTTTCTTAATACTCGTCTTCATTCCACAGATAGTCCTCCTCTGTGGGAAAATCGGGCCATATTTCTTCTATAGACTCATAAATATCGCCTTCATCTTCCATGGATTGAAGGTTTTCTACCACTTCGAGGGGTGCGCCCGTTCTGATAGAATAGTCAATTAGCTCATCCTTAGTGGCGGGCCAAGGGGCGTCGCTTAAATAGGAGGCAAGTTCTAAAGTCCAATACATTGTTACTACAGGTTATGTTTTTGCAAAAATAGAAGTTCGGAGCAAACCACCAAAAAAAATTATCATTCATCACTAGGAATCCACTTGACTTCATCGACCTTGAAGTCTACAGCAAACTTTCTACTAAGCATAAATAGGTAATCTGATAGTCGGTTTACAAAGGCAATAATAGGGGGCGTGATGGGTTGGGTTTCATTCAATTCTGTAATAAACCGTTCTGCACGACGGCAAACACAGCGGGCCAAATGGGCATATGAAACGACTATATGTCCTCCTGGAATCACAAAATGATTTAATGGTTCCAGTAGGTTGGTAATTCGGTCAATTTCCTTTTCGATGTTGGTAACATCCAGCATGGTTATGTTTTGAATAAACTTAGGTGACGTACCGCTACTTTCATCTATGCTGAGCTGTGCGCCTAGGGTCATAAGTTTTTTTTGCAGCTGTTGTAGGAATTTTTCGTCTTCTTCAAGAAGGTCAGCGTCGCGGATTAAACCTAACCAAGCATTGAGTTCGTCAATGGTACCATAGGCTTTAATACGCACATGGTGTTTGTTCACGCGTTGCCCCGAAAGTAAACCCGTGGTTCCATCATCTCCAGTTTTAGTGTACACTTTAATCTTCTTCATAGCCATTGCGCAAGTGCATTAACAAAGTTACAACTTTAAGTAGGACCGCCTTACAAATTGTCAGAAAATCTATTTAAGGCAGTAAAACCGGGTATTAACAGCGGCCTAGTCGTGTTGTTTTAGGCGTTTACTTAGGGCGAGCAAAAAGAATAAGCCTGCTAAAAATACGGCCCAACGCGCTAAATAGTCCCCATAGGTGGAGTAGAACGTTATGGTATCATACAAAGGAACGGCCCCAAGGAGATAGCCTTTTTGAGTATAACCTAGGGTTTGTTCGAGCTCTCCACGGGCATTTATAAAAGCCGAAATTCCAGTATTGGCACTACGGGCAATGGCACGGCGATTTTCAATGGCTCTAAGCCGCGAATAGCTGAGTAACTGTTGGTGTCCTGGGGTGTTTCCCCACCAGGCATCATTGGTGATGATTCCTAAAAATTGAGCTCCCAAACGCACGTATTCGGTAACAAATTCACCATAGATAGATTCATAACAAATAATTGGGGCTACTTTAATATTGAAATCACCATGCGTAAACACACTGCGTTGGGCTTGTTTTGCCCTACTGGAAATGGTCCCTCCCAAGTCAAGCATTAGGTTGCCCAACAGCGGTTTTAAATATTTCTTGAAAGGCATATCCTCTACACCTACCACCAATTTAGATTTGTGGTACACCTCAATGGGATGCGCTACCTGTACCCCAAAAGCTGAATTGTAATAATCCACCCAAACCTTCTCCTTAATTTGATTGGCAGTATAATTGGGAGGTGTTTCAGAAAAATACAATTGATAAAATTGAATTCCCATGACCCAATGGGTGCTGGGATACTGCGTGGCGAGTTGTTGAAATTTACTGTAAAATGGACTTTGAGGAAAGGCATTGAGTTCTTCGCCAGCACCAGCAGCAAAGTACGTTTCGGGGGTAAGGATAAAGTCAACTTTTTCCTTTTTTAAGGGCTGCACCAAATCGCTGAGTAGCTCTAAGAATGCCGTATTGGAATATTTATATTTTTCTGTGTAGGGGTCAATGTTGGGTTGTATTACAGCTACATTGGTGGTTTTTGTTGCCTTAGGTACCCGAACAAACACTACCAAGGAGAGGGTCATGGGTACTGCTATGGCGAGCCACCAAGGAATACTGCGTTTTAATAATGCGGTAGCCCCTTGCTGCGGCTGCCATTTTTTAAGGATTTCAAAACCAAGAATATTTACCAACAGCACCCATAAACTGCCGCCAAAACTACCCGTGTATTCATACCATTGCACCCAGTGAATGGATTCTGAAAACACATTACCAAGGTTTAGCCATGGCCATGAGAAATCCCATAGTTGATGGCCTTTTTCAAAAGCGAGCCACATGCTGACAAAAAAGATATAGGCACTGCGTTGGGGCATCCGTTTTGCAGCCCAGTGGTAGATGGTGAACATCAAAGCATAAAAACTGCTGTTGGCCAAGTTTGCAAACAACATGCCTACTACGGAGGCGTTAAACAACCACCAAGTAGTCCCTAAATTCCAAATGAGTGCTGCCATATAGCTGTAGCCAAACACCTTCCATCCCGAACGTTTTTTATTTTCCCCTCGTAGGCCTTGTTCCACCGCTAGCAGGGGAATAAAGGCCAAAAAAATAAAAAAGCTAATACCGTCAACGGGCCATGCCAATATGCATAAAAGCCCCGAAAGCAATGCGAGTCGTGCATTTGAAATCATTGTGCTAAGTTAGGGGCTATGGTGTGTTTTTTAAAATCTTTAACTCAGAATTGCAAAACTATTTCATTATTTTCGTCGCTATATGCTTATGGCCATTCTTCGTATTATCCCAAATTTAGTTACTGGGGCTAACCTTTTCCTGGGCTGTGTAGCCATAATTCAGTTGCTGCAGTTTCATTTTGAGGCGGCCATGTTGTGTTTTTTATTGGCGCTTTTGGCAGATGTTTTAGACGGCTTTTTAGCCCGATTATTTCGCGTAAGCAGCAGTCTAGGGGCCCAATTGGACTCCTTGGCCGATGTAGTAACCAGTGGCGTTTTACCGGGTTTAATGGCCTACCAGTTGCTGGTGCGCTATGGGGTGAAATCCATTTCGTGGGGCTTTTCCATAGGAAGCACTCCTATCAGCATCCATTGGGCACCCCTGGGACTTTTGGGGTTGGTTGTGGCCTTGGCGGCTGCCTATCGCTTGGCGAAGTTTAATTTAGACGAGGATCAGAAATACGATTTTAAAGGGCTCCCTGCCCCAGCCAATGCGCTTTTTTTTATGGGCTATCCCTTTTTGGTGAGCCATCCTCAATTTCATGCTGCCACAAATTTACTAACAGAACCGCTATTTATTGTTGGTTTGGTGGTTGTAGGTAGCTTGTTGATGAACGCTCCATTACGGATGTTTTCCTTTAAAATGCAATCCAATATGCTGGACAGCATTTTGTATCCATTACTTTTGGTGATTTGCTTTATAGTGCTTTATATTTTCTTCCACTGGGCGGCATTCACCCTAGCCGTCGTACTCTACATTTTATTGAGTATCATTAAAAAAGTACTTGCAACTTAGGCGGTTATTCTACCGTTACAGATTTTGCTAAGTTCCTGGGTTGATCTACATCGCAGCCCCGTAATATAGCAATATAATAGGCGAGTAATTGAAGCGGGATAGTAGCCAGTAGGGGGGTAAAGC
>WTIO01000050.1 GCA_011526365.1 Flavobacteriales bacterium
CCCTTGCTCCCAAGCACCTACAATGAGGTAATTTCCATCATCAGACAGGTCAATAGATGCTCCAAAATCATCATTGTTTGCATCGCCTGTTATTGCTGATCCTTTGGTGGACCAACTGGAACCAGAGTATTCATAGAGTTGAACCTTTCCTGTAAAGGATGAATGCCCTTGGCTTGCAATTACCAATCGGTTACCGTCTTCATCTAGGGCTACAGCACTTCCAAATCGTTCTGTGGTAGCCGTTCCATTCCAGGTTTGGTTGGTCGCCCAATTTCCACTGGTCCATTTGTAGGCTACAACTCTTCCTCTGTTGTTGTGTCCCCATGCACCAACGACTAGGGTGTTCCCGTCTTTACTAAGGTCAAGTGCTTCACCAAAACCACTGGTGGCAGAGGGTCCATTTATGTCTGATCCTGAAGGCATCCATACGGTACCGTTCCATTCAAACGTTCTTACTTGCCCTGCATCTGAACCTCCATTATCGTTTTTAGGAGCTCCAACAACAATTTTGCTCCCGTCTTCATTGAACGCTATTGAATAACCAAATTGGTCTCCGTTGGTTGATCCGTTCATGGATGCACCAACGATATTCCAACTGCTTCCGTTCCAGTCATAAACAAAAACACTTCCTTTATCACTAGAATTTGCAGCCCCAATGTTTTTCCCTCTACTGTAGGCAATCCTGCGTCCGTCTCTGGTCATGGCTACGGCAAAACCAAGATTGTCATCAGGATCTGCTCCTTGAAGCTCAGCGCCCAATTGTGTCCAACTGTCATTTGACCATTCATAGACTTTTACTCCACCTGCATCAGCTTTGGCCGAGATGTCTTTCCTTGGGGCGCCTACAATTATTCTCGTTCCCTCTTTGTTGGAAGCAATGCTGTAACCAAAATTATCACCGCTATTGTCTCCTTCAAGATCATCATCTAATTGTAAAAACTGATTTAGCTTAGAGAAAAGCACATCAGTAACCAGACCTGAAATGGAAAGGGAAGGCGCATTGTTAATGGGTTCTGAAAAAACAGCAGTTAAAGAAACGGTTTCTGAGCCGGTGAGGTAGTTATCTGTGTCATCATCTTCAAAACTCAAAAGGGTGGGGGAAACTAAATCAAGTTCAATGCTAATGCTGTCACTCCCAACATAGCTATTCCCGGCTAAATCATTCCCCGAGGCAGTTACAGTATAGGTTCCTTCTGTCTCTGAAGATGTATCCCATAAATAAATCCAAACGGAACTAGAGGTTGCTGTTAATTGTTTTGTTCCGCTGCCATCAATAAACAGTGATGGGGTTGGCGTTGCAGAGATGTCTTCGCTAAAGGTAGCTGTAATGGTTACTATGCTACTATTGACCAAAAGATCTGCGTCTGCACAACTAAGGGTTAGGGTGGGTGCTTGGGTGTCAATCTCAAAAGTAATGCTATCGGTACCACTGTATGCATTTCCCGCTTGGTCGTCTCCTGAAACGGTGACAGAAGCTGTGCCCTGACTTCCTGTCCAAGCCCCTACATTAAAGTCGAAGGTCCAAACGGCTGCTGAAGCAGTAGCGCTCATTGCTTGACTAGACACACCATTCCCGATGGTAATGGTTGGCGTTGCTGCCATGGCTTCGGAAAAGGTAGCGGTAACGGTGGTACTATCAGAGGCGTTAAAGCGATACGTTGGCGAGGCGGTGTGGGTTAATGATAGCAGTGTTGGTGCTACGTTGTCAATAACAATGTTTTGTAGTTCAATTAATGAATTCCCATAGTTTGGAATAGGCAGCTCTGCTTCTACGGCAATACCATCAGCATTATCGTCTAAAAGTGTGCCGCCCAAATCAATCGTGTTTGAGGCTGTATAGCCCAAGTCAGTAGAGACATCGCTACTCCCTACGGTATATTCAAATGACATATAGTCTATTAGTGTGGGAGAATAAGCCCCAGTATAAACTGCCTCTGCTGAGGAGGAGGAATTTAATGCTATTGTTGGTGTTCCAGAGCCTGTAACTTTAAAGCTTTTGTTAAAGTAAACTTCTATGTTGATTACTTGTCCGTCGCTATAGGTGCCATCTCCAGTAGAGGAGCGCACATTCTTTATGTAAAATGCATCTCCATCTACAAAGTATTTTGTGTTTTTGGGAATTGCGTAATTATAGTGATCTGTGTCAATTTCAAAGTTATCATTGAAATCAGAGGGTTTCCAATCAACAGAATAGGAGGTGATATCTGCATCTGATCCAAAGTCATTGATGTTTGAAAAACCGTACCTGGCTGGAGTACTCACT
>WTIO01000011.1 GCA_011526365.1 Flavobacteriales bacterium
GAGCAGAAGTTACTGTAGCTGCAGCAGATGTATCGTTGGTTAGTTTAAAGTCATCAAAGTAAGCGATAACAGCTTCATTGTTGTTTTCGCTGTTAAACTGAACAACAATTCTATTGAAGTTTGTAGCAGCGGCTTGCGCACTAAAGTCAAAGATTAGTTCTTGCCACGCATCGTATTGGTATTGCTGAACCACTTCAACTTGCCCAGACCAAGGCTGTGCAGAAGTACCGTCTTGTAGTTTAACGGCTAGTTGCGCTGGTTGCGTGTGTGCAGTTGAAGGTGTAGGCACATATACTTTCACACGTACTTGATTGCTAGCACTCAAGTCAAAATTCGTGCTATAGTCAAAGCTCATGTTCGCATATTGTGCAGCTCCGGTGTCTTCGTAACGCCCTACATTACCGCTGGTGTTAATTCCACTAGCATCAGGGTTAGTCACCGTACTAAAGTTAACACCGAGTCCGGCATCGCTAGTACCTGTGGTAGACGAGTCCCAAGTAATGTTTCCATTTCCTTCGAAATCATCAGAGGGTAGTGCAGGAGCAGAAGTTACTGTAGCTGCAGCAGATGTATCGTTGGTTAGTTTAAAGTCATCGATATACCCGATAACGTTTTCGTTGTTGTTTTCACTGTTAAATTGAACTACAATACGATCAAAAATAGTGGCTGCAGACTGACCGCTAAAGTCAAAAATGAGTTCTTGCCAAACGTCATATTGGTAGGCTTGTGTAACGACTTGTTGTGTTTGCCAAGCATTACCGCCTTGTGATGCATCTTGTAATTTAATGGCTAGTTGTGCAGGTTGTGTGTAAGCAGTTGAAGGTGTAGGCACATATACTTTTACACGCACTTGGTTGTTAGTGCTTAGGTCAAACTTTGATGAATTATCAAAGCTCATGTTAGCATATTGTGCTCCAGTATCTTCGTAACGCCCTACGTTTCCGCTGGTGTTAATTCCACTAGCATCAGGGTTAGTGACTGTACTAAAGTTAACACCTAGACCTGCATCATTAGATCCTGTAGTAGCAGAGTTCCATGTAATGTTTCCATTTCCTTCGAAATCATCAGAAGGAAGTGTTTGAGATACAACTGCACTCGAAACATTAGGAGAGTTCCCGACCTTGGTGTTTATATTTTTAGTGTTAAGTGTTGCATGTGCATTGGATAAATTTCCAATGGATATTGCCGCAACGAGCAATAAGTAAATCCGCCTCATTTTTGATAAGTTAAAATTCAATCAGTGGCACAATATAGAGAATCAACGTTAAAATAAGTTAAAAAAAAACTATACAAAAAACATACAAGGGTGTGAGTTTATAGAATTTGATGCGTTGTTTAAAATTCAACATATAAAACACTTAAAACACTGTAAAACAGCATAATATAATGAAATCGTAGACTATAAATATTCAACTTTTACGTTCCTTTTCAAGAAGTATTGAAAATATACATTTTAAGAATATTTAGCTAGCGTTTAATTTTAAATAAATATGTTTTTAGGCCTAATTGGCGTGAAATTGTATAGTTGTTTTTGGTGTTTTCGATTGTTTTTTTGAGAAAAATCAATCACAAAATTAGAAAAATTGACTCGATAATATTCTTATCTGTTTCGAAGAAAAAAACGGTAATTATTTTTTTTGTAGTTCATGTTGGAATGCTAAGATAACCCCATTGGTCCATCCAAAACCATCTTGAACATCATATTCTCCACCTCCGCTCAACAAGCTCATATCTTCTACATTGTATTTTTCAAGAAGTCTCCCTGTTCGTTGGTATACTTTGGTTGTTAAGTTAACCCAACGGTTAGCAATTGTATTTGCTAATGATTGATGGCCATAGTGTTTTAAACCTACATACGTCATCCATTGTAAGGGCGCCCACCCATTAGGGGCATCCCATTGCTGCCCTGTTGTTTGAGTGGTGGTTATTACTCCACCTTCTTTTAAAAAGTCTTTTTCAATGCGAATTGCACAAGCATTTGCTTGCTCTTTTGTTGCAAGTCCAAATGCTAAGGGGAAAATTCCTGCTAATGTGAGTGCAGGGGTACATGAAAGATTTTGTGTGTTTAGATCATGAAAAAATTGTGTTTCAGCATTCCAAAAATGGGTTTGTATTGCAGTCTTTCTCTTTTGTGCAAGGTTGTTGTATTTTTTTGCGGACTCCCTATCACCCTTTAGCTGTGCTGTATCACTTAAGGTTTTTTCTAGTTCATATAACAAACAATTTAAATCTATAGGAATGATTTCTAGGG
>WTIO01000063.1 GCA_011526365.1 Flavobacteriales bacterium
TTCCTGGATCGCCTGGACGTGCAGTCATTGCTTCGATTGTACTGCAATTTAGTTGCAAGGTGGTTGAATAATTAGCCTCCGGGTCAGATTCCATCCAATCTTCAATCTGGAAGTCCAACCCGCGACGCTCTTTTAGAAATGCCACAGTTTGTTGATCTGGAGCACAAATTCCTGTCAGACCACCAAGCTCTGCCACCATGTTTGTCAAAGTAGCACGTTCGTCGATGGTCATGGCGTCAATAACTTCTCCAGCGAATTCAAAAATTTTGCCAACTCCAGCGCCGCTACGAATGAAATCTGTCGCCAAGAATACGAGCACAATGTCTTTGGCTGTAACGCCTTCTTTCAATTGCCCATCGAGTTGAATCAGTATGCTATCTGCCATTTTTAGTCGAAGTGCACCTGTCATGAATGCATTGGCCATATCAGTGGTTCCCACACCATAGGCGAAGCATCCAACAGCACCAGAATGCGAAGTATGACTGTCTGTCCCTACAACAATTTCACCTGGGAGCGCATATCTCTCTGCCATCATAGCGTGGGAGATACCTTCGGAGCCTTCTTCGCCGATTAGATATCCATGATCTTTTAATTGGTAATTTCGTGCAAAATTACGATGTGCGGCACTGAGCTCACGAACTTGTGGCAATAATCCTAAGCGTAAATGAGTTGGCGACCTATGGGCGTATGATAGATGATCTTCGAACAAAATGATCGACGAAGGGTCATGCAATTCAAGTGGCTTGGCAAACCGTTCATCGAGTAGATTCGCTGCCATCGCTGTGTAATATTCATGAATAAAGCGATGATCAGCGCGTACAAAGCCACTGCCTCCCTGCGTAATATCCCAATTCACGCCATTTACCTTTAAGGCATGGCGCGCGACAATTTTTTGTGCCAACGTTAGCGGTCCAGTTGGTAAAGTATTGTTCAAAGACGCAGTTTTTAGTTTTTGTTGACCAAAGTTAAGCAAACCTCCAGCGCGTAAAATATCTTGAGCTAAGGGATCTCGATCAGACAAAAGCTCCTCTAATTCTATATCTTCACCAGCTTGAATGCGGTTGATCAGATCAAAATTTGTTGAAGTAAAAATACCGAGGTTATCACAATTTTGCCGGTAGATCCGCTCGAAACTTTCAGCAATTACTAGTTTAATACCGCAGATTTCTCGGCAAGTGGTGAGTGTTCTCGCGATGAACCTTTTCCATAACGAGGTCCAGCGACAATTACAGAAAATCCACCTTCAACAATGTCATTTTGGCGAATTGGCTTTGTGTTTTCGATAACAGTGCCGATATGAGCATATTGTGCGAGGCGAGCATCATAATTTAAGAGAATGTGTAGCGGTGTTATCTCATCAGTTGAAATATCAGATCTTAGCGAGCCGACTTCGTCAAGTGACAGATCTTCTCCATTCAGCTGTCTCTCTATATATGTCAGTGAATTACTAAAGAATAACAGACGACCCTCAAATTTCATGAAGTACCTTTCCACTAATTTACACCAAGAGCTGATAAGAAGTTTAAAACTTATATACAAAAAAGTAAGGAATTCTTTGATAAAAGCTCTATTAATCCGCTAATTTGGGCTCAAGTACCTGCTGTAAATAAATAGAACAGTAGGCAAAGACACATCATGCACATCAGTGTAAATCTAATATTCGATCCTAAGGTTAATTCTAACGGCGTTCTATTGGATAAAGTTGCCGTCATTAACACTACAGTAGCAAATGGTGAGGTGGTCATAGACAAAGCCCAACCGCATGAAATTGCAAGAGCGGCTAACGTTGGATCAACTGGCAAATTTGGTAAATTCCCTAGTAACGTACCAAAAAATACTGACATCATAATAGGGCTTACCCCAAGCCATGAAAACGGTACCATCATAGCAGACAAGAAAATCAATACAATGTAGTCCGGCAGATACATCAAGCCTAGTTGATTAACCAGATATTCACCAGGCACTAATTCCGCACTCAATTTTCCAATGTAGCCTGAGGAAGCTAAAGCAACTATGATTTTGGCACTTTTTGGGAGCTCAAATAAACAGATGTCTCTTAGGCTTTTGAATGCGGTCCTTGGGGATTGATGAGTTGTTTTGCTTTGTACCCAGAGCCAAAAAAATGTGAAAATTGGACACGAAACTAAAAAACCAAATACGAAAGTTTCATTGAAATATTGGGCGATCAATACGGTCATAATTAAAAGTAATGTTAGTAT
>WTIO01000019.1 GCA_011526365.1 Flavobacteriales bacterium
TGTATCATTGTTTAATCTAGAGCGTGAACATCTCGAAATGAATGGGCGTATACAGCAATTAGAGCTTTCAAAGGCTGCCTTGAGCGGAAAAGTATTAAAAACGTTGGGCTTAAAATTGCCCTTGCAACTTTAGGCATCGGTCGAATGAACCACAACTTTGCTCTGTTAGTTATGTAATGAAAACTTTTTCCATGACATGGGCTTGGCGTGTTTGCTGAGGGGCTGTAGTGATCTTTTGCTAATCGATGGGTTCCTAAAGACGCCATGGTGTGTCGCCCAATAAGTGTCGATAACTTCACTCTTCGCACCTACTCTCCAATTTAAGCTCAATAAAAATTCCGGGTGAGTTGTAACGGTGTCGTATTGGGTTGAAAAAGCGAGCCAGCGGCCGTTTATGTTGTATTCAAGGCCGGCGCTCAAGACAGCTGTGTCTGGTTTCTTTATAATTTGGGCAGTGTAATTGGTTTTCAGGGGGTTGGCAAAATACCGAATCCCGAATGCCAAATAAGAGTCTTGATCAAAGTTGCTGTTTAGCTTGATAGAAGAGAGAGTTTCGAAACGTTCAGAAGAATTGAGTTTCAATCGTGACCACTCCAGCGAGGCGTTGTTGTGCTGTAAACTAGTCTTAAGTTCACTGAGCGTCATCCAATCAGAAACATATCGATATCCATAATTAAGTTTAAGGAGCGGCTTTTCATCACGCTGTTGGACGACCATTTCCACATTATTTTGTGGGTTAATGGGGATATCCATTCCGAGGGAATAATAATTTGGTGCATATTCAACATGGAAAGCGCGACGTTGCTTTTGAGCCAAGCGCAATCCAGCATCATGTATCTTTGCTAAATAGAAGAGGGCGTTCGTATCATCATATTTCTTAGCGGCATCTATTCCTTTAAGTGGCAACAGATAATCGAACCTCTGCATGCCATTGAAGGACGGTGTCCATGAAACATTGGCGTTTTCGTTAAGATTTTCTTTCGAAGATGCCGTAGGGTCTGCTTGGCGATCAACAGCGCTTGCTGCGGTCGTTTTCAAAAGTAAAACCGCAGTGCACGTAATCCAAAACTTTGCAATTTTAGCGAACATTATTGATGGCGAGGATCGAAGTGGCAATGTTTCCGAGCACGCGCGAAACGACATCTGTCAAACCCAAGGCGCTTAAGCGGTCGACTTTTGGTGGAACAACGATCACGGAGCCAGGTGGAATGATTGATGTCTCTCCTGCCATCGTATTTTCACCATTGGGCAATAAGATATACGTGCGTTTTATATCTGCGATTTTTGTATATCCACCCGCAGCTTGAACATAATCTAAAAGCGCTTTGTCGTTTCGGTAGGAGACTGCGGTGTCATTTTGCACGCTTCCGATAACAGCAATATGTGATGGGCGTTTTGGCACGGTCAATGTATCACCAGGCTGTAAATAAACAGGTGAGGAACGCTCGCGCATCAGGATGTTAACGGAAAGACGACCTGTCACATCTTGTAAACGTAACTGTTCAGCGTAACTCAGCACGGCAGATATTTGATCGGCAGCACCCTCACGGTCTGACTGCGAAAGCTGCAGAACCGCTTGATCCAATTGGTTTGCAAGCATTTTGTTCGTCGCGCGTTGCTGATCTTTTAGTCCTTCTCGCGTAAATATGGAGCCTAGGGGATAGGCAACGCTCGTAAGCCCACCTGCGCGCTCGATGATATCGTGCAGCGTATCGTCTCTCGAAAACACGTAATCTCCGGGTCTTTGAACTTCACCATTTATTGTAATGATGCCTGCCTCAGCATCGTTGACTAACGGAGGAATATTAAGAGTGTAACGATCAGCTAAAACGAGATTTGAGGCTTCGGTTTTTGTGAGATCATAGGTCTTTAGGGCAGAGTTCACCAATATACCGTTTTTATTTATCTTTTTCTGTAGCTGAATATTTTTTAAATCAGCATTTTCAGTCAGACCACCCGCCAGCGAGAGGGCATTTTGCAGTGTAATTTCACCAACAATTGGATATGCGCCAGGGCTTGCGACCGCTCCTCCAATAAATTTAGCGCTATTTTGTGCAAGTTTTTCCCCGCCTGGTATGCTGCCAAATTGAGTGATGGGCAAATCAGTTGTTATGACAGGTTCCTCTGTCAATTCCTCCAGATTGAGTTCTGCGTTCGCAAGTGCGATCTGTGTTTCAGCCTCTGAGTCTTGTGTCTCTTGCAAGTCTGCTATTGTTG
>WTIO01000023.1 GCA_011526365.1 Flavobacteriales bacterium
AGGTAAGTATAGTGTGATTGGAAGCCCACGCCTTACTCTTGACCGCCAGACCCATTGTATCAATTCCGCTAAAGCATATTGATCTTGAAAATGCTTATCTGATGCTCCAAGCCATCTCAGAATTGCTGGGTTTGCAAATTGATCATATAGATAAATGAGGTGGGAACAATTATCGTATCTATTGGTACCTCGCGTCGTATTGGATATCCAATTAGTCCTGTTAAACATTCTACTTCCTTTTGAAAAAGCAGAGGGTTTACCATTTTTATCGTACCATTGGTTTTTTGCACACGTGATCAAAATATTCTCTTCACTAACATCGATTAAGTGTCTCTGTTTTAAATTCTTCAATGCATTCGAAACACTTTTCGCTTCTGTGTTTCCAACAAGATATTTAGATTGCTTACTATAGTTAAACGAGACTTTCTCGATTGCGGTAATTGTTTTTACTGTGATCAATTCTCTGGCAATTTGACGAAACTCTTTGTGTGCGTCCACGTTTATGTATCGATCAAAAGTCACATGAGAGCGGTCGAGGTATCTTAGAAAGATCGACCCTTCACTCATGAACGTGAGGACGGTTATTGAGAGTGACCTTTGTAATAGATGCATTGATAGTGTTGAAACGAGTGTGGATCCACCAGCATAGAACAATTGATCTGTAAGTATCGCGTTTGCCAACTTATCGTCGATAACACTACGAAGCATCCCTAGTTCATTTCGTCCGTGGTCAGTGGTTTGAATGCGTCCATCTACGCCAACAGTACAGTAGCCAGTTTTTAAATAAAGTTTTTCAAATGCCTCGTTTGAAACCGTCAGAGCCTTCATGATAACGTCTGGGACCTCATCAATGACTATATGAAAGTCCCTTAGGCCACCCTCTATTGCAACGTACTCTGACTCATTGAACAATTTGTGTGTGGTAACAATAGAAACACCAGATTGAATTAATCGTTCAAGGTCATTGGCTTTGGTACCTATTTCATTAGATGGACTTTCAAAACGACCACACTCAGTTTCTGTTAAAATACGTTCGACTTTGCTGAGCGTTGGCACAACAATCAAAAACCGCTTGTCTGTTTGCTGGTTTATCGTCTCTATGAGGCTTGATGTTTTTCCAAAGCCACACGGGTGGTCAACCAAATTCACTTGCGTTGCTTGATTATCCCATGCTTCACTATCTTGAAAGCATTTAGCCATAACTTTGAGCAACCATTGATCCGTTTTCCGCGGATCACTTGATTTATAACTACCTGTTTTCATTTTGATATTTCAGTCTATTGGTTAAGGAAATATACTGTAAAAATATGCATGCACAAGCCACAACTTTAGCATTTCGATGCCGCCTTCAGTAGAAAGCGAACGTCTTGAAGCCAGATAAATAATGCAGGACTTTCAGTAACTTGCCTTAAAGTTTAACAGTAGTGCTTTTGCCTCCTTAAGTGACCAAAGCAACACCCCCCTACAACAACACAAATCAGCAAAGGACTTTAGACACTTTTTGAAAACACATGTTTGCTTGAGGCCATGGGGTGGCTAATTGTGTCAAAGGGGACCCATTAGCTTGATCCTAAATGTGTAAAGGAGGTGGTTGTGTTGGGGTCACTAGTAGTCACTTAAGTCTCAGGCCACCACAGAGGCCACCAATTCTATCGTAGACACAGAGGCGCGCTGGGTGCTAACCTATTGAAGTCGTGGTATACAGTGGTTGACGTGGGTCCCACTGAAGGAACCAACGTCTCTCTGGGGGCACCACTTTCTTCAGTAAACCTGTAGTAACCCATTGTTTTCCCACGATATCCGTTTTGCGTGTCGTGAGGAGACCACCGTCGACTGCGGAAAACTCATAGGATCAGTAATCGTATGCCAAGACTTAAACGCAAAATCACGAGAACACACGGCAACCAGAAGTTCGAAATCTGGCCATCAGAAAAAGTGCGCATATCTGACATTGACAACGAGTATAACGAGACAACGATTGAACCAACCGGCCAGATCACTTTGGAGAGCCTAGGTGCAGCCACAGTCATAGACCCAGATGGGCATGAGACTTACTTAAACATCACACCAGGCGATGTGTTTATTCCCAAGATCGGTGATTAACTATACGATCTTTTGCATCCATTTCTCAAGCGTACTGAGGCTGTGTCCTCGTCCGTAAGTTTCACCAATGCCTGCCCTAGCCCATCCACCAACAACATCTATTACATC
>WTIO01000005.1 GCA_011526365.1 Flavobacteriales bacterium
CCGTGGCCCTGCCCCTGACCATCGTCGGCGGCGCTTTATTGGGCTGGGTGGCTGCGCCTGTCATCATCATTGGCGCCACATGCGGGGCGGCACTGGTATTTATCGCTGCCCGCACGATCTTATCGGATTTGCTGCGGGCGCGCGCCGGCCCGTTTTTCCAGAAGCTGGAAGCGGGCTTTCGCAAAAATGATTTTCACTATTTATTGGCGATGCGCCTGATACCGGCAGCGCCCTTTTGGGTGGTGAATATCGTGCCGGCCTTTACCGATATGAAGCTCAGCCGTTATGTGCTGGCCACCGCGATTGGCATTGCCCCCGGCACCACAGTCTATGTCAGTATTGCGCGCGGCCTTGACCATATTATGGCTGCCGGACAAACCCCTGATCTGTCTTTGTTAACCAGCCCACAGATCATTCTGCCATTTGTGGGCCTTGGATTGCTGGCGCTGTTGCCTGTCATCCTGAAGGCCCGCTCAGAGAAAAAATGAGGTCCGACATGCCCATGATAACAGCTGATATTTGCATTATTGGCGGCGGCTCTGCCGGCCTGTCACTTGCCGCCGGTGCGGTACAGATGGGAGCCTCTGTGGTGCTGTTCGAGGCCGCAGAGATGGGCGGCGATTGCCTGAATCATGGCTGTGTGCCATCAAAATCCCTGCTTGCCGCCGCAAAGGCCGCGCATGGTACAAGCGGGTCTGTTGATATGGGCGTCACCGGACAAGACGCTGAGATTGATTTTGCGGCTGCCAAGGACCATGTCCAGCAGGTGATTGCCGGCATTGCCCCGCATGATTCGGTGGAGCGCTTTGAATCCCTTGGCGTCACCGTGATTCAGGCCGCCGGCCGCTTTACCGGCAAGAGACAGGCTGAGGGCGGCGGATATGTTGTGCGCTTTCGCTATGCTGCCATCGCCACAGGCTCATCTGCCTTTATCCCGCCTATTGAGGGGCTGGAGGCGGTTGATTATCTGACCAATGAAACGGTGTTTGGCTTACGCGAAAGACCGGCACATCTGCTGGTTCTGGGCGGCGGGCCTATCGGTCTTGAAATGGCACAGGCCCATCGCAGGCTGGGATGTCAGGTCACTGTGATTGAGGCGCAATCCATCCTCAACCGGGAAGCAGATGAGCTGGTCAGCAGATTACGCGCACAACTGCAAGATGAGGGCATCACCTTTATTGAGGGCATTGCCGCCACCGCTGTATCCACACTCAAAGCCGGGGCATCTGGGACAGACACAAAATCCACGCCGCCGCATATCTGCCTTGAGTTAAGCAATGGCCAGCAGCTTATCGGCTCGCACCTGTTGGTGGCTGTGGGGCGGCGTCCCAATCTGGATAATCTGGGGCTTGAGGCGGCAGGTGTGCGCTGGCACCGTGGCGGCATTATCACGGGGGCGAATCTGCGCTCATCTAACCGCCGGATTTTTGCCATGGGTGATGTGGCAGGCCGGTTGCAATTCACCCATATGGCCGGCGCACATGCTGGCACGGTGATCAAACAAATGCTGTTTGGCCTGCCTGCCCGGCAAGCGGTGTCAGCAGTGTCGTGGGTTACCTATACCGATCCTGAACTGGCACATGTGGGTATGGGTGAAAATGAGGCTGTTGAAAAATATGGCAGGGATAAAATCCGTGTACTTGTGGCGGATCTGGCCGATAATGATCGGGCACGTGCCAGCCTGCAGACCACAGGTAGTGTGCGGCTGGTGGTGCATAAAAATGGCCGGCTTTTGGGCGGCTCGATTCTGGCACCCGGCGCAGGTGAGATGATTTCCACCCTTACCCTTGCCATTGGCCAGAATATGAAAGTCAGCGCACTGGCACAGATGATTATTCCCTACCCCACCTTAAGCGAGGCGATCAAACGGGCGGCAGGCAGCTTTTATACCGAAGCCTTATTCTCAGCACGCACACGCCGGCTGGTGCGGTTCATGATGCGCTTCAGACCATGGTGAGCTGATATAGGCATGGGATGGCAGATAGGGGAATTTGCACTTGAAAAAGCCCCATCAGCCTGATAGATATGCCGCATTCTTATGAAAAGAATAGGCTGCTGTAGCTCAGGTGGTAGAGCACACCCTTGGTAAGGGTGAGGTCGGAGGTTCAAGTCCTCTCACCAGCACCATTTTCCCTCTTCCCATAGATGATATATAGCCGATAGTGATTTCAGAGTTATGAAATCACCCTGCCGGCACGCCTTTTAGAG
>WTIO01000080.1 GCA_011526365.1 Flavobacteriales bacterium
TTTGGCGTATACACACTTTCCAGGCGTGCGCCTTCGACCACTCGGCCACCTCTCTTTGTGGATGCGAAATAACAAAATTATAAAATGACTAGGAAAAAAATCCTATAAAAGTTCAAACACGGCCTTTACATTTGCTGTGGTTTGTTGCGCAATAGTTTCTGGGGTACAATCGTAAACTTGAGCCAAACGCTGCACCACTTCCATCAAATAGGCAGATTCATTGCGTTTTCCACGATAGGGTACGGGAGCTAAATAGGGGGCATCGGTTTCCAAGGCTATGTGCCGCATGGGAATCTCCGCTAAAAAAGTATCGATGTTCCCGTTTTTAAATGTTACTACCCCACCTATACCCAAAAGCATATTGCAATCTATGGCCCTATGGGCATCTTTTATTGTGCCTGTAAAGCAGTGAAAAATACCCTTTAAATCGGGGCCTTTGTGGCCCTCAAGTACTTCAAAAACTTCTTCAAAAGCCGCCCTACAATGAATTACTATGGGAAGCTTATGGGCCTTTGCCCATCGTATTTGAGTGTCAAATGCGTCTTGTTGCTGGGTCAAAAAAGACGTGTCCCAATACAAATCGATTCCTATTTCACCCACCGCGATAGAGTTGCCCTCTTGTAATTGTTCGCTTACATGGGCCAATTCTTCCTTATAATTTTCTTTTACATGGGTGGGGTGCAAGCCAGTCATAAGGGCAACAACATTGGGATAGTCAGCTTGCATTTGTAACATCCGTGGGGTGTAAGAAGCATCAATAGCAGGAAGTAAAAACTTTTGTACTCCTAAAGCCTGTGCACGTTGGATCACCGCGTCGCGATCGGCATCAAATTCTTCGAGGTATAAATGGGTGTGGGAATCAATGAGCTCCATGGCACAAAAATAGTATTTTAGTACACATTTATGCTACGACTACACCCTTTCCTATCGGAGTCCTATCACCAGCTTCCATTAAAAAGAATGCGTACGGGGCATTTGTGTCTTCAATTACAAATTAACGGGTTTTCGGGGCGGTTCCTTGTGGACAGTGGTGCTTCAAAAAGTTGTGTGAGTTTTCAATTGCAAGAAGCTTTTCAGCTCACTACCAACGCCCCTGCTATAACAGCGGCAGGCGCAGGAAAAGACAAGCTGCACGCCCAGCCTACCAAAGCAAGTAACATTCAATTTAAACAAATTCCTTTGGGCCGATTGTCTTTTTTATTACTGGATATGGAAGCCATTAATACCACCCTAATGGAAGAGGGAGAACAGCCCATAGACGGTATTTTAGGCGCAGATTTTTTACGAAAAAAAAGCGCTGTAATTACCTATAAACCCAATCGCTTATACCTCAAGCAGTAAACTTCAGCAATTACAATTCAAGCGCTTTTTCAATATCGCCATCCATCAAATGGGTAACGGGATCTTCTAAGCCCTCTTTGATGGCTACTAAAAATCCTACAGACTCGCGGCCATCAATGATACGGTGGTCATAAGAAAATGCCAAATACATCATAGGCCTAATGACAACTTTTCCATCTACAGCCACGGGGCGTTCTATGATGTTGTGCATTCCTAAAATCCCCGATTGTGGTGGATTTAAAATGGGTGTCGATAGCATAGAACCAAATACTCCTCCATTGGAGATTGTAAAGGTCCCTCCTGTCATTTCATCTACGGTAATTTGCCCTTCACGTGCACGAATTGCAAGGCGTTTGATTTCGGCTTCAATACCACGGAAACTAAGCTCTTCTGCATTGCGTACTACGGGTACCATTAGCCCTTTAGGGCCAGAAACGGCCACGCTAATATCACAATAGTCAAATAGTAATTGGTGGTCGCCATCAATCATTGAATTCACGTCGGGGAATTCTTTAAGGGCGCGCACCACCGCTTTGGTAAAGAAACTCATAAACCCAAGGCCTACACCATGCTTTTCGGCAAAGGCTTCTTTGTATTTTTTTCGCAATTCGAAAATGAGGGACATGTCTGCCTCGTTAAAGGTCGTTAGCATGGCCGTTTGGTTTTTTACTGCTACCAAACGTTCGGCCACCTTACGGCGTAGCATAGACATTTTCTTTTTGCTTTGTTCGCGCTGCCCATAAGAAGGCGGTGTCCCCATAGCAGGGACTGCTTGTTCTGCATCGGCCTTAGTAATGCGTCCATCACGACCAGTTCCTGTAATGCTCGCTGGTGCTATCCCTTTTTCTTCTAAGATTTTTTTCGCTGCTGGGGAAGGTGTTCCAGAGGCATAGGTAGTACTTTCTTGCTTTACAGCAGCTACTGGAGCAGGGTTGGGAACAGCAGCAGCTTTGGGTGTTGCCGCAGCAGCTTCAGGAGCAGTTGCACTAGTATCAATATGACACACCACAGCACCAACGGCTACCGCGTCGCCTTCTTCTGCTTTCAGTGTAACGGTTCCACTTGCTTCAGCAGGAAGTTCTAGTGTAGCCTTATCCGAGTCTACCTCGGCAATTGCCTGATCTTTTTCTACGTAGTCGCCATCACTAACCAGCCATTGTGCAATTTCAACTTCGGTGATGGACTCCCCTGGTGAAGGGACTTTCATTTCTAAAACCATAGAATAGTGTTTATTTATTTTTTGCGAATAAAATTGTCTTTTTTAGGGTCAAAAACATAATCAATTACTTCCTGATGCCTTTTGTTAAACCGCGAAGCACTTCCGGCTGCGGGTGCCCCATAAAACCGTCGTGTAGCCGGGCGCATGGTTGCCGCTTCTGATAAATGAAGTAAAAAGTGCCCCCAGGCTCCCATATTGCGTGGTTCTTCCTGTGCCCAAACAATGTCTTTGGCGTTTGAAAATTGTTGCAACACCCCACGGATTTCTTCCGCCGGTAGAGGGAATAATTGTTCTACACGAACAAGCGCTACATCGTCACGCTCGCCCTTTTCGCGTGCCGCATAGAGATCGTAATAAAATTTTCCTGTACAAAAGACCAGTGTTTTTACCTTAGTAGGGTTGGCCGTGGCATCGGAGATTACTTTTTGGAAATGCCCAGCTGTAAATTCCTCCACAGTAGACAGTACCATAGGATGGCGCAGCAAACTCTTGGGTGTGAATACTACCAAGGGTTTTCGGTAACTGGCTTTCAACTGACGACGCAATAGGTGAAAATAGTTGGCAGGAGTAGTACAGTTGGCCACAAACATATTGTCTTTGGCACACAGCTGTAAGTACCGCTCCATACGTGCAGAAGAGTGTTCAGCCCCTTGCCCTTCATAGCCGTGGGGCAATAAGAGGACTATTCCATTTTGAAGCTTCCACTTGTCTTCAGCCGCAGAAATGTATTGGTCAATCATAATTTGAGCACCATTGGAAAAGTCTCCAAATTGGGCTTCCCAAAGGGTAAGTGTGTTGGGTCCTGCCATGGCATAGCCATAATCAAAGCCCAAGACACCATATTCAGAGAGGAAGGAATTATACACCGTAAAGCGTCCAGCATTGGGTGCCTCTATGGCATTTAGCAATACCACTTCTTCTTCTGAAGATTCTGATTTTAAAACGGCATGACGATGCGAAAAAGTCCCACGTTCAACATCTTGCCCCGACAAACGAACATGGTGCCCCTCTACGAGCAATGTCCCATAGGCTAATAATTCGCCCATGGCCCAGTCCAGTTTTTTGTGGTCAAAAAATTGTTTTTTTCTGTCCCCAATAAGGCGCTCAATTTTGCGTAAAAACTTTTTATCGGAAGGAAGGGTTGTTAGTGCTTTAGCCGCTTTTTCGAGCGCCTCATAAGAAACCGCTGTAGGTACATCCAATTGCATTTCGGCTTCTGTAGCCGTTTGTAAGTGCTGCCATTCTTCCTGCATGAAGGGCGTAATAATGGTGTTTTTTTGTTTGCGGGAATCTTCTAGCTTTTCTTCTAAAGAGGCTTTGTAATCTGCTTCTAATTGAGCGACATGGTTGCCGTCTATTATTTGTTGTTCAAGGAGCTGCTGTGCGTAAATATCCCTTGGGTTGAGGTGTTTCGCAATGGCTTTGTAGAGCTTGGGTTGTGTAAACCGCGGTTCATCTCCCTCGTTATGGCCATAACGACGGTAGCCTAACAGGTCAATAAAGACGTCGCGCCCAAATTGCATTCGGAAGTCCAAAGCAAAAAGAGTAGCATGGACTACTGCTTCAACATCATCGGCATTAACATGGAGCACAGGGGATAAGGTTACTTTGCCAACGTCGGTACAGTAGGTACTGGAGCGTGCATCGAGATAGTTGGTGGTAAATCCAATTTGATTGTTTACAACTATATGAATGGTACCTCCTGTGCCATACCCTTTTAGGCGTGCCATTTGAACGATTTCATAGGCCAGTCCTTGCCCTGCAATAGCAGCATCACCATGCACAATAATGGGCAGTACTTTTGCTGTATTTCCTTCAAATTTACGTTCTAATTTTGCTCGTGTTATTCCTTCTACCACAGCACCCACCGTTTCCAAATGAGAAGGGTTTGGGGCGATGTTCATATTGATGTCTTTCCCGGAATCTGTGGTGCGTTTAGAAGTCCATCCTAAATGGTATTTCACGTCTCCGTCAAACACAACTTCGGCATAGTCCTTTCCGTCAAATTCACTAAAAATATCTTTTGCTGATTTCCCAAAAATGTTGGTGAGCGTGTTTAAACGCCCCCGGTGGGCCATTCCCATCACAAATTCTTCTACCCCTGCTTCGGCGGCCGATTCAATTACGGCGTCTAGTGCAGGAATTAGGGATTCACCCCCTTCTAAGGAAAATCGTTTTTGTCCAACATATTTGGTGTGCAGGAAATTTTCAAAAGCCACTGCTTGGTTCAGCTTTTTTAGAATATGTTTTTTTTGCGCTGCACTAAAATTGGGATGATTGTCATTGATATTGAGACGCTGTTGGATCCAATTTACTTTTTCGGGATCGCGAATGTACATGTATTCCACACCAATAGAATCGCAGTACACCCGTTGCAAGTGGCCAATGATATCACGCAAATTTTTAGGACCAATACCCATGATTGCCCCTGCGTTAAATACCGTGTCTAAATCTTCGGTACTAAGGCCAAAATTTTCGATGTCTAAAGTAGGGCTGTATTTGCGTCGGTCGCGAACGGGGTTGGTTTTGGTAAATAAATGTCCCCGCGACCGATACCCGTCTATGAGTTTTATTACTTGGAATTCCTTGCGCACCTCCTCGGGTACCTCAACCGCTGCCGCTTCTTGGGTTCCATTTTCAAGACCAAAATCAAATCCTTGAAAGAACGCACGCCAGCTGGGTTCTAGTCCATCGGGATTTTGCAAGTACTGATCGTAGAGCTGTGCAAAATAGGCTGTGTGTGCTGCATTCAGAAAGGAATACTTATCCATTGCTTACAAATTCTTACTTCCAGCTAACAAAAATACAATTTTTCACTCGAAAGGGCGGTTTTCTGTAACGGGAAAAATAAATCTGCTAATATGTGTTTTAAAATACCCCACTAAAAAAATTCGTTGAGAAAAAAGCTGCAAAAAGGAAAGTATTTTTAAGATTTTTTAGGATTTTTGAGAGATGTTTGCGCTGGTTGATTGTAATAATTTTTACGCTTCTTGTGAACGGGTTTTTCAACCGCAATGGGAAGGAAAACCTGTGGTCATTTTGTCTAACAATGACGGCTGCGTGATTGCGCGCAGTAATGAAGCAAAAGCTCTGGGAATTCCCATGGGCGCTCCTGCATTTCAATATCAAAAAGTATTTCAGCAACAAGGCGTTAAAGTGTTTTCTTCTAATTATCCGCTCTATGGAGACATGAGCAGCCGGGTAATGAAAATATTGGAGCAATACACTCCAGAAGTAGAAATCTACAGTATAGACGAGGCCTTCTTGCGTTTTAAGGGGTTTGACCATATCAACTTGAACAGCCATTGCCAGCAAATGCGCCAACAAGTGCAGCAATGGACAGGGATTCCTGTTTCTGTGGGAGTGGGGCCAAGTAAAGCCCTTGCTAAAATTGCCAATAAGATTGCCAAAAAATTTGCCGATAAAACACAGGGAGTTTATTGCATTGACACCGAAGATAAACGCCTTAAGGCCCTTAAATGGACTTCCATAGGGGATGTTTGGGGTATTGGCCGACAGCACCGCAAGCGCTTAGAAGCCCTAGGAATTATGACGGCTTTAGACTTTGTTCGCCTGCCCGACACTTGGGTGCGGCAGCATATGAGCGTTTTGGGGCTGCGCCTAAAAAAAGATCTGCAAGGCCTGCCGTTTATTCAGCTTGAAGAAACTATTCCTACCAAAAAATCCATTGCTACCACGCGCAGTTTTGAAGGTACCCTAAACCACTTTGATGCCTTAGAAGAACGGGTGACCACCTTTGCTACCAGCTGTGCCGAAAAGTTACGCCGTCAAAACAGCAACTGTACTGCCCTACTGATTTTTGTGCGCAGTGATCCACACAAAAAAGGGGCTACCCCCTACCGCAATAGCTGCACCCTAAACCTGCCCTACCCCAGTAATTCTAGTATCACCATAGGCAAATATGCTGTCATGGGGTTAAAAGCCATTTATCGTGAAGGGATTGCCTACAAAAAAGCAGGGGTATTGGTTTTAGGACTGCACCCGGCTGCCACCCGTCAATTGAGCCTTTTTGAAGCACATGTGGGCAAGCATCAAGCATTGATGCACGCCATAGACAGTATTCATCGGCGTTTTGGACCGCATCAAATGAAACTAGCCAATCAGGATTTAAAACGCACTTGGAAAATGAAGCAAGAACATTTGTCTAAAGGCTTTACTACCAAACTGAGTGAAACCATAGTTGTAAAATAATTGTGATGGAAGAAAAACTGGTTTTCTTTACGCCTAACACCGATCCTAACAGCAGGTTGTTTTTATCTTCCCACGCAGGAATTTCTGCGGGGTTCCCGTCGCCTGCTGATGATTTTAAGGAATTGCGCATCAGCATCGATCAGGAAGTTGTAAAAAATGAAGAAGCCACTTTTTACGCACGTGTGGCTGGAGATTCTATGCAAGGTGCGGGCTTAGAAGACGGGGACCTACTGGTTATTGACAAGAGTATCCCCCCCGAAGACAATAAAATTGCCGTATGCTTCATCGATGGGGAATTCACGGTAAAACGCCTCAAAGTAGAACAGGATTGCGTGTATTTGATGCCTGAAAATAAAAAGTACAAGCCCATTAAAGTTAGCGAGGGGCAAGCGCTTCAAATTTGGGGCATTGTAACCTATGTGGTTAAAAAGGTTTAGCTGGGCTGCAACAGTTTGTAAAAGGTTTTTGTTAAAAAGGTGGCTAACTGTTCGTTAGAAAACTCCGTTGAGGACTGCTGGGTGGCCAAAAACAACTCCGGTGGGCTTCCTACCAACATAATACTCAAGAGCAAATACTCGTGTTTTTCGGTTAAAAAAGTAGTTTGTTTGCTCTCCCGTAAATCGCGGTTAAGGTCCTTAATTAGAGACAGTAAAATGGGGTTTTCATAGGTGCTTTTGCGTACATGGGCGGTATTGTTAAGATGAAATTTTTTAATGGTTGGGGTAGAAATAAAGTCAAAATAGCCCTTAAAACTAAGGTATAAATAGTCGTAGAGGGAATCGGCCTTTTTCCGAGATTCCATAAGAACCGCTTTAATTTCTAAGTTCATATCGTGCACCACCGCATCAAATACATCATCTATGTCGTGGTAATAATTGTAAAAAGTACCCCGGGCAATGCCAATAGCGTCAACAATATCGTGGACGGTAGTGTGTGCAATGCCCTTTTGCGCGAAAAATTTTAGGGCATTTTTTAAGATTGCTTTGCGAACACGTTCTTTATTTTCTTCGCGCAGTCCCATTAGAGGCGTTCAAAAATTCCTGCTATCCCTTGTCCTCCTCCAACACAGGCAGTTACCATCCCGTAGCGTTCCTGGCGCCGTGTCATTTCATTGAGCAGCTGTATGCTGAGTTTTGCGCCGGTGCACCCCAGTGGATGGCCCAGAGCAATAGCCCCTCCGTTAGGGTTTACCTTTTCAGGATCCAATCCTGCTTCTTGAATTACGGCAAGGGCTTGTGCAGCAAAGGCTTCATTGAGTTCAATAAGTCCTAAGTCGTCTAATTGCAGTTGTGCCTGTTTTAGCGCTTTAGGAATGGCCACACAAGGGCCAATTCCCATATACAGTGGGTCAACGCCGCCCACAGCACAACCCAGGAGTTTCGCCTTGGGGGTTAGGCCCAGTTCTTTTACCATGGCTTCGCTAACCACCAAAGTAAAAGCAGCTCCATCGGAAGTTTGAGAGGCATTTCCGGCAGTAACTACGCCATTTTTCTTAAAGGCAGGGCGTAATTTGGCCAAACCTTCGGGGGTGGTATCCCTGCGTACCCCTTCGTCCTGAGCCACGGTGTGTGTTGTGGTTGTTCGGGTGTTATTAGCAACAAAAACTTCTTCTACTTCAATAGGAACAATTTCGTCCTTAAAGTAACCATTGTCAATTGCTGCTGCTGCTTTTCGATGGGATTCGTAAGAAAATTTATCGGCAGCTTCACGGGTAATATTATACTTTGCTGCTACGGCTTCGGCGGTAGCACCCATACTGACGTGGTAATTGATGTTTTCCATATTAGCTCGATAACTGGGCGCCAATTTATAGCCTGTCATGGGGATTAAGCTCATACTTTCAGCACCACCGGCGAGGTACACATGCCCCATTCCAGCATTAATTTTACCAACAGCCATAGCAATTGCTTCTAAACCAGAAGCGCAATAGCGGTTAATGGTTATGCCGGGGACTTCTTTTCCCAAAGCCCGAGCTGCAATTAAGCGCCCCACCTGAAGGCCTTGCTCTCCCTCGGGATTGGCGCAACCTACAATAACGTCATCCACCTGTGTGGGTGCCAATTGTGGTATCTGCTGCATAAGGTGTTGTATGACCTCCACGGCCAAATCATCGGAACGAAAGTTTTTAAAACCTCCTTTTTTGGCTTTTCCTACCGCTGAACGATATCCTGTTATGATGTATGCTTCCATGGTTTTAATTTCTTAGCGGTTTATTATTCATTAATAGATACTGAATACGATCCAGTGTTTTTTGATTTCCCAGAAGACTTAAAAAGCCTTCCCGCTCAATATCCAAAAGGTATTGTTCACTGACCTTTTGGGGGGCCGTTAAATCGCCTCCACAAATAACATGGGCAATTTTACGTGCAATTTCCACATCGTAATCGGACATGTATTCTCCCAAACGGAATTCATTTATGGCGGAATACAAAACGCTCATTCCCGAACGCCCCAGCACTTCTATATCTTCACGAGCCGTGGGAGGTACATAACCCTGCGCGAGTTGCAATACTTTTGCCTTGGCTTTACCAATATTTCTGGGGGTGTTGTAACACACCTCGTCTCGGTGTTTTTGCAAGTAATTGTAGCCAAAGGCTTCAACAGCAGAAGTAGCCACGCTAGCAGTAGCAATGGTTTTAAAATGGTTGATGAGTGTAGGTACTTTTACATCCCCATCAGAAAATGCATCGGCAGCACGAAGGGCGAACTCCTTGGTTCCTCCCCCTCCGGGAAGCAACCCAACACCTACTTCAACCAAACCAATGTAAGATTCAGCGGCATGTACTCCGGCATCACAATGCATGGTGATTTCACACCCACCTCCAAACACATATCCTTGGGTGGCCACTACAACAGGAACTTTTGAAGTTCTTATGCGCATGTTCATATCTTGAAACCCTTTCACCATTGCATCTAGGGGGTCAAATTGTTTTTGCATGGCCAGCATCCCCACATTCATCAGGTTGGCTCCTACAGAGAATTGAGGAGCATTATTTCCAATGACAATTCCTTTCCAGGATTCATTTTCAGCCTTTTCTATGGCCTCTAGCATAGCGCGGCCAATGCCTTCACCCAGGGCATTACTTTTGCTGGTAAACTCTAAACACATTACCCCATCCTGAAGATCGTGAACAGTACATTCGCTGTTTTTAATCACAGGGGTTTGATCTCTGTAGGTGTCTAAAATCACAAAGCCGGCCGCACTGGGCACCTCCTCATAGGCTTGCTTGCTCAAGTTGTAGTATTTTTTTGCCCCCGATTCGAAAATATAAAAGCGTTCTACCCCTTTATTTTTAAGCTCTTGGATCCAGGTTGGTACGGTTTCGTTTTCTTCTTCCAGCAATTGAATACCTGCTTCTAAACCAATGAGGTCCCAATATTCAAAAGGACCAAAATCCCAAACGTAGCCGGCACGCAGGGCATCATCAATCTGATAGTATTCTGTGGCAATTTCTGGAATACACTTTGCGGTGTAGGACAATAAACTGGCAAAATAGCTTCTTAAAAAAGCATTCTCACGCGCATCTCCTGATAAAAGTGCTTGCATCCGCTTGTCCATAAGCTCAATGCCTTTAGCCTTTTTAACTACTTCTAATTTGGGGCGTTGTACGGGGGCATAGGTGAGGGTTTTTAAGTTCAGTGCATTGTATATGGTTTTCCCGTTGGCGTCTTTTTCTTTGGTACGCTCATAAAACCCCTTACCCGATTTGTTGCCATAAAAAGCATTGTCAAGCAAAAAATTCATGAATTTTGGAAGTGGTTGTTGCTTTAACTGCTGAAAAAAGGAATCATCAACAGCCTCTTGAACAAATTGGGTCACCTTGTCTCCAGTGTCAATGCCAATGAGGTCTTGCAATTTGTAGGTAGCGGTTTTAGGACGCCCAATTAGTGGGCCTGTTAAGGCGTCTACTTCTTCAATTTGCATGTCATGCGCTTGGGTCAGCTGTAAGAGTTTCGCCCCTGACATCACCCCAATTCTGTTTGCAATAAACGCTGGTGTATCTTTACACAATACCGTTTGTTTGCCAAGGTAGCGATCGCCAAAATCCATAAGAAATGACGTCAATTCGGGTGCGGTTTCAGCTATGGGAATAATTTCTAACAAGCGAAGATACCTGGGGGGATTAAAAAAGTGTGTACCGCAAAAATGTTTTTTAAAGCTCTCACCTCGGCCCTCAGCAAGTAAATGAATGGGAATACTAGAGGTGTTTGAACTCACTATGCTTGAAGGGTTGCGAAGCTGCTCTACTTTTTCAAACAATTGCTGTTTGATATCCAAGCGCTCAATGACCACCTCAATGATCCAATCACAGGTGGATATTTTAGGCAAGTCATCTTCAAAATTCCCCACTGTAATTCGAGTAGCAAAAGCTTTATCATACAACGGTGCCGGTTTCGATTTTAGGGCTTTTTCTAAGGCGGTTGCAGCCACTTTATTTCTATTTTTTTCGTCTTTTTGCTGTGGTAAAATATCCAGCATAAGTACTTCTATACCTACATTGGCTAAGTGACAGGCGATTCCACTGCCCATTACTCCAGATCCTAAAACAGCAACTTTTTTGATACGGTATCCCATATTGTTATCTTTGAGTGATAAATGTAATTAAAAAAATGACAGAGTGTCATTTTTTAATGTACATTTGAATGTTAAAATATACACAATGGTTTTTGAACAATTAAAAGATCGGGCAGCAAATGCCGCAGCAATTGGAGGGACTTTAAAATTTGTTGTAGATGGTGAAACGGTACATATTGACGGTACGGGTGAAAGCAATGTTACCACGCAGGAAGATAAAGAGGCAGACTGCACCATTACTGTAAGTCAAGCAGTTTTAGAGCAACTCCGTGACGGGGCTTTAAACCCTATGATGGCTGTAATGGGCGGTCAGATTAAAATTGCTGGTGATATGGGCTTAGCCATGAAGGTTCAATCCTTGATGGGCTAAACACTGCATCGAAAACCTTTTCGAGTACATTTATAGCACTTCTTATGTTCTTCATTTGGTGAGCAAGTAGATTTATTTTTACTTCAAGAGACCAAATGAATAAACTTTTTTTTATATCGATCATTGCCGCATTGGCCGGTTTTCTATTTGGGTTTGACACCGTTGTAATCTCTGGTGCCGACCAACAGTTGCAACAACTTTGGGGGACTTCTGATTTATTTCACGGTACATTTATTATGTCCATGGCATTATGGGGGACCGTTCTAGGAGCAGTATTTGCAGGCTTTCCCACCGCGCGCTTTGGACGTAAAAATACCTTAATTGCAATTGGTGTTTTATACTTTATTTCAGCGGTAGGGTCGGGCTTGGCTACGCATCCTTATGTTTTTTCATTTTTTCGATTTATTGGGGGCATCGGTGTTGGTGCGTCTACTATTGCCGCACCGACCTATATTGCTGAGATTGCCCCTGCCAATGAACGGGGACGCTTAGTAGCCTTGTATCAATTTAATATAGTGTTTGGCATATTGATCGCCTTTTTTTCCAACTATCTTTTGCAAAATGTAGGCAGTGCCCCTTGGCGTTGGATGGTGGGGGTTGAAGCCCTTCCTGCACTTGTCTATTTATTGGGCATTTGGAGTATTCCAAAAAGTCCACGCTGGGTGTTAACACATCAGGGCAATGTAGAAGAGGCAAACAACTTGCGTTCTCAATTAAATTATCCGCCATTTAGTACTGCAGAAATCGCTGCCATCACAACCCCAAAACAGCACACGAGCAGTGAACGATTATTCACAAAAAAATACCGATTTCCTTTGCTACTGGCCTTTTTGGTGGCTTTTTTTAATCAATTTTCAGGCATCAACGCATTTTTATATTACGCCCCAAGAATTTTTGAAACTGCCGGGCTGGGAGCTAATACGGCTTTATTGAGCAGTGTGGGCATTGGTGTAACCAATTTAATTTTCACGCTATTAGGACTGTATCTTATTGATCGTTTAGGAAGAAAAACTTTACTGCACATCGGTTCCTACGGCTATATTATTTCCCTTTCTCTTGTAGGGCTTGCGTTTCTTCAGGAGTGGGAAGGTTTATTTATCCCCTTTTTCCTTTTCCTGTTTATTGCAGCGCACGCCATTGGTCAAGGGGCTGTGATTTGGGTGTTTATATCAGAGATTTTTCCCGATCACCTTCGCGCTCACGGACAAGCATTTGGCTGTTCTGTCCATTGGGTGCTTGCTGCCCTTATCACCCTATTAATGCCTGTAGTGTTAGGCCTGTTTAGCAACCCCGGAATTGTTTTTGTGTTTTTTGCTGTAATGATGGTTTTTCAATTGTTGTTTGTTCTGCTGTTAATGCCAGAGACCAAGGGGATTCCATTAGAAACCTTAAGTACTAGACTTCAAAAATGACCCGTACTCGACAAAAATTTTTGTCCCTGCTATGCCTGGGACTTTGTTGTATCAACTGTGAAGAAAAAACTAAAACTATGCAACCCACATATACTGAAACGTACCGCCCACAATACCACTTTAGCCCCCCACAAGCGTGGATGAACGATCCTAACGGGATGGTGTATTTCGAAGGCGAATACCATTTGTTTTACCAATACTATCCCGACGGAATGGTGTGGGGCCCTATGCATTGGGGGCATGCGGTATCCAAAGACATGCTCCACTGGGAACACCTGCCCATAGCCCTGTATCCAGATGCGTTGGGCTACATCTTTAGTGGTAGTGCTGTAGTGGACTGGAATAACAGCAGTGGTTTTGGCACGGACAACCAACCTCCCCTAGTTGCTATTTATACCTATCACGATCCTAAAGGAGAAGCGAAAGGGGCTTTAGATTTTCAAACTCAAGGAATTGCCTACAGTTTAGACAAAGGGAGAACTTGGACAAAGCACACGGGCAATCCTGTGCTCCCCAATCCTGGAATTAAAGATTTTAGGGACCCCAAAGTAGTATGGGACAAAGCGCGTCAACGCTGGGTGATGACCTTAGCAGTAAAGGATAGAGTAGCTTTTTACACCTCCACTAATCTTATCGATTGGGAACACCGAAGTGATTTTGGTGCATCTTTAGGAGCGCATGGAGGGGTTTGGGAATGCCCAGATTTATTCCCTCTTACAGCTGCTAACGGCACTACCCACTGGGTGCTACTGGTAAGTATCAATCCCGGGGGACCCCAAGGAGGATCGGCCACACAATATTTTATTGGCGATTTTGACGGTGAAAAATTCACGCCTCAAGACGCCAAAATGCGTTGGATGGATTGGGGATCCGATAATTATGCTGGCGTTACCTTTAGTGACATTCCCAACTCAGACGGACGACGAATTCTTATGGGCTGGATGAGCAACTGGGACTATGCCAATCAAGTTCCCACCACCCCCTGGCGCAGCGCTATGACCCTCCCAAGAGAACTTGGGCTGAGTACTGACGCAACTGGTATCCATGCACTCACTTCCACCATAGTGGATGAAATTGACGCCCTCCAAGGCCCCGAAACTGTGTTGGAACTTAAAGACACCCTAAGGCTTCCTTCACATCAAATTCGCTTGGATTTTTCCCTTCCTAAAACTCAAGACTGGCAGCTTAGCTTAACAAATGATACCCGTGAGACTTTTGTGGTTGGCGCTAGCGGTGATAGCCTTTATATCGATCGTTCAAACTCTGGAGACAACAGCTTTAGCACAGCTTTTGCCAAAACCATGAAAGTCCCTTTGGATGGCATTACACCCCACCACCTCCAACTGTATGTGGACACCTCCAGTGTGGAAGTACTCATTAACGGAAATCAAATTGTAGCCACCACCTTAGTATTCCCCACAACTCCCCTATTGCAATTAGCAACAACAAATATTGCAACTGGAAGTTATAGGATCATCCAACGCGTGTGGGATTCCCTGCCCAGCAGTTTTGATTTAGGAAAGAAAACCTTAACTTTTAAGTAACCCTAAGTTTTTGCTGAGGTAATGCTTAAGCCAACAAGCCAATCTAATTTTAAAATTAGAATATGACAGGCTTACGCAAAGTAAATACAGTTGTTTTTTCAGATGTTCATTTAGGCACATACGGGTGTCAGGCAAAAGCGCTTTTATGCTACCTTAAAAGCATAGACCCTCAGCGTATCATATTAAATGGTGACATTATTGATATATGGCAATTTAACAAGCGGTATTGGCCAAAATCACACATGAAAATCATCAAGCATTTGATGAAATGGATTGTTGCTGGAAAACAAGTGAACTACATCACTAGGAACCATGATGAGATGTTACGAAAGTTTAAAAACTATCAGATTGGTAACTTTAGTATCGTAAATAAATTAGTAGTTGATTTGGATGGCGAAAAAGCTTGGTTTTTCCACGGTGATATTTTTGATGTTACTATGCGCTATTCAAAATGGTTAACTCGTTTAGGTGGAATGGGGTACGATGCTTTAATTCTTCTCAACAGCTGTATCAACTGGTTGCTAATTAAAATGGGGAAAAGCCCTATGTCCTTTTCGAAAACCATAAAGAACAGTGTTAAATCGGCTGTAAAGTATATCAACCAATTTGAACAAGTGGCTGTAGCTATCGCTGCACGAAACGGGTATAAATACGTGGTATGTGGTCATATCCATCAGCCCAATATGGAAACCTTCACGGTAGATGGTAAATCGGTAGTATATTTAAACTCCGGCGATTGGATTGAAAATCTTTCCGCTTTAGAATACCACCAAGGGCAATGGAAAATTATTTATTTCGACCAGCTTTTTGGTGCTGATGTTGTTACCACAGAAATAGAGGATATCAAAAACAGCAAGGAACTGTTTGAAGACATGTTGTTGGAGTTTAATATGATTAAGAATTGATTGATGAAAGTGTTGTATGCTATTCAAACTACTGGAAACGGACACCTGAGTCGTGCCAAGGAATTTATTCCTTATTTGGAAAGGCGCTTTCAGGTTGATGTAGTATTGAGTGGTCCCAATCATGGCTTATCGTTGAATAGTCCCATAAAACACCACTACCAAGGGCTCACGTTGTTCCACACCCAAAAAGGAGGTATTCACTGGGGAAAGACTATTTTTAAAAATAATATTCTTCAATTTATCATTGACCTTTTTCGAGCTCCTGTACATCAGTACGACTTGGTAATCAATGATTATGAACCCATTACCGCATGGAGTTGTAAACTGCATGGCGTTTTGTGTTTTGGGTTGAGCAATCAGTTTACGCTGTGGCAAAAAAAAATTCCTGATAGCAAGAAAAAATGGACGCGTAAACTGTCCTACATACGATTTTTTGCTCCGGTAAAATACGGCTATGGTTTGCATTACAAGGCTTTTGACAATAACATTTACCATCCCATTATTCGTTCTAAAATTCGTCACCTCACCCCTACACGAGGAGGAGGTATTGTAGTGTATTTACCCGCTCATCCGCAGGAAGAAATTATTAAAGTGATTAGCAGTACAAAGGGTCAGCAGTTTAAAATTTTCTCTAAGGACATAATTGCGTTTTCAGCATCTAACAATTACAGCCTTCACCCCATAAACGAAACAGCTTTCATTTCAGCATTGGCTGCTGCAGACGGTGTAATAACCAATGCAGGTTTTACTACCACCGCAGAAAGTATTTTTTTAAACAAGCCCTTGATGGTAGTTCCTATGCGGGGGCAGGTAGAACAACAGTACAATGCCTATACCCTAAAAAAAATGGGGGTTGTTGTGGTGAAGCACTTTGATGTAAGTCAACAATCAAAAATTGAAAAATGGATTAAAAAACCTAAAAATAAACGTGTTTTATTCCACAACAATTTACACCAGCTTGTTGACCAAATCGCTTTAGATTTCATTAAGATAAAATACAACTCCCAATCCATACCCTCTTAGGGTATTTAATTTATTTAAATATATTTGGGAAAAGATTGGATCACTATGGAATGGTTGATGCGTTATTTTGAAACGATCCCCTCATCACACAGAAGTATACTATTAGTAGGTGGCTTGGCCTCCTTTTGGCTGTTTGAAAGCGCCGTGCCGCTGTTTCGTTTTCAGTATAAAAAATGGCGCCATGCCTTACCCAACCTCTTCTTTACCTTAACTACGGTAATCATAAACTTTGCATTGGCTTTTTTACTGTTGCAAACTGCCGATTGGGTAACTGCTACCAAATTTGGTTTTCTGCATTGGCTGCCGGTACACGCCTTGTGGGTGGATATAGTGTTGGGGCTTTTATTACTGGACCTCATTGGTGCCTACACGGCTCACTATGTGGAGCATCGTGTAAAACCACTGTGGATGGTGCATTTAGTGCATCATTCCGACCATAAAGTGGATACTACTACTGCAAATAGACACCATCCGTTAGAGAGCGTAATTCGTTTTGGCTTTACTTTATTGGGTGTGTTCCTTGTGGGTGCCCCAATAGGATTAGTAATGCTTTACCAATCCTGTTCGCTAGTGTTTTCGCAATTTAATCATGCAAATATTAAACTCCCCAAAAGGGTCGATAGTTGGTTGAGTTATGTCATTGTTTCTCCAGACATGCATAAAATCCACCACCACTATCGCTTGCCCTACACTGACGCTAACTATGGGAATATTTTTTCCATTTGGGATCGCCTGTTTGGCACTTATATGAATTTTGAACGCGAGCAGCTTGTGTATGGTGTAGATGTATTCCCCGATGAGCAAAAAAACACCCAGATTAAGGAACTCTTAAAACAGCCTTTTCAAGAGTACCAAAAACCTACCCTAGCCCCAACTGATAAATAAAAATTTTTTGGAAAAAGTAACACTTGAAGTTTTTGACAACGGTCGTATACGCGTGTACAACGCCGACCCTGCACTAGTAGCGCTTGTGGACGAACACGGAAATCCCCTTCCCCACGGCAAACGCTTCACCCTGTGTGGCTGTGGCAAATCTACTAGCTCTCCTTTTTGTGATGGCTCCCACAAGGTCTCCGACTAATTTCATTTAAAGGAGCCCTCAGTTATTTCATTTAATTAAATTTTGGTAACTTGGAGTATTAACCATAAACCAATTTAAATGAAACGATTATTTACTTTCGTATTTACTCTTGTAGTATCTTATGCCTTTGCGCAACAATCAGAAGTTGTTTATGAAGGCATCCTATTAACTCCCAACAAGAAAGAAGAAGCCCAATTGATTGCTGGGGTAAAAGCCCACAACAAAAAATACCACAGCAAAGGAAATGCAACGGCATCACTTTATTCCATTTTAACAGGCCCCAATGCAGGAAAATATGCTTGGTTAAACGGTCCTATGACCTTTGCTGATATGGACAATTGGCCCAATTCAACTCATATGACAGATTGGCAAAAAAACATCAGAAATTTTGTTGTGGGAGAAGAAGCCCAATATGCACAACTTAACTGGGAGGCTAGCTATACTCCTCCATCATGGGGAAGTCCCAATGTTTTGCTGCTAAGGACTTTTAAAATAAACAATAAAATGGACAGCAGGAGCAAAGTAATGGAAGCTATAATAAAAATAAAAGAAGCTTTAGAAGCCATGAAAGCTCCCAATCCGCGTCGTGTATATGAAAGTGCATTCCGAAGCGGTGAGGGTACTGATATTACTTTAGTGTATCCCATAAAAAATTGGGCAGCATTTTCTACGAGTAAAGGATTACCCGCAGATTTTCAAACTAAATACGACGCAATTAATGGTGCTGGAGCTTTTCGAAGAGATGTTGGAGAAGTCCTCAGTACATATACTGATGGTTGGTACGACGAAATCCGTGTCCTCGTAGAATAATTTTTTTTAATTCAAATACTATTTAATATGAAACGTTATTTATTTTTTGTCCTACTCCTTGTAGGCAGCTGGGCTACAGCCCAAGAAATGTATGTTGGCCTCCACTATATTACTGTAAAAAGCGAGGATGCACAAGGCCTAATTGAGCTTGAAAAAAACTACTTTTCAAAACTACACAAAGCCGCCATAGATCGCGGAGAAAAAATAGGCTGGGACATGTGGCAAATTACCAACAGTAGCGATGCCAGCCATACCACTTTTGTATATGCGCACCTACAACCCTCTTTAGACACGAGCAATATGGGAGGCGACAACAGTGGGCAAGATTTTTCGGAAAAAGAACTGCAAATGGCGCGCCAACAGTGGGGTGGTAAAGTTGTGGCAGCAAAGTTTGTTATGACCGCCTTTAAAGGGGGCTTTGTCCCTGCTGCTGGAGAAAAACCAGCCACCATAGCAGTAGTCAGTCATATGGAGGTAGATCCTACACGAATGTATGAATACGAGCAAATGGAACTCAAAAACTTTATGCCTGCCTTTAAAAATAATCCCTTAGTAAAAGGGTGGGGCTTACATAAAATTTTAGAGCCTTTGGCTGAAGGATCGCCCAACTATATTACTGCGAATTTTTTTAACGATATGAGTGCCGTTTATAAAAACAGCGAAAATACCGGGCGCCCAACACGACAGCAACAAGCCAATTACAGCAATATTTTAAAATTGCGCAAAATGTCGCGCGTAGATGTGATGCGATTGGTGCTTGCAGAACGCTAGTCCGCGTTTATTAGAATAAAAAAACGACAACTTCTTAGACCAAAAGTATTATGACACAGATTTTAAGGGCACCTACACCTATCGTTTTCTAATAAACGGCATGCTACATCACGACATTTACCATTTGGGACAATTAGGGATCATAATTAAATATTTAAAAAACACGCACTAATTACATCAACCCTACCAAAAATGCCACTATTTTATAGGGGTACAAGTACTTGCCTACAGGAAACAAAAGTGTACACTATAAATACCTAGGTCTTATTCTACACCTATGGACCGATATACCATTTCCTGATAATTTTTTCGCTCGTAAAAAATCCCCAAACGCTTTTCGCCCAAATAGACTATATCAGAATATGCCGCACTCCCGGGCCATAGCAGTTGTTTTTTGGCCCAAGTAGTCCCTAAATCTGAGGAATACCAGAGGCTAAGTGCAGTACGTTGTTGCGTACTGGCAGGCCCTAAATGAAAGGTTGTTGCCAATTCAGGTACGTGTAAAATTGACGATTGACACATAGGAGTGGTGAGCTTTTCAGGAAACCACAACTCGTCCCAATGAGCTCCTCCATCAGTACTGGAAGCCATAAGTTTAGTGCTATAATTTTTGTCCTGCATACGAACCAGTAAAAGCATTTTCTCTGGATGTACCTGAACTGCCATAGCCTCGTTGGACGCTGGTAAAGAAATATCTTCGGAAAACTGCCAGCTTAGCCCATGGTCATCAGAATATACGACAAAAGCACGGTAGTCCTTAAAATGATCTTGCGGAGGCCCATAAGAATGGTTGGCAGGAATAATCAATCGGCCTTTGTGAGGTCCCATGGTGAGCTGTAAGCCATGCCCTGGAGCAAACGCCAAGGTTCGTGAATCTATTTCAGGAGCAGTACTAAAGCGGTCAAAATGAAATTGAGACGTGATTTCTATTGGTGCCGACCAGCTTTGTCCATGATCAGTAGAAGTGATATAAAACCCTTGTCGTTGGCCTCTTCCTTCACGAGTTTCCTGCTCCGAAGCTGTTCCTGTATTGTAAAATAAAAACAAGCGCCCATTGGGATAGTTAGGGTCAAGCCAATCTACTATAGGGGTGGCGTTACCCGCCTGAAGGTTTCCATTGTCAACCACCACTTTAGGGGGGCTCCAAGTTTGACCTCCATCGGTACTTCGACGCATAAGGATATCGACATTGCCAAAATCCCCGCAATTGTCTTTACGTCCTTCTGCAAAGGCAAACAACTCTTGCGCCGACCACGACACCAGTGCAGGAATACGAAAACATTGGTAGCCCACATCACCATTGGCAAAAAGGATACGGTCTTGAGCTTGAAAGTTGCTCCCCATAAGAAGCCACATAGCAAACAATAAGACTTTCAGGTAGTTTGAATTAGTTAGTAGAGTATTGAAACTGTAAGCCATCGACATAACATAATACGCCACAAGATAGCTTATTCCTAGCAATACAACTTAAACTAAGCAACATCAACCTCTAGCGGCCATTTTGCATGGGCGTCGTATTTGGCATCAGTTTATTTAGAATAAAATACACCGGACAAAACTTGGTAACGGGGCTTATTATCTGAAGTAAAGCAACCCCCACTGCGATCCACAGATATTCTGGACCAAAAATATTAGCCAAAAGCACTGAGTTTAAGTAAAGGAGGCCTACGATACCGTCGTGAAGACGGACTTTAAGAATGTCTTTTGAATTTTCCATTTTTAATTAGTTTATGGTTCATTACAATTTACAATATTTTTTTCTGCCATACCAAAACGGCTTGTATATTTTGCTTTTACTGTAGCCCGTGCACTAAAAACTCTTAAAGTTTTCTATATTTAAAATGATGAAACAGTACGCCAAAAACTACCTCCCCTTTCTTTTATTTCTTTTTTTTGCAGCCCTTTTTGTAGGTTGTACCAACGCAACGCCTCCCCTACCAAGAGTAGCCATAGCGGGTTTGGCCATTGAATCGAGCACCTTTTCACCTGCAAAGACAACAGCTGAGGCTTTTCATTCTAAACTGGGGGACGACATTTTTAACTTGTATCCTTTTTTTAGTCCAGACCATCCACTACGCCAACGGGCCCAGTGGTTCCCTACCCTTAAAGGACATGCCCTTCCTGGGGGAATTGTCACCTACAAATCCTACGATTCACTCATGCAAATTACCTTAGATCGCCTCGCCCAAAACCTGCCCTACGACGGATTGTTTTTTGACATCCACGGGGCTATGAGTGTGGAAGACTTATATGACCCCGAGGGGGATATGATCGCAAGAATTAGAAAAGTAGTAGGACCCAAAACGCTAATTTCTACTTCTATGGATTTGCACGGAAATGTGTCCCAACGTCTTGCTGCCGAGTCAGACTTAATTACCTGCTATCGGATGGCACCCCATGAAGATGCCTATGAATCCAAACAGCGAGCAGTAGAAAATTTATTGTATCGCTTGGAAAACAATTTGGGCAAACCTGCGTACAAGGCGTGGATACGTGTTCCCATTTTACTCCCGGGAGAAAAAACAAGTACACGCATTGACCCTGGGAAAAGTCTTTATGCTCAAATTCCTAGTATCACAGCGCAAGAAGGAATTACCGATGCCGCCATTTGGATGGGCTATCCCTGGGCCGACGCGCCCAGAAATCACGGGGTGGTAATGGTAGTAGGCGACACTAAGGAAAAAGTTAGAATGGGTGCCGAGCAATTGGCCAAGTCCTTTTGGGCGGTACGAAAGGATTTCGATTTTGTTGCGCCCACCACCACTTTTGACAAAGCCTTGCAACAAGCCTTAAACAGCTCGGCCCAACCTTTTATTCTTAGTGATATGGGCGATAATCCAACGGCTGGAGGGGCTGGAGATGTTACTTGGACCCTGCGGGAACTGCTGCAACACAACGCCTTTAAAACCAACAACGGCCCTGAACTTATTTATGCATCCCTCCCCGGCCCCGAGCTTATAGAAAAAGCCCTAGAACTGGGCGTAGGAAAAACCGTAACTGCAAAAGTGGGGGCACAGGTGGACGATCGCTATGCGCCCCCCTTAGAACTAACTGGCGCTATTTTGGCCATTCATAAAGGGGATGTAAACGCCGAGGTAGAAGTTGTGGTTCAAGTGGGCAGTATAAAAGTTATTGTTACCAAAAAACGAAAGCCCTACCACTACATTAAAGACTTTAGCAATCTTAACCTGGATCCTTCCAAAACGGATATTCTAGTAGTGAAAATTGGTTATTTGGTTCCCGAGCTTTACAATATCCGCCAAGATTGGGTGATGGCACTCACCCCAGGAGGAGTAGACCAAAATTTACAACGCCTGCCCTACCAACGCCTACAACGCCCAATATATCCGTTAGATGAAACCATGGAAAACCCCGATTTGAGTACAGTGTGGATTCCCGCTTCGGACAAGCACAGTGTTGAATAGGAACAAAACAATACAATATGCGTAAAATCATTCCGCTTTTCATTTTAATTTTCCTTGTTGCTCCTCGGGTGCAAGCACAATCCAAAATGGAGTGGTTTCAGGATGCCAAACTGGGGATTTTTATCCATTGGGGACTATATTCTGTTGAGGGGATCAGCGAATCCTGGGCATTTTATAACGGCTACCTCTCCCATGAGGACTATTTACAGCAACGAAATGGCTTTGGTGCTGAAAATTATGACCCCCAAGCCTGGGTAGAGCTTATTGCAGCAAGCGGCGCAAAATACACCGTAATTACCAGCAAACACCATGAAGGCTTTGCTTTGTGGGATACCAAATACGGCAACTTAAACGCAGTAGAACATGCCAAGGCCAAACGTGATGTACTTACACCTTTTGTAAATGCTGTGCGCGACAAAGGCCTTCAATTGGGCTTGTATTTTTCCTTGCCCGATTGGTCCCATTTAAACTACACCCATCACACCAAAGACAAAAAACGTTACACCATAGCAAACGATCCGCAACGCTGGAAAAAGTACCGCAAATACATGCTGGGGCAATTAAATGAGTTGTCAAAAAAGTACAGCCCTAACTTATGGTGGTTTGACGGTGACTGGGAGCACAGTGCTGAGGAATGGGGGGTGGAAGAAATTAAAACTCTGTTAACCAAAAACTCCGCAAACGTAATTTTTAATTCGCGACTGAATGGTAAAGGCGATTATGACACCCCCGAAATTGGAGTCCCCGTCTACCGACCTAAAGCCCCCTATTGGGAATTGTGTGTTACAATGAACGACTCATGGGGCTATCAGAAAACGGATACCAACTACAAAACTTCACTTCAGGTAATGGACCTTTTTGTGGACTGTATAAGTAAAGGAGGCAACTTACTTTTAGACATTGGCCCAAAAGCAGATGGAACCCTACCCAAGGAACAACAAGACCTTTTAAAAGCCCTAGGCCAATGGACAAAAAAGCACGGCAGTGCCATTTATGGAACCCGAAAAGGCATTCCCTACGATCATTTTTATGGCCCAACCGCCTTGTCCAAAGACAAAAAGACCCTTTACCTCTATGTACGGGATGTTCCTAAAGATGGGAAACTGGTTCTCAAAGGAATTTCCAACCGGATTAATGTGGCCTATGTGGTGGGCGAGGGCAGTATGCTGCAAAAGCAAACCCTCTGCAAAGTCTATTGGAATAAGTACCCCGGCATAACTTATATCGAACTTCCCCCAGAAAGCATTGACCCCTATTATACGGTTGTTGCCCTAAAACTCGACGGGGAAATAGATTTATTTGGAAGCACCACAGGGGCCATTGAACAAAACTAGCTCTAGTGCACGCGCTTTTTTTTCTGCATAATATTCACCATATTGTAAGGAGGTGGTAACTCATTTTTTAAACCATACACCTTAAATAACTACAATTTAATGACTGCATCGTCCTTTTTTAGCCGTATCAATATTGCTTCGCGAGTAGTGGAACTCATCATTTTATTTATTGCGGTAACCCTGGGTTTTGTAGTAGAAAATTATCGTGAGGACTACTCAGAGAAAAAAAATTCTATTGAGTTACTCAACTCCCTAAAAATTGATTTAGAAAAAGACCTAGAGCGATTTGATGATTTTACGGCAAGGCGTAAAGTGCTTATTGAAAATGTGTATTTGTTTATTGACGATGTAACACAACGAGGGCTGTTAAGTGATGACTTTAAACAGCAAAACCTTTTTGCCAATGCCATATTTAACTGGTCCTATTTTAATCCTAATGTCGCTAACATTGAACAGGTGATTAGCTCTGGAGCCTTACGATATTTAGGGGATGATGCGTTAAAAAATCAAATTGGTGTATTGGAATCCAGAAGTATCGCAATTAACGATCGCCAGGAGCGAGAACAAGAGTACTTTCTTAATTATCTTCAACCACTAATGCACCAATACTATAACTTCAAGTGGATAAATACGACTTATGTCAGAAAATGGGATACTGAAAAAAATCAATGGGGAACTTATGAAGAGGCACTAAAAAACATCCTTAAATTAAATCCCAGTCAAAGAGACCTGATGTTTTGGAAAAAAGATCCCAACTTACAAAGCAAGCTAATAAACCTTTTTGAAAACTATGTGTTCATCCTTCGATCCAGTTATGTTGTAAACTTTGAAGCCTATCTTACTGAGGTTAAAAAAACCATAACAACAATAGAAGACAACATCAACGCGCAGCAAAATAACTAGTGCTTTTCTTATACCAAAAAACACCCTCCCCTGTGGAGGGTGATAATTTGTTTCATCGAGTACAGTATGTATTAGATAGTGGGAGTATCTAATTTTGCAATTGATGCTTGAATTTCTGCATCCGACAATTCGTGCTTTACAATTTTTCCATCAAAATAATCCTGATAGGCCTTCATGTCGAAGTTACCGTGACCACACAAATTAAAGAGAATGGTTTCGGCTTTTCCTTCACGTTTGCATCGCTCAGCCTCGGCTATGACGGTAGCAATTCCGTGGGTGGCCTCTGGGGCAGGAATAATTCCTTCAGCACGGGCAAAGGTAACACCAGCCTCAAACACCTCTAAATTGTCGTGGGCAACAGCTTCAATAAGCTTGTCCTTAAGCAACTGGCTTACAATAACACCAGCTCCGTGGTAACGTAACCCCCCAGCATGAATGGGCGCAGGAACAAAATCGTGACCTAGGGTATACATGGGCAGCAAAGGGGTCATCCCTGCGGTGTCTCCAAAATCATAACGGAACACGCCCTTGGTTAATTTTGGACAGGAAGCGGGTTCACTGGCAATACAACGAATGGATTTTCCCTCATCGAAATTTAAACGTAAAAATGGGAATGATAAACCGGCAAAGTTGGAGCCTCCCCCAAATGGTGCTATCACCACATCGGGCATATCCCCAGCCATTTCCATTTGTTTTATGGCCTCTTGGCCTACTATCGTTTGATGCAGTTTTACATGGTTTAAAACGCTTCCTAAAGCATATTTGGTAGTGTCGTTGTGCACAGCACTTTCGATGGCTTCGGAAATAGCAATTCCTAAAGACCCTGTGGTATCGGGGTGCTCTGCTAAAATCTTTTTCCCAATTTCAGTTGCCGCTGAGGGGGAAGGATGCACTTTTGCACCCCAAGTGTTCATCATCACTTTCCGATAGGGTTTATGATCAAAGGAAAGTTTTACCATAAACACCTCGCAGTCGATACCAAAATGTTGACAGGCAAAACTTAAGGCACTCCCCCATTGACCGGCACCTGTTTCGGTAGTGATTTTTTTCACGCCTTCCATTTTATTGTAATAGGCTTGGGGTACTGCTGTATTGGGTTTGTGAGAACCAGTGGGGCTAGTACCTTCGTATTTGTAGTAAATTTTTGCAGGGGTATCCAACACCTTTTCCAAGTTGTGGGCTCTGTAAAGAGGAGTAGGGCGCCATATGGAATAAATGTTTCGGACCTCATCGGGGATGGGAACATATTTGTCGGTAGTAACTTCTTGCTTAATTAATTCCATTGGAAACAAAGGCGCCAAGGCATCGGGACCTATGGGCTCTTTGGTGGCTGGGTGTAGTGGTGGAAGTGGTTTGTTAGGCATATCAGCAATGATATTATACCAATTTTCTGGGATGTCCTTTTCTTCCAAAAGAAATTTTCGTTTCATAATTTAATAGTGATTTACTCTAAAGTACAAAATCGACTGAATATATCCATTGCTTACAAACCCCATCCAAAAAATTGGAGTTAGCATAAGTTGTAGCACATCCTAAAATGAAAAACACTATTTTAATATCTTTAAACATGACCTAAAACCCAATTGAAGTGTATAAAAACGAACACCAAGAAATTCCCGGTAACCCCTCTACGGCCAAAAGCAGTACGCTTTCTCTTAACACCCGAACCAACCAGACCCCTTTGCGGGTGCTTACAGAATCGGAGTGGCAATTTTGGATAGAAAAAGGTTATATCGTAATTAAAAATGCCATCCCTAAAAAACAAGCAACAGCAACAGCCGACTTTCTTTGGGAATTTGAAGAAAAGAATCCCCATGATCCCAACACCTGGTACACCCCCCCTAGAGCCGAAATGAAAATGAAAGAATTGGCAGGAACGGGAATGGTAGAAGTTTACAACCACCAACAGCTGTGGAACAATCGACAAACTCAAAGGGTATATGACGCATTTGTAGATGTTTGGGGTACCGAAAAATTATGGGTAACCATTGACCGTGCCAACCTAAATTTTCCTATCAAAAAAGGCTTTGAATACAAAGGATTTATTCATTGGGATTACGACCCCGAAACAAAACCACAAAACGTGCAAGGTGTTATTGCATTATCCGACCAAACTGATTTGGATATGGGAGGCTTTCAATGTATTCCTTGGTTGTTTCAAAATTACGACACCTGGAAGCTGACTCAAGCCCAAGACCGCAACCATTTCCAACCCGATATAACTGGTTTGGAAGACAAGATTGAAAAGGTTGCCATGGAAGCTGGTGACCTGCTAATTTTTAATAGCCTGTTACCACACGGTATACGTCCCAACAGGTCCAATAATAAGGTGCGTATTGCCCAGTATATTTCCATGATGCCTGCAGAAGAAGACAATGCTGCGCTAAAAGCGTGGCGCATGAATTCATGGAAAAACAGAGTTGCACCAGAGGGCTATGCCTTTCCCGGTGATCCTAGAAAATGGGAACAAACAAAATATAGCACTGCTGCCTTGTCACCTTTGGGAGAGAAACTCTTAGGGCTCAACAGTTGGGACTAAAAACACTAGTGCTCAAACTGAGGTTTTCTTTGGGTAGGTGTAGTAGAAACAGCAACCACTTCTACTAGGGGAGAATACTTTTCTAAAACATGACACATACCCTGATTAAGCAATAGTTAATAGGGCTAATACTTCATCCTTTTGGTAGCAGGAATTGGTTGGTAAAACTACTGGCAAACCAGCCACACCTCAACTCTTATTAGCATCAATTTCAATATTGTAGTGCTGTGTCTCGTATGGCATCCATTTAAAACTTATATTTAATAGCTAAAGAATTCAACCTCTGAACCTTATGAAATACTATTTTTTATTTTTTTGTACTCTGAGTTTAAATGTCTTGGGGCAAACTGGCTATTCGGAATCCGCTTGGAACAAGCAGTTGGCCACTGAAAAACTTTTTACTGATCTTGTGGATCAGTCCCGTTTTAAAATTCACCTGAAGGAATTAACCAAAAAACCTCATGTAGCAGGAAGTCAAGCCAATAATGATGTTATTGACTACATCGCGCGCACCATGTATAAAGCGGGCTTGAAGGTGAAAAAATATCCCTATGACATTTATATGTCCAAAGCTCCGGGAGAGTCGTATTTAGAAATTGTACAACCCAAACGACAACCTTTATCCATGAAAGAAGACCTCCTTACTGAGGACCCCTACTCTATGGATGAAGACTTGTGGAAAGGATGGAATGCCTATTCGGGGTCGGGCGCGGTTACCGCAGAAGTGGTCTATGCTAATTATGGCAGAAAAGAAGACTTTGAACAACTCAAAAAACTTGGCGTGGAGGTTAAAGGGAAAATTGTTTTGGCACGTTATGGCGGAAATTTTAGAGGCTACAAAGCAAAATTTGCGGAAGCTGCTGGAGCAGCAGGTCTAATTATTTTTACAGACCCTATGGATAGTGGGTATTTTAAAGGCTTGGTGTATCCTGAAGGCCCCTTCTATTCAGCAAGTACTATTCAAAGGGGTTCCTTGTTAACCGAAGATTTTACGGGAGATCCACTTACGCCTTACGAACCCGCTTTACCTTTAGATGGATTCAAAAAAGTAAAACGCCGAAAACCCGAAGAGGCCCAACTGCACAGCATCCCTGTAACCCCCATAGGCTATGGTGCTGCTAAAGAAATTTTAGAACAAATGACAGGGGCTCCTGTTCCCAGAAATTGGCAAGGAGGACTCCCCTTTACCTATAGAATTGAGGGAGGTAAAAACTTAAAAGTGCATTTAAAAGTAGAACAACCGCGAGAATTTGTTCGAATTCACAATGTTGTTGGAACTGTTAAAGGAAGTGTGTATCCTGACGAATGGATTATCCTTGGATGTCATTTAGACGCTTGGGGGTTTGGTGCTACAGATCCCAATAGTGGTACGGCTATGCTCCTCAGTTTAAGCGAAACTTTAGGGAAATTAGTAGCAGCAGGCAAAGGTCCTAAACGCTCTATTTTAATTGGGCATTGGGATGCCGAAGAACACGGGGTGATTGGTTCTGCCGAATGGGTAGAAGAATTGCGCGACGAATTGAAAACTAAAGCAGTGGCATACATGAATTTTGATGGTGGTGTTTCGGGCAAACGATTTGGGGCCTCCTCCTCACCCAGTTTAAAAGAATTGGTGCTAGCCTCAGCAAAGCAGGTTAACTATCCCTATTCAAATGCAACACTTTTTGACCAGTGGAAAGGTGAAAAAGAAGTTCCCACTATAGGAAATTTAGGGGGTGGCTCAGACCATATTGGGTTTTATATGCATGTTGGTGTACCTTCCATGAGTGGTGGTGCTGGAGGAACAACAGTATACCATTCCAATTACGATTCCTTTCGATATTACGAACGCTTTGTGGACCCTGAATTTCAAATGGGTGCAACCATTGAAAAGTTTGCAGGTATTATGAGTCTTCGTTTGGCCAATGCCACTGTCATTCCATATGATCTTATGCGTTATCCCAACGACTTAAAAGGGCATTTTGAGAAAGCAGAGGTAGAAGTACTTAAACAACACCCCACTTTCAATGGATTTCAAAAAACCCAAGAAGCTCTAAAAAAATTAGGTGTCGCTGCCGAAAGTGCTTTTAATAATTTATCGGTAAATATTAACGAAAATAAATTGAGCCCTAAAGCTATTACAACAATAAACCAACAACTTATTGCATTGGAAAAAAGCTTTATTGATAAAAAAGGTATGTACTACGGGGATTGGTTCAAATCAATTTATGCCTCTTCAGACCCCTTTTCGGGCTACGCCTCATGGATATTACCCGGCATAGAATATGAACTAGCCATTAAGCGCAACGAAAAATTTAATGAGTGGGATACCCGCTATGCAAAAGCTATTGAAAATTTAACTCAAAAAATGCTGCTTTTAGGTAATTAATGTCGTCCATTAAATTAAAACTATCGAGAAAATTAATTATATAAAATTTATTTTATTTGTTTCCGTTTTTTGCGGCTGTAATTTAAGCCATGAGGAAAAAATTGAATCAATTTCTGTTGAAAAAAATATAGTTGATAATGAAATTTTAACAGATAATATCAACTATTTGGCCCTTGGTGATAGTTATACCATAGGCGAAGGAGTAGACAAAAAAGATCGATGGCCTGAGCTATTATCGGAACAATTAGAAACTGAGTGGGAAATTGATGTAGATCTAAAAATTATTGCAGAAACGGGATTATCATGTGCTGATCTCAACAATCAATTAGATAATACTAGCATTGAAAATAATTTTGATATTGTCAGTGTATTAATTGGCGTTAACGATCAATTTAGAGGATATAGTTTAGAGGGATATAGAGAACAATTTAGAATTACTGTTAATAAAGCCATTGAATATGCAAAAGGAAATTCATCAAAGGTTTTTATAGTATCTATACCTGATTGGAGTTTTACACCTTTTGCTGAAAATTATGATAAAACTAAAATCAGCAAAGAGATAGATGAATATAATAAAGTAGGAAAAGGAATCAGTGATAATTTGAATGTATCTTTTATAGATATTACTACTATCTCAAGAACAGACTCTGAGGACTATAGCTTGGTTGTAAGTGATGGACTCCATCCTAGTAAAAAAATGTATCAGCTATGGGTAAACGTGATATTTAATGAAGTGAAAAAATTTTATTAATAATTAAAGTGTTTTCTTAATATATCTCAATTAATATTACACTTTATTGGAATAACAATGCATTGTTTTTTAGTTAAATTGTACTTTATAGGACTCTGCAGAAGAGTTTGATTATGAGGTCTTTATTTTTTCTTTTTGGATTTATGTTTTTTGGCGTTTTGGCATATGGACAGTCATTAGAGGCCCTTAATGACTCTGTGTTAAAATATAAAAGTACTGACCCTAAAAAAGGTATTTACTATGGATTCAAGGCTTTAAATACAGATTTAAAAGAGGTCAATTATGACTTCTTCAACTCCTATTATCTTATTGCTGAATGTTTTTACAATATGGGGTTTTACAAAAAATCTTTCCAATACGTCATTGAAGCATTGAAACTTTACGAAAATATGGACCCCAAATACAGAATAAATCCAAATGTAACAAAACCACCTTGGGTTTTGATTTTAATGGGTAACGTCTATTTTAAAAACAAATATTTTGATAAGGCTGAAAGATATTTCCAAGAAGCACTCAATAATTTTAAACTTTATGATGATAATAAAAAAGAAAAAAACTTTGGATTAAACACATCTGAAGCAAATCTTGGTCTTGTTGAAATTGAACGGAAAAATTTTGATAAGGCTGAAATCATTTACCAGAATATATTAAAACGTAAAGTACAATTTGGAAAGCAACTAGACATATTGAATCAGTATTTGTTCTTTATGAATCTATACTTTATATGGGAGAAAAAGGATTTGGCAAAAGAGTACTACTCTTTAATTATTAATCATGACAAAGGTCAACTAAATAGCAATCAACAACTTATTGAAAATCAACAAGTTTTATACTATGCGAATTTAAGATACGGCCAATATTTGAAAAGAAAAAAAAAGTATGATGAGGCTTTAAATTTCTTTTTTAAAGCGAAAGGATTGTTACAAAACTTAAAATTTCAAATACCTACTGTAAACCTTGAAATAGCATCATGTTATATGGAACAAGGACTAACTTCTAAGGCTGAAAACCTCATTATTAGAACAAAAAAAGATTTTGATGTAGGTTTTGAAGAAAAGCAGCTAAGCTTTAAGCTACTAGAATCCATATACATACGTCAGAAAGATTTGAAGAGCCAATTAAAAATAAAAGATTCAATTATTTCTATAAACTACAATGTTTCAAATGATATAGGAGTGAGCGAATTAAATGTGTTGGAAAATTTATTAACTATTTCTGAAAAACAAAACGAAATTAAGCAGGTTGAAAATGAAAACAAGAAAATATTCCAATATTCGCTAATGAGCGTAATTGTATTAATAATTATCTCAGTAACATTA
>WTIO01000027.1 GCA_011526365.1 Flavobacteriales bacterium
CATATGTCAGCGCTACGAGAACGGCGGCGGACACTGCTATCCCACCCAATCTCGAGGTTGGACGCACGTGGGACGCTCGGTGCTCTGCAAGGTTAGGATCCGTAGAGGCGCTTAGGCGGTATACAGCCATAAAAGTAAGCGCGAGCACGAATGCCACGACCGTTCCAATTAATCCATCGATTTGCATGTCGCTAATAATGCCAGACATTTAACGAGTTCACAATAATTCAAGTTAAAGTATCAATTTGATACCTATCAGTATGAATGATAAAAAGCAATGAACTCTTTAATAAGAAATTACATTCACGGACAAACGATCAAGTACTAAAGTTCCTCACTTGAATGAAGCGGCGCTAAGGAATTGAATATACTTTGATCCCAACGTACACTAGCTAACCCCAAACACACTGTATGTGCTCAGCCATATTATTCACTTATCGGAACCCCCAAGCGCATGACGTCTATAACTTTTCGAATTTGATAGTACTGCCTGACGTCTAAAGGATTACTTCACCTGACCGAAAATCCTTTTCTCATCGGAAAATTACTTTAGCCCTTTATGTGCAGACGACACAAAAGTTAGAATGACGAAATTACGATCCCTTGGCGAGACTTTCCAGATATTTCCCATAATAATTCTTTCCGAACTTTTTTGCGCGTAGTAACAAATCAGCTTCTGTGATCCACTTTTGGTGATAAGCGACTTCGTCTGGCGAACCAACCTGTAAACCTTGGCGCTCTGTTAGAGTTTTAACAAAATTTGAAGCATCTAATAACGAGGTATGCGTTCCAGTATCGAGCCAACTGAACCCTCTTCCCATACGCTCGACATGCAAAGACCCTTCATTTAAATATTCATTCAAAAGGCTGGTAATCTCTAATTCACCGCGCTTTGATGGGCGTATATCTTTGCACCTTTCAGGTGCGGTTACATCTGCAAAATATAGTCCCGTGACTGCATAATTTGAGGCTGGAATGGTAGGCTTTTCTTCAATGGATGCTACATTGCCGTATTCGTCAAAGCCAAATACACCGTAGCGTTCAGGGTCATGCACGTGATAACCAAATACGGTAGCTCCAATAGACCGCTGGTCTGCACTTTGTAAGAGTTGGACAAGACCGTTTCCAAAGAAAATATTATCACCAAGTATAAGAGCTGAAGGCGCTCCATCTAAAAAATTCTCTGCAATGAGGTAAGCCTGAGCCAAGCCATCTGGCGACTCTTGAATTGCAAACTTTAATGTAATGCCCCACTGGCTCCCATCACCAAGAACGCGTGTAAATTGGGGTAAATCTTCTGGTGTCGTGATAACGAGGATTTCTCGAATACCAGATAGCATAAGGACGGTGATCGGGTAATAGATCATCGGCTTGTCGTACACTGGTAAAAGTTGCTTAGAAACGCCTAAGGTGAGTGGATAGAGGCGCGTCCCGAGACCGCCAGCCAGAATAATTCCTTTACGTGGCTTATTCATTTCCTAGTTTGCCCAAATTCGTATACCCTTCAAACTTATTAGAACATAACACATCTATAGTGCTAAGTACGATGCGGATGTACTCACCCATAGTTACCAAGCCGCTCGCCAAATTCCACTCGCGAGATCAACGGCTTCCACCAATCGTCATTGGCTAGATACCATTTTACAGTTTTCTCTAAACCTGCATCAATTGAGAATTTGGGTTTCCATTGCAACTCAGCTTCGACCCGTGATGGATCTATAGCATATCTCTGATCATGACCTGGTCTATCTTTCACGAACGAAATCAATTGAGAGTAGTGACCTTTGTCATTTGGAAGCAGGCGATCCAGAAGAGCGCATAATTTTGTAACTATTTCCAAATTGGTGAACTCACTGTTTCCCCCGATATTATAGCTCCGCCCAACTTGTCCTGCCTGCAGGATTTTCAATAAAGCACCAGCGTGATCATCAACAAACAGCCCGTCTCTCACGTTCCCTCCATCACCATAAATAGTCAGCGGTTTCCATTCGATTGCGTTAAGTATCATAAGAGGAATAAGTTTTTCAGGAAATTGATAAGGACCGTAATTATTTGAACAATTCGAGATAACTATGGGCAGACCGTACGTTTCATGCCACGCACGTACTAAGTGATCTGAACTAGCTTTG
>WTIO01000017.1 GCA_011526365.1 Flavobacteriales bacterium
TTTTTACTCCCTGTGGTTATTTAGTATTGTCCCATTTCGACACGAAGTAGGAGATAGTCACCATGACAATCGAAAGACTTAGTAGCATTGTTGAGATTGCCATAATGTTGGGCTTGAGCCCTTGTTTCACCGAACCGAAGATTGCCGTTGGCAAGGTTTCTACACCTGCACCTTTCACAAAATTGGTGATGATGAAGTCGTCAAGACTGACAATGAATGCCAGCAAAAAACCAGAAATGATCCCAGGCATCATTAAGGGTAATAGAATTCGCGTAAACGCTCTGGCTTTCGAAGCGTATAAATCCATTGCGGCGTGTTCGTAAGTTACCTCAATTCCCTGCATGCGAGCTTGTATCGGCAGATAAGCGAATGGAATACAAAACGCCACATGAGCAACTAGGATTGTTAAATAGCTCCTAGTAAACCCAATTGAGTTGAAAAAAATAAGTGTTGCGACAGCCAACACGATTTCTGGTACCATTATAGGAAGCGTAATAAGCACAACCGTTGGCGTTCGCGACTTAAACCTACCTCCCCTTAAAATTGCCGTAGCCGCTAAAGTCGCAATAAATGTAGAGAGACTGGCCGCTATAATTGCTATCGAAAAGGAGTTAAACGCAGCTTTTTTAAATTTTGCGCTTTCCGGCCCGATGAAGACGTCAATATACCATTGCCAAGACCAGCCTCCCCAAGCCGCGATAGATGCCGAAGCATTGAAAGAATACACCGTCACAACGATAAGAGGCGCGTATAATATGAAAAGACAAATCCATGTGATTTCTCGGAAACCGGCGTATGACTTCACATCAACTTTAGAGTTCATGGAGTTTCCTCCGCTCGTCGTTGTTGATGCGCAAAAATCATAAGCAACACCATTACCATCGTCAGCAAAATCATCGATGCCGCAGCACCAAATGGCCAGTTGCCTGCATTCCCCTTAAACTGCTCCTCAATCAATGACCCAATCATAAAATTCTTTGCCCCCCCGAGCAAATCAGGGGCTAGGAATGCTCCAAGGCTCGGAACAAAAACAAGTATACAACCGGCGACTAAACCCGGCTTAATGCTTGGTAAAAGGATGCGTGTTAGAGTTGTCCACTTGGTGGCGTACAGATCAGCCGCAGCTTCGGATAATATAAAATTATACCTTTCTACTGATGCGTAGATTGGTAGCACCATGAATGGTAGATAACTGTAGAACAGGCCAAGCTGTACCGCGAGGTTGGTGTTAATAATTTGAAGTGGTTCTTCAATTATTCCAGCATAGATCAAAAAATCATTCAACGGCCCCTCTTCTCGAACAAGGAATTTCATGGAAACTGTTCGTATCAGCAGATTCACCCAATACGGGACTGTGATCAGGAACACCCAAATCGCGCGCGCTTTAGGAGAACGAGTCGCGATGAAGTAAGCCGTCGGAAATCCAATAATTAACGCGAGAATAGTGGCGAGTCCCGCTTGCCATATCGAGCGCCAAAAAATACTTATATAGGTCCATTGGAGTTTCGGTTCTGCATCGCCAAACAACCCTCTATCAAAGAAGAATTGGTCATATGCTGCGAGCGTAGGTTCCCAAATAACCCCGCCTCGAAACTCCTTCGTCAAGAAAGAGTAAACAAGCATGACACAAACAGGGGCGAAGACAAAAAACCCTAAAACGACCCATGATGGCAACAGAAGCCAATTTCGCTGATCTGAATAGATACCGGAGTGCGAACTCTTGATCGATGCCGCGCCGCCTGCCATCAGTCTGCCAACAAGCGAGCAGCGCCCGCCTCCATGTTCACAAATGCAGCACTGCCAGGTGGCATTAGACGCTTAATTCCACGCGCTGTATTTGAAGTACGTACGGAGATTATCGGGCCACCCTCTAATTCTACTGTCGTAGATATATCTGTTCCCTTATAAATACTCTGTAAAACTGTGCCTTTTAAACTGTTGGTTTCAGCAGCTTCGTCCGACAACAGCAGACGTTCTGGACGCACGGAAAGATGTACTTTGTCTCCAACCTCCACAGCGCTGTCTTCATCAATTATCAAAAAATGTCCGCCGCCAATGTGACACTTCATCAGTCCCTCAGTCACACTATCAATGGAAACGCTTAATAAATTTGAGTCACCAATAAA
>WTIO01000016.1 GCA_011526365.1 Flavobacteriales bacterium
CCCCCATTACCAGTTTGAAGTTGGAAACCTCGAGTTATTTCAGCGCAAATTGGAAAAAGCCGAAAACAATGGGGTGGCCTTTCGCTATGAATTCCGAACTATTGAAAACCGATGGATGGACGTGCTGGTGAGTTTCTTACCCATTATTGTCATCATTGGAATTTGGATTTTTCTCATGCGAAGAATGTCGGGCGGTGGCGCCGGAGGCCCTGGGGGACAAATATTTAACATCGGAAAATCAAAAGCCAAGCTCTTTGATCAAAACACCGATGTTAAAATAACCTTTAATGATGTTGCAGGCTTAGAAGGTGCCAAAGAAGAAGTACAAGAAATTGTGGACTTCTTAAAGAACCCTAAAAAATATACTACCCTTGGAGGAAAAATTCCTAAAGGAGCCTTATTGGTAGGGTCACCAGGAACAGGAAAAACCCTTTTAGCAAAAGCAGTTGCTGGAGAAGCAAAAGTGCCGTTTTTCTCCCTTTCAGGTTCCGATTTTGTGGAAATGTTTGTTGGGGTTGGGGCTTCGCGAGTACGCGATTTGTTTAAACAAGCCACGGAAAAATCTCCCTCCATCATATTTATTGATGAAATTGATGCCATTGGACGCTCCAGGGGTCGCAGTAATTTCACGGGCTCTAACGACGAACGCGAAAACACCCTTAACCAACTCTTGACGGAGATGGACGGCTTTGGAACTGATACCAATGTTATTGTGCTTGCCGCAACCAACCGCGCAGATGTATTGGACAAAGCACTAATGCGTGCAGGGCGTTTCGACCGTCAAATTTATGTGGACCTACCGGACCTCAACGAACGTCGTGAAATTTTTAAGGTACACCTCAAACCATTGAAGGTGATTAAAACCCTAGACATTGATTTTCTTGCCAAACAAACTCCAGGATTTTCAGGAGCAGACATTGCCAATGTATGTAATGAAGCAGCCTTAATTGCTGCGAGAAAAAACAAAAAATCTGTAGGGAAACAAGATTTTTTAGATGCTGTTGATCGTATCATTGGCGGGCTTGAAAAGAAGAATAAAATTATCACCGATGAAGAGAAAAAAACCATTGCTTTTCACGAAGCAGGGCATGCATTGGTGAGCTGGTTACTGGAGTTTGCCGCACCACTGGTAAAGGTAACTATAGTACCTCGAGGGCAATCCCTGGGCGCTGCATGGTATCTTCCTGAAGAGCGCATGATTGTTAGAACAGAACAAATGCTGGACGAAATGTGCGCTACCCTCGGTGGACGTGCAGCCGAAAAAGTAATATTTGATAAAATTTCCACTGGTGCATTGAGTGACCTCGAGAAGGTCACCCGACAAGCGCGGGCTATAGTATCTGTATATGGATTAAACGACACCCTTGGAAATATCACGTATTATGATTCTTCGGGGCAAACAGATTACAATTTCACCAAACCTTACTCCGAAGAAACAGCGCAAGTTATAGACAAGGAAATTTCTAGCCTTATTGAAAGTCAGTACGAACGCGCATGTGCTATTATTGAAAAAAATAAAGCAAAACTTACTACATTGGCAGAACGTCTTTTAGAAAAAGAAGTTATTTTTAAGGATGACTTGGTGAAGATTCTTGGGGATCGCCCTTTTGAAAAGAAAAAAGAAGCACCCAAAAAAAGAAAAACTAAGACCTCAAGTGAAAACAGTGAAACATAAAAATTAATACCATTTGAATCTTTGGCGCAATCTTTTGGGCAAAAAGGACCCTCAAAAAAAAGAGGAAGCACAAAGCCCCTTTTTGCCTAAACAAAAAGATCTCATTGAAATTGAATTTGTAAAGAATTTTACCCGCCACGGAGGACGATTCATCTTTGTGGAATCCCAAGAAATGTTATTCAATAGTTTTGAGAATATTCTAAAAGAAAACACTTGGGAACCCAAACACATCTGCTGCCTTCACAAAGATTTGGCCCAGTATTTTAATATTTCGACTTCTGAGGAGTTCACAAACCGGCAACAATACAGCGCACTTTTGACCACCTGCGAAAGCCTTATTGCAAACAAGGGGGGCTTTTTAGTGTGTCAGTACCAAATCAAAAACATTAAACTCAAAGAATTACCAGAATATATTATCGTGTTTGCTACGCTCAATCAATTAACTTCCGATGTGAGTGAAGCCATGTCTATTTTAAAACAAAAATACGACGGAGCGCTCCCAACCAACATCACCAATCTGAGTGTGAAAAATGAAACTAAAGATAAGCAGTCATTAACACAAGGGAGTAACGCAAAAAACATATATTTACTGCTACAGGAATAATATACCCCTATGAATGAATTGGTGCTCAGGACAATTTCTGGCCTACTTTATGTTGGACTTATTGTAACGGCTTTATTGACGCACCCCCTCTTTGCCAGTAGTGTTATTTTTATTTTTTCTGCCCTTGCCCTTTTGGAATTTCAAAAACTAAATCAGCACCTGAGTCCTTTCCCAATACTATTTTTGGCAGTATTATTTTATGGCCATTATAAAGACCTATTGAGTATCCCGCTACTTTTGAGCTTACTTGTGTTAAGCGCAGTAACAAACACTCTTTTAACACTAAAATTATTTAGTAAAAATAAAAAACCCATTACTGGAGGGTTCTCTAAGGTTATTACCTATACTTACGTAGTATTTTCATGCTTTTGCATCCTTGCGTTAACGGGTCCCTACAACGATTTCACACCTAAATATTTGCTCATTACCTATGTATTGATTTGGTGCAACAACAGTTTCGCCTATTTTGTAGGGAAAACCTTTGGCCGCAGAAGGTTATTAGAGCACATTTCACCAAAAAAAAGCTGGGAAGGGTTTTTTGGAGGGGCGGCCTTTGCTGTATTTGCCGCTGTAGTATTGTGGTATTTTTTTAGACCACTGCCCTTAGGAACCTTACTCCTTTTAGGAGGGCTCATCCCCATTTTAGCTACCCTTGGAGATTTGGTAGAATCACAGTACAAAAGATATTCAGGAGTAAAAGACAGTGGAAATCTACTTCCAGGGCACGGAGGCTTTTACGATCGCATGGATAGTATTATTTTTACTGCACCATTTGTTTGGGTGATATTACAAACTATAGGATATGTTTCATAGAGAAGGATTTACCATAATCATTGTTAGTTTTTTAATTGCTACACTAGTTGCTGTTTCTGCAGAGTACTTTATTGGCCAGTATTGGATAAAAAAAGGATTACAAGTAATCGCCTTGGCGCTATTGATCTTAATTCTTCAATTCTTTAGAAATCCTAAACGCGTGACCGAAAAAAACGATCAACACATTGTTTCGCCTGTAGATGGTAAAGTTGTGGTTATTGAAAAAGTATATGAAAAGGAATACTTTAAAGACGAGCGTTTACAGGTTTCCATTTTTATGTCACCGCTTAATGTTCATGTTACTCGTTATGCCTTAGGTGGTGAGGTCACCTTTAGTAAATACCATCCCGGAAAATATTTGGTGGCCTGGCATCCAAAATCTTCAGAACTCAATGAACGTACTACCGTAGTTGTAAAAAATCCTGTGTTTGGAGAAGTGCTTTACCGGCAAATTGCTGGTGCCCTTGCACGACGCATTGTCAACTATGCTACAGTAGGAGATCAAGTAGAACAAGGTACCGATGCAGGTTTTATTAAATTTGGCTCTCGGGTAGATGTGTTTTTACCTGTTGATACCCCTATAGATGTAGTCCTCAATCAAACTGTACGCGGAGGGGAAGATGTTATTGCCCACCTGAAAAAATAAACCTCAACAGTTTACTCCCCGTTTAAAGCTGCCAAGTTTTCTTGCAGTACTTTAATTTTTGCTTGCGCATCCTCAGCCTTTTTACGCTCTAAGGCAATCACCTTTTCTGGTGCATTAGCAACAAAACGCTCGTTGCTCAGCTTCTTTTCTACCGAAGCTAAAAACCCTTGGGTGTAGTTTAGTTCCTCCTCAATTTTTTTGCGTTCTGCGGCAACATCAACACGTTGCGCTAAGGGTATAAACAGCGAAAGTTTCCCCACGCGAATGCGGCCCCCTTGAGCGTCGGATGCGACATCTTCGTGGATTATTTTTTCTACAAACCCCAAGTGAGAGATGATGCTAATGAAGGGCAGTGGGCTGCTGCTATTGGTAACGTACAATTCTACAGGGGCTTTAAACCCTAGCTGATGCTGTGTTCTAAAATTGCGGAGTGCAGCAATGACTTCTTGGACAAAAGTGAAATCTTCTAAAATTGTAGTATCTACTGTGATTTCTTCTGGCCATGAAGAAACAATTAATGCTTCTTCGGTACTTCTTTCGGTAATGCTTTGCCACAACTCTTCCGTGAGGAAGGGCATAAATGGATGCAACAACCTTAGGTTATTTTCAAAAAGGGCAATCAGTTGGTTGTAGGTAGTGGTATCTATGGGTTTGCCGTAGGCAGGCTTTACAATTTCCAACAACCAAGAGCAAAAGTCATCCCACACCAAACGGTAGGCGCTCATTAAGGCATCTGAAATACGGTATTTAGAAAAATGATCATTTATAGTGGCCACTGCCTGCGCAAATGCGTTCGTATACCATGCAATTGCCTTTGCACTGGCTTCGGGTTGAGTTAGGCTAGCGTTTTGCTCCCATCCTTGAACCAAACGGAAAGCATTCCATATTTTGTTGCTAAAGTTTTTTCCTTGTTGACATAAACTTTCATCAAACAACAAATCATTTCCTGCAGCAGTACTCAACATTAATCCCACTCGAACGGCATCGGCGCCATAGGTGTCAATTAAGCCTACCGCATCGGGAGAATTGCCTAATTGCTTAGACATTTTTCGTCCCTGTTTATCGCGGACTAAACCGGTGAGGTATACATTTTTAAATGGCGGTGCTTGTCGTAATTCATAACCTGAAATTATCATTCGGGCAACCCAGAAAAATAAAATATCGGGCCCTGTAACCAAGTCTTGTGTTGGGTAATAGTATTGGATTTCTTCGTTTTCGGGCGCTAATACTCCATTGAATACACTTATGGGCCACAACCAAGAGGAAAACCAAGTATCTAGTACATCTTCTTCCTGTCGAAGGTCGGCTAGCGTTAGTGTTGTATTTTGTGTTTTCTCCTGCGCTTTTTCCAAGGCTTCTTCTGGGGTTGCTGCCACCACAAAAGCGCTATTGTCTTTGCCATAGTAATACACGGGAATACGTTGCCCCCACCACAATTGACGAGAAATGTTCCAATCCCGAATATTTTCCATCCAGTGACGGTAGGTATTTTTAAACTTTGCTGGAAGCAGCGCTACATCCTCAGATGCAAGCACGGCTTCAATTGCAGGTTGGGCCAATTGCTCCATTTTTAGAAACCACTGTTCTGATATACGCGGCTCAATAACTGCTTTGGTGCGCTCAGAGGTTCCTACTTTATGGTTGTAGTCTTCTTTTTTTACCAAAAAGCCCTTTTCCTTGAGCTCTTTGCCAATGGCTTTTCGGACAGCAAAACGGTCTTGGCCTTCGTAGTGCAATCCTGCACTATTTAGGGTACCATCAGGATTGAAAATATCAATAAATTCCAATTGGTGCTTTTCGCCCAATTCTTTATCGTTGAGATCATGGGCAGGGGTTACTTTTAAACATCCCGTTCCAAATTCCTGCTCCACGTAGGTATCAGTGATAATGGGGACTGTTCTTCCAGTCAAAGGAACCGTAACCGACTTCCCGTGCAAATGGGTGTACCGCTCGTCCTCAGGGTGTACACAAACGGCCGTATCTCCCAAGAGGGTTTCGGGGCGTGTGGTGGCAATCACAACAGCGGTATCTTCTCCAACCACTGGGTATTCAATATGATATAAATGCCCTGGTTTTTCTTCGTAAATAACTTCCTCATCAGACAAGGTAGTTTGAGCTTCAGGGTCCCAATTCACCATACGATAGCCTTTATAAATAAGCCCCTTTTCGTAGAGGTCAACAAAAACTTTCAACACCGACTGGGACATGTTGTCATCTAAAGTAAACTTAGTGCGTTCCCAGTCACAAGAGCACCCCAAGCGTTTGAGCTGTTCTAAAATAACTCCACCGTATTCATGGGTCCATGCCCAAGCGTGGTCTAAAAAAGCTTCCCTACTAAGCGATTTTTTGTCGATCCCTTCTGCTTTTAATTTGGCCACTACTTTGGCTTCGGTAGCAATGGAGGCATGGTCAGTGCCGGGCACCCAACAGGCATTGTAGCCTTGCATGCGCGCCTTTCGTATTAAAATATCTTGCAGGGTGTTGTTTAGCATATGCCCCATATGTAGCACCCCTGTTACATTGGGCGGAGGAATCACTATAGTATAGGGCTTTTTGTCATTGGGTTCAGAATGAAAATAATTTTTCTCCTGCCAGTAACTGTACCATTTACTCTCAACATGTGCAGCCTCAAATTTTGCGGGAAGTTCCACAGCCATGGTTTTGGTCTAATTTTTGTATCAACAAAAGTAAGAACCCCATTTGGACTGTTAAAAATTTTTATTCTTTTCTTTAACCTTATATATTCTAAACATGAAAAATTTAACCACATTTCTCTTACCACTTCTAATTTTTGTTGCCTTCACCGCCCAGGGGCAAACTACTTCAAACGCTGCTGAAATCAGTTTTGAAGAAAAAGTTTTTGATTACGGCACTATAACAAAGGGGGCTGATGGCAATCATACCTTTACGTTTACCAACACTGGCAATAGCCCACTAATTATTGAAAGCGTAAAATCTTCCTGTGGCTGCACGGTACCCAAAAAACCCGAAGCGCCAATTGCACCCGGAGCTTCGGGAAGTATTCAAGTGCGTTACGACACCCAACGGCTTGGCGTATTCCGCAAAACCATTACAGTAACAACTAATGCTGGAACTAATAGTGTTGTGGCTTTAAAAATAAAAGGAACTGTAGTCGAATAAATTTTATTTAAACAACTCTTCTAAATAAAATTCATTCCAAACTGTGTGGAAATGATTGAAATTTCTCAATTTTGGATAATTTTTAACAAATGCCACAACTCTCAGCACACAGTCAAGGACTGCCCGCTTCTTCCATTCGAAAACTCAGTGGTTTGGCAGAAGACACCAAAAAAAGGGGGATAGACGTAATTCATTTAAACATTGGACAACCGGATATAGCAGCCCCAAAAGCTGCACTTGAGGCTGTAGAAAAGAGCACTTTAGACCTTCTGCCTTATGGCCCTTCTCAAGGAACAGAAGAACTCCGGACACTATTTTGTGTATATTATGCGCAACATCAAGTGGCGGTTGCCCCTGAAGATATACTAGTGACCCAAGGCGCAAGTGAAGGAATTCAATTTGTGTGTGCCGTGTTGTGTAATCCTGGTGATGAAATCATTGTTCCAGACCCTTCTTATGCCAATTATTATGGCTTTGCAGCCGCTAGTCATGTTACCATTACACCGGTGCTTTCTACCCTACAACAAGGATTTCAACTTCCCCCAATAGAAAATATTAAGGCGGCATTCACACAGAAAACTAAGGCCATTCTCATTTGTAATCCCAGCAATCCTACAGGCTATGTGTATAGTAAATTTGAGATTGAACAATTGTGTGCCCTAGCTTATGAGCAGGATTGCTTTTTAATTGTTGATGAAGTATACCGCGAGTTTATTTACGACGCCAGTGAACATTACTCAGTACTTCGAGATCCCAAATGGGCAGCACACACCATAATGCTTGACTCCGTGTCAAAACGCTACAGCATGTGTGGAGCACGTGTGGGGTGCATTGTTAGTCGGAATAAAGAATTTATGGCTACAGCGTTAAAATTTGCTCACTTAAGGCTGTCCACACCTACCTATGCCACATTGGCTACCGCAACAGCACTCAAGGCCCCACAAACCTATTTTGATAGTATACTGGAAGAATACCAAAAACGAAGGGCTGTACTTATTGAGGGCTTAAACCGTATTCCAAAAATTGAATTTTCCCAACCCAAAGGTGCTTTCTATTGTATGGTTGCACTGCCCGTAGATGATGCCGAGTACTTTGTCCGCTTCTTGCTGACTTCATTTCACCTCAACAATACTACCGCAATGTTTGCCCCAGCAGCAGGATTTTACGCCCAACCAGCGGTGGGAAAAAACCAAATTCGCATTGCGTTTATCCAAAAGGAAGCCCGCCTAAAACAAGCTATTGAAATCCTTAAAAAAGGGTTGGAGGCCTACTGCAATTCCTAAGAGTTTCCTACCTTGTAGCCTATGAACGCCTTAGTGCACAACTACACCATCACACCACACACCACCTTTGGCGTGGCCGCCAAAACCGCCGGGTTTTTGACAGTAGATTCTACCGCAGCACTTCAAGAGGCTTTAGCACTAAACACATTTTCAAAATTGCGAATCCTTGGTGGAGGAAGTAATATGCTTTGGACGAAAGACTTTGAAGGCTTAACCCTTAAAATAGGCATCAAAGGGATTTGTGTGGAATCTGAAAATGCAACTACAATAACTGTTGCCGTTGGAGCAGGAGAAAACTGGCACAACTTTGTGCTTTGGACTTTAGCCAACAACTATGGCGGTGTTGAAAACTTGGCACTCATTCCAGGGAACATGGGTGCAGCACCCATTCAAAATATTGGGGCGTATGGAGTGGAACTTAAAGACAGTTTTGTGTGTTGTGATGCGTTAGAAATTAGTACAGGAGCCCTAAAACGCTTTACCGCCAAGGATTGCAAATTTGGCTACCGCGAATCCGTATTTAAAAATGACCTCAAGGGGCAATACATCATTACTTCGGTACAACTCCAACTGCAAAAGCCTCCCCATCAGCTCAACACTTCTTATGGCCGCTTGGAGGAAGCATTGCAAGGAACACCCCCTACAATACAAAATGTAGCAAATGCTGTTATTGCCATCCGACAATCCAAACTACCTAATCCCAATGAAATTGGAAATTGTGGGAGCTTTTTTAAAAACCCCATTATTTCTAAACAACACTACAACCGCTTGGTGGAAAACCATCCTAAACTTCCCCACTATACTGTGGACGATGTGAAGGTGAAAGTACCTGCAGCCTGGCTGATTGATACCTTAGGTTTTAAGGGCTATCGCAAAGGGGATGCCGGAGTGCACCATTCCCAACCGTTGGTTTTAGTGAATCATGGAAACGCTAGCGGAAAGGAACTCCATGCGCTTTCACAGGAAATTAAAGCTGCTGTAGCAAAAACGTTTGCTATTCATTTAGAGGAAGAAGTAAATATTTATTAACCCCCTTTATTCCCGGGCTCTAGAATCAATATGAAGTGTAACAGGGCCATCATTCACCAAACTGACTTCCATATGTGCTCCAAAAACTCCGCGTTGAACGGTTTGTCCCAAAAGTGTTTCTGCTTTAGCTAAAAAACTTTCGTATAAAGGGATGGCTGTTTCGTGTTTTGCCGCCCGAATATAGGAAGGCCTATGGCCCTTTTTTGTGGCTGCCAACAATGTAAACTGCGAAATAATGAGCAGGTCTCCTTGAACATCTTGTACCGAATAATTCATTACTCCTCCTTCGTCGTCAAAGATGCGTAAATTAAGTAGTTTATGTACCAACCAATCAACATCGTCTTCCGTATCATCGGTAGCAATTCCTAAAAGGACCAACAGCCCTTTGCCTATTTTTCCCACTACTTTGTTGTCCACAACCACTTGAGCCGATTGTGCTCTTTGAATTACTAATCGCATAAACTTATCGGTATGAGGTTTCTTCTTCTAATAGTTGTTTGTAACTACGGTAACGTGAGGCGGCAATTTCTCCGTCATCAACCGCAGTTCTAACAGCACATTGAGGTTCTTTTGTGTGCAAGCAATTGTTAAACTTACAGTTATTTTTAAGCGCAAAAATTTCAGGAAAATAATCCCCCAATTCCTCTGGGCTCATGTCCACTACGCCAAAACCTTTGATCCCGGGGGTGTCCACAATCCGCATATTGTCTTCCAAATCAAACATTTGTGCAAAGGTTGTGGTGTGCTGCCCTTGTTGGTGTTGTGCAGAAATTGGGGCTGTAAGTAACTCCAAATTGGGGGATAGCGCATTGGCAAGTGTCGATTTTCCCACGCCACTATGACCTGCAAACATACTCACCTTGTTTTGCATCATTTGACGTACCTCGGCAACACCGGTGCCATTTTTAGCAGAAATAATTAGTGATGTATATCCTATGGCCTCATAGACGGCTTTTATTGCTGAAACGGCTTCAGTGGCTGCTTGGTCAAATACATCAACTTTATTAAACAACAAGACCACTGGTACCCTATAGGCCTGGGCAGTAGCCAAAAACCGATCGATAAACGCCAAATGCGTGATGGGCTGTTGCAAGGTAACAAGCAAAAATACCTGGTCAATATTGGCAGCAATAATGTGGGTTTGTTTCGAAAGGTTTACGGATCGTCGGACGATGTAATTCTTACGTTCTTCAATGGAGGCTATTACCCCCTTCATGGGATCCTTTTCCAAAAGTTCAAACTGTACATGATCTCCAACTGCAACGGGATTAGTACTCTTAATACCCTGAAGTCGTAATTTGCCTTTAATAATACATTCGTAAAATTGGGCCCCCGATTTCACCAAATACCAGCTTCCTGTTGATTTATAAACGACTCCTTTGCGCATAGGCTACAAAAATAACAACAATTTATCCATTTGAGGCGTTCCCAAAACTTTGTGGATTAGCTATCTTTGTACGATATGGAAGGACACAAAGTTTTACTAATGATACTTGATGGCTGGGGAAAATCTCCAGATCCAAAAATTTCAGCTGTTGATCAGGCACAAACCCCAACTATAGATGGTTTGTACCAAACTGCTGCACATGCCGAACTGCGAACAGACGGCCAATTTGTAGGCTTGCCCGAAGGACAAATGGGGAACAGTGAAGTAGGACATATGAATTTAGGAGCTGGACGCATAGTATATCAGGACTTGGCCCGAATTTCAAATGCTGTAAATGAAGGGAAGCTCGGCGAAGAAAGTACTATTCAAAAGGCCATATCTTACGCGCAACAAAACAATGCTAATATCCATTTGATGGGGCTGCTTTCAGATGGCGGCGTACACGCACATATTGATCACCTCGAGGGACTTTTAGACGTCGTTACCAAAGGACAACAAAAAGTATTTCTCCATGCCTTTACCGATGGGCGGGATGTGGATCCCCATTCTGGTGCAGGGTTTTTGGAACAGATTCAGAAAAAATTAAATCAAACTGGGGCACAATTAGCTTCCTTCATAGGGCGCTATTATGCCATGGACCGCGACCAACGTTGGGAGCGCGTTAAAAAAGTATATGACCTGATCACTAAAGGCGTGGGTACGCCTACCCAAGACAGTGTGGCAAGCATTAAAAAATGCTATGCTGAAAATATCACAGACGAGTTCATTACACCCCACGTGCTAGTAGATGCCAACGAAGAACCTGTAGGGATCCTAAAAGAAAATGATGTCGTGTTGTTTTTCAACTTTAGAACTGACCGCGGACGTCAATTGACCGCAGTACTCTCACAAAAAAGTATCCCAGAACACGAGATGAACCCCCTCCCCTTGCATTTTGTGACCCTCACCAATTACGATGCTGCTTTTAATGGCGTGCATGTAGTTTTTGACAAAGAAAACATTAAAGATACCCTTGGAGAAACCCTCGCCAAGGCGGGCAAAACTCAAGTGCGTATTGCAGAAACTGAAAAATACCCCCATGTCACCTTCTTCTTTAACGGTGGAAGAGAAGCACCCTTTGAGGGTGAAGATCGCATCCTTTGCCCCTCACCAAAAGTGGCTACCTATGACTTAAAACCCGAAATGAATGCATACGAAGTTCGGGATGCTATTGTAGCACGTATTGAGCAAAATCCCCCTGATTTTATTTGCTTAAATTTCGCCAATCCTGATATGGTGGGACATACAGGAGATTTTCAGGCAGCCATTTCTGCCTGTGAAGTGGTGGACAGTTGTGTGCATGAGGTGCTGGAGGCCGCCAAGGCCCAAGATTATGTTAGCATTATTATTGCCGACCACGGGAACTGTGAAACCATGATCAATCCCGATGGATCACCAAACACAGCACACACCACCAATCCTGTGCCCCTAATAGTAGTAGATCCCAAAAAAAGAACTATCCAAAACGGTATTCTTGGAGCCATTGCCCCCACGGTATTGCATTTGATGGGAGTTCCAATTCCCAAAGCCATGACTGAAAAATCTTTAATTACCTCCTAATGAAAAAAATAATACTACTTATCGCATTTTTAGCAGCAGCCTGCCAATCAACTCCCAAAAAGGATACTGTACCACTTCCTGTAGAAATTCAAACCGCTAGTGATGGGGAACAATACATTGAGGGCCCCATCAACAGGCAAAACCTCCTCACCTCCCCCCTAAGCACTTGGTTTGAGGAAGAATACAACAAGTTTTACGTAAACCCGCAATGGGTAGCAGACCACCAAGGACTGTTAGAAGGCGTGCACCTAAAACTCTTTTTAGGCACCTGGTGTGAAGACAGTGAGCGCGAAGTTCCCGGAATGTTTAAACTATTGGATGCCCTGGGAATGGAAGACGACCAAATTGAAGTTTACGCCATGAATAAGGATAAAATTACCACGGCGAATTACGAAAAAGACCTCGACATCTTTAATATTCCTACACTGATAGTTTATAAAAACGATAAAGAAATGAATCGATTTGTGGAGCTCTCTGTGGTTTCACTTACCGATGATCTTTCTAAAATCTTAAAAGGGCAGCCCTATGAGCATGCCTATTATGGATTCTAAATTTTATGGTGCTTAAAACAGCTGAAGAAATCGCTTTAATGCGCGAAAGTGCACAAATTGTTTCCAAAACGTTGGGGATGTTGGCTTCTGAAATTCGCCCAGGAGTAAGCAGTCTTCATTTGGATCAGCTGGCTGAAACTTTTATTCGCGATCACGGAGCCGAACCCGGATTTTTAGGGCTCTATGATTTTCCCAACACCCTATGTGTGAGTCCAGATGCACAAGTAGTTCATGGTATTCCCACCAATACCCCACTGGAAGAGGGTAGCATTTTATCCATTGACTGTGGTGCCTTAAAAAATGGATTTTATGGAGATCATGCCTATACCTTTGCCATCGGGGATATTGCTCCCGAAACGCAACAATTGTTGGACACTACAAAAGCCTCCCTGTACAAAGGCATTGCAGCCTTCCAAAAAGGGAACCGCGTAGGCGATGTAGGGCACGCCATTCAGTCCTATTGTGAGGCGGCCGGCTATGGGGTGGTCCGTGAGCTGGTAGGCCACGGCCTTGGACGCGAAATGCACGAAGCCCCTGAGATGCCTAATTACGGGCGGCGTGGGCGTGGCAAACGCTTTCAAGAAGGTTTGGTTGTAGCCATTGAGCCCATGATCAATCGTGGGACAAAAAGAATCAAACAACTTAAGGACGGCTGGACTATTCTTACCGTAGACGGACAACCCAGTGCCCATTTTGAACACAACGTTGCCTTACTCAATGGACGTCCACAACTCTTGTCTACGTTCCAATTTATTTATGAGGCCCTAGGCATTGAAAGTGACGAAGAAACTCCTTTCGAATATACTGGTGCTGCACCATGAAACTCTTGCTAAAACTTTTCCCAAGACCCCTCTTAATACGGCTGAGTATCTTCTTTCGCCCCTTATTACAACTATGGTTTGCAGGAAACCGTTTGGAGGACCCCATTGACGGTAGCTGCTACCGAAAATTTTTGCCCTATGGTTATGGCAAACAACTTCGCCCCAATGCCCTTTGCCCGGGAACACTTTCCCTGGAGCGTCACCGTTTGTTGTGGATTTATCTCACGCGCAATACCAAGCTGTTGCAACAACCACAAAAAGTACTGCATGTGGCGCCAGAACAAGTGTTTTATAAAAAATTTAAAGCCCTCCCACATTGGGACTATACAACTACTGACCTCAACTCCCCACTAGCAGATATACAGGCAGATTTACGTGCCCTACCTTTTGAATCCGAGCAGTTTGATGTTGTTTTTTGCAACCACGTATTAGAACACATCCCAGAGGATCACAAGGCCTTAAAGGAAATTTTTAGAGTGCTTAAAACGGGAGGAATTGCCTTTTTGCAAACTCCCATCAATCAAGAGGCTGCTACAACCGATGAAGACCCCAGTATTACAGATCCCAAGGAGCGCAGCAAACGCTTTGGACAGTATGACCATGTGCGCTATTACGGCCGTGATTTTCTGGATCGTATTGCTGCGGTAGGGCTACGCCCAGAAGCGGTGGATGTATGTGCAGCATTAAGCAGTACAGAAATCGCTCGCTATGCCTTACCCAAAGGAGAATGGCTCCCCATTGGATGGAAATAAGCCGCGCAACAGTTGTAAATCAAAAAAGGAGAATTAATATCTTTAGACTGCAATTATGGGACTGGAAATTCAAAACCTTACAAAATCCTACGGGGCAACCCCAGTTTTAAAAGGCATCAACCTTTCACTTAATGCAGGTGAAATTGTTGGCTTTTTGGGACTAAATGGGGCGGGAAAAACCACCCTGATGAAAATTCTTACCGGCGCCCTAACGCAATGGGAAGGTGAAATAAAATTTAATGGAAAAAACCTAAAGGAACACCCCACCTCCATCCAACAAAACATTGGCTATTTACCTGAAAACAACCCCTTGTATGGAGAAATGTATGTGTTAGAATACCTGCGGTTTACGGCGCAAATCTATGGGGCACCGCAAAGCAATTTGAAGGAAGTACTCCAAAAAACAGGGCTTGAACTGCACACCACAAAACAAATTAAAACCCTTTCCAAGGGCTACAAACAACGTGTGGGAATGGCAGCGGCGTTGTTGCACCACCCTGAGTTTTTAATTCTTGATGAACCTACCACAGGATTGGATCCCCAACAGTTGGTTGAAATCCGCAAGCTGATTAAAACTATTGGAAAAACCACCACGGTGTTTTTATCTACCCACATCATGCAAGAGGTGGAAGCCCTTTGCGACCGCGTACTGATTTTGCACCACGGTAAAATAGTGTTAGACAGCCCCTTAACAGCGCTAGCTGCCAACCAGCAGCAGGTCATTAAAGTAAGCTTTAATTATCGGGTTGAAACGGAAGCCCTAGCCCTAATTCCCAGGGTAGAACGCGTGGTGAACACCTTTGACTTTGATTATGAAATTTACTGCTCCACCGATGCAGATATGCGGCCTGCCATTTTTGATTTTGCCCACGATAACGACTTAAAAATTAGAAATCTTCAACACAAAATTGAAGACCTCGAAAAAAAGTTTCGTGCCCTAACACAGGACTAAAATACTTCCGCCGCAATTTGTTCTATGGCGGTAGATTTTCCCATAGAATAATAATGCAAGAAGGGAACATTTGCCGCCATTAGTTCCTTGCTTTGCGCAATGCACCATTCAATGCCCACCTGACGAATTTCGGTATTGTCCTTACACTTGACTACAGCTTTAATCAACGCCTCGGGCAAATCTACATGAAAGCGGTGGGGAATTAAATTCAACTGCTTTCTAGTAGCCAGTGGCTTTAAACCAGGGATGATGGGAACTGTAATTCCAGCGTCTCGGCATTTTTCTACAAATTCAAAAAACTTAGTATTATCGAAAAACATTTGGGTGACTATATAATCGGCACCAGCAGCAATTTTCTTTTTTAAAAAATGAATATCGCTGTCTAAACTAGGGGCTTCCATATGCTTTTCAGGATACCCTGAAACCCCAATGCAAAAATCGGTAGGAGCGGAGTATTCCACTTCATCGTCCAAATAGCTGCCTTGGTTTAAGTCTTTAATTTGCTTTACCAAATCCACGGCATACAAGTGGCCATCTTGTGTGGGCTTAAAATACGTTTCAGACTTTACTGCATCCCCGCGAAGGGCTACCACATTATCAATGCCTAAAAAGTCTAGATCAATAAGAAAATTTTCGGTGTCCTCCTTCGTAAACCCGCCACACAAAATATGTGGAATAGCATCCACTTTGTAGCGGTGCTGAATGGCAGCACAAATTCCTACGGTCCCGGGACGCTTTCGAATGATTCGTTTTTCTAACAAACCGTTGTCATGCTCTTTGTACACATACTCCTCACGGTGATAGGTGACATCAATAAATGGTGGCTTAAACTCCATTAAAGGAGTAATATTCTCAAATAAAGAGTCAATGTGTTGTCCTTTTAAGGGCGGGAGAATTTCAAAGGTAAATTGGGTTTTGCCTTTACTTTTTTCTATGTGTTCCAGTACTTTCATAGTAGTTTATGTCAAATTGGGATTAAGCCATTTACGACCCTCTGCTTCGGGTAGCACTCTTCGGCTGCAATAGTCTAACAATTGATCGTCTTTAATTTTTCCAAGTCCAAAATAGCGGGCCTCGGGATGGCCAAAATAATAGCCAGAAACAGAAGCCGCAGGCCACATGGCGAGGCTATCGGTGAGTTGAACCCCTATGGTTTCTTCTACATCAAGTAGCTTCCAAAGGGTTTTTTTCTCCAAATGATCGGGGCAGGCAGGATATCCTGGGGCCGGACGAATACCCTTGTACTGTTCTCCAATTAGCGCATCATTGTCTAAATTTTCTTCAGGACTATAGCCCCAAAAATGGGTGCGTACCTGTTGGTGGAGATATTCTGCAAAGGCTTCTGCCAAACGATCGGCGAGGGCTTTAAGCATAATGGAATTGTAGTCGTCATTTGCTGCTTCAAAAGCCTTGGCACGGGCATCGGTTCCAAAACCGGTGGTAACACAAAAGCAGCCCATGTAATCAGTGATGTTATGGGCTTTAGGTACTATGAAATCGGCCAATGCCAAATTGGGTTCGCCTGCTCTTTTTTGGAGCTGCTGACGCAGGGTAATCCATTTTGCCAGTACGGTATTACGCTCAGAGTCTGCATATACTTCAATATCATCATCAACACTGTTTGCCGGGAAAAGACCAAAACGAGCTTTGGCGGTAAGCCACTGCTCTTTTATAATAGTTTCCAACAAAGCTTGGGCGTCATCGAACAGTTCTCGTGCTTGTGAGCCCACCACCACATCGGTTAAAATGTTGGGAAATTTTCCATGCAAGTCCCAGGATCTAAAAAACGGCGACCAATCGATATAGGGCAACAACAGCTCTAAATCCATATCGTTAATGGTGTGGGTACCCAAATGCTGCGGAACTACGGGGGTGAAATTTTCCCAGTTCAATTGGAGTTTGTTTTCTCGAGCGGCAGGAAGCGACAGGTAGCTTTTTTTACTGGTTCGGTCTAAAAATTTATCGCGGAAGCTGTCGTAATCTTCACGGATTTGGAGTTTGTATTTTGGCCCTGTTTTTTCGTTGAGTAATTGACTGAGAACATTTACTGCTTTAGAAGCATCGTTAACATGAATAATAGCATCTAAGCCTTCGGGAGCAATTTTAACTGCCGTATGGGCTTTAGAGGTAGTTGCGCCACCGATAAGCAAGGGAATTTTAACTTCTTGGCGTTTCATTTCCTGGGCCACATAAATCATTTCGTCTAAGGATGGCGTAATTAAGCCCGAAAGTCCAATGACATCCACTTGTTCTTGCCGAGCAGTTTCAATAATTTTTTCAGGAGGTACCATCACCCCCAAATCGATAATTTCAAAATTATTACAGGCCAAAACAACACTCACAATATTTTTCCCGATATCGTGCACATCACCTTTTACTGTGGCCATTAGCACCTTCCCGGCGGAGGGAGCTACCTCATTTTTTTCAGCATGGATGAAGGGTTGCAAATACGCCACAGCCTTTTTCATCACCCGGGCTGATTTCACAACTTGTGGCAAAAACATTTTCCCTTCACCAAATAAATCCCCCACCACATTCATACCGTTCATCAAGTGGCCCTCAATCACCTCAATGGGTCGATCGACTTCTAAACGGGCAGCTTCAACATCTTCAATAATATATGCATCAATCCCTTTAATAAGAGCGTGGGTGATGCGGTGTTGCAATGGTTCTTGTCGCCAAGTAGCTTCTTCTTTAGCTGTTTTTGTGCTGTTGCCTTTTACGCCTTCTGCAAAATCCAACAAGCGTTCTGTAGCATCGGGGCGACGATTGAGCAAAACATCCTCTACATATTCCAGTAAATCTTTGGGAATTTCGTCATATACTTCGAGTAAGGTAGGGTTCACTATTCCCAAATTCATCCCGTGTTGAATCCCGTGGTAAAGAAAAGCCGCATGCATGGCTTCACGCACGCGATTGTTTCCACGGAAGGAAAAAGACACGTTGCTCACCCCTCCACTCACATTGGCGTAGGGGAGGTTTTTCCGTATCCAGGCTGTGGCCTTAAAAAAGTCTACAGCATTGGTTTTGTGTTCTTCCATCCCTGTAGCTACAGGAAAAATATTTGGATCAAAAATGATGTCCTGAGGGGGAAACTGTACTTCGTTTACGAGGATGTCGTAAGAACGTTTGCAGATCTCAATACGGCGGTCCAAGGTGTCTGCCTGGCCTTTTTCGTCAAAGGCCATAACTACTACTGCCGAGCCGTAGCGTCTTATTTTTTTAGCGGTAGCAATAAATTCTGCTTCCCCTTCTTTTAAACTAATGGAATTCACCACGCATTTGCCCTGAACTACTTTTAGGCCTGCTTCAATGATTTCCCATTTCGAGCTATCAATCATTACGGGAACTCGAGCAATATCGGGCTCCGCAGCTATAAGATTCAGGAAGGTGGTCATTGCCTCTACACCATCAATCATTCCTTCGTCCATATTGACATCGATGATTTGTGCGCCCCCCAACACCTGCTCACGGGCAATTTCTACGGCCGCATTAAAATCCCCAGCCTGAATCAACCGAAGAAACTTACGAGAACCGGTGACATTGGTGCGTTCTCCAATATTTACAAAGTTGGTCTGGGGTGTCACATGAAGCGCCTCAAGACCGGAAAGCATTAAGTGGGGAGTGGTCCTAGGCATGGGTGTTGATTTTTATATTTCTGGGCGTAAAGTTTTTTGCTGCTTGAGCAATTTTTTCGATATGTGCTGGGGTTGTCCCGCAACAACCGCCAATGATGTTTACCACGGCATCCTTTAAATAGGGCTCTAAGAGGGCTAGCATTTCTTCGGGGGATTGATCATATGCTCCAAAAGCATTGGGCAAACCTGCATTTGGATGGGCAGAAACACAAAATGGAGCGATAGCATCCAAGCGTTTTACGTAGGGGTACAACTGGTCGGCACCCAAGGCACAGTTAAATCCTACACTCAGTAAAGGCAAGTGTGCAATGGACACCAAAAAAGCCTCCACTGTTTGGCCCGATAGTGTGCGTCCACTAGCATCGGTAATGGTACCACTTATCATCACTGGATGGTTCCAGCCTTTTTCTTGTTTTAAGGATTCTATAGCAAACAGCGCAGCCTTCGCATTCAGGGTGTCAAAAACAGTTTCAACCAATAAGATGTCTACCCCACCGGCAACTAGGCCTTCTACCTGTTCGGCATAGGCGGCTACCAAAGCATCAAAAGTAATGGCTCGATAGCCCGGATCGTTCACGTCGGGAGACATACTTGCCGTTTTGTTGGTAGGCCCAATGGAGCCAGCTACAAAACGGGGTTGCTTGGGGTTGGCTGTGGTAAATTCATCGGCTGCCTCACGAGCAATTTTAGCAGCAGCATAGTTTAAATCATACACCGCGTCTTCCATGGCATAGTCAGCCATTCCGATTGAAGTAGAAGAAAACGTATTGGTTTCAATAATATCGGCTCCTGCTTCCAAATAGCTGCGGTGGATGTCTTTAATGGCCTGAGGTTGGGTAATGCTCAACATGTCGTTGTTTCCTTTCACAGGGCAATGATGGTCTTTAAATTGGGTGCCACGGTAGTCTTCTTCTTCAAAACCATAGGCTTGAATCATGGTTCCCATGGCGCCGTCCAAAACCAAAATACGCTCTTGCAATTGGGCTGTTATATCACTCATAGTGCTTCTAAGGCATTAAATAAATCTTCTTTAATATCATCGACGTGTTCTAAACCAACAGATAAACGAATTAACCCATCGGTTATGCCTACGGCCAACCGGTCTTCAGGTTCCAGCTTACTGTGCGTAGTGGAGGCCGGATGGGTTACTATAGTTCTGGTGTCTCCCAAATTAGAGGACAGCGAACACATGCGAATGGCATTTAAAAATTGCTTCCCTTTTTGCAGTCCCCCCACGAGTTCAAAGGAAATAATATTCCCCCCTTTAAGCATTTGCTTTTTGGCAATGTTGTACTGCGGATGACTGGATAAAAAGGGATATTTCACCCAATTAATTTTGGGGTGTTGTTCTAAGGCCGTTGCGAGTTGCAGTGCATTTTCACAATGCTTTTCTACACGTACGGCTAGGGTTTCTAAACTTTTGGAAAGCACCCAAGCATTAAAGGGGGACATGGCGCTTCCTGTATTTCGCGCAAATAAGTAAAGGGTCCTGATTAAATCCTTGTTCCCCACGGTGACACCCCCCAACACTCTGCCCTGGCCATCCATCAACTTGGTTGCTGAATGAATCACTAAATCGGCACCATATTTTATGGGCTGTTGTAAATAGGGGGTGGCAAAACAGTTGTCGATCACCAAAATCAGCTGGTGCTTTTTTGCCAATGCTCCCAAGGCTTCCAAATCAATGAGATCTACTCCAGGGTTGGTTGGGGTTTCGGCATAAATAATTTTGGTATTGGGTTGAATTGCAGCTGCTGCTGTCTCTGGTTGAGAAACATCAAAGTAGGAAGTGGTAATGTTCCATTGGGGTAAAAATTTGGTAAAAAGGCTATGGGTAGACCCAAAAACGGAACGTGCAGAAACGATGTGGTCGCCACTTTTTAACAAGGCAGCAAAGGTGCCAAAAACAGCACCCATCCCTGTGGCATAGGCCACACCTGCAGCAGCTCCTTCCATAGCACAAACCTTTGAAATAAATTCTGAAGTGTTGGGATTTGTAAACCGACTGTAGATATTACGATCCTTTTCTTCAGCAAAAGCAGCGCGCATATCCTCATCGTCCTCAAAAACGAAACTTGAGGTGAGGTAAAGCGGACTGGAATGCTCTAAATATTGACTACGTTCCAGTTGGTCGCGTATCGCTTTTGTTTCGAACTTTTTGCTCATATCTTTTTACCGTTCAAATACACGGTAGATTCAATTTTTGCAGTGTGTTCTAAGGTTTTTGATACCGAGCAGTACTTTTCAAATGAAAGGTCAACGGCACGCTGTGCTTTTTCAGGAGTAAAATCTCCTTCGAGATAAACGTTGACATGAATACCGGTAAACAATGAGGGCACCGCTCCATCAATACGACTTCCTTCCACTTCCATACGTAGGGAAGTAGGGTTAATTTTTTGCTTTTTTAAAATGGCTACAACATCTATACTGCTACAGCCAGCAAGGCCCATTAGTAAAAGTTCCATGGGACTAATTCCCTTTACACTGCCCTCTGTTTTGGACTTGTTGTCCAAAAATACACGGTGGCCGTTGGGATTGGTGACTTCAAATAAATAATCACTGTTGATGCGTTCGAGTGCTACTTTCATACGTTGTTTTGGGTATTGGTTTAGAAAAAATTGAGGTTAATAAAGCCTTCATCTTATCGTGTTCTATAAGAAAGGCGTCGTGACCGTGCAAGGAACTAATTTCATGGAAATAGATGTTTTCCTTGTTGGGTTTTACTAGGGCATAGGTTTTTTGGTCCTGATGGGGTGTAAAAAATATATCGCTGTCGATGGCAATCAAATGAATGTTTGCGGAGATCGCACTAATTAAGCTGATGGGATTTTCACCTCCACGGGCAATATCAATAGTACTCAAAAGGTGATTCATGGTTTTATAGGCCTGCAATTGAAACCTGCGATACAATTTTTCCCCATGATGGTGCAACCAGCTTTCTACATTGGAGCAGTTTTTTTCTTCATTAAAACTGCGATTGAAACGCCACTCTAAAGATTCTGGATTGCGGTACAATAGCATAGCATGTTGGCGAGCGTCACGCAGGGGGTTCGAAGAGTGTTCTAAAATTTGCTTTTGAATGTAGGTATTGGCCAAAATCCAGTCCGATGCTTTCCAATCGGCAGCAATGGGAATTAAACGTTCTGCAAGCTTAGGGGCTTGGGCAGCCATTTCCCAGGCAATGCCTCCCCCTATGGAACCACCAATGAGGGCAAACAATCGTTGCACACCCAATTGCTTTAGGGCTTGTAAAAAGATGGCGGCAATATCCCCAGTGTGTAATCCTTGGTAATCTTCAATTAAGGCATTATTGCTTCCATTACCGGGAATATTGAAAGCTAACACTGTGTATTTAAGAGTATCTATTACTTTTCCTTCTCCAACCAATTCTTGCCACCACCCTTGCGGCCCAGTCAACTGGGCGTTACCTGTAAGGGCATGATTCACGAGTATAACAGGGGCTTTTCCAATAGCTTTCCCATAGTGGTAGTAGCTGAGGCCATGTCCCCTGAATGACACTCCAGCAGGAGTGGAATACGTATCAATTATTAAGGTTTGAAAAGGTGTCATACCAAGGTTCAGAGTGTATTAAATGCGGCTTCAAGGTCTTGAATCAAGTCCACTATGGCTTCTAGCCCTACAGATTAGCGTAGTGGCAATTGCTGCGGTACCCGATGCAGTAACTACAGCAGCAGTACCTCCTTCTAGGGTGACTAAACGCTGTTCTAACTCATCATTAGTGGGATTGTTCAAACGGGTGTAAATGTACCCTGACTCGGCCAATAAAAATAAATTGGCTGCATGATCTGTGTCCTTAAGCACATAGGATGTTGTTTGATTGATGGGAACTGCTTGGGTGTTTTGTGATTCTTCGGGATCGTAACCAGCGTGCAGCGCTAAGGTTGATTTTTTGGGATTCATAATTTAAAGGCTTTCTTAATTGGGGTTACATAATCTAATTTTTCCCAGGTAAAGAGTTCCACATCGAGTGTTACTTTCCCGTTGTATGGCGACTCAAAAACTTTGGTTATGGTTTTTGGACTGCGGCCCATGTGACCATAGGCGGCAGTTTCAAAATAAATGGGGTTACGCAGTTTTAAACGAGTTTCAATCCCAAAGGGACTTAAATCAAAAAGCTGTTGAATGACAGCAGCAATCTCTGTATCGGTCTTATCTACTTTTACTGTTCCAAAGGTGTTTACAAAAACAGAGGTAGGTTGGGCCACCCCAATAGCGTAACTCAATTGCACCAGCATTTCGTCTGCTACTCCTGCAGCTACCATGTTTTTTGCAATATGTCGGGAGGCATAAGCCGCACTTCGATCTACCTTGCTAGGATCTTTTCCACTAAAAGCACCGCCGCCATGTCCACCCTTTCCGCCATAGGTATCTACAATAATTTTACGCCCTGTTAGGCCGGTATCCCCATGGGGACCACCGATTACAAATTTTCCGGTTGGGTTAATATGATAGATTATTGCATCATCAAACAAGGCCTGAAGTGCCTCTGGCAGCTGTGCTTTAACACGAGGAATTAAGATGCTAACCATATCGGCTTTGATTTTTTCGAGCATGGCTTGATCATTGTCATCAAAAGGATCGTGTTGGGTAGAAATCACTATGGTATCTATCCGCTGTGGTCGGTGATTTTCGTCATAAGCAATGGTGACCTGCGATTTTGCATCAGGGCGCAGGTAGGTGATGTCTTTGTTTTCACGTCGTAAGACTGCAAGCTCCTTAAGCAAACGGTGAGAAATATCGAGTGCTAAGGGCATGTAGTCCTCGGTTTCGTTATTGGCATAACCAAACATTAGGCCCTGATCCCCTGCACCCTGTTCTTTCTTTTCTTTTCTGTCTACCCCTTGATTTATATCGGGGGACTGTTCGTGAATAAGTGACACCACACCACAGGAATCTCCGCTAAACTGATAGGCCCCACGAGTATAGCCAATCGTATTGATTGTTTTGCGAGCAATGTCTTGTACATCTAAATAGGTATTACTTTTTACTTCTCCTGCCAACACGACTTGCCCTGTAGTCACAAGGGTTTCACAAGCAACTTTACTTTCCGGGTCAAAAGCTAAAAAATTGTCTAAAAGGGCGTCACTAATTTGATCCGCTACCTTATCTGGATGGCCTTCACTAACAGATTCTGAGGTAAACAAATAGGTCATTTATAAATTGCTTTGTGGTGGGATCTGACGTAGCGTCTCAAAGCAATTACTGCTTTAGCATTTTTTTTTCGAGGTTGCAATCAGTCAAATCCCTCCTCGTTTAAAGTGCAAATATATGGATTTTTTTAAAAATCAAACGTTGCTAGTGAAAATTGGTATGGGAATGTAATAAATGGTGGTTGGGGGTTTCTTTCTTGTTCCTTTCGACAGGATCAAGGAACTGTTGGGACGGCTCAGGAAACTTGGGTGGGTGGCTGAGCGGAGTCGAAGCCACCCAAAGCTAAAAATTGAGGCCACTTATATATTTTTCATTTATTCCTAGAAAATATATAAGAGGTTTTTATGTTAATAAAAAACCCCTTATTTTGCATAGCCTTGAGCAGAACACTAATATTGAATACTACTACACTATGCACATTGCTATTGCCGGCAATATAGGCGCTGGTAAAACCAGTCTTACAGAATTACTCGCGCAACATTACAAATGGGAAGCGCACTTTGAGGAAGTGATTGACAACCCTTACTTGGACGATTTTTACAATCATATGGAACGCTGGTCCTTTAACCTCCAAATCTTTTTTCTAAAAAGTCGTTTTGCACAACTCATCTCCATACATGAAGAAAAGAAGAACGTAATACAAGACCGCACCATATACGAGGATGCCCATATTTTTGCACCCAACCTACATGCTATGGGATTAATGACTAAGCGCGATTTTGACAACTACATTTCGCTGTTTGAAATGATGGAAAATTTAATTCAAGGCCCCGATGTGATGGTGTATCTCCGTTCAACTGTTCCAAACTTGGTCAATAAAATTCAAAAACGTGGTCGTAGCTTCGAGAACTCTATCAGTATTGATTATCTAAGCCGTTTGAATGAACGCTACGAAGCTTGGATATCTAAATACGACAAAAGCAAATTGCTGATTATTGATGTGGACTCTTTGGATTTTGTAAATAACAAGGAGGACCTGGGCGTTATTATTGAGCGGTTGGACGCTGAAATCAACGGTTTATTCTAATAAAAAAAAGCAGCCCTTAGGCTGCTCTTTATCTTCGGTATAAAAAAGAAATTTACTTTTTAATTTCTAGTGTTACCCCTTCCATATTTTTTAGGGCCTCTTGCACTTCTGCTTCTGTCCCTTCAATTTGGATTTCTTCGTTAACGGTTTTACCGTTTTCTTCTGTTTGGGTAATAATAACCGCTTTTACTTGTGTGGTTTCACCTTCGGTAGTAGCTGGTGTCACAGTAACTTGCACAACTTTATCGTTATCGGCAAGAGCGGTTGTGGCTTCTCCATGGTTTCCTAATAGTGGTGCGATAACCAATCCTACCAAACAAGTAAGCTTAATTAAAATATTCATCGAAGGTCCAGAAGTATCTTTGAATGGATCCCCAACAGTATCTCCAGTTACAGCGGCCTTGTGAGCGTCTGACCCTTTGTAGGTCATTTCGCCATTAATTTCAACCCCTGCTTCAAAAGATTTTTTAGCGTTGTCCCAAGCGCCACCGGCATTGTTTTGGAAAATGGCCCATATTACACCAGATACCGTTACCCCTGCCATATAACTTCCCAAAGCTTCTGGTCCCATAAGGAAGCCCATAACTACTGGGGTTATGATGGTAATAAACCCGGGTAATAGCATTTCGCGTAAAGCTGCTTTGGTGGAAATATCCACACATTTCCCATATTCTGGTTGGCCTTTACCTTCCATGATACCAGGAATTTCTTTAAACTGGCGACGTACCTCTTCTACCATTTCCATGGCAGCACGTCCAACGGCTTTCATGGCTAAGGCTGAAAATACAACAGGAATCATTCCTCCAATAAAAAGTGCCGCTAATACATCGGCTTTAAAGATGTTGATACCATCTATGCCTGTAAAGGTAACATAGGCGGCAAAAAGTGCTAGGGCTGTAAGTGCAGCGGAGGCAATGGCAAAACCTTTACCAACAGCGGCGGTAGTGTTTCCTACAGAATCTAAAATATCCGTACGTTCACGAACCTCATCGGGGAGTTCACTCATTTCTGCTACTCCTCCTGCATTGTCCGCAATAGGCCCAAAGGCGTCAATTGCCAACTGCATGGCTGTTGTGGCCATCATGGCTGAAGCAGCAAGAGCAACACCGTAAAACCCAGCAAAGCTGTACGATCCCCAAATGGCTAGCGCAAACAATAGTACGGAACTCGCTGTAGAAATCATCCCGGTGGATAATCCAGCAATGATGTTTGTTGCTGCACCCGTTGAGGAATTTTTAACGATTTCCAATACAGGTTTCTTGCCCAGGGCGGTATAGTATTCTGTAAAGTATGAAATTAAATATCCTACCGCTAAACCTACTAGTGTAGCATAGAATACCTGGATAGCGGGGATGTCTTTAGGGCCTTCGCCAAAAAACTGCATTCCCGTAATAGTTTCTGGCAACATCCACTGAATGAGAAAATATCCTGCAACTGCAGTAATAAGAATAGAAGTTATATTTCCAATGTTTAGCGCACGCTGAACCTCAGCTTCTTTAGCTTTGTTGTCCTTAATTCTAATTAATAGTGTTCCAATAATAGAAGCTATAATTCCTACTCCAGCAATAATTACTGGCAAAAGAATAGGCCCCATACCTTGGAAAGCATCGGTAAACTGAGCTCCGTTGGCATCGGTCATATCTTTAATTATGTAGTTTCCTAGAACCATAGAGGCCAAAACTGTGGCTACATAACTTCCAAAAAGATCAGCTCCCATACCAGCAACATCACCCACATTGTCACCAACGTTGTCGGCAATAGTAGCAGGGTTTCTAGGGTCGTCTTCTGGAATTCCAGCTTCCACTTTTCCAACCAAATCCGCACCTACGTCGGCGGCCTTAGTATAAATACCACCACCCACACGAGCAAATAAGGCAATAGATTCTGCACCTAGGGAGAATCCTGCAAGTGCTTCTAGTACTACAGTCATATTATCGTAAAACGATCCGGGGTTCCCCATAAAGAGGTTGGTAAAAAATAGGAAGAATAAGGACAGTCCCAAAACGGCTAGTCCTGCAACCCCTAGTCCCATTACTGTTCCACCACCAAAGGAAATCTGAAGGGCTTTTGGCAAACTCTCCCGAGCAGCTTGTGTTGTTCGGGCGTTGGCTTCTGTAGCAATACGCATTCCAATATTTCCTGCTAAAGCGGAAAATACAGCCCCAAAAATAAAGGCTGGAATAATTAAGATACTTGTGGTTTCTACCACAGATGCAACACCAAACAAAGCTCCTGATGCTAAGAGGACAAAAATCAGAAGTAAGCGGTACTCAGCATTGAGAAATGCGAGTGCACCTTCCTTGATACTTCCTGAAATAGATTGCATTTTTTCGTTACCAGCTTCTTGTTTACGTACCCAAGCAGCACGTACAAACATATAAGCAATCCCAACTATGGAGAGTACTATGGGTAAAAAGATGATATTTGATTCCATAAAAACGTTTGAAAAATTTCGGCGTAAAAGTACACAAACGCCAAGGATTAGAAAAATAGTTTATAAATCGTTGTTATTGCTTTTGATACAGCACTTTACGCACCGCTTTAATTACGTCCTCACTGTTGGGCAACCACTCTTTCAACAGCACAGGAGAATAGGGTGCAGGAGTATCTGCAGTATTTATTTTTTCTACTGGTGCATCTAAATAATCAAAAACAGTGTTTTGTACCTGATAGGTTATTTCTGTAGCAACATTACCAAAGGGCCAGGCTTCTTCTAAAATTACCAATCGGTTGGTTTTCTTTACGGAAGTAAATATAGTTTGATAGTCCAATGGACGTACCGTACGTAAATCAATTACTTCACAGCTAATACCTTCTTCAGCCAACTGATCTGCTGCTTTGTAAGCTTCTTTAATAATTTTACCAAAAGAAACGATGGTTACATCGTCTCCAGTTCTTTTGATGTCTGCTACTCCAATGGGTAGGGTATATTCTCCTTCGGGCACTTCGCCTTTGTCTCCATACATTTGCTCCGACTCCATAAAAATTACGGGGTCATTGTCGCGAATAGCAGATTTCAACAGCCCTTTAGCATCAAAGGGGTTTGAGGGGACTACAACTTTCAAACCTGGGCAGTTGGCATACCAGTTTTCAAAAGCTTGAGAGTGGGTTGCTGCCAGTTGTCCTGCAGAACCTGTTGGGCCTCTAAATACAATAGGGCAAGGAAATTGCCCGCCAGACATTTGCCGAATCTTAGCCGCATTGTTGATGATTTGATCAATCCCTACCAAGGCAAAGTTGAAGGTCATAAATTCAATAATAGGTCGGTTTCCTGTCATGGTAGATCCCACACCAATCCCTGCAAAACCCAATTCTGAAATGGGCGTATCCCAAACGCGTTCGGGACCAAATTCATCTAACATTCCTTTGGAGGCTTTGTATGCACCGTTGTACTCGGCCACCTCTTCTCCCATTAGGTATATGGTATCATCACGTCGCATTTCTTCCGACATGGCTTGGGCAATCGCTTCTCTAAATTGAATAGTTTTCATTGTCTTCCGTCAAATTGCTGCAAATTTAATTAATTCTAGTGGATTGTCGCCTACTTTCACAGGGCGCATTTTGTCAAAAAAGTTGCAAAAATTGCCTGTAGGATGCACTATTTTTAAGTAATTTACGTTATAAAGTTCCTATGTATTGAGGCTATGAAGCTTGTTGAATTAGAAATAAAAGGAATATCCTATAGCGAAACCCAATCGGGTACCTATGCACTAATCCTCCAAGAAATTGAGGGGAATCGCAAATTGCCTATTGTTATTGGTGGATTTGAGGCACAGTCCATCGCTATTGCATTGGACGATGACATTAAGCCGGCACGTCCTTTGACACACGATTTATTCAAGTCGTTTGCAGAACATTTTGAAATCACTGTAAAACAAGTAATCATCCACAAACTGGTAGATGGAGTGTTTTATTCTAGTATGATTTGCGAACACAACAAAATTGAAGAAATCATCGATGCCCGAACTTCAGATGCCGTAGCCATGGCCCTTCGTTTTGGTGCCCCCATATACTCTTATGACACCATTTTAAAACGCGCAGGATTCAACACCACAGTAAGTACTTCCAAAACACTAAGCACCGAAGACGAAAACTGGTCACAGGATTGGAAAAAAAGCCCTACCACCCAAAATGAATTGCCCACCAGTTTAAAACGCATTTCTACCTCGAAGTTAAAATCGTTGCTTAAAAAGTTTGTAACCGCTGAAGATTATGAGAAAGCAGCTGTTATTCGTGATGAAATCACCAAACGTGAAGCCTAGGTTGTTAATCTTTTTTTGAAAACTATTCCCTGAGATTTCTGCTTTGGAAGTGGAAGTGATTTATTTTCGTTTATAGAAGATCAATTACATGAAACAATATTTGGATTTAATCCGTCATATTCAAGCGGAAGGTATAACAAAATCAGACCGAACTGGAACAGGAACCAAAAGTATTTTTGGGCATCAAATGCGCTTTGATCTTCAAGCGGGTTTCCCCTTGGTGACAACAAAAAAAATCCATTTAAAATCTGTGATTTATGAACTCCTTTGGTTTTTAAAGGGCGACACCAACATTAACTATTTGCAAGAAAACGGTGTGCGAATATGGAATGAATGGGCAGATGCCAATGGGGATCTTGGACCCGTATATGGGCATCAATGGCGAAATTGGAACAGCGAAGGTATTGACCAGATTCAGAATGTTATTGATACACTAAAAACCAATCCTGACAGTAGGAGAATGCTTGTTTCTGCCTGGAACCCAAGTGTGTTGCCAAATACCGCTGTTTCCTTTGCAGAAAATGTAGCTAACAATAAAGCAGCATTACCGCCCTGTCATGCCTTTTTTCAATTTTATGTGGCTGACAACAAACTCTCATGCCAACTGTATCAACGTAGTGCCGATGTATTTTTAGGCGTGCCCTTTAACATTGCCTCCTATGCCCTACTTACGATGATGGTAGCACAGGTGAGTAGCTTTGCCCCTGGTGACTTTATACACACGCTTGGAGATGCACACATCTACAGCAACCATCAAGAACAAATTGAAACACAATTGTCTCGCGACCCTAAGCCACTGTCGACCATGCACCTCAACCCTGAGATTAAAAATATTTTAGATTTTACTTTTGAGGATTTTAGGCTTGAGAATTACGACCCACACCCGCTGATTAAGGGAAAAGTTGCCGTTTAAAGCAATTGCAATAATTGCTCAATTTCTTCCTCGGTATTGTAAAAATGCGCTGACAGTCGAATGCCCGTTCCACGATACGAGCAATGCACTCCTTTTTTCTGCAAATTAGCCACGTCCTCTTCGGTCCCCGAAATATTAAAAATTCCAGAGTGTGCTTTCCGTTGCAGCGTTAATGGCCATAAACGCCCACTAGCCTCCAAGCCCTTTTGCAATTGTGCATCCAGCGCGTGTTTTTGAATCATAAGTTGTTCAAAATCCCATTGTTGAAGTTGTTGCACTGCAAACGCAAGAGATGCCGCGCCCAAATAATCAAAATGGCCTACAAAAATACGTTCCCAAAGGACTGTAGGATCTAATTTAAAACGCTCAAAGAAGAATGCAGAACAATACAAATAACCCGAACTAAACCCCGCTAACAACCATTTGTAACCGCTTCCAACCAGGATATCTATAGGACTGTTTTGGACATCAATGGCTTCAGTTCCTACCCACTGGGTGCCGTCTACTATAATTAAGAGTTCTGGATGTGCTTTTTTAATGGCTTCTAATGCCTTCATATTAAACTTTAAGCCCGTAGTATAATTTACCATACTTATTACCAACACATCAAAATGTGCTTGACGGAGGGCTTCTTGAACCCGTGCTTCCACATCCACTGTTACTGGCACAGTCGTAACATTCAACTGTCGCTCTTCTAAAGCATTTAGTAGTGAAGGGTAATCCTCCTTTAGAGTAAGTACACGAGTTCCTTTAGGAAGGTACTCCAAACAATAGCGCACCCCTATAGAAAAATTATGCACCAAAAATGTTTGTGACAACGGAGCGTTTAAAAAGTCAGCTACTGTTTTTGTGGAGGCCTCTAATCGGGCTATGGCATTTCTTTTATAAGCGTCTGCTTCATTAAAAAACTCCTGTTCTAGAGATGCTCGGTAGTCCATCAACGGTTTTGACGCCAAACCAACATAAGCGGTATTAAAGTACAAAGCGCGATGAAGAAGGGGAAAAAGCTGCCGCATTTAAGGGATAAAAGTGTAAATTTGACCACAAAAATACCCCATTTCTCAAGCAAATAATACAAAAAAGAAAGAATTAACAAACTTAAAATTGATTCCCTCTTTTGACACCACAAGATCAAAACAAACACCTGCTGGAGGCTCAAGATGAATGGCCCTTAAGTGAAATGAAAAAAACCGAAGAACACCCCAATATCACCATCATAGCAGCAGCGTCCACCAATAATGCGTTAGGAAAGGACAACGACCTTATTTGGCACATACGAGAAGACCTTTTACGCTTTAAGCAGCTTACCCAAAGCCATGCGATTATTATGGGACGCAAAACTTTTGAGTCCCTCCCAAAGGTATTGCCCAATAGGAAAAACATAATCATCACACGAAACCCTAACTACACTGCTGAAGGGGCATTTGTTTGTGATAGCTTAGAGGCTGCTTTAGCATTAGCAGAAGACGATCCACAGCCCTTTATAATTGGTGGGGGTGAAATTTATCGCCTGGGTATGGCAGTGGCCAACACCATTGAACTGACCCGTGTACACCAACATTTTGAAGCCGATACTTTTTTTCCAAAAATAGACACTGCACTTTGGGAAGAAACCCATCGTGAAGAAGTTCCCAAATCGGAAACCCAAACACTGGCCTACGCATTTATTACCTATAAAAGAAAAGAAAACTTATGACCGCTTACATTTTCCCTGGACAAGGATCACAATTTCCCGGTATGGGGCAAGATTTGTATGAAAACTCTAGTCTTGCACGCGATCGCTTTGAACAAGCCAATGCTATTTTAGGGTTTAACATTACCAACATACTTTTCGAAGGCAGCAAAGAAGACCTCCAGCAAACAAGTGTGACTCAACCTGCGTTGTTTTTGCACGCCGTAATTTTAAGAGAAGTCATGGGAGATCAGTTTCAACCTGCTATGGTAGCAGGCCACTCCCTTGGAGAATTTTCTGCACTTACTGCAGCAGGAGCACTGAGCTTTGAAGACGGTTTGCGATTGGTTCGTGCTCGAGCAACTGCCATGCAAGAGGCTTGTGAACTTCAACCTGGGAGTATGACCGCAGTATTAGGCTTGGAAGATGCAGCAGTAGAAAAAATTTGCAGTCAGCACGAGGGTGTAGTAGCCGCAAACTTTAACTGCCCGGGACAGGTGGTTATTTCAGGAGAAAAAAAGGCCCTAGAAAATATTTCGGCTGCACTTGAGGTAGCTGGTGCCCGACGTGTAGTTCCCCTACCCGTGGGAGGTGCCTTTCACTCGCCACTAATGGAACCTGCGCGAGTTAGTTTGGCTGCTGCCATAGAAGCCACCACCTTTAGCACCCCCGTTTGCCAGGTATATCAAAATGTATCTGCACAAGCCGAGCAAGAAGCCCAAAAGATAAAAGCTCAACTCATTGCACAGCTTACCGGTGCTGTACGCTGGACACAAACAGTAGAACAAATGATTGCTGATGGCGCAAAAGAATTTATTGAAGTAGGTCCTGGGAAAGTACTCCAAGGATTGGTGCGAAAAATAAATCGTGAGGTGGCTGTTGGCAGTGCAGCGGTATAAGCTTATTCCTGCTTATACACTACTCCTGCTTTCATAACAAAACGAACAGTATTTAGGGTTGCAATATTTTCAATAGGATTTTCATCTACCGCAATAATATCGGCCTGAAAGTTGGGCTGCAACTGACCAATTTCGTTTTCTAAGTTTAAAATTTTGGCATTGGTAATAGTAGCACTCTGAAGGGCTTTCACTGGGGGTACCCCCGACTCCACCATATATTCAAACTCATGCGCGTTTTCTCCGTGAGGAAAAACCCCTGCGTCTGTTCCAAAGGCAATGGGTACCCCTTTCCTATAGGCTTTAGCAAAGTTGGCCTGATGCTGTGGGCCAATTGCTAAGGCTTTTGGCACAACAATCTCTGGTAGGTAGCCCTTGATTTTAGCCAATTTCGCCACGTGCTTTCCTGCTGAAATTGTAGGAACCAAATAGGTGTTTTTTTCAGCCATAAGCGCAATGGTACGGTCTTTTATGAGTGTTCCGTGTTCAATGGTGGTAACCCCTGCATACACTGCGCGATACATTCCCTCATCACCGTGGGCGTGAGCAGCCACGTGCATACCATAATCGTTAGCTGTTGCAACTATGGCTTGAATTTCTTCAATAGTAAATTGTGGATTCTGGCCGTTTTTCGTTACGCTTGTCACTCCTCCTGTGGCAGTAATTTTTATACAATCAGCACCATTTTTATAGCGTTGACGCACGGCTTTTTTAGCATCGTCAACAGAGTTGATGACGCCTTCTGCGGGACCGGGGTCCCCCATTAAACTTTTTCGTGAACCATTAGTAGGATCGGCATGTCCTCCAGTAGTTCCAATGGCCTTTTCAGCGGTAATAATCCGAGGGCCAGGCACCTTGGCTGCGGCAATAGCATTACGCAAAGCTACATTTACCCCAGAGCCGCCCATATCGCGAACTGTAGTAAACCCTGCTAGTAGGGTTTTTTTTGCGTTTTGAGCCGCATCAAAAGCGGTATCGGCTTCATTGTCCACAAAGCGTTTGAGCAATCCCATTTTGCTGGTTTCCCCTTCAATATGAACGTGCATATCGATAAAACCTGGCAATACAGTCTTTGCACTCAAATCAATGAGTTGGGCGTTTGAAGGTGGAGCTACAAAGCCATTTTGAATGTCTACTATGCTAGTCCCTTCTACAATTAGCGTCTGCTTGGCTTTAAGTTTTCCTTTTTCTGCATCAAATATATGCCCACAATGCAAATAGGTTTGTTGTGCTTGCAATGGGAAAACAACACACATTACAACGAGTAAAAAATAGTGGGTGACTTTCATAATGATTAAGAATTTATGGCATCCATAAGATGCGTGCAGATATAATCGATTTGTGCTGTACTTAGTTCGGTGTGCATAGGCAAAGAAATCACTTCCTTGGTCATTTGTAGGGTAACAGGAAAATCTTCGGGGCGGTACCGTGGGTCTTTATACGCTTTTTGCGCATGGAGGGGAATGGGGTAATACACTCCGGTAGGGATATTCTTTTCTCCCATTTTTTTTACTACAGCATCCCGATCCGTATCCAGCAAACGCAGGGTATATTGGTGGTACACATGAGAATCGCAATCGCCCTCCCGGAAGGGGGTTACTATTTTTTGGTGACCACTTAGGCGGGCGTTGTATTGCAAGGCAGCTGCTTTTCGGGCTTCATTATAGCTGTCGAGATACGAAAGTTTAACATCTAAAATGGCCGCTTGCATAGCGTCTAAGCGAGAATTTACCCCTACCACGTCGTGATGGTAACGTTGGTACATTCCGTGGTTGACAATACCGCGTAGGGTGTGGGCCAAATCATCGTCGTTGGTAAATAGTGCTCCACCATCACCATAGGCCCCCAAATTTTTGGAAGGAAAAAAAGAAGTGGTTCCAACATGCCCTAAAGTCCCTGTTTTTTGCTTCCGTCCATCGGAAAAGGTGTAGGTAGCACCAATGCCTTGGGCATTGTCTTCTACAACAAATATTTTGTGTTCTTCTGCCAACTGTAGCAAGGCTTCCATGGGGGCAGCTTGCCCAAACAAATGCACAGGTATAATTGCTTTTGTTTTTGGTGTAATTGCACGTGCTACCGCATCAACAGCAATGTTAAATGTCTTGAGATCAATGTCCACTAAAACGGGAGTAAGACCCAATAGGGCAATCACTTCTGCTGTGGCAGCAAAGGTAAAATCGGCAGTAATCACTTCGTCCCCCGGCTGAAGGCCTAAACCCATAAGGGCTACTTGTAGGGCATCGGTACCATTAGCGCAAGGAATAACGTGTTTTACGTCTAAATAATTTTCTAAGTGGTGTTGAAAACGCTGCACTGCAGGACCGTTGATGAAAGCGGTGCTTTGCAGCACTTCTTGAAGCGCCGTTTGTACCTGATTGTCTATTTTTTCATATTGACCCTTGAGGTCAACCATTCTGATGGGTTCCATAGCAAAAAGCCCAAATTTAAAAATTCCCTGCGTAGTTTATATCCTCTTAATGAAAAAAGAATTTCCCATACCCGCTATACCACTCTTCTGATTGTAGGTGCTTCCCCTAGGGAAATAAAAAACCCGCTGTAGATCAACACTAGTTTTGTTCACTATTAATTCGTTATTTTGCGCACGAACTTAAAAACCCTTAATGCCTTGGGGCAGTGTTGTTCCCCATTTTCAAAGGGTTTTATGTAAAAGTTCAAAAACTAATGCGGCTAGTGTTTTTCTTTTTAGCATTTGGTTACTAAGAATAGTACAGCAAATAAATTGTAGTTTTTATGGATATGAATATTGACTTGGTGTATATGTGGGTGGACGGCAGTGACCCCAAATGGCTGCAAAAAAAGCAGCAGTATATTAACCAAAAAATAAATACTACAGGGCGTTTTCAAGATAATAGCGAGTTAAAATACTCCCTGCGTTCCATTGACAAGCACATTCCTTGGATCCGAAAAATATTCATTGTCACAGACAATCAGGTACCAAAATTTTTAGACACCAAACATCCAAAAATTGTAATTGTAGACCATACTGAAATTATTCCTAAGGAATATCTCCCCTCCTTCAACTCTAGTGTCATTGAACATTTTATTCACAATATCCCCAATTTGTCCGAACACTTTCTTTTTTCCAACGATGATATGTTTCTAAATGCCGATGTTGCTCCCGATTTCTTTTTTCAAAACGGCTTGCCCATAATGAGAATGTTACATGACCCCATCATTCGGGAAAAACTTTTTATGAAGCGGTTGTTGAACCTAAAAATAAACACCTACCGACTGGCCATTGAAAATGCGTACAAATTGTTTCAAAAAAAGTTTAACATCTTTTATCCGGTGAAAGAACATCACAATATTCATGCATTTTTAAAAAGCGATTATAAAGTCGTTATGGACGAGGTGTTTAAAAAAGAATTGAAACATATGTATGCCAATCGTTTTCGGCATAGGTCTGATATACACAGAATTCTGGTAAACTATTATGCAATAAAAAATAATACTGGAATCCTAAAAAACCCCGACCGCTACGAATCCTGTCGTTTACGCGTGCAACAAACCAACTACCAAAAGTATATAGACAAATACAACCCTAAAATGTTTTGTTTAAACGACACCGAGCATGCTACTGATGACCACAGAGCACACATAGAACCCTTTTTAAAGCAGCTGTTTCCCCAAAAAGCGTCGTTTGAAAAGTAGTTAAAGTAGTTGGCGTACTTACACTTCAAAAGAAGATTTTTCTGGTAAAATCGTTTCAAAAGCAGCGCTTATGCTTTCCATCGTTTGCTGGTAATTCCGGATGTGAATGTTGTCGTTTAAACACACCAAACTATAGGATTGCTCACGTACTGCCTGGATTGCTTTTTTAGACTTTATCATTAGCGGAAACATTTTTGTGTCCTGATAGGTGTTGTAGGGCAAAAAATTTGAGCTACAAATTTGCCAGGTCCTAAAAAGTTCTGGGGTGTAATCATCGTCACTTCGAAACCTGTGCTTTGACATGCCCTCCAATTCTTCACCAAACTGTTCCCATACGGCTTCAAAAGTTTGTTTTAAAAATGGTTGGGCGTTGTGAGGCGTCCGCAGGGTTACAAACTTATTGTAGTATTTGAGCAAATGGTTTAATCGCCCCCTACTGCCGTAGGACGGATCAAACCATTTCCAGCCATCCCTTTTAAACACCTCTTTTTTATCAAAGTGCTGGTTGATCAACCGAATGTTGTTTTTAAGCATTTTTTCAAACTGTGACACCCCAGTATTCATGCGAAAAGCAGCAATATCTTTGGGCAAGCCTTTTTCAAAAAAACGCGTGGGTGCTAGCTTGTTTATAATAAAGAAATCATCATTAAAATACACAAACTGCTCAGATAAGCCCGGAATTTTGTGCATGTAGATTTCTATTAGGTTAGAATTAAAAACAGGGAGATACTGTTTGGGAATATAATCGCTATGGCTTACCATATTGAGCTTTGGATGTTTGTTATTGAGCCAATTGGGCTTTTGCCCCGAAGTGACAAAATGAATTTTCCTAACCCAGGGCACAAAGGTGTCTACGCCGCGAAACCAGTATTTTAAAAATCCATAATCGCGAAAGCGCGCTTCGGACAATGCGTTTACGCTGTTGTCAATTTTTCCAGAAAATTTAAAGAATTCTGCTTTCCATTTAGGATCATCCATATCCACCCAGGTAACCACAAAGTCTATTTCCATACGTCAGTAACTGTTTAGTACACCGCGCCAAAAATTAATAAACCAATTTAGTTGCAATGCATCTAGGAAGAAACCCTCAGTATGGCAAATGATTCATCAATTATGTGCTCACCTAAAGATAGGTATTAAGGAATTTACAACTACTAACATAGCCTAATTATATTTTGTTAAAGCGTGTAACTGACACCCAAAAACAAAGCATACCCTCATATAAGAAAAACGCTAACTCGTCCATTAAGTTAGCGCGCTAACACCCCATAACGACAATTCCACTGTTATTTTCAGTGGGGGATACGATTTTTTAAGTAATTGCTTTTGATTTTCCTACATTTGCTGTAATTGCTCATTAACATGAAAAAATTATTTGTAGCCCTTCTCGTTTTTAGTTCTTCGATTTTTGCACAGCAACAAGACCCACCCAACATTATTTTAATGATTGGTGATGGAATGGGGCTCGCACAAATAACTGCTGGGATGTACAGCATGGACACTCCTACGGCGCTTGAAGACTTTCCCATTACAGGCCTGTCAAAAACACACTCCTACAATCAATTTATAACCGATTCTGCAGCGAGTGGAACTGCTTATGCCTGTGGCGAAAAAACCTACAACGGCGTATTGGGTATCGACCCAAAAAACAACAAGTTAGAATCCATCATGGAGTACTGCCAATCCAAAGGCTATCAGTCTGCATTACTGGCAACTTCTTCTATAGTTCATGCCACTCCTGCGGCTTTTTATGCAAACGTCCCTTCAAGAAAACAATACCAAGACATTGCCTTACAACTGAGTGAAAGTGCTGTAGACTTCTTTATTGGTGGAGGCAAAAAACATTTCAATATGCGGGAAGACAAGCGCAACCTGATTAGAGAAATGGAAAAAAATGATTTTGAAGTTGTAAAAAACTTAGACGACTATGTGGCTTCCACTGCAAAACGCGTGGGCCTGTTTACAAACAATGATGAGCCTCAACCCATTGCAATGGGACGCCAGCCCAATCTTGCACCGGCAGTAAATGCAACACTTAAAAAATTAAATCAAAAAGAAGTGCCTTTCTTTATGCTTGTAGAAGGCTCTCAAATTGATTGGGGTGGGCACGATAATAACCTCAGCTACATTCTTTCTGAATTTGAAGACTTTAATGGGGCCGTTGCCGCCGCACTTGCCTTTGCAAAAGAAGATGGAAACACGCTTGTAATTGTTACGGCAGACCACGAAACTGGAGGGCTTTCTTTAACCAAAGGAAATATGAAGAAAAAACGAATTTCAGGAGAATTTTCAACCAAAGGCCATTCTGGTATTTTGGTTCCTGTGTTTGCCTTTGGACCTAATAGCGAAAGTTTTATGGGCATATACGACAACACCTCCATTTTTAAAAAAATGAAGGCGTTGGTAAACTAAAAGGTTACTACCCTATTTTGTCCGAACTTTTTCTACAATTTGCTTGGTAAATTTTTTATCGTCACCCAACACTTCGTAAAAACTGGAAACAAATTCCTTTGTGGAATTCAATTCTTTACTACTGTCGAATTCGGGCGCCATGGCATCAACTGCAGCCATCATCTCGTTCTTTTTTGAAATATAGTGCTCACGCACAGCGTTCATTACGGCTTCATCACGCTTAAAACCTCTATATACTCTATCTGTAACCGATTTAATACCCAAAGTAGTATTAACCGTTGCGTAGCTGGCATCTACCAAACCTGACATGTCGAAGTCATACGGAAGTGGTATAATTTTTTTATCGATGTATAATAATTTTCCATTGTGCTGATAGGCTACAGAAAAGTCGGTATTTCCAATCAAATATTGGAAGAAAGCATTTTCTACAGAACTTTGAGCGTCCATGGCTAAAGGATGGATAAAGCGCTCAAAAACCTTCCCGTCGAAACGTTTGGCCACAAGCTTATCATCTTCAATCAAAAAGCCTTCTAGTTCGTGGGTTTTAATTTTTCTTCCCTTCTTTTCTTCAAAATTTATTTTTACACGGCGTGTTTTAAAATGATAGGGGGAAATAACTTCGTATAGTTTATAAGCAAGATACTCCTGAAGAATATTGTCGTTTTTGTTAGGTTCTAACATACACGGCAGTACTAATTTTAGACTTTTATTTCCCTCAAAAAGGCTTCCCTTAGCTACAGATTTTTTAATTTTCATCTTTACGGGGGGGAAGTAACATTCTGCACGACGAAAATTTCCTCTAGCACGCAGTCTTACTGACAATTGTTCCCATTTCCCGTTGTGCATATATTTGAGATCGGTATCAATGAATGTGCTGTCATTGGTATCTTTACGAAGCTCTTTGTTAGAATAACTTAATTTTATTTCCAATGGAGTGGTATCCTGGAATAACTGACTCACCTTTCCATTTCCTTGGGCGTTCAGCACAAAACTGAAGACCAAGAACAATAGCGTTGTAATTTGTTTATTCATAATATAGTTAATAGATTTACGTATTAAAGTTAAGAATATATTTTGAAAAGTTATTTATCAATACTCAACTCTAGGACATTGCTTACAATTGTGATTTCTGTAGCAGTTCCTTACTTGTATTATTTTCTGGACCTTCATTACAATTTAGACCTAACTTTAGTGAGTATTGCGATAATCTTCCCCCTTGTGTTTACTATTCGTGGAGCCTTTAGACGACGCGAAAAAGCCATGGAGCACTTAAGTAGATTTCGAAGTGGTTTATTGAGTATCAGCTATATCCTTACCTTGAATGACAAATTAGAATCTGCAGAGAAATCTAAAGGGGTGGACCTGCTTGAAACAATTAGCAACGCTTTTTTGGATTATTTAAATGGAAAAAACAACGACCTAAAGACAGTAGATCAAAACGTAAACAGTTTTATAACTTATATCGAAGGTGTTCGTGAACAAGTTTCTAATGGCGTACGACAAAAAATCTTTGGGCATCTAAAGGATGTTAATATTGGGCAAGAAAATTTAGTGGCCATTCACACCCACAGAACCCCGATTAGCCTCAAAGCCTATTGTTTGGTTTTCATTTATATTTTTCCAATTATATATACCCCAACGATAATTAATAAAATTGGTGACGACAGCCCACAATGGTTGACCTATTTTATAGTTGTTTTAAGTGAATTCATCTTAATTTCACTCTACAACATTCAAGATCAAATGGAGCATCCTTTTGATGCAGATGGTCTGGATGACATCAAATTAGACACTTTCCGCCTCAAGCGTTAATTGTTTATAACAAAAAAATTTCAGCTTAAAGTTTGTTTTTTTGTGCAGGAGAACTAATTTAGCACCCTGATGAAATCAAATAACACGTATTATCAAAGCTTCTTTTACTTCTACACCAGTTAGAAGCAGGGCTTTATAATACCTTTTCAATAAGAATAATTTGAGTCCTGAAATTTCAGGACTTTTTTTTTGTAATGAAAAAAATAGGCATACAAGGGATAAAAGGTTCTTTCCATCATGAGGTGGCTGAACTACTTTATAAAGAGACTTCTTTTGAAGTTATCCCTTTTCACACCTTTGATGAACTTGCTAAAGCTGTCGTTAATGGCTCCATTGCTGAAGCCGTAATGGCCATAGAAAATTCTATTGCGGGCTCCATTTTACCCAATTATGCACTTTTAGACCGCCACGATTTGGCCATTGTTGGAGAACATCATTTGGGAATACACCACCAATTAATGTGTTTGCCCAATCAAAACCTGGCACAGCTACAAGAAGTGCACTCCCACCCTATGGCATTGCTTCAATGTGCGCGCTTTTTTGATGCACACCCCCACATACGCTTAGTGGAGGCTTTTGATACCGCTGCTATGGCAAAGGAAATTATGGAGAAACAACTCCACGGAGTTGGGGCAATTGCCAGCATACAAGCGGCAACACTCTACGAACTAAATATTGTAGCTCACAGCATACAAACCATACAAGACAATGTCACACGATTTGTGAGGGTTACCCAGCAACAGCATGTAAAAGAAAACCAGGAGGCTAGCAAGGCGGCACTTAAATTTATACTCGATCACCAAAGAGGGAGTTTGGCCACAGTACTAAATGTAATGAGTGACTGCCAACTGAATCTTACAAAAATTCAATCCCTCCCGGTAATTGAAACCCCAGGGAAATACGCCTTCTTTGTGGATGTTACCTTTGACAGCATAGCACAATATGAAAAAGCAGCAGCCGTTTTAAAAATTATGGCACAACAATTTAAAGTATTAGGAGTTTATAAAAACGGCCAACGATGAGTATTCCAGCACAACGATTAGCAACGGTTCAAGAGTACTACTTCTCAAAAAAACTACGAGAAGTAGGCCAGCGCATTGCTGCCGGTCAAGAGATTATCAATATGGGCATTGGCAGCCCCGATTTGGCACCTCCTGAAGGAGTGGTAGCTGCCCTTCAAGCCGGATTTTCTCACCCTAAGGCACATCAATACCAAAGCTATCAGGGGCTCCCAGAATTACGGGAAGCCATAGCACATTTTTACCATTCCCATTTTAAGGTAACCCTAAATCCAAACACACAAGTACTTCCGCTTATGGGGTCCAAGGAAGGGATTATGCATCTGTCCATGGCTTTTTTAAATCCTGGAGATCAAGTGTTGCTCCCCAATCCTGGTTACCCCACCTATGCTGCAGTCACCAAACTGGTAGAGGCTGAAGCCATCAATTATCCGCTAACAGCAGCCACCAACTGGCAGCCAGACATGAACTATTTAGAAGCCTTAGACACTTCTAAAATTAAATTAATGTGGTTGAACTATCCACACATGCCCACAGGTACCAAAGCTCAAGCTGGACTATTTAAATCTTTAGTGGACTGGGCAAAAAGAAATGAGGTGCTGTTAATTAATGACAACCCCTACAGTTTTATTCTTAATGATGCCCCACAGAGTATCCTGCAAACCCCCGGGGCTCTAGATACCGCAATTGAATTTAATTCATTGAGTAAAACCTTCAATATGGCGGGTTGGCGCGTGGGGATGGCCCTGGGCCACGAACGTTTTATTACTGACCTATTAAAAGTAAAAAGCAATATGGATTCGGGGATGTTTTACGGCATCCAAAAAGGGGCTGTTGCGGCCTTACATGCAAAAGCAAACTGGTTTACGCAACTCAACACCACCTATACCAACAGAAAAAAAGTACTGCTGCAATTAATTGAAAAACTCGGGCTTAGTACCGCCGCAGATCAAGTAGGGCTCTTCCTTTGGGCTAAACTCCCGGAAGGAGCAGCTTCGGCCGAAGAATACATCGACACCTTGTTAGACGAAAAACACATTTTTATTGCCCCAGGAACCATTTTTGGGAGTGAAGGTGAAGGCTATGTTCGCTTTTCACTTTGTCTTGACGAAGCCACCATTGAAAAAGCACTTACACGATTATGAAACACGTAGGTATTGTTGGACTTGGACTTATAGGAGGCTCCCTAGCCCTAAATGCAAAAAAACACTTTGCCAACTGCATTACCTATGGTACAGATTTAGATTCTACTCACCTAAAAGAAGCCCAAGAATTGGGGTGGATCGACAAGGAATTAACAACCGCTAATTTCCCGCAACTCAATCTTTTACTGCTGGCAATTCCAGTGGATGCACTCCAAGAACAACTCGCAAACTACCTCGATCTCTTAGGTCCGCAAGGACTACTCATTGATTTTGGATCTACCAAGGCCGCTTTGTGCCAGCAGCTTAAAAATCATCCCAAGCGCCACCAATACCTAGCCACTCACCCCATTGCAGGAACTGAATTTTCTGGACCCCAAGCAGCTTTTACAAGCCTTTTTGAACACAAAACACAAATTCTTTGTGAAACCGAAAAAACTGCTGCCGACCTCCTCGATCATGCCGTAAGCTGGTTTAAAAAAATGAAGATGCAATTGATAGTGATGGATCCCGAGGAACACGACAAACACATTGCCTATGTGTCCCACCTTTCGCACATTAGCTCCTTTATGCTAGGAAAAACGGTGCTGGAAAAAGAAACTGACCAATCTACCATTTTTGAGCTAGCCGGAAGTGGGTTTGAATCTACCGTTCGTTTGGCTAAAAGTTCTCCAGAAATGTGGACCCCTATCTTTAAAGTAAACAAGCCCTACATATTAGAAACCTTAAAAGAATACATCAATAACCTTAAAAACTTTCAAAACTTAATTGAAGACGATAACTTTGACGCGGTTTTTCAAGAAATGAAAACGATCAATTCAATCCGTGGAGTTTTGGAAGGAATAACCAACAAAAATTCAACTTATGGAAAATAACCCCACCATGCGCGAATGGATAAATGCCTTTGGCTTAGATCACCCTCTTGTAATTGCAGGACCCTGTAGCGCCGAAACCGAAGAACAAGTAATCAAAATTGCACACGAACTCAAGGATACTGATGTGTCCGTTTATCGTGCCGGTATTTGGAAACCCCGAACCCGCCCAGGAATGTTTGAAGGGGTGGGCGCCATTGGACTAAAATGGCTGGCCAAAGTAAAAGAAGAAACGGGGCTAATGATTGCTACCGAAGTCGCCAACGCCAATCATGTGAAACTGGCTTTGGATTACGACGTGGATGTATTGTGGATTGGTGCACGATCTACTGTAAGTCCTTTTATTGTTCAAGAAATTGCCGACGCACTTGAGGGAACAGATAAAATTGTTTTGGTAAAAAACCCTGTTAACCCCGATTTGGCGCTATGGCTAGGAGGTATTGAACGTTTGTACAGTGCAAACATCAAAAAACTCGGTGTCATCCACCGTGGGTTTTCTACCTATGATAAATCGAAGTACCGTAACAATCCCGAGTGGCAAATTCCTATTGAGCTGCAAAACCGCTTCCCCGATTTACCCCTTATTTGCGACCCATCACATATTGCCGGACGTCGTGATTTGATTTTTGACCTAAGTCAAACCGCACTGGATTTAAATTTCGATGGCCTTATGATTGAATCCCACTGGGATCCAAACAACGCTTGGAGTGATGCCAAACAGCAAGTAACGCCAACCCGTTTGGTGGAAATTATGAAAGATTTAAAAATTCGAAAAGAAACTACTGAAGAGGCGAATTTCCAAAATCAGTTGCAACAATTGCGTACCCAAATTGATGTTGCCGATCAAAATCTTTTAGATATACTGGGCAAGCGTATGAAAGTAGCCGAAGAAATCGGACTCCTAAAAAAGAAAAACAACGTAGCGGTATTGCAAAGTAAGCGCTGGAATGAAATTTTAGGGAAAATGATCCTCGATGGTCAAGAACGCGATTTAGGAGAGGAATTTATTCTACGCCTGTTTAAAGCTATTCACCAAGAATCCATCAATCACCAGGAACACATTCTAAAAAATTAGAATTTCTTTTTACAGTCTACTAGGCCGTTGCCAGCGCTTTTTGGATGCGGCCTATTGCTGTTTTTATTTCTTCTTGTGAAGCTGCATAGGAAATACGAATACAATTTGGTGCTCCAAAAGCCGCTCCGCTTACAGTAGCCACATGGGCTTTTTCTAAAATGTATAACGCAACATCATTGGCGTCATTAATGGGGGTGCCTGCCAAGGTTTTTCCAAAATAAGCTGAAACATCTGGAAAAACATAAAAAGCACCTTCAGGGCGATTGAGCTTTAAACCGGGAATTTCTCCCAATAATTGAAGTATTAAATCGCGGCGTTGTTCAAATTCTTCCACCATATATTTAATTTCACTGGGAGGCGCTTGCAAGGCTGCAATTGTAGCCCGTTGTGCAATACAGTTGGCACCACTGGTAATTTGCCCTTGCATTTTATTGCAGGCCTTGGCTATCCATTCCGGAGCTCCAACATAACCAATACGCCAACCCGTCATGGCAAATGCCTTAGCCACGCCATTCACCGTAATGGTTCTGTCGTACATGGAAGGTATTGTTGCAAAACTAAAATGGGGAGTACCGTAGTTAATGTGCTCATAGATCTCATCGGTAAGTACATAAATGTTAGGGTAATTTTCCAATACTGCGGCTAGGGCTCTAAATTCTTCTTCGGTATATATGGTACCGCTGGGGTTGTTGGGGGAATTAAACATCACCAATTTGGTTTTGGGTGTAATGGCCGCCTCTAACTGCTCGGGGGTAATTTTAAAATCTGTTTCAATACTACTGGGAATTAAAACCGATTGGGCCTCGGCTAGAGTCACAATAGCCGAATAACTTACCCAATAAGGTGCTGGGAGCAGTACCTCATCGCCAGGATTGAGCAATACCATACAAACGTTTGCAATGGATTGTTTTGCTCCTGTGGAAACCACCACTTGATTGGGTGTGTAGGTAATGTTGTTATCGCGTTGAAACTTTTCACAAATCGCTTCTTTCAACTCGGCATAGCCGTCCACTGGCGTGTAGGAATTGTAGTTGTCTTCTACGGCTTGTATGGCAGCTTTTTTGATAAATTCGGGAGTATTAAAATCGGGTTCGCCCAAACTTAATCCAATAACGTTAATCCCTTGATTTTTTAATTCACGGGCTTTCGCCGCCATTGCTAAGGTTGCAGAAATGGGTAAACTGTTGATGCGATTTGAAAGTTCCTTCATGCCTAAAATTTTTATTCCATTGTGCTAAAGGCATAAAAATACTTCTCCCCGTGCATCCTTACAACATATTCCTCAAATTCTTAACAAGAATTGTGAATTTCGTAAGGATTAGTTGGATTTTAGTAGGTTTGCAGCATGATGGAATGCGAACAGTTGCTCAAACTACATTTTGACACTTTAAGTGCTCAACAAAAACAACAATTTGCTGAACTTAAAGCGGTGTACACCCACTGGAATCAGCAGGTAAATGTGATTTCCAGAAAAGACATGGAGCAATTTTATGTGCACCATATGCTGCACAGTTTAGCGATTGCAAAACTGCATCAGTTTCTTCCGGGCAGCGTAGTCATGGACGTGGGAACGGGGGGTGGTTTTCCAGGTATTCCCCTAGCTATTTTTTTCCCTGAAACACGGTTTCTTCTGGTGGACAGTATAGGCAAAAAAATACGGGTGGTGGACGCTGTAACTGCCGCCTTAGGGTTAATTAATGTAACCACCTACAATGCGCGTGTAGAAACCTTAGATCTTAAGGTTGATTTTATTGTGAGTAGGGCTGTGGCACAGATGCGCACCTTTGTTCACTGGGTAGATGGAAAAATTTCCAAGGACCACAAGCACGAACGCCGCAATGGAATACTCTATTTAAAAGGCGGTGATTTAACAGAGGAACTGGCAGCTTTCCCACAGGCGGAATGCTTTCCCCTTGCTCCGCTGTTCTCACAGCCTTTTTTTGAAACCAAAACCTTGGTGTACATGCCCGTTGAGAATTAGTTTTCTTTTTCGAGCTTATTAAAACGGACTTCCATTTCGCGTACCATTTTTTCTACCTTCTCCTTTAAAATTTCAACCTCTTTTTTAAGGGAACTGGAAAGGTGATCCTCAGTATCAACAGAGAATAGCAGTTCCGAAAGTGCATTGGAAATTTGACCGCTATAGGCATGAACGTCCACACCTTTGCTAACATAAACCTTGTCATAATCAAAAGCTGTCAAGGAATCTAAATCATCCATTGCAATGTGGAGCTGGTGGCTGTTTGGGCTGAAGGCAGCTGCCGAACCAATTAATTGAAAATCATCAAATTGCATAGTGCCTGTGGTGTTCACCATCACGGTGTCTACCGCAGTAACTTTGCCATTCTTTTCTGTGACTTTAAGGAGCACAAATTTTTCCTCTGCTACATTGGGGTTTGTTTGGGACCACGCAGCAGCAGCGATTCCAAAACTGAATAGAAGTACAAATACTTGTTTCATGATAATTAGAATTTGGGATTAATATATGTTGACGACTTCTTTCAGAAATCGTGTAAAGTCTTTTACTCTTCTCCTAAAAACGGGTAATGGTAATTGGTGGGAGGAACAAAGGTTTCCTTAATTAACCGCGGTGACACCCAACGCAGGAGGTTTAATGCCGATCCTGCTTTGTCATTGGTGCCGGAGGCACGTGCCCCCCCAAAGGGTTGTTGTCCCACAACTGCCCCAGTGGGTTTGTCGTTGATGTAAAAATTTCCCGCAGCATTTTCCAAGGCCTCCATAGCCTCTTCTAGGGCATAGCGATCTTGAGAATACACGGCTCCAGTAAGTGCATAAATTGAAGTACTATCAACCAATGCAAGGGTTTCAGCCCATTTATCGTCCTCGTATTCATACACGGTAACCAGTGGACCAAAAAGTTCTGTTTCCATGGTATAGTAGTGGGGGTCTGTAGTTTCCACTAAGGTAGGCGTCACAAAATAGCCTTTTCTATCATCGTAAGTCCCCCCCTTGAGTAGCTGTGCTTCTTTATCTTGTTTCACCTTTTCAATGGCCTCTTTAAGGCGATTAAATGCCCCTTTATGAATAACAGCTGTAACAAAATTATTCATGTCCTCAGGAGATCCCATAGTGATGGAATCCATGTCTTTCATCACCAGCTCTAGGATTTGTTTTTTAAGCGATTTGGGCAAATACACCCGTGAAGCCGCAGAGCATTTTTGCCCCTGAAATTCAAATGCCCCCCGGACAATAGCTGTTGCTACCGCTGCAGGCTTTACACTGGGGTGGGCAACGATAAAGTCTTTTCCACCCGTTTCTCCTACAATTCTGGGATACGATTTATAATGGCTTACGTTTTGTCCTATTTTTCCCCATAATTGTTTAAATATTTGAGTAGAACCGGTATAGTGAATTCCTGCAAAGTCAGCATCTGCCAAAACAGTATCGGTAATCATTTGTGGGTCACCAAACACTACATTAATTACACCGTCGGGTAGGCCAGCTTCTTTAAACACCTCTATAATCACTTGTGCCGAATACACTTGGTAATCACTGGGTTTCCAAACTACAACGTTGCCCATCATGGCAGCACTAGCAGGAAGGTTTCCTGAAATTGCTGTAAAGTTAAACGGGGTTACTGCATAAATAAAACCTTCCAAAGGTCGATAGGTCAAACGGTTCCAAACACTGCTGTCTGATGCAGGCTGCTGCTGGTAAATTTCTTGCATATAAGCCACATTAAAGCGCAAAAAATCAATGAACTCACAGGCGGCGTCAATTTCGGCCTGATGTATCGTTTTCGACTGCGCCAACATGGTAGCGGCATTAATTTTAGCACGGTAGGGTCCTGCGAGTAATTCTGCTGCTTTCAAAAAAATAGAGGCCCGGGATTCCCAAGGCATCTTGCTCCACTTTTTTCGTGCTTCTATTGCGGTACGAATAGCGTCTTGTACATGTTTTTCTTCTGCCAAATGATAGTGTCCCAAAATATGTTGGTGATCATGAGGAGGCGCCATAGGCGCTAAATTTCCTGTTTTTATCGCCTTGCCATCAATGTAAAGTGGTACTTCAATTTGTTGGTTGTACAGCTCTCGATAAGTAGCTAATACGGCATCACGCTCAGCTGATCCCGGAGCATAGGATAAAATGGGTTCATTTTCAGGAAAGGGTACTTGTACTTCGCTATTCATTGTCCTTTAAGTTTGAGTTTGGTCTCAAATGTAAAATAAAAACAGCTTCCGAAAAAGAAATCAATTCAATATGAAAGGAGCCGAAAGTTGAATGGGAGGAACAGCAACTTCAAATTTTTCTGTAGTGCTAAAATTAATCATCATAAAAATCCCCTTCATCAACCCAACAGGAGAGCACAAGTAACAATTGGAGGAGTAGGTGTGGGTTTCTCCAGGTTGGAGCACGGGCTTTTTCCCCACTATGCCCTCTCCACTTACGATAGAATTGGGATCTAGGGCTTCCTGCACTTTCCAGTGTCGTGTTAATAATTGCACTGCATTTTTTCCCTGATTTTCAATGGCTATATGATACGCAAATGCATGCCGCGTGATTTTATTGTGGAACACTGTGCCGTGATATCTGGAAGCGACAGTGACCCGTATCCCCTTGGTGATTTGCTGTAACATTTTGATTTTTAATAACTTCTAGAATTTTAAAGATACTAAATTCTATCCGAAAAACGACTTTAAAATGCAGCTAATTTAATAACTCAAAAGAGGAGGCCGTACCAAAACCGATCAGGGCATCGTACAAGGCCCCAAACGGGCGATAATACACGAGTACCATATAGCGGTTTTCAGTCTGTGCGTGCGTCCCCGATAGCGCATTAAACGCCACCCCGTCTTCATTGAGAACCACATAACGGTAATTGTAAAACCCCTGCTTTAACAACAAACTCACCTCATACCCTTCTAAGGCAGGGTTGAACTTCATTTGATTGGCCGTACTGGGTTGGTAATTATTAAATTTCCCCAACACATGAAGCGATCCACTACTGAACTCAAAGGGTGCCGACAAACTAAAATGCACCCAACTGTAGTCGGCCTCAATGGCTGCTTGTCGGGTTCCTTGAAAGGTACGTATCTCAAAATCACCATTAATATCAGGGCCATAGGTATAGGGGTAGTTTGCACGAATGGGATCTGTATTGAGATAGGATTCGTAACGCTCGTTTAAGGCAACATAACTTACGTTTGGGGTAGCAACACGAATGTCCTTGGTGTCAAAAAATAAATATTCGTTCCCCCCTTCAAAACGGGCTGTTTCATCGTAACGGTATTCCAAGGTGTTGCCGTTAACGTATTGTGGTACTAGGCCAGTGATTGCCGATGGCCATTGCTCATTTTGAAGCACTACCACTTTTACTAAACCCTCTGGATTCCGAAACGGGGCGCCAATAGGTTGTACCGAAAATTGCACCGACTGATGGGTTTGATAGTAATTTAAGTCTCGTGTTCGAAATACACCTGTAGCTACATTTGCCGTGCCGTCACTAACCACAAAACGACGGCGAAGAAGCAGTTGCCCTTGCGCGCTGTAGATATCCAGGCTGTAATTCCCAGATAATAAAAAGTCTATATTTTCATTAGGTAAGCTTAAGGTGTAATGCGTGTAGGGTTGTAGGGTGTTAAACGAGGTCTCAAAATTTTCTAAGCGCAGGTTGTCATAGCCCTTTAAAAAGTCGTTTTGAAACAGGTTTGAAAGGGTCCAGTCGTAATTGTAATAGGAAATTTTATAATAGTAATCCGACACCATTGAGGACAAATCATCAAATTCCAATTGCATTGTTTCTCCTTGTTGCAACACCGGAAATTGATAAGGTTTTCCCAGAGTTTTAAATACAATAGATTTAATAAATTCAGGGGGCTCTACTTCCGGAATTTCCTGTGCTACAAGGTGGTGGATACAAAGCACAAAACACAAACACAAAACGGTACGAGGTGGTTTCATTTTCTAAAGGTATTAAATTTCAAAATGCACCTCCGGCTAGCCCCAAATGAAGTGGAATCCCCGACAGCTTAAAAACAACATAGGATTGTTGAAAAATCTGTTGCCAACTTTTTATAAGACCATCTTTATTTAGTAAATTTGTGCGATTTTAGAATGTAATTAGGAACAACCATGTCAAAAGGTTTACGCATCCGAAAAGGTGCCACAATCAAATTAGAAGGAGCTGCTGAAAAAATCATCAACGATAACGTTTCTTCTTCCACTTATGCCTTAAACCCTGACGATTTTTTTGCCATGACCCCCAAAATGCTCCTCAAAGAGGGAGAGCAAGTGGAGGCTGGTACACCACTATTTTACGCAAAGCACGATCCTCGTATCCAATTTGTGAGTCCTGTTGCAGGAACATTGCAAGCAATTGTTCGTGGAGCTAAACGGAAAATATTAGAAGTAGTGGTTTCTGCTGATGCTGAGGGTAAAGCCGTAAAACACAAAGTGGATACCCCCGAAAAAATGGGTCGTGAAAAAGTTATTGAACTACTACTAAAAAGTGGTAGCTGGCCGTTTATTCGTCAACGTCCCTACAACATTGTTGCGAATCCCGATGTACAGCCCAAGGCGCTATTTATTTCTGCTTTCACAACAGCACCTCTTGATGTAGATTTTGAATTTATTTCTAAAAACCACAAAGATTCTTTTCAATCAGGGATTGATGTTTTAAAAGTACTTTGTGAAGATATCATACTCGGTGTTGACGCTTCCTTTTCTGGAGTATTTGAAAAAATAAATCAAATTACACGTGTCCCTATTTCTGGGCCACACCCTGCGGGCAACGAAAGTATACAAATTCACCATGTTAACCCACTGAACAATACCGATAAAGTGTGGACCATTCGCCCGGAAGACGTAATTAATATTGGGTTACTCTTTGAAACAGGTCAATTTCAAGCACAACGCACAGTGGCTGTTGCGGGATCTCTTGTGAAAAAACCGCATTACATAAAAACAAAAATTGGGGCACAAATTGCCCCCATGCTTAAGGCCACACACACGGAAAACTCAACCCCAGCACGTATTATTAACGGAGATGTTCTTTCTGGGAATCAAATTCATTTGGAAGGCCACCTAGGCTTTTACAATAATGTTATATCCGTTATCCCCGAAGGAAATGAATATCGCATGTTTGGTTGGATGCCATTCAAAGACAACAATGTTCCCAGCATATCAAAAACCTCTTTTTCCTGGTTGTTCAACAAACCCAAAAAGGCCAACACCAATCTAAACGGAGAAGAACGCGCCTTAGTGGTAACAGGGGAAATGGAAAAGGTTTTTCCCATGGAAATTTATCCCATGCAACTGCTGAAGGCCTGTATGGCTGGAGATATCGAAAAAATGGAGCAACTGGGAATTTATGAAGTTGTTCCAGAGGATTTTGGACTCATTGATTTTGCTAACACCTCTAAACTAGAGGCGCAAGAAATCATAAAAGACGCCATACAATTGATGATTAAAGAAGTAGGATAAAATTGAAGTTATGAGTTATTTAAGAAGAAAACTTGATGAAATTAAACGCCCTTTTGCAAAGGGAGAAAAGTGGGAGCGTTTTGCCCCAGCAGTGAATGCTTTTGATACTTTTTTGTTTGTTCCCAACCACACCACATCAAAAGGAGCTCACATACGGGATGCAGTAGATTTAAAACGCACCATGATTACAGTTATCATCGCTTTATTGCCAGCCCTAGTGTATGGTATTTACAATACAGGATACCAACACTTTAGCCAACTGGGTACCGAATTTACATTTATGGATGCCTTTATCCACGGTGCATGGAAAATTATTCCAATGATAGTTGTTTCCTATGTAGTAGGATTAACTATTGAATTTGCATTTGCCGTTTACCGCGGTCACGAAGTAAATGAAGGCTATTTGGTTACAGGACTTCTTATCCCCATGATTATGCCGGTTGATATTCCCTTATGGATGGTAGCCATTTCAGTAGCCTTTGCGGTACTAATTGCAAAAGAAGCCTTTGGAGGTACAGGGATGAATATTTTAAATCCTGCACTTACCGCCCGAGCGTTTGCCTTTTTTGCCTATCCCACCTATATGTCGGGGAACAAAGTATGGGTTTCAGAGGCAGGTGCATTAGACGCTGTTTCTGGAGAAACTATTTTAGGATCCCTAGCAGCGGGACAATCGGTAGGCTACAGTACTTTTGAAATGTTCCAGGGAGCTATCCCAGGTTCTATTGCAGAAACATCAACCCTTTGGATTTTAGTGGGTGCCCTAATTCTCATTTTTACTGGAGTGGGCAGCTGGCGTATTATGGTAGGGGGCGTTATAGGCGCTGCTGTAATGGGCTTTTTATTTAACCTATGGGGAGCCAACGCTTTAATGAGTTTTGATTGGTTGAATCATCTGGTAGTAGGTGGTTTTGCCTTCGGTATTGTGTTTATGGCTACAGACCCTGTATCTGCTGCACAAACCCTCAAAGGAAAATGGATATACGGCATACTGGTAGGAATTTTCTGTATAATGATTCGCGTATTTAACCCTGCCTATCCTGAAGGGGTGATGCTCGCCATATTATTGATGAACGTATTTGCTCCAACCATCGATCATTACGTCGTTGAGGGAAATATTAAAAAACGCACAAAACGTTGGGCCAAAGCACAACTAAAAACTGCTTAACATGAATAGAGACAGCAACATATATACCTTTATTTTTGCCGCTGCTATGGTACTCGTAGTAGCTTCTACACTGGCTTTTACGGCTTCTTCCCTACGCGATTTGCAAGCAGAGAATGTTCGTAAAGAAAAAATGCAAAACATTTTGGCAACCATCGGAATTGAAACTGATCGAGAACAAGCTGAAACGCTCTACAAAAAGTACATTACACAGGAGCTTGCCCTTACAAGCGCGGGAAGTATCGATGAAAAAGTGAACGCTTTCACTTTAAAACTCAATAACGAAATCAAAAAGCCAGCAATAGAGCAACGCTTTCCACTTTATGTGGCAGAAGTTGAAGCCACCACTTATTATGTGATTCCTTTACGCGGTGCCGGACTTTGGGATGCCATATGGGGATATATTGCCCTAAAAGAAGATCGCAATACCATACAGGGGGCTGTTTTTGACCACAAAGGAGAAACCGCTGGTTTGGGAGCAGAAATTACCCAGGGCTGGTTTCAGGAACGTTTTAAAAATGAAAAGATATTTAATGCCCAAGGCGAATTAGTAGGTATCAATGTATCTAAAACCAACAACGACCCCTCCAATAGCGATAAAGAAGACCACGAAGTAGATGCTATTTCTGGTGCCACTATTACAGGGGATGGCGTAACTGCAATGATCTTGGAGCGCTTACAGCACTACCTTCCCTATTTCGACCAACAAAAAAATGCTTTAGCAGCATTAAAATAAACCAAACATGAGTTCAAAAAACAAAAATAAAAAGCCTGTTGTTCTCTTCGTTAAAGAGGAAAAGGAACCCCTTTTTTCTAAAAAAAATCGCGCCTTGTTGTCAGATCCATTGGACGACAATAACCCAATTACCGTTCAAGTTCTTGGTATTTGCTCTGCCTTGGCCATTACGGTTCAATTGAAACCTGCCATTGTAATGAGTATTTCGGTAATGGCAGTGATGGCAGCGAGTAATGTCATTATTTCTTTACTGCGCAATCTTATCCCCAACCGTATTCGAATTATTGTACAACTGGTTGTTGTGGCTTCCATGGTAATCTTAGTAGATCAAGTACTACGAGCCTATGCCTATGACGTCAGCAAGGAACTTTCCATCTTTATTGGACTCATCATTACCAACTGTATTGTTATGGGACGTCTAGAGGCTTTTGCCCTCGGTAACGGCGTATGGAAATCCTTTTTAGATGGTGTTGGAAATGCCGCAGGGTATGGCTTTATACTTATTGTAGTTGCCTTTTTTAGAGAGTTTCTGGGTTCTGGAAAATTGTTAGGCTATCAAGTAATTCCAGACGCCCTTTATGAAATGGGGTATGAAAATAACGGATTGATGTTGCTCTCGCCCATGGCCCTTATCACTGTTGGCATCTTTATTTGGATCCAACGCGCAAGAAACCGAAAGCTGATTGAAAAAAACTAACGACGTATGGAAGCGTATTTTAATTTATTTGTAAAAAGCATCTTCATAGAAAATATGATTTTTGCATACTTCCTTGGGATGTGTTCCTATTTGGCAGTATCTAAAACAGTTAAAACGGCAGTAGGTTTAGGCTTTGCAGTAATCTTTGTTTTGGCCATCACCGTACCGATTAACTTTTTACTAGACACCTACTTACTTCGCCCCGGTGCGTTAAGTTGGTTGGGCGCAGACTATGCTTCGCTAGATTTAAGCTTTTTGAGTTTTATCATGTTTATTGCAGTTATCGCTTCCATGGTTCAATTGGTTGAGATGATTGTAGAACGTTTTGCTCCAGCATTATACGGTGCCTTGGGAATTTTCCTTCCCTTGATTGCGGTAAACTGTGCCATCTTAGGAGGGTCACTCTTTATGCAACAAAAAGATTTTTCTGGTGTTGGAGAATCTGCCGTTTACGGATTAGGCTCTGGAATTGGATGGTTGTTGGCCATTTTAGCCATTGCCGCAATACGTGAAAAAATCACCTATTCCAATGTACCCGCCCCCTTACGCGGTTTAGGCATCACCTTTATTATCACAGGATTAATGGCCTTAGGGTTTATGAGTTTTATGGGAATTAAATTATAATCAGAAATGGATATTACTGTTATTGTTGCTAGTGTAGCTGTATTTTTAACCATCACGTTTATCTTGGTGGGAATGTTGTTGGGAGCCAAAGCAAAACTTTTGCCTTCGGGACCTGTAAACCTTCAAATTAATGGAGAAAACGATGTAGAGGTGGACTCTGGGAGCACCCTTTTGACCACGCTTGGAAACAACAAAATATTTTTGCCCTCGGCCTGTGGTGGCGGGGGAACTTGTATCCAGTGCAAGTGCCAAGTTCTTGAAGGTGGTGGAGAAATTTTACCTACAGAGGCCCCACACTTCACACGTAAAGAAATTGCTGAAGGATGGCGTTTGGGATGCCAAGTGAAAGTAAAGCAAGACATGGTGATTACCGTACCCGAAGAAGTTTTTGGGATTAAAAAATGGGAGGCTAAGGTTGTGCGCAATTACAATGTAGCTTCATTTATTAAAGAATTTGTAGTAGAGATCCCCGAAGCAATGGACTACAAAGCAGGAGGGTACATTCAAATTGAAATTCCTAAATGCGAGGTAAATTACAAGGATATTGATATCACGGCACACCCTGAAGAACATCCTGAGAATCCCGAAAAATTCAAACTCGAATGGGATAAATTTAACCTTTGGCCCTTGGTGATGAAAAATCCAGAAACGGTAGAGCGCGCGTATTCAATGGCCTCTTACCCAGCAGAGGGCCGCGAAATCATGTTGAATGTTCGTATTGCCACCCCACCTTGGGATCGCAATAAAAACAACTGGATGGATGTAAATCCTGGTGTTGCTTCTTCCTACATCTTTTCAAAAAAGGCAGGAGATAAAGTGACCATCTCAGGCCCCTATGGGGAATTCTTCATCAACCACTCCGAAGCAGAAATGCTCTATGTTGGAGGTGGTGCTGGAATGGCGCCCATGCGTTCGCATTTATACGAATTGTTCCGTACCCTAAAAACAGGACGTAAAGTTACCTTCTGGTATGGTGGACGTTCCAAACGTGAACTATTTTATGTGGATCACTTTAGAGCATTAGAAAAAGACTTCCCAAACTTTAAATTCTACATCGCCTTGTCAGAACCACTAGAAGAAGATAATTGGAAGGAAAAAGAGGGGCTCGATGGCGAGGGTGACGGCTTTACAGGGTTTGTTCACCAGGTTGTTATAGACAATTACTTGTCCAAACACGAAGCTCCCGAGGATATTGAGGTGTACTTCTGTGGGCCACCACTAATGAATCAGGCCGTTGAAAAAATGGCAGATGATTTTGGAATCCCACCAGAAAATGTTCGCTTCGACGACTTTGGAGGTTAACCCCACAATCAACTCGCATGATATCGGAAAAGGAAATTCATATGCTGGCCATGAACGTGGTCGGTGAAGCACTAGAAGCTTCAGGCTTTGAATTTCTCGCTGTAAACTCTAAGCTAAAAAAGGATCCGCAATTTGTTTGCTTAAAAGAAAAAAAACTACATTTTGTAGTGGTAAAAGGATGTTGCTACCCCAAAAACCCAAAGGAATACGACACCCAACTCCTACAACAGGTTTACGAACACGGGCGAAAGTACAACGCACGAACCTATTATGCAGGGGTTGGCTTCGCCCATGCAAAAGACTATGCCCTACCCCTTAAAAAAGAAGATCCGTATGTGGTTAACTATCAAGGCTTACAAGAAATACATTAGCGGACTGGCCCTACTACTGGCCAGTTGTCAGCCGCCTCAAAAAGCATTAGTACAATTTCAAGGGAATGCCCTAGGAACCACCTATAGCATACAATACGGGCAAGAAGGTCCAAAAGCAGCGGTGTTTCAAAAGGCTTTAGATTCCATCCTTACGGTAATGAATCAGTCCATGTCCACTTACTGGCCCAATTCTACCATATCTACAATTAACAATGGAACCGAAAATGTGGTAATAGATTCCCATTTTGAAGCAGTATTTAATAAAGCAACACAAGTTTGGAAGGCAACCGACAGTTTATTTGACCCCACAGTAGGCAATTTTGTTGAAGCCTATGGTTTTGGAAACAAGGAAAACCTCAACGTTCTAAATGCGCAACAGCGCGACAGCATTTTAGCGTTTACAGGTTGGCATTTGGTCCAATTAAAAAAAAACCCTCAACCGGTTATTGAAAAAGCAGACCCGCGAGTAGGCCTAAATTTTAATGCGTTAGCCAAAGGCTACACCATAGATGTAATTGGTTGGTGGTTGGAAGATCACGGGGTGAACAATTATATAGTTGAAATAGGAGGAGAACTCCGTGCGCGTGGAAATCGGCCAGGAAAACAACGCCCCTGGCGTGTGGGCATAGACAATCCTAACAACCGTAAAGAAAACTACACCCAAACACTACCGCTATCCAACCGTTCCCTAGCCACTTCTGGGAACTACCGTAAATTTAATATTGACCCCAATACCGGGAACAAATACGTTCACACCATTAACCCTAAAACAGGAAAAGCCGAAGCCTCAACGGTTCTCAGTGCCTCTGTTTTAGCCCCCGATTGTATGACTGCCGATGCCTGGGCCACTGCCCTTATGCTGCTATCCCCTGCCCTAGGACTCGAAAAAATTAATGCCAATCCAAACCTAGAAGCCTACTGGATTATTGCTGACGGAGCAACAACAACAGATGTATTTTCTGAGGGTTGGCCCATGGAGTAGCCCTAGTAACTCCCGTTGCTTTTTGTTACATTGTAGAAAAATTACGTACCATGAAGCAACTTCTTCTTTTTAGCTTTACACTTTTTTGTGTGGGGTGCTCCTCCCCTACATTCGACTTGGTTGTCCATAACGGCATCATTTATGACGGAACAGGAAGTCCCGGACAAGCCGGGATGGTGGGAGTAGTGGATAAAGCAATTGCCTATGTAGGCCCCGAAACAGCCTTTAACGCTACTACGGTAATTGATGCTAAAGGAAAAGCCATCAGCCCTGGTTTTATCAATATGCTGAGCTGGGGATACAATGCCCTGCTGGAAGACGGTCGAGGATTAAGTGATCTCAAACAAGGGGTAACCCTGGAAGTTTTTGGCGAAGGTACTTCTCCCGGACCACGGGGCAGTGAGGCCAATGGCGATGCCATAAGCTTTGGTGGGGCCATGCAAAAATTAATAGACAAAGGGGTGGCGCTTAACGTGGCCTCCTATTTGGGCGCTGCTACTGTCCGTATTCAAGCCGTAGGGTACGATAACCGTCCGGCCACAGCGGAAGAAAAAAAACAAATGGAACAAATTGTGGCACAAGCCATGGAAGAAGGGGCCCTGGGAATAGGATCCTCCTTAATTTATGCCCCTGGAGATTATGCCAATACAGAAGAATTAATCCTCCTCAGTAAAGTAGCCGCACAATACAACGGCCGCTACATATCACATATGCGGAGTGAGGGCGAAAAAGTACTGGAAGCCCTAGAGGAACTTATCACCATTGCCGAAGAAGCACAAGTCCCAGCAGAAATATACCATCTTAAAGCCTCGCGAAAATCCAATTGGCATTTGCTGGACAGTGTGATCCAACGTGTGGAAGCCGCACGCGCAAAAGGCTTAAAAATAACAGCCGATATGTACACCTATAATGCCAGTTCTACAGGCTTAACTGGAGTGATCCCTACTTGGGTTCAAGAGGGAGGACACCGGGCCTGGATGCAACGGATGCGCTCACCAAAGGTACGCCAACGTTTATTTAAAGACATCCGCAAGGAACTGTCGCAACAACCCCCGGAAGGAATACTGATGGTAGGCTTTAAATACGATAGCATGGATGCCATCTACAGAGGTAAAACCATAGCCGAGGCGGCTAAAATGCGCCGTCAAAAACCCGAAGAAGCCATAGTGGACCTTGTCCTAGAAGACGACAGTAGAATTCAGTGCATTTATTTTAGCATGTCTGAAGAAAATATCCAAAAGAAAATTCAACTGCCTTGGATGTCCTTCTGCTCCGATGCTGGTGCCTATTCTGACATCACTAAAGACTTTAGAACCCACCCCCGGGCCTTTGGGAGCTTTATTCGAGTACTCGGGAAGTTTAGTAGGGATGAACAACTGCTGCCGCTGGAAGAGGCCATAAGAAAACTCAGTGGACTACCCGCCACCAACTTAGGTTTAAACAATCGCGGTTTCCTTAAATCAGGCTATGCAGCTGATATTGTTGTTTTTGACCCCGATACTGTACAGGATCATGCCACTTTTGATGCCCCCTTGCAATATGCCACAGGGGTAGATACTGTAATTGTTAATGGTGTTCCAGTGCTTAAAGATGGAGAACCCACAGGCGCTACGCCAGGTGAATTTATCAAAGGAAGCGGTGCTAAAACACTCCAGTAAGAACGCCGGAAATCCCTTTAGCGTGTTAAACGATAAATAAGTACGGCGGCACGCTGAATTAAGGCATTCATCGTGTTGAGATTTACAGTCTCTTTGGGGGTATGTGCCCCATTGCCCATAGTACCTAAACCATCGAGCCCATCCACATAGTCAGCAACAAAAGAAATGTCCGCCGCCCCACGCCTACTAGGATCGTAACCAGTCACAGGGCCAAACCCTAAATCGCTACTTACGTCGCTCAATACCTCCAACAGGGCTTGATTGCCTGCAGTGGGCCCCATAGCGGGGTAACTATCCGTAAAACTAATACTGGCAGATGTTTGTGGAAGATGCTGCTCAACTATAGCACGCATTTTTGCCCGAGCATTTTCTTTTTGAGCTTCTGAAATAAACCGTAAGCCTCCGTTGACTACCGCCGTTTGTGCCACTACGTTGGTTTTTCCAAAAACTTCTCCACTACTGGTTTGTTTGTCATACTCCACAAAAGTTCCTCCCAACAAAGTGCCAGGATTAAAGGTGAGGTATTCTTCTCCACGCACCTCTTCGTAAAATGCATTCAAAATTCTGCTCATTTCAAAAATGGCTCCTGCCCCCACACGTTCGTTAAACACTCCCGAAGAATGGGCGCGTTTTCCCATAGTTTCAACCCGCCAACCCGAGGCACCTCTACGCGCAATCGTAGCATTTTCAAAACTGGTAGCAGTTTCAAAACCTAGGGCAATGTCCGCAGCTTTTCCAGCATCAATGAGTGCCTTACGCGAAATGGATAAGGGTTTTCCAGTGCTTTCTTCGTCTCCCGTAAAAGCTACTGTGATGGTTGCATTTTTGAGAAGATTTAATTCTGCAAGGGCTTTCAATGCATACAGTACAATAACATCACCGCCTTTCATATCGTTTGCCCCAGGGCCGTAGGCAATGCTATCATTAATGCGTTCAAAATTTTGAAAGGGGCTGTTTTCTTCAAAAACAGTATCCAAATGTCCTATGAGTAGTAGTTTTTTTCCCTTGTTCCCATCGATAGAAGCAAATAAATGTCCCGCACGATTCATTGCAGCAGGCATATCAATCCACTCGGTATTGAACCCAATTTGCTCAAAAGCGCTGCCAAAAACCGCTCCAACAGCCTTCACTCCATCGAGATTTAAGGTGCCACTATTCATGTTGACCACTTTTTCCAAAAAAGCAATGCTCTCTTGATCGAGGCTTTTTACCTTTTCTACAATTTTGCGCTCTGTTCGGTTTAGCTTTTGTGCCTGAAGCTGTTGAGATAGCAATCCAAAAAATAAAAAGAAAATTATATACCTACACATAGATTTAAATTTATGGACGTTAAACGAATGCATAAGATAAAAAGTTTTTTGGGTCTTAAATCATCTTAAAGGATATTGGGTTGCAAAAAACAAAAAACCCCAGTAAAAACTGAGGTTTTTTAACTTTCGTTGAGTGCGGGTGAAGGGACTCGAACCCCCACGCCGTGAAGCACTAGATCCTAAATCTAGCGTGTCTACCAATTTCACCACACCCGCGGTAAAAGTGAGGCAAATATAATTAAGTTTTTTAAAAAATCGTTCGCCAGATAGAACATTTGAATCCTTTTGTTTTTGCTATTTTTAAAAAAAATTATCCACCCATGATGCAGTTAAATGCACAACAGCAACAACAACTTGACGAACTCATTGCACTTTTACGAATTCCTTCCATTAGTGCCGACTCCAACTATAAAGAATCCGTTGCAGAAGCCGCCCAATGGGTTGCAGATGCCTTAACCAAGGCTGGGTGCGATCACTGTGAAATTATTCCTACCGCAGGACACCCCATTGTTTACGCTGAAAAAATTATTGCGCCTAACCTCCCCACCGTTTTGGTGTATGGACACTATGATGTGCAACCTCCTGATCCACTAGACCTTTGGGACAGCCCCCCGTTTGAACCCGTAATTAAAACCACCCCCATTCATCCTGACGGCGCCATTTTTGCTCGCGGTGCTTGTGACGATAAGGGACAGTTTTTTATGCATGTAAAAGCCTTGGAGCAAATGATAGCCTCCAACAGTTTACCCTGTAACGTAAAAGTGATGATAGAAGGGGAAGAAGAAGTGGGCAGCGACCACCTTGAAGACTTTGTGCGTGCCAACACAGAAAAACTAAAGGCCGATGTTATCCTTATTTCCGATACGGGTATTGGAAGTATGGAGGCCCCAGCCATCACTACAGGGCTGCGTGGGTTGAGTTATATGGAAGTTACGGTTACTGGCCCAAACAGAGACCTCCATTCGGGGCTTTACGGCGGCACCGTTGCCAACCCCATTAATGTTCTGTGCAAAATGATTGCCGAACTACAGGACGACAATGGAAAAATTACAATTCCAGGCTTTTACGATGAGGTGGTTACTTATACTCTCGAGGAGCGAAAGGCCATAGAGCAGGCACCCATAGATGACGAAGCCTTTAAAAATGCACTTGATATAGCAGCCCTAGAAGGGGAAAAAGGTTTTTCTACTTTAGAGCGAAAATCTATTCGGCCGACCTTAGATGTCAATGGAATTTGGGGAGGCTATACCGGTGAAGGAGCCAAAACTGTAATTGCTAGTAAAGCACATGCCAAAATATCGATGCGTTTGGTACCCAACCAACAATGGGAAGCAATGAGCCAACTTTTTAAACAACATTTTGAAGCCATAGCCCCCAAAGGGGTACGGGTAGAAGTCACCACCCACCATGGTGGAAAACCCTATGTAACCCCCATAGATAACCACGCCTACCAGGCGGCGCATAAGGCTTATGAGGAAAGCTTTGGAAAAGCCCCTGTGGCCCTCAGAGACGGAGGAAGTATTCCAATTGTTCCTATGTTTGAAGAAGTTTTGGGCTGTAAAACCATACTCATGGGCTTTGGCCTTAACAGTGATGCCATTCATTCGCCAAACGAACATTATGGCTTGGCCAATTATTTTAAAGGTATTGAGACCATTCCACTGTTTTACAAACACTATTGTGCTTTGGATAAAAAAGTCTAGGGCTGCAATTCTACCAAAAACAAATCAGCGGCTATCCCATCACTTAGAAAACGGGCCTTTTGAGGAATTCGTAAGGTATCCCCATCCCAAAACAAATGTTGGAGTTCTAAATGAGGAGCTACTTGCTGTTCCAAATAGGCCGCGTAGGTAGGGCCAAAAGCGGAAAAAATATAATTGGTGTCCACCCCCCACTCTGTTCGTAAGCCGGTCATGATGTATTCGTTAAAGCGGTCCTTAGTGGATAGGGTTTCTGTGGTTAAGGGAAGTTCCCCTGCTTGAATTGCATTTACGTATTTGGTGTTTTGGGCTATGTTCCAGCTTCTTAGAAAATTCCCGTCATACGAATGGGCTGAAGGCCCTATACCCAAATAGGGCTTCCCCCTCCAGTAATTACTATTGTTTACGGCGTAATAACCGGGCTTTCCAAAGTTGGAAAATTCATAATTGGCATAGCCTACTTTTTGCAATTCTTCTACCAAATAATTGTATTGTGCTTGTACCGCTTCCTCCGGTAATTCGGTTACTGTTTTATTTTTTACCCAATGGGCTAGTGTGGTTTTAGGTTCCACCGTTAGGGCGTAGGCTGCTATATGAGGTGGGGTATAAGACAAGGCAGCAGCAATATTTTGCTGCCATGTGCTTTGGGTACTGTTGGGCATCCCATAGATAAGATCCATAGAAAAATTATCAAACAATGTAGCTACAGTTTCAAGAACCTTATGGGATTCCACGGCCGTATGCGCCCGATGCATTAGCTGCAACTCATCATTCTGAAAGGATTGTACCCCCACACTTAATCGGTTAATACCAATGCGTTTTAATTCCTCTAAATAGGAGGTTGTACCATCGTCAGGATTTAGTTCGAGGGTAACCTCAACCGTTTCGCTCAAACTATAATGCTTGGCCACTAAATTTAAAAAAACAGCTAACTTTTCAGGAAGTACTAAAGAAGGGCTACCCCCACCAAAATAAATACTTTCAAGGGGGGCTTTGAGTGCTTTTTTTCGTTGTACCAATTCTTGGACCATAGCATCCAACACAGGAGTTACAGCCTTATGATTGGTAGAAAAATGAAAATTGCAGTAGTGGCAGGCTTGCTTACAAAAAGGAATATGAAAATAAATGCCCGCCATGGGTGTGCAATCTAATGTTTGAATGTGTCGCTTAGGCGTCAGCTACAACACGAACAGTTTGTACATTGGCAGTTTTTGCACGTACATAAGTTACAGTTGCCTTGTTGACATGCTGAACAATCACAGTTTCAGGTGTTGGTTTTCATGGGTTCTAATATTTGGTTACTTAAAGGTACAACTATTTTCAAGAGAAACTAGTTGATCTTACTGGGATGTTGTTTTACAAAAGCAGACCAGCTGGAGTAATTCTTTGTGTCAGCGCTTTTCCCGTAATTAAAATAATGGCACACAGCAGCAGCCAAACCATCGGTAGCATCAAGGTTTTTGGGGAGGATTTTAATATGCAGCATTTGCTGTAACATTTTTGCCACCTGCTCTTTACTGGCGTTCCCGTTCCCTGTAATGGCCATTTTTATTTTTTTAGGAGAGTATTCAGTAATAGGAATTTCACGGGTTAAGCCGGCAGCCATGGCAACTCCTTGCGCGCGACCTAACTTTAACATCGATTGTACATTTTTTCCAAAGAAGGGGGCTTCAATGGCAATTTCGTCAGGATGGTATTGGTCAATTAAGCTTATCGTACGTTGGAAAATATACTTTAACTTAAGGTAGTGATCCTTGTATTTTTTCAGCTCCAATTCATTAAGCTGCACAAGTTTAGGTTGATTGTTGAGCACCTGAATGATACCAAATCCCATAATGGTAGTTCCGGGGTCGATACCGAGAATGATGCGATCGGGCTGCTTCATTCTTCGGGCTGTGCCACGATCGTAATGGGCAACTTCAAAGCTACATTTACGCTTGTTCCAACATTGGTTTTTACTGCTGGCTCAGCTTGTGGAAGACCAGCAATAGCCTCGTTTAAGTAGGCTTCAAAATCAGTAACGAGTGAAGCGATACCATCGGGGTCATCAAAAGAATCTAAAGTAATCATCCCTGTTTTATCTACCAGTAACTTTACTTCAATGGTAGTTTCAATGGGGGTATTGGCTTGTAATTCCTGAGCACTTAAATAGGCCTCAACATTTTCACTGACCACGGTGCTAAAGCAAACTATAAGTGTGTCGCCATTCATACCTTCACATTCGGGGAAGGAGGGAAACTGATCTTTGGAAGACCATTTGGTAGCTTTTTTGATTTCACTTGATGGCACTTTAGTGTTAAAAGCATCACAGGAAGAAAAAACAATTACTAGACTTACAAGGTATAGATGAAAACGTAGAAAGGTTTGCATGAAATTAATTTTAACTGATATTTAAAAGTACAACTTTTTGAAAAAAGAGTTTTGTTTTTCGGGATATTACTACCTTCAATTAGAATTTGATACTTATGGAAATACTCCTAATTTGTTTAAGTGCTGTTTTTATTCTACTGGGCATTGCAGGTAGTTTTCTTCCCATACTACCGGGTCCAATAACCGGATGGGTTGGCTTGTTATTGCTGCACCAAACAGCACGTGTTCCCAATAATACCTCACTACTAATTAGCACGTTTATTATTGCACTAGTGGTGTTTTTAATTGATTATATCATTCCCATCCTAGGGACTAAAAAATTTGGTGGCTCTAAAAAAGGGATGATTGGAGCTACATTGGGAGTATTGGTTGGCTTGGTTTTCTTGGGGCCTTTGGGGGTGCTGGTTGGACCCTTTGTAGGGGCCTATTTGGGGGAATTACTGGGCAATCCAAAAGACAATAAAAAAGCCCTAAAAGCTGCTTTTGGTTCCCTTACAGGGTTTCTTACCGGTGTATTCTTAAAGTTTACTGTGTCAGTTATTTATTTAGGCATTTACCTCAAAGTCTTAATTTGAAAATGATTTCCCATCTTCTGGCTGCTCTCCTCTTAAAAATGCAATCAAACCACAACACTATATTTAATTTAATGAATTTTGTGTACTATTTCGGTCTGCCCGCGAAAAACATCAACCGTTATAGGGGTATTAAAAAGAGAGTCAGCGCATAGAAGATAGTTTTTTATTTATTTGTAAGGCTGCACGCTGCAATTGCCCTGTTATGGACAAGCGTACTTTTGTGGGGTAATGTTTATTCCATCAAGTTTTTCGATTGCCAAAATTGTTAATTCTAATGTAAATGGGGGCATCGGTTTGTTGGATGGTATTATTGTAGGCCAAGCGCAAATGCTTTTAAAATCAAGCATTCCTATTCTGTTAAGCTAGCATGTAAACGTTTAGAGGAGGTCGTAGTCATCATAAGGCGAATAAATAAGGTTGTTGTAGATATAAATTTGAAGCCAATACATCAGTTTAACCGAAGAAACCCAGTAAAAGTTTTCTGTGGTACATTAGTGAAATAGACGGTTAGTTTTAATGTGTTTTTGGAATTTAAGGTGATAAGAATTTGTAGTACTTGTCCTACAAAATTTATGATTCCCCTCCCTTATCATTGCATATTTTCTATGTATTTTTACGGGATGAAATTATTCCTACTCACCTTTGGACTTCTCGCTCTGGCATTTGCAGGAATCGCCATAAAGATTTGGGCAAAAAAAGATGGGAAATTTGCAGGTACCTGCGCGAGTCAAAGCCCCTTTTTAAACAACACCAATGAACCCTGTGGATTTTGCGGAAAACTCCCCGACGAACAGGAATGCAAAAACACTCCTGCACATCTCAATTAATTTTGTAGTTTGTTGGGAATTTGCATCCCATGAATCACCTCAATGAAAAGAAATTAATTACTGCTGCAAAGCAAAACGATCAAAAGGCGTTTAGCATCCTTTTTGATCTCTACTGGGATGTGGTGTATTCGTCTCAATTGCAACTTACTAAAGACGAAAATACCGCTGAGGAAATTGCTCTATTGACCTTTACTAAAGCCTTTGACCGTATCGTACAATACGATAGTACCTACGCTTTTTCTACCTGGTTAATTACCATTGCAAAAAACTTGAGTATCGATCGGCTGCGGAAACAACAGCGTAATGTGGAGGAACAAAAAGAAATCGCTGAACTCCAAGAGGTGATTTCTGATCTTCATCCCTCTCCGGAAGAACGCCTCATTGCGAGTCAAAACCTCGACCACTTATTACTGTGTATTCAGCGCTTAAAAGAAGAATATAGGCAACTGCTCCACCTGCGGTTTTTTGAAGGGTATTCCTACAAAGCTTTAAGTGAGGAGTTGCAACAACCTATTAACACCATTAAGGTAAAACTGATGCGGGCTAAAAAAATTCTATCCGAACAAATCCATAAATCATGAAAGCAGTATTACAAAAACTTGGGCCTGGCCTATTGTTTGCTGGTGCAGCCATAGGGGTGTCCCATCTTGTTCAATCTACAAGAGCTGGAGCCGATTTCGGTTGGGGGCTGTTGTGGGCTTTAGTGTTGGTCAATTTGTTTAAATATCCTTTCTTTCAATACGGGCCACGCTATGCCCTGGCTACCAACAAAACCTTACTTGATGGATACCATCGTTTGGGAAAAACTTATTTGTGGATTTACTTCCTCCTAAATTTGGGTACAATGTTTACCATCCAAACTGCTGTTACTGTAGTAAGTGCAGGTTTAGCAGCTGAATTGTTTGGTATGACCACAGCTGTTTATTGGTGTGTTATCTTAACCGTATTGTGTTTTGGGTTACTTATTATAGGAAAATACCAGCTGCTAGACCGATTTATAAAAGTCATTATCCTCACTCTGACGATCAGTAGTATTTTAGCTTTGGGAATTGCTCTTGCCAATGGATCGCAAAGTATTCCACTAACGCAAGTGTTTCCAAAAGAGGGAGGACTGCTATTCCTTATCGCCTTTTTAGGGTGGATGCCTGCTCCCATGGACATTTCCATTTGGCATTCTATATGGGCTTTGGAAAAAAAGAAAAGCAGCAAAAACCCCCTCACTTTAAAAAACAGTCTATTTGACTTTAATGTGGGCTATTTTGCTACAGTAATTCTAGGGGCTTGTTTTATTGGGCTAGGGGCTATGGTAATGTACGGCTCTGGAGTTTCCTTTTCCTCAAACGGAACCGTTTTCGCCGGACAGCTTATCGCCCTTTATACTGCAAATTTAGGGGATGCTGCCTATGGTATTATTGCCGTTGCTGCATTTACTACCATGTTTAGCACTACCATTACCACCCTCGACGCTTCCCCCAGAGCCATGGCTAAAAGCACACAATTATTATTTAACACTAAAAAAGACCTATACCTCAGTTGGATGATAGTTCTTGCCTTGGGGACCATTTTTATTTTCTTATTCCTGCTGTCTGAAATGGGACTCTTGGTTCAAATTGCTACGGTACTTTCCTTTATTACCGCGCCTTTGTATGCCTATTTAAATTATCGGTTGGTGCGCAGCAAACACATGCCGAAAGACCATCAACCGGACAAAAGACTACAACTGTTAAGTCAGGTAGGACTGTTGGCACTCACAGGTTTTACACTCGGATATTTAATCAGTTTATTTTACAGTTAATGTCGTATCTTTGAAAAAACAAATGTCGCGTGGAAAGTGTAGCAGAAAAAAAGACGCATCAGCCCAAACCCAAGTGGATTCGAGTAAAACTTCCTACTGGGAAAAAATATACTGCCCTACGAAGCTTGGTAGATAAGTATGAATTGCATACAATTTGTACTTCTGGAAGCTGCCCCAATATGGGGGAATGTTGGGCCGAAGGCACCGCCACTTTTATGATTCTCGGTAATATTTGTACCCGTTCCTGTGGTTTTTGTGGCGTAAAAACGGGGCGCCCCGAGAGTGTGGAATGGGCCGAGCCCGAAAAAGTAGCCCGTTCCATCAAGCTGATGAATATCAAACACGCCGTACTGACCTCTGTAGATCGTGACGATCTTAAAGACATGGGATCCATTCTTTGGGCAGAAACTGTAAAAGCAGTGCGCCGCCTAAATCCCAATACTACGCTAGAAACCCTGATTCCTGATTTTCAGGGGAACACCACAAATATTGATCGTATTGTTGCTGTAGCGCCTGAGGTAGTTTCTCATAATATGGAAACCGTAAAGCGATTGACGCGCGAGGTGCGTATTCAAGCAAAGTACGAACGGAGTTTAGAAGTGTTGCGTTACCTAAAACAAGAAGGCATTCGCCGCACAAAGTCGGGGATTATGCTTGGGTTGGGTGAAACCGAAGAAGAAGTGTTACAAACCCTCCATGACCTGCGTGGTGTGTCGGTTGATATTGTTACGTTAGGACAGTACTTACAACCCTCTAAAAAACACTTACCAGTACAAAAATTTATTACTCCCGAAACCTTTAAAAAGTACGAAACCTTTGCCAAGGACCTCGGTTTTCGTCATGTGGAAAGTGGCCCATTGGTACGTTCCAGTTACAAAGCGCACAAACACGTTGCATAGCCCTACTTTACAGTAGCCAACCAATCCTGTAATAGCTGTTCATCAGCAGGTGTCACAAACCCCAATTGTATGGGCCAATAGAATAAATTTGCCCACTCCCCCCATAGGGGCGCTAGGCGCATAAAATCCTTTTCGGTGGTGAGTACCTTGCGTTTTACTGCAACACTTTTTAACTGTGCCACTTCCTGTGTACTAAAGTTATGGTGATCGCTAAATCTTTTGTGTTCAAAAGCAATTCCCTGCGCTTTCAGGGCCGCACATAATGGGAGAGGATCTGCAATTCCTGTTACCAGCAAAATGGGTGCAGCAGTGAGGGCGCTGACCTCCAATTGTTCTTTTTTACTGTAAACATTAGTGTCGTAGGTATAGGTAGTAAATACCACCTCTTGCTGGGGCTGCAATTGAAGTTTTGCCTTAAACTCCTCCCGTGCTTTTGTTGACAATGTAGGGGGACATTTGGTCACCACTATGATGTGAGCACGAACAGCAGCTGAAGCTGCTTCACGCAGGCGACCAACTGGCAATACTACATCATTAAAGTAGGGACGGTTATAGGCAGTGGTCAGTAGCATATGACTGGGGCGAATGTACCGATGTTGAAAACAGTCGTCAAACAACAACACCTCAAGGTTAGGAAAAGCAGCTAAAAGTTGTTGAATGCCTGCTGTGCGTTGTTCAGCAACTGCTATGCTAATTTCAGGATGTTGGGACAGGAGTTGAAGGGCTTCGTCGCCTATGGTCTGCGCAGTATCCTCAGTGGAAGCCAGGCGTACACCCGGAGTACTTCGCCCATAGCCTCTACTGATCATTCCAACTTTTTTTTGAGATTTAAAATGACCTGCCAAATAAGCGACTACCACAGATTTTCCTGTTCCCCCAACGGCGAGATTGCCAACCCCTACACTGGGTATTGGCACTGGGTATTGCAAAAGGAGTCCCCAATCAAACATACGGTTGCGCACAGAAACAATAGCTCCATAAAGCAGCGCAAAAGGCAACAAGATCCAGCGTAGTAATTTCACGCCAAATAAGATAATACTATATTTGTAATCAGCCGATATTTCATGAAAATTCAAACTATACTCGATCACCTTAATGCCTGGGCTCCCCAAGAATATGCTGAAGACTTTGATAACACCGGCTTGTTGGTAGGCGATGTACATCAAAACTGTACTGGTGCGCTGATAACTTTAGACACCCTCCCCAAAACTATAGATGAGGCCATCACAAAAAATTGTAACCTCATTATCAGTTTTCACCCAATCATTTTTAAAGGATTAAAAAGTATTACTGGAAAAGATTATGTGGAGCAAACCCTATTAAAAGCGATCAAAAATGACATTGCTATTTTTGCCCTGCATACCGCATTGGATAATCATATTGAAGGGGTAAGTCATGGCATGGCCAACGCTCTAGAACTGGTGGGACAGCGTATTTTAGTGCCTCAAAAAAACACCCTAAAGAAACTCACCACTTATGTGCCTAAACCTCATGTAACAACCGTACTTCAGGCCTTGTACACAGCGGGTGCTGGACATGTTGGTGCCTATGATCACTGTAGTTTTTCCAACCCTGGAACAGGTAGTTTCCGTGGGGATGACAACAGTACTCCCGCTATAGGTAGCCCCAATGAAGATACGCAGGTGGAAGAAGTACAGCTGCATTTGGTAGTTAAACGCCACCTGGAAAAGAAGGTGCTTCAAGCACTCTTTAAAGCCCACCCCTACGAAGAAGTAGCCTATGAGATAACCGCTTTGGACAATTCCAATCAAACCATTGGAATGGGCATAGTGGGTGAACTGCCAAAACCTTTGGTCCCAAAAGTCTTTTTAGATCTTATAAAAGAACGCTTTGGCCTCTCCATCCTCCGCCATACAACTTTGAGAACAGCCCCCATCTCTAAAGTCGCTGTGCTAGGAGGCTCAGGAGCTTTTGCGCTTGGAACAGCTAAAGCACAAGGCGCCCATGCCTATATTACCGCCGATTTAAAATATCATGACTTTTTTCAAGGAAATGACAATTTCTTACTAGCAGATATTGGACATTATGAAAGTGAGCAGTTTACAAAAACGTTAATCCTTAACTTTCTTAACAAAAAAATACCTAATTTTGCCTTCGCTTTAGCGCAATCCACCAACCCTGTGAATTACTATTAATTATGGCTAAAAAAGAAAGTACTGTCGAAGAAAAACTTCGCGCCCTGTTTGACTTACAACTCATCGATACGCGTATTGATGAAATTCGCAATGTACGCGGAGAACTTCCCCTAGAAGTGGAAGACCTGGAAAATGAAGTCGCTGGACTAAACAAACGCCTCGATAATTTTAACGAAGAAGTGGCCGATTTCGATCACCAAATTAAAGCCCTCAAAAATGGTATTGAGGTGGCACAGGAAATGGTTAAAAAATATGAGGCTAACTTAAAAAACGTGCGAAACAACCGTGAATACAATTCCATTACTAAAGAGCAAGAGTACCAAGAGTTAGAAATTCAACTGTCTGAAAAGCGCATTAAAGACCTTAAAGGTAAAATTGAACTAAAGAGTGAAGCTATTACTGAACTCAAAGAAAAAATAGATGCGCGTACCAGTCACCTCAACAGCAAAAAAGAGGAGCTGGATGCAATTTTAGATGAAACACGAAAAGAAGAAGAATTACTCAAAAAGAAATCTGCGGAATTTTCTAAAAATATTGAGCAGCACCTCTTGGATGCTTACCAAAGAATCCGTGGGAATGTTAAGAATGGTCTAGCCATTGTACCCGTTGAACGAGGTGCTTCTGGAGGTTCATACTTTACGATTCCACCACAAACTCAAATGGAAATTGCTTCTCGTTTAAAAATTATTACTGACGAGCACAGCGGACGTATCCTTGTAGACCCTGAATTGGCTGCTGAGGAAAGAGATAAAATGAGCGCTGTTTTTAAGGTTTCCTGACACAGCAATCTTCTAACAAAACTAAAAAAACCTCAACAGCCGTTGAGGTTTTTTTTATTCTAAAAGCAAAAGGATTCGTTGGCTTATTTTTTGGGGTAAAAAAGAGCCCAAAACACTTTTTTTGTTTTCAAAAAATAAAAAATCCCAATGCTGTGCGTCGGGATTTTTATTGCTGTGGGCGCGAAGGGATTCGAACCCCTGACCCCCTGGGTGTAAACCAGGTGCTCTGAACCAACTGAGCTACGCGCCCTTAAGGACTGCTTATTTGTTTATGAACGTGGGCAAATATACTACTCCTACTTTAAAAATAAAGCAACAAATGCTATTTTTTATGGTTCAACCTTCAGTTTACTTGGTTGTGGTGACTACAATACATCTGCTACTATAAAATTACTGCCAGTGACTAGAATTAAATCTGTTGGGACTGCAGCTGTTTTTGCGGCCTGTAGTGCAGCTTTAGGAGTGTCGTAAGTGGAGTATTGAAAACCTGCAGCAGTAAATGTTTTTGCCAAATCAGTAACCACAAGGGCACGGACTACTTGGGGTTGTGTTAAATAGAACTGCGCCGTTTTGGGAAGGTATTGGAGTAATGCACTCAGGTCTTTGTCTTTAACAAACCCCAGTACCAAATGCAACTGTGTGTAGTGTTCCCCCTTTAATTGAGCTTCCAGCTGGGCAAAACCTGCGGCATTGTGGCTGACATCTAAAATTACTTTAGGGGCGTGGGCAACCGTTTGCCAGCGTCCCTGAAGCTGGGTGTGATGCACCACCCGTTTCAAGCCCAATTGTAGTATCTGAGGGCTTATTTTAAAGTCTTTTAACAGCTGTACCACTGCCTGAGCCAAGAGAGCATTTTCGTGCTGGTAGCGACCCATTAAATCGGTGGTTAGTGTAGAATCCAACGGTTGTAAATCCTTAAAATAATAAGGTGCTTGTACCGCTTTGGCTTTGGCAATAAATACCGGTGCAGTTTCAGGGTCGTTTTCTCCCAGAACCACAGGGACCCCCGCTTTGATAATTCCTGCTTTTTCTCCAGCGATTGCAGCTCTAGTAGTGCCTAAAAATGCCGTGTGATCTAACCCAATATTGGTGATTACGGAAATTTCAGGGGTGATAATATTCGTAGCGTCCAAGCGGCCGCCCATTCCAACTTCAACTATGGCAATATCCACCTTTTGCTGGGCAAAATAATGAAAGGCCATGCCCACGGTAACTTCAAAAAAAGAACACTGTTGTGCTTCTAAATACTGTTGATGCCGGGCAACAAAATCGATAACAGCTGCTTCTGAAATAGCCCTTCCGTTAATTTTAATACGTTCTCGAAAATCTTTTAAATGGGGTGAGGTATACAGGCCTACGCGGTAGCCAGCTTCTTGTAATACTGCCGCCAACATATGTGCAGTTGACCCCTTACCATTAGTCCCTGCCAAATGAATACTTCGAAATGCCGTATGGGGATTCCCCAGGTGGGCACAAAAATGTTGAATATTGTCCAAACCAGGCTTAAAAGCTTTAGCGCCTTGATTTTGATAAAATGGTAATTGTGCAAACAACCACTCTAAGGCTGCTGCATAGTGCGCCTTAGTATTACTCACCCAGTTTGAATTGTATCACAATAAATCCTATTTGCTTATTTGGGGCATTAAAATCCATATTCCATTGGTGTTTTAAGGCCGTTGCTTTTGCTGGTGCCAACAAACAAGGATGCGAATTTGTGGTTCCTTTTACTCCGGGTTGTGCAGCAATCACACGTCCGTTTTGATCCACCGTAATACGCACCACAACAATCCCCTCTTCGTTACAGTCTTGAACTACTTTTCCGCTTACTTGCAAACTGCGTCCATTAAGGCCGTATTGCGTTCCGGTACCACCGGCACCCGCGGTACTGTAGTAGCTACTGGCGTAGGGATTCCCGGTACTTTTTCCCTTGTCTCCTTCTGAGGCATCATCCCCTTCACTTTGCTCGGGGGTAGGATTTTCCTGTTGTGCCTCTACCAAATTCTTTAGGATATTTTTAGTGCTTTCGTCCACTTTAGGTTGGGGTGGACTCGGAGGAGTGGGTTCCGCCTGGGGCTCTTGTTTTGGTGTGGTAGCAGCGGCAGCTTTTTTAGTGTTTTCTTTGGGCAGTTGTACTGTACTTCGCTCTTGGGTTACTGTTTTTTTTACAGCTGTATGAGTCGCTTTTGGTTTTGGTGTGCTTGGTTTTTTTACAGCAGTAGTTTTAGGCTGTGACAGGGCTTGTTTCGACGCTTTCGGTGGGGTAATACCTCGTCCTGTGGTAGTGGTACCAAAATTTACTGCAACGCCATAGGTAATTGGTGGGTCGTAGTAGGAGAGTCCAATAAAAAGAAACAACACCAGCAACAACAGTCCAATACAGGCGGTAAGTACTGCCGATTTTTTTTCGTGTGGTGTTTTAAATGGAGACATAACTTATGGACTTTCTACAGCGAGTACCACCTTTATCCCATTGCGATTTGCAATATCCATTACAAATACCACCAAATCAACGGGAACTGTTTTTGCCGCTCGCAATACAATGGAAGGTTGGGCAGTGGTTTGCAGGCGTTCTAACAGCACTTCTTGCAAACGCCCTTTGGTCACGGCTTGCTCATCTACATAAAAGCGTTTGTTGTCGTTTATGGAGACCGCTACAGCAGTTCTATTTTCGGTTTTCCCCTTGGCTTGGGGCAGTTGAACTTCTATGGAGTTTAACTGCTTGGCTAAGGTGGAAGCAATCATAAAAAAGATGAGTAGTAAAAACACCACATCCGTCATGGAGGACATGTTGAATTCGGGGGTAATTTTATTTCTTCCTCTAAGATTCATCCCTATGCTGGTTCATTGAGTAGATCGAGGAATTCCAGTGCGGTGGATTCCATCAGGTAAACAGCTTTATTGGTTTTTACCACCAGGTGGTTGTAGGTGATATACCCAATAATTCCAACGATTAAACCTGCTACTGTGGTGGTCATGGCAGTGTATAGGCCATCGGAGAGTAGCTTCATATCGATATTCCCTCCAGCATTTGAAATTTCAAAAATGGATAAAATCATTCCAATTACAGTCCCTAAAAATCCAATCATAGGAGCTGCTCCGGCTATGGTGGCCAAGATACTCACGTTCTTTTCTAACTTATAGACCTCAATGCGTCCTGCGTTTTCAATGGCAGTATTAATATCTTCCAAAGGACGTCCAATACGTGCAATCCCTTTGGAAAGCATACGAGCAACGGGCTTGTCTTCTTGCATACACAAGTTTTGAGCGCCATCGATTTTTCCACTGACGATATAGGTTCGTATTTGCGGCATAAAATTGGCGTCGTAGCGCACTGCCGCGCGTATGGCAAACAGTCGTTCAAAATAGATGTAAAAAACAACCAGCAACAGGACAAACAACACCCCAATGATGAGTTGTCCGCCGAGGCCTCCATTTTGAATTAGCTCTAAAAGCGAAAGGGTTTTTACTTCCTGTAGGCCTTGGGCAGCATTTTGAGTTGGCGTCATTTTAGAATGGTTTTATATTCTAAATAACGGAAATTTACTGGTTTAATTATGTAAACAGTAATTCCCGCATTACGACAAAGCACAGGGCTCCTGCCAAGAATCCCGCGAGCGCTAACCACGCGATTTTTTTAAGGTACCAGAAAAAATCAATTTTTTCCATCCCCATGGCTACAACACCAGCTGCTGAACCAATAATCAACATACTCCCTCCTGTACCTGCAGAGTAGGCGATGAAATGCCAAATGGGGTGGTCCATGGGCTCTGAAAACATTCCCATACTGGCAGCAACAAGTGGCACGTTGTCAATTACGGCTGATGCAGCCCCAAAGAGCACCACTACAATATCGGTGTTGGGAATTGTTTGTAATAAGGTATCGGCAAAACCAAACAGCATCCCTAGGGACTCAAGCGCTGCAACCGCTAATAAGATTCCCAAAAAGAACAAAATACTGGGCAATTCAATGCGCGAAAGCGAACTGTGCACAGGACTGTGACTGGCGTGGGCTTCGTGGTCTTCGTCTATAGAAGTAATATTAATTTTTGCGTTGCTAAATATCTCAGCAAAGGTAGCTACCACCGCTAAAGAAAGCATCATGCCTACATAGGGAGGTAGGTGGGTAACCGTTTTGAAAACAGGTACAAACACTATAGCAGAAAGCCCTAAATAAAGCATTTTAGCACCGTACTTACTCTGTTTTTCTTCCTCGTTTTCGGCTTGGGTTTCCACCTCACCCTTAAAGGCGGGTAAGAAACTTGCAATGGTCGTTGGCACCACCAAACAAAAGATAGAAGGCACCAAAACATAAGCGATAAGATTCCCAGTGGTTACTTTGTCACCAATCCACAACATGGTGGTGGTTACATCCCCAATAGGAGACCAGGCACCTCCTGCATTGGCGGCAATAATAATTAAACCGGCAAACCAAATGCGCTGGTCGCGTTGGGCCAGCACCTTTTGTAAAATAGTAATCAATACTATGGTTGCAGTAAGGTTGTCAATAATGGCCGAAAGCACAAAGGCCAGGATGGCAAAAATCCACAGCATTTTTTTTGCGTTCCGCGTTCGGATAAAGGACTTGATTGTGGAAAAACCATTGAAATAGTCAATGATTTCTACGATGGTCATGGCACCTAGTAGGAAAATGATAATTTCCGCTGTCTTTCCAAGATGATGGAGTAATATTTCCTCTAAATGGGTGGGTTTTAATTCCCGAAGTGCAGTATCTACCTCAAAAACGGGGAGGTGCGCCAGAGCTACTATCGCCCACATTATGGCCATCATGGCAAGGGCAGGAATAAGTTTATCTACTTTTAATGTGTGTTCTAAGGTAATGGCTAAATAGCCTAAAATAAATATTGCGACAAGAGTAACTTCCATTGGTAATTATTGTCTAAGTTTAAATCAAATCGTTTTGAATGCTTTCAAAAATAAACATTATTCAATGATATACTCATTTGGAGGGAAAAAATATCTTCCCCGATACGTGGTCCTGCTCCGCCCCGGTAACTTCTGCCAAACAGTTGGGGATTTCAAGCCGTTGTAACACGCCTAAAAAAGCAAAAACAACGGCCTCTTTAAAGGAAATCAATTCCTTTGAAGGCACAACAATTTCTGTGGTAGTATGTTGCTGAATGCAGTGCATCAAATAGCTATTAAAGGCCCCTCCCCCTGTCACCAAAACAGCTCCACTACGGGGCAGCGTATCCCCAATTACTGCAGCAATATGTTGGGTGTAGGTGTGCAGTACATCTGGAACAGCAGCTGTAGAAAATTGATTGAATAGCGGTGCTAAAGTTGCCTGAACCCATTCAACCCCCAAGGACTTTGGCGGGGGTTTGTGGTAAAAGGAAATCGCCTGTAGTGCTTCTGAAAGTTCAGGTATATTTTGGCCACTTTTGGCGATGGTTCCCCCATCGTCATAGGGCTGCCCCAACTGCTGCGCAAAGGAGTTTAATACCGTGTTTACTGCTGCTATATCGAAGGCTTTAATCCCTTTACTGGTGTTAATACTCACATTGGCAAAACCGCCTAAATTCAAACAAGCAGCATAGGTGCTAAATAACAACTTATCCCCCACAGGTACCAAAGGGGCACCCTGCCCTCCTAGGGCCACATCTTGCGTCCTAAAATCACAAACTACTGTTCGTCCGGTGGCTGTGGCAAGACTTTTTAAATTTCCCAACTGATAAGTAACACCTTCTGCAGGTTGGTGCAGCGCAGTGTGACCATGAGAACTTATAAATACTGAGGGTGGCAACTGGTGCTTTAAACAAAATTGCGCTATAACTTCTCCTAAATAGGCCGTGTATGCCACGTCCAATTTCTGCAATGCTTCTAAGGGTTTTTCGGGCAAATGGGAAAGTTGTCCCTGCCAAAACTTGGGGTAAGGTACGGTAATGCATTGGAGCAATTTATAGCGCCATGTTTTCTGCTGCTCAAACTGTACATAGGCCAAATCTATACCGTCTAAGGAGGTTCCCGACATTACGCCCAGCACGTCAAAAGTTGTTGTTTTCATCAATTTTTGCATCCCCTACAAATGTGCAGTTTCCTGTGGGAATTATCAAATTTTTAAAAAGTCTAGAATAAATTACAAATTTTTTAGAATTCCCCTTAAAAATTCCTTGAGTATGTAATTCCTTTAAGATAAGGCCATTAATACCCCAATAGAAGGGATTAAGGATGTTATTTTTACCTTTCCTAAAAAAATAAGACTATGTTACCTAAAGCACAAGGACTGTATTCCCCAGACTATGAACACGATAATTGTGGTGCCGGATTTATATGTAGTCTAGAAGGGAAACAAACCAACAGTATTATCCACAAGGCATTGGATATCCTCGTTAAGCTAGAACACCGTGGAGCGGTGAGTGCCGACGGAAAAACAGGAGATGGTGCTGGAATTTTAATTGACATCCCACACGCCTTCTTCACCTCCCAATGTGATTTTGAGCTACCCAAGCCTCAGGAATATGCCGTTGGAATGGTATTTTTACCCCAAAAAGAAAACCAACGCAACTACTCCATTGCAGAATTTGAACAGGCGCTTACTGCCCAGGGCTTAGAGGTTATTGGGTGGCGTAAAGTACCGGTGGACTCCTCCATTGTGGGGGTGATTGCTGCTGAAACCGAGCCCTATGTAATGCAAATTTTTGTTGGAAAAGGCGCCAATAACCTGGATGAAACAGCGTTCAACCTCAAATTGTTTAGTGCTCGAAAAATTGCAGAAAACGCTATTTGGAACTCCAAGTTGTCGCAAGCCCATTACTTTTACCTTTCGAGCTTTTCTACACGCACTCTAATTTACAAGGGCCTGTTGATTCCTGAAGATATCAGTCGCTATTACAAGGACTTAAAACAGCCCGATTTGGTGACCCGTTTGGCTTTGGTACACCAGCGTTTTTCTACCAACACCTTCCCTACCTGGGATTTGGCCCAGCCCTTCCGCTATATGTGTCACAACGGAGAAATCAACACTTTTAGAGGAAACTACAGTCGTATGCAGGCCCGAGAAGAATTGTTTGCCAGCCCGCATTTTAGCCCCGAAACATTTGAAAAAATTAGCCCCATTATTCTTCCCGGAAAATCAGACTCCGCTTCTATGGATATGGTAGTTGAGTTGCTATTGGCTACCGGGCGTTCCTTGCCCGAAGTAATGATGATGTTGGTGCCCGAAGCTTGGGAAAAACACCAAAGTATGCCTGCCGACAAAAAGGCTTTCTACAAGTACAACGCATGTATTATGGAGCCTTGGGACGGCCCTGCCTCCATTCCCTTTACCGACGGGAAATTCATTGGTGCCCTGTTAGATCGTAACGGTTTACGCCCCTCGCGATACACCGTCACCAAAGACGGCTATGTGGTGATGTCCTCCGAAACAGGCGTACTAGACATTGCCCCGCAAAACGTTGCCCAACACGGGCGGCTTGAACCCGGGAAAATGTTTTTAGTAAACATGGAAGAAGGCCGCATTGTAGATGACGAAGAAATAAAAACTAAAATTGTAAAAGAACAGCCCTATGCCCAATGGCTTGAAGACAATTTACTCCCCCTAAAAAACATCTCCTACACCGGGAATCCCACCCCTGAAGAGGCCGAAAGTTTTGAAACCCGACTCCGAGTATTTGGTTATACCCAAGAGGATTTTAAAACCATCCTCCAACCCATGATTGTTCATGCCAAAGAAGCTATTGGCTCCATGGGTACCGACACCCCTTTGGCGGTATTATCCCAACGCCCGCAACTGCTGTACAACTACTTTAAGCAGCTTTTCGCTCAGGTCACCAACCCCCCGCTAGACGGAATTCGTGAAGAAATTGTTACCGATACAAGTTTGGGTATTGGCAACGATTTTAATTTGTTTGACATTACCCCAAACCACGCCAAAAAACTCCACATTCAAAATCCAGTGATCTCCAATGAAGATTTGGATAAAATCAAATACTTGGAACACAAAGATTTTAAAGCCACTTCTATCAAAGCCTTATACCCTGTGGACAGCGGTTTAAATGGGCTTGAAAATGCTTTAGAACAACTGGTAGTACAAACCCAAAAAGCAGTTGCTGAAAACAGCAATATCATTATTCTTTCCGACAGGGGTATCAACAAAAATACGGCTCCCATTCCCATACTCCTCGCTACCGCCTATGTGCAACACAAACTGAAAACCTTAAAATTACGTTCAAAAATTGGGATCATTATAGAATCTGCGGAACCGCGTGAACCGCATCATTTCGCCCTATTATTTGGTTATGGAGCCAGCGCCATCAATCCTTATTTGGTGAATGAAATTATCGCCCATCAGATTACTACCAAAACCATTACAGGGGTAACTGTTGATCAGGCCATTGCAAACTTCAACAAAGCCATTGCCAAAGGGATCATTAAGATCATGAATAAAATTGGCATCTCCACCTTACACTCCTACCGTGGGGCACAGTTGTTTGAAGCCCTGGGCTTGAATAAAAAATTTGTTGACCGCTATTTTTGCGGAACAGCATCCCGAATTGAAGGCGCTGGCTTATATGAAATTGAAAATGAAATTGCCCAGCGTTTCCGCAACGCCTTTGCCGTTAACGAATCCACTGACCTTCCCCTAGAGGTTGGGGGCGACTACCGCTGGCGACGTTCGGGTGAAGCGCATATGCTGAATCCTTCTTCCATTGCAAAACTGCAACAGTCGGTACGTCAAAACGACTACAAAAGCTACCAGCAGTACGCTGACATGATCAACAAACAGAGTAAGAATCTAATGACCCTTAGGGGACTGTTTGAATTTTCCAGCTTCGATCCTATTAGTATCGATGAAGTAGAGCCTTGGACCGAAATTGTGAAACGCTTTAAAACCGGGGCCATGTCCTTGGGATCAATCAGTGCCGAGGCACACGAAAATTTGGCCATTGCCATGAATCGTATTGGTGGCAAAAGCAACTCTGGAGAAGGCGGGGAAGACCCCCAGCGTTTCCAACCCGATTTAAGTGGCGATTGGCGGAACAGCGCCATCAAACAAGTGGCTTCTGGACGCTTTGGGGTATCGAGCCACTACTTGAGTTCGGCCAAAGAAATACAAATAAAAATGGCCCAGGGGGCCAAACCGGGTGAAGGGGGGCAACTCCCCGGCCCTAAAGTGAATCCCTACATCGCTTCGGTACGCCATTCTACCCCCTATGTAGGTTTAATTTCCCCACCTCCCCATCACGATATTTATTCTATTGAAGATTTGGCCCAGCTGATCTACGATCTTAAAAATGCCAATCGGGAAGCCCGTATTAACGTAAAACTCGTGTCCGAAGTTGGGGTGGGTACCATTGCTGCTGGAGTGGCCAAAGCCAAGGCCGATGTCATTCTGATATCGGGTTACGACGGCGGAACTGGTGCTTCTCCACTCACTTCCTTACGCCATGCTGGTTTGCCTTGGGAATTAGGAGTGGCCGAAGCCCAACAAACGCTAGTCCTCAACAACCTGCGCTCACGTATTGTTTTAGAATGCGACGGCCAAATGAAAACGGGGCGCGATGTGGCAATTGCCTGTTTACTGGGAGCAGAAGAGTTTGGATTTTCCACTGCACCCCTCATTGCTTCTGGCTGTATTATGATGCGTGCCTGCCATCTAAATACCTGCCCCGTGGGAATTGCTACGCAAGATCCCGAACTGCGAAAAAACTTTAAAGGCCAACCAGAACACGTAATTAATTATATGTATTTCGTGGCCGAAGAACTGCGTCAAATTATGGCACAATTGGGCTTTAGAACCGTAAATGAGATGGTGGGACAATCCCAAAAACTCAATATGGCCCATGCTATTGACCACTACAAAGCCCAAGGAATTGATCTCAGTGCAATTTTATACAAACCCGAGGTAGATGAGCGTGTGGATTGCTACAACACCCAAACTCAAGACCATCAATTGGATAAGGTATTGGATTTTAAAATTGTAGCCGAAGCGCACCCTGCCATATATCGAAAAGAAAACCAACATTTGAGTTTTCCCATAAAAAACACCAACCGTGCGGTGGGCGCCCTGTTGAGCAATGAAATCTCTAAAATACACGGAGCCAAAGGGCTGCCAGAAGACACCTTGAGTTTGTTGTTTACCGGTACCGCAGGACAAAGTTTTGGCGCTTTTGCCACTAAAGGCTTGTTTATGAAAGTTGTAGGTACTTGTAATGACTATTTTGGTAAGGGCCTTTCAGGGGCGAAGCTAATTGCCCAAGTACCTGAAGCTGCTGAATTCCAATCGGATGAAAACATTATTATTGGAAATGTCGCCTTATACGGAGCGACCTCAGGAGCGGTGTACATCAATGGGGTAGCGGGAGAGCGTTTTTGTGTGCGCAACTCCGGAGCTACGGCCGTTGTAGAGGGTATTGGCGACCACGGTTGTGAGTATATGACTGGAGGTATTGCTGTTGTCCTCGGAAAAATTGGGCGTAACTTTGCTGCGGGAATGAGTGGGGGTATTGCTTACCTGTACAGTCCCAACGGTACGTTCGAGCAGCATTTATTTAACCTGGAAATGGTAGAATTAGAAGACCTCAACGATCAGGATGTGGAAACCCTCACCCAATTGGTGCAGCAACATTTTGATTACACCAAAAGTAGTGTGGCTGAAAAAGTCCTACAGGAAAAAGATAAAATGCGTAAGCAATTTATTAAGGTAATGCCAACAGATTATAAAAAGGCTTTAGCAGCCTTGGCCAAAGAAAAAGAACAAAATATCGCTTAATCATGGGAAAAATTAAAGGATTTGTAACCTACGACCGGGCCAAAGAACCCGTAATTCCACCCCAAAAACGGATTGAGAACTACAAGGAATTCACCCTAGAAATGCCCTCAGAAAAAGTACAAGAGCAAGGCGCGCGTTGTATGGACTGTGGTGTTCCCTTTTGCCACAGCGGGTGTCCACTAGGAAATATGATTCCCGATTTTAATGATGCGGTTTACAAAAACGAATGGGAAAAAGCCTTGGAACTTCTACACAGCACCAACAACTTCCCCGAATTTACGGGACGTTTGTGCCCTGCTCCTTGTGAAGAAGCCTGTGTGTTGGGTATCATCAACCCTCCTGTAGCGATAGAAATGATTGAAAAGTATATCGTAGAGCGCGGATTTAAGGAAGGCTGGATCGTTCCTAACCCTCCAAAAAGCAGAACGGGAAAAACCGTAGCTGTAATTGGATCGGGGCCCGCAGGCTTGGCCGCTGCTCAACAACTCAACCGTGCGGGACACAGCGTGACGGTTTTTGAACGCGACGAAAAAATAGGTGGTTTGCTCCGCTATGGTATTCCAGACTTTAAATTGGAAAAGCAAATCATCGACCGCCGTTTGGCCCTTTTAGAAGCCGAAGGCATTGTATTTAAACCCAATACTGCTGTGGGAACAGATATTAGTACCGACAGCTTAGAAGATGAATTTGATGCAGTACTTCTTTGTACTGGTGCTTCTGTACAACGTCCTCTTCCTATTCCGGGTTCAAATTTAAAGGGTGTAGTACAGGCAATGGACTTTTTACCGCACAACAATAAAGTTGTTGATGGCAAGGCTAAAGTTATGCCAGCTCTTCATGCCAAAGACAAGCACGTTATTGTAATTGGGGGTGGTGACACCGGCTCCGACTGTATTGGAACCTCAAATCGCCATGGCGCAAAAAGTGTTACCAATTTTGAAATTCTCCCCAAACCACAGGAAGGACGTTCGGAAGAGCATCCTTGGCCCTATTGGCCCTTTCGCCTTAAAACCAGTTCTTCCCACGAAGAAGGTGCAGAACGCCAATGGAGTATCTTAACCAAAGCCTTTATTGATGACGGCAAAGGACAGGTGAAAGGCCTAAAGACCGTTGAAGTAGCATGGAAAAAAATTCCGGGAGAACGCCCACAAATGGTTGAAAAACCCAATAGCGAAAAAGAATGGCCCTGCGATATGGCGCTTTTAGCCCTTGGGTTTACGGGAGCCGAACAAAGCCTTCCCGAGCAATTTGGCCTTCGCCTTACGCCACAAGGCACTGTTGAGGCCAATAACTACCAAACCCAAAAACCACATATTTTTACCGCTGGAGATGCACGCCGTGGACAAAGTTTAATTGTTTGGGCCATCTCTGAAGGGCGCGAAGCTGCCTATCATATGGATGCCTATTTAATGGGAAGCTCGCAGCTGCCACAAAAAAATGTTGCAGGCGATTTAACAGCAGTTTAAGACCCCAAGGACGGCAAAAAAGTTGTACTAAAGAGATTATTAGTATTTTTGAAGATGCCACAATCTTCAAATAATGCCTACACCCCATGCACTCTTTCCTGCAGACTATGACGTTGCGTATACCTACTACTTTCCCATTTTATTTCGTTTTGCTGTAAAACACCTTAACGACAGCGAAATTGCATATAGTCAAAATAAGTCACTTGATTCGATGATTGCAGAAGTCTGTGACTTACTTAAAGTATCTAACCCGTTCCCTGATGAATACATTCCCAAACTAAAACTTGACATTTTGCTTGGTATAAAACTAGTAAACAAGATTTACTTCATTTTGGTCGAAGCAAAATATTTGACTCAACTTTCATTAAAAGATTATTCACAGCTTACAGGATATTTACAGGTGCAAAGAATATAGGAACTGGTTTGCTGCTTCTAATTGTCAAAGGCACGTCTCCGAATAAACTCTCCTCCGATTTTGGAGAAATTCTTAAACTAAACAAGCTGCCTATGGATTGGAAAGTAACAGTGAAGAATAGTGAATATGATTTTAAGACAGGAATTTTAACCTACTTGCCTGGAAATGGAATA
>WTIO01000038.1 GCA_011526365.1 Flavobacteriales bacterium
TCACTCAACTCATTACGGAGGATTATATCATGAATATGGACCTTCAAACTGCGTATGAACGGATCCAAAACAGCAAGTCACCAATCGAAGAGGTTGGTACAATTATTCTCGAGACGGGTGGACAGTGGAACCCAGCTGAGGCCGCTGACCCAACAAAGCTGTTCACGATACACCTACACCAGATCCAAGGTGTGGGAATAGGTGCTGCGGCGGCGCTTGATGATTGGATGCACAAGACGAGAGAGTTTCTTGGAGCTGAGATGGTCTTGGATCGTATTTAAGCGAACGATACCGTTGCAACTCATCAAAGAACTTGCAAGAACATGCTTAGGCGGGCCTGTAGCTCAATTGGTTAGAGCAGAGCGCTCATAACGCTTTGGTTGGGGGTTCAAGTCCCTCCGGGCCTACCAGCGGCCTCCTGGCTCAACTAGATAGAGCAGCCCCCTAAAATTGTGCCATAATTTGATAGAGACGCATATCGAAATTATGGCTTGGAAGCGTGTTTCGGACGAAGATATTTTGAAGCTGTTACATGAGATTGAAGCTTATATTCATGGTGGCATGTATGTTGTTAGCACTTGTCGTAAAGCAGGTATTTCGGACAAAACCTATTACGGCTGGCGACAGAAATTCGGCGGCATAGGGCGGTCTCAGCTCAGTGAGATGAAGTCGCTGCAAAAAGATTGTAGCGAAACTTGAGTTGGACAAGTTGATCCTCAAAGAAAGCTTGGATTTTTAAAGCCAAAGGTCTGACGCAAGAGCATCAACGTCACGCCGTTATTCATACAAAACAAAAACTCAACACATCTGAGCGACGAACATGCAAGGTCTTGGAGGTTGCTCGTTCAACGCTGAACTACAAGATGGTTCAGAATGATGATGTCTTACGCTTGGCCATGATGAGATTTGCCAAGGCTTATGATCGCTACGGCTATCGGAAGATAACTCAGTTGCTGCAGAACGAGGGCTGGAAGGTCAACCACAAGCGAGTAGAACGAGTATGGCGTAAATAAGGGTTGCAACTGCCACAGCATCACAAGAAACGAAAACGCCGGTGTCACAAAGAGAGTTCTATCACCAGGCTGAGACCTCAGCATTCTATTTATATTTGGTCGATTCACTTTGTCCACGATAAGCTAACAAATGGACGCAGATACAAAATGCTGACCGTTATCGATGAATACACACGAGAAGCTTTGTGTGTGGCCGTCAAGCCAAAGATGAATGCCAATGACGTGCTGGACGTATTGTTTGATCTGATCCTCAAGCGAGGAAAACCAAGGTTAATTAGATCGGTCAACAGCCCCGAATTCATCGCAGAGAATCTTCAAACTTGGCTTAAAAAGGTTGGCATCGTGCCAATCCAAATCTATCCAGGCTCGCCTTGGGAATGTGGAGGATGAAGAAAACAGAGTGGGACACTGTTTTCCCGACACATGGCTACAACGAGCGCTTCAATGGCACGTTACGCAATTAAGTGCTAAATGCAGAATGGTTCCACACTGTCCAGCAAGCACAAACTGCAATCAATGTTTGGCTCCGCCAATACAATCACATCAGACGAAATCATGGACTAAATATATGACCGCCCGTACCTGAAACGCTCATAGACAAAACGAAAACTTGTGGCACAAATAATTTAGGCTAGACAGTAGTACCTAATCGCGTCGCGGTGTGTTCGGATACACTGCCTTGATGCTCTCGATGATGGCGTCGGATAAGCCTCTTGTGCGCAGCCATTTAGTGAGGTCTTCGCCTCTGTCAAAGGCTGCATCGAGGTCTTTCCAAAACTGCTCACCAAGTTCACCACCCTCCGTTATGCGTCTGCGATACTCGTTGCTCATGATCTCCTCCACTCCTTTTGCATATGCCCCGTATGACCTCGATGGCATAGCCTGAACCTTAGTTAGCAGCGACCGTGTTGGTACCGTGTCCGAAACCGGTGAGACAAATCACAAGGCGCAGGTCCTAATCGGAACTTAGCCTCCACGGCATTTCTGAGCAACTCACAGGGTTCACTCCTACTAGCCTACCTTTATCCAGGTCTTCATGCCACCCAGTGAGTGACTGAGCATGTGACAGTGCAGCATCCAA
>WTIO01000014.1 GCA_011526365.1 Flavobacteriales bacterium
CTCTCTATCTTAGAGGTATATTAACCATAAATCAATTAAAATGAAGAAAGTCATATTATTATTTCTAATCCCATTAGCTACTTTTTCATGTCAAGTAAAAACATCTGAATTATCAGATAATCAATGTAACCAAGAACCTGAGTATTTTTTACTAAGACCTGAAGTAGAGAAAAGTTTTGGATACTCTCATGCTGTAAAAATCTGTAATCAGATTAAAATCTCAGGAGCCGTTAGTATGGATGATTCTGCTAACCCGACTGCAATAGGTGACATGGAGCAACAAATGAAAAACTGTTATGCAGATTTAAAAAAGATTTTAGATCATTATAATGCATCATTTGATGATGTTGTGGTTGAAAATATTTTTACAACCGATATGAGTAGTTTCTTAGAAGTTGCTTCTTATAGAAATGAAATTTACACTAATAATTTTCCAACTGGCTCTTGGTTGGGTGTTAAGGAGCTGGCTTTTCCCGAATTTATGATTGAAATTGAGTTAGAGGTTCACTTAAATAAATAAGCATTAAAATGTGACAAATACCCTCCCAAGTGGAGGGTTTTTCTTTTCAACCCATTCTCTCTATCTTAGAGGTATATTAACCATAAATCAATTAAAATGAAAAAAGTAATTTTTTTAGTTACAGCCGTATGTTCTTTTTCTTTATCGGCTCAAACAATCTTTAACATTCGAAATTATGATGTTCCTCAAAAGAATTGGAATACATTTCTTGAGCTTCATGACAATTACTTTGGAGATATAGAATTTAAGTCTGGAGGTGTTGTAATTGACTGGATTCGAATAGGTGATGGTGAATTTAATATACGAGTAGGTAGATATGGAGACATGAATAACTGGGGTATAAAGACAGACATGTCAGAATATGAGGGACCTAACTTTTGGACAAGAAGAAATCTTGAGATTGAAGATAGTGGACCAAGTTATGCAGGGACTTCAGTTTATAGACAAGGAGAAGGCGGGAAGCATAATACACAACAAAGATGGTTTTTAAAAGTTCAAGATCCCGCAAAGTTCTTGGCTGCATTTAAGGCATTTTTAAAAGAAAATAAAAAAGTCTTTGGTGATCGTTGGATAAGTCTTGTAGCTTATACTATTGCAGGGCCAAAAGGGGCTACACATTCGGTTGCTATGTCTGGTGAAAGCTGGATGGAATTAGAGCAAGTTAGAGCAAAGGTATTTGCAAATGGATCTGCTGAAAAATTTTTGAATGCAAGAGGAAGCGTTGAAGATGTATACAGTGTGATGCATAGAAGAATGCGTCATTATAACAATGAAAGAAATAGGGCTAAGACATATAAAGAAATGTGGTAAAATACCATCATTGATATTAAACCCTCCCAAGTGGAGGGTTTTTCTTTTACACCTATTCTTTCTAAATTGGTAGTATTATTAACCATAAATCATGATTAAATATATTTTAACTTTTTTTGCAATTATTTTAACCTACTCTTGTGTATCCGTTAGATTTCCAAATGATATAAAAGTAAATATATCTGTACCAGAAAACTTTGATTTAGAAAGGTTAGAAATTTTAGTTGATACATTAAAGGGACTGAATAAAAAAGGGGATAATAAAATCAATGGAACTGTAGAATTTTTAATACACAGTGCTGCATCCCAAAAGGACTCACTAAAATAAGGGCATGAATAAAAAGAAACTACTTAAGTATTCAATTGCATTAGGGGTAATAAAGAAGATAGCTATAGTTTTATTTATAGCTTATGGTTCTAACACTTAAAGAATCTGAAAGTATGTGGATTACTGTTCCAGTTTTAGTAATGAACCTTGTTTTTTGCTCAACTAGCGCTACCAATTAATAGCAGTACCCCCGTAGTCGTCAAAGTTGTTTGCTACAACTTCGCCTTTAGTATTTCTATTTGCTTTGATACCTTATCCGCTTCAAAGGTTTTTTGATCGCTTTTACTTCTATCTATTTTTGACAAGTCATAAGCTTCCTTTAACAGCGCTTTGTATTTAATCTCAAGTTTTTCTAATTCTGTTTTCTTTTTAAATAGTCCAAACATATCCTCAGTTTAGTTTTGTATAAAGCTATTGTTTACCAATTTAAAGTTTAATGCTTAGAACGCCGCCTCCATCCCTGGTTAAAGCATATTAAACTCAGTTTATAAAAGTACTCTTATTATCGCTTAAGTATACTACTGTTATGCTGCTTTAGTATTAATTAAAACCACCTACTCTTGCTCAACTGAAGGTATTTGAAGTTGTCCCAATTGTAAGCTGCAATAAAGTTTTACTCCCTTTCTAGAGGGGCTTCTTGTGCTTCAGGAGTAAGTGTTATAACAGTTTTTTGATGTAACATTTTTGCTAAGGTGAAGGCCGCGGTACTAATAATCTGGTTCATGTTTTCCACTTCTAATTTTTCGGCTTCGTCTCCCGCTTTATGATAGAAGTTGAAGTTTTTAAAATCAAAAGAAGACAAGGTAAAAGCAGGGGTGTTCAGGGCTTTATAAAATGCATAATTATCGGAACGCATAAATAAATTTAATGCTTTAGCCTGTGGCAGGAATTGCACAAAGTTAGGGGCAATGGCATTCATTTGCTGTGGCATATTAGAATAATTATAGCCTGTCATGTACACCTGATTGCTCCCACTTGTTAGCGTGGTGCCCAGCATCTCAAAATTCACCATATATTCTAGGGATACCCCTTCTTCTTTAAAACGTTGAGCTAAATGATAGGCACCACGAAGGCCCTTTTCTTCATCGGCAAAAAGTGCTAGAAGAATATTTTTATCCCAATCGAATTGCGCTAAAAATTTTCCTATTTGTAATACCGCAGTGGAGCCTGTAGCGTTGTCATTTGCGCCATTGTATATGGTATCCCCTTCGGTGCCTCGAATCCCAACATGGTCAAGGTGTGCACCAATTAAAACTGTTTTTTTCTTGGGATCATAGGTGCCAATTTGACCTACAACATTAAAACTTTTTACTCCCTTACTGCTTAGGGTGTCTTGGTAGTTGGGGTAATGGGGTAAAATGCTATGTGTTGCAAAATAATCAGTGACAAATTGGGCTGCTTTAAAATAGCCTTTATGATCGCTATCTCTCCCTTTCATGCTGTCTGCTGCCAACGTAAAAAGGAGTCTTTTGGTTTCTGCAGCTGTAATTTCATTTTGTACTTCTGCTAAACTAAGTTGGGCTACAGTACGTTTTTCAGCCTGTTGACACCCAAAGATTATTACTAAAAAAAGCGGGTAGATAAATTTTTTCATTAGAACAAAATAGAGTGGTACCAATATAAAACCTTAATATCATAAATGACATCAAAGTTTCGTTTTAGGAATATATTACGTTTCCTTGAGGTTTACAAAGAAAGCTTGATGCAACCTCATGTGCTATAAATTGAATTTTACCAGAAAAAAAACAGAATAAGGTTCAATTTGTTAACTTGCAGCTACTTATATATTTAAAATGAAAAAAGTCCAATTACTCCTTTTAGGCCTGCTAATTTTTGCTTGCTCAAAAGCAGAAACTACTCCTGAAGAGCCTGAACCCACCTCTTTTTTAGAAAAGTACGATCGTACTGTTTGGAATAATCCGGAAATAGCCACCATAGGGTTTGTTGATGATGTAACCCAGTTTTTGTGGACCATAGGAACCGATTGTTCTGCCATTGGCGAAGGTTCATCCACTGAAGATGGCAACACTGCATCAATTAGAATTAATACAAACACCCCAGAAGAGTTCATTTACACTTTGGCAGGAAACATTGGAGAAAGTGATTTTGTTATTGTAAGAACCTACACTGTGACTAACAATACGCTAACGGAGGAAATTACCATTACATTTAACGGTGATCAAGAAACTATAAACAACAGCTACAATAAGTTTAGCGGTCAAGTGGCAGATTACTGTTCATAATGCAATAGCTTCAGATCTAAAATAGTAACCAAATGGGGGCATGCTCATTAGTAAAATTGATGCCAAAAATAGAAATGCTTAACCTCGCAAAAAGAATAATTGTTGTCTTTGGTTTTATATGCATAAGTTCCTGTGCAAAGGACCAAGACAGTTCAGACTCTGATACATTTGAATGTACAGTTGATTATGTGGAATTTATTGATGATAGCAATGCTATAGTGAAATTTGACACTACATATGAAGGCGAAACCAGGTCGTATTATGGGCGTTACACCTATGAGAAAGTAAACGGAAATTACTTTTTAGGAGATCAAATGGTGGCCATCAAAAATTTTAAGCAAAACGGGAATGAGGCTACGTTTATATTTGAATACGGAGAACAATTAGGATTCTTTTGCGCAACCATATTTGAAGTACTTCCCGAACATACCCATGATAATTTTAGCGCTGAAGCTTCAAAAGTAAGTACGGGAAGAAGTGTTGGACGATGGAAAATCAAGAAAAAAACTCGTTTGAGTTCCACCACTAACTAGCAGCGCACTTTTTATTCCTAATTGATATTCTAATCATTTGATCGTTCCTTTAAAACGCCATTACTCCAGGAACTGATCCACACTCTGATAGGCTCTAAGGACAGCTAATTCCCCTTCTTTCCCTGCTGTAGCGTTCCCGTGCTCCATGCCTAGAATGCCCTTAAAGCCTTTAGAGTGGATGTATTTAAATATGTTTTTATAGTTAATTTCACCTGTAGTAGGCTCTTTTCTTCCTGGGTTATCGCCAATCTGAAAGTACCCAATTTCGTCCCAGCAGGCCGCTATATTAGGCAGTAGATTTCCTTCTTGAATTTGTTGATGATAGATGTCAAAAAGAATTTTGCAGGAAGGTGAAGCAACGGCTTTACAAATAGCATAGGCTTTTGGGCTTTCCGATAAAAATAAGCCCGGGTGATTTCTAAAATTAAGCGGTTCTAACACCATCACTAAACCGTGGGGCTCAAGGAGTGCACTAGCCTGTTTGAGGGTTTCCACTACATGTGCGGTTTGGTAGGCCATGTTTTGACGTAAATCCACATGCCCAGGTACTACGGTCATCCATTTTGCATTAATGCGTTGGGCAACAGGAATGGCCGCTTTTATTTCTGCTAAAAACTCCTCCCGTAGTTTTGGGTCTCCACTGGCCAAATTGGGTTTTTTCCAATAGATGGTGTGGGCTACAAAAACCCCCATGCGAAGGCCCCGTTGCTCCATGACTTTAGCCATTTCTTTTTGCAATGAAAGTGAGCGCTTGCGCATGTCATTGTCTTCAAATGCGGTAAACCCCTGATCGGCCATAAAATGGAGCTGATCAATAGGATTGTTCCCTGCATGGTGCTTGAACATTCCTAAATGTGGGGCATAGCGCAAATTGTAGTTGTAGGCTTTGACAACCTTGGTTGGTTTGGCCCAAAGCTTCGAGAGGCTTAGGCCTATTCCAGCGGTAGCAGCCGTGGCGGTAAAAGTTCTTCTATTCATTGTATTCAAAAGTCGTTTTTCCCGGTTGTGGAATTGTGTAACGCCCGTCTGCATTTGGAACAACGGGAGGGGTACTATCCCAACTCATGGTTTCAGGCATGAGTTGATAGTTAGCATTTAAGGCCTGTTCCCAAGTAATTTTTTTACCCGAATAAGTAGCCATACGCCCCATTATGGCGGTAAGGGTACTTTTGGCAGCATTTTCAGCATCTGCTATAACCCCTCCCGATCGAATGGAAGCAAATAGGCGATCGTGTTCTACCTGATAGGGGTTAGGATCTTCACCCCATTTTCTGGGATATGAAAATTGTGGGGTTCCATCCATAGCTGTAATAACTCCTTTTCCTAAAGTCACGCTTCCCTTGGTGCCGTGAAACACTTCATCTACGCGGCTCATGGTTCCTGGCTGATGGCGACACTGACTAGAAATTACAGCCCCACTGGGATAGGTGAATTCCACAAAGTGGTGATCGAAAATTTCGCCGTGATCCACACCATTGCGTACCTGGCGTCCCCCCATGCCTTGGGCTTCTTTGGGGTATTCTCCAATAAACCAATTGGCAACATCAATATTGTGAATGTGTTGTTCGAGAATATGATCTCCGCAGAGCCAGTTGAAGTAGTACCAATTGCGCATTTGATATTCTAATTCAGTTTGCCCAGCTTGGCGCTTGCGTACCCAAACTCCAGCATCATTCCAATACACCTGTCCTGCTCTAATAGTACCAATTTCCCCTTTGCGAACACGTTCTAAGAGTGTTATGTATTTTTGTTGGTAATGGCGCTGAAGGCCTACCACAACATTAAGCTGCTTTTGCTTTGCCAGCTGAGCTGTGGCCATTACCTTCCTGATTCCTACGGGATCGGTAGCTACAGGTTTTTCCATAAATACATGCTTGTCGTTCGCAATGGCATATTCAAAATGATAGGGCCTAAACCCAGGAGGAGTGGTAAGAATCACCACATCTGCAGCATCAATGGCTTTCTTATAGGCATCAAACCCCACAAAGCGATTTTTTTCTTTCACTTTAATTTTTCTTTCCCCTTCAAAGTGTTCTTGAATGGCCTTTAAACTGCCTTCTAAACGATCTTGGAAAGCATCTGCCATGGCAACTAGTTCCACATCGGGGTCTGCGGTTAGGGCTTGTACTGCAGCTCCAGAGCCACGACCCCCGCAGCCTACCAGGGCCAGTTTTAATTTTTTGTTTCTAAGTCCAGGCATAACGTCTAGTGGTAGTGGTGCTGCCAGTACACCGCCTGTTGCTAGGGTAGCTGTAGCAATAAAAGTTCTTCGTGAGTTTTTTTGATGTTTCATTGATTTAAATTTTAGTTGTACTGCCAGTAGAATTTTTGTTCCTTAAGGGTAGGGGTAGTCACGGGGCGTACTACACGAAAGCCTACAAAAGGGGCATCGGTGTGCCACCATAGACTTTTAGGAATTTGAGGATCGCGCTGTTTCCATTTTTTAGTAGATCCCCTTCGTGCTGCACTGCGCAACCGGCCGGGCCGATCCATCCAAGAGCCCCCTCGTACTACACGCGGGTAGGTGGAGGAGGGGAGCGCTATGGGGTTGTTAGCCCCTTTTTTATTTTTTTTATACTGTTTGGCATCATAGGCGTCTAGTGTCCATTCGGCGACATTGCCATGCATGTCGTAAAGTCCCCAAGGATTGGGTTTTTTTTGCCCTACTTTATGATAAGCATCTGCCGCATTGCCTTCATACCAGGCGTAGTCGTCCAAATTGGCAGGTGTATCGCCAAAAGAATACGCTGTGGAACTACCCGCTCTACAGGCATATTCCCATTCTGCCTCGGTGGGTAAGCGGTAAAAATGCCCCGTCATGGCAGACAGCCACTCGCAAAATTTTGCTGCAGCAAGCTGTGTCATGCACACTGCAGGATAGCCGTCGGTTCCCATTCCAAAACTCATGTCTACATAGGGTGTTGTAGCTCCGGAAACCGCATCCACTTCAAGCGCCACTTCATTTCCATTTTTTGCTTGGTTTTGGTACTTATCGATACTGCGTTCCATAAATAGAGTGTAGAGGTCCCATGTAATTTCTACTTCTGCCATCCAAAAAGCATCAATTTGTACGGGATGTTGGGGGGCTTCGTCGGCTAGATGCCCTTGTTCCTTTGAGCCACTTCCCATAATAAATTCCCCTTTGGGGATATACACCATTCGTAAGGTTTGGTTTGTTTCAGGCAGTGTTTCCACATAATCTTGTTGTGCATTTACCCAATAACTACAACAGCATAAAAGAATGAAAAAATTACGTAATGGCTTAATTAGCATGTGTTTAAATTAGTGATTTCTTTTTTTTATTTTCAATTTTAACACTAAGGATTTAGTTAAAAATTGCTGTGTTATCCCTTAAATTACCGAATTTTAAATAAAAATAGCATATATGAAATCGAAACAGCTGCTGGAAAGGCTATCAAATAAACTTACACTCCTCCTATTGTTAGTTCCTTTTTGGGGGTTGAGTCAAAATTGGATGCTTGTTGATATACTTTCGCAATCCAATAAGGAATTGGTGTATCGCATTGATGATGGGAAAAAACTTAAAAAGAAGCGTGTAAAAAATCCTTCTGTGGTCGCGTTAATTGCTTCCATTGAAGATAAGGGCTTCAGTTTGGAAGCCATTACCCAAGGCGTAGAATTAGAATTGAATGGCATGCTCCCCGTGGGAACACTCAGTCAGCGTAATTTTGGAACAACACAATTAAATTTAGACAACAACAACCGAATTTTGTTGTGGTTTAAAAAAAGAGAGTGATCCAATTTACTCCCTAGTCACATGTCCTACAGGACGAACCTCTTTCCCTTTTACTCCTGTTAATCGGTCGCCCAAAACCGTGCGAACCGAATCGGCTATGGCAGCAATTTTAGCGACTATTTTAGGGTGCTGTGCAGCCACGTCTGTGGTTTCTTGCGGATCTGTTTCTAGATTGAACAAGGCATTTTCAGCAATGGTATTCATATCATAGGGTACCGGAAAACCATCGTTAGTTCCCTGTCGGCCGTTTAACGAGCGATAGGTGTGGGGCACGTAGAGTTTCCAGTTGTTGTGACGTACGGCATGCAATTCGTTGGTGCGGTAAAAGAAAAAGAAATTTTCATGGGGTGCTGCAGTGGTTTGTCTTGTGAGTAGGGGAACTAATGAAGCCCCGTCAATTTTCTTTTTTGGCAAAGCTGCTCCTGTAAACTCAGCAATTGTAGGAAGCCAATCCATTCCCATGGCTGGACTGTCAATAACGGTATTGGGGTTAATTTTTTTGGGGAAATGCACAATACCTGGTACGCGGTGTCCGCCTTCCCAGTTGGTCCCTTTGCCTTCGCGAAAACCACCGGTTGACCCCGCATGGCCTCCATAGGACAACCAGGGGCCGTTGTCAGAGGTAAAGACGATAATGGTATTTTCGTCTAAGCCTTCTTCTTTTAAGGTGTTTACAATTCGCCCCACAGAGGCATCAATTTCGTGAATGACATCTCCATAGAGCCCTCTTTGTTGGGTGTTTTTATAGGCATCTGCTACAAATAAAGGGACGTGCGGTTGGGGGTGGGGCAAGTATACAAAGAAAGGTTCTTCTTTATGACGTTGAATAAAATCTATGGCTTTATCTGTGAGTGCTCCCGTTAAAAACGTTTGATCCTCAAGGGTGCGAATGGGAGTTTCATTTTCATAGAGCTGAATATCAGGGAAATTGAAAACCGTCCCCTGTTGGGGGTGTTTGGGCCACATATCATTGGAATAAAGAATGCCGTAGTATTCATCAAACCCGTGTTTTAAGGGGTTAAATTTCGGGGCATCACCCAGATGCCATTTGCCAAAAATACCCGTAGCGTAGCCTTTTTGTTTTAGCAATTCTGCTAGGGTTTCCTCATCGGGATGCAGTCCTACCTTTGCACCTGGTCCTAAGGCATTATGAATACCAATTCGATCAGGATAACAGCCCGTTAATATGGAAGCGCGAGAAGCGGAGCACACAGGTTGGGTGGCGTAGTAGGAAGTAAAGCGGGCCCCATTGGCGGCCAGTTGGTCTAGGTGTGGCGTAGCAATATCTGTTGCTCCATAGCTGCCCAAATCACCATACCCTTGATCGTCAGTAAGGATAAAAATAACATTAGGGGGGCGTTCTGTATTGCAGGCGGCTAAGCTAACTGCCAAAAATAGTGTGAGGATATATTTTATCATTGATGTTTATTTAAATTCTATTGCTGGTACTGCCACAAGTTCATCTTCATAATAAGTTTTTTCTGCTTTTAAGGCTTGGTGAAGTTCCAGTATGGCGGTTTTATAGTTGGGGTCGTTAATTGCGTTGGTGTGTTCTTTAGGATCCTTTTCAAGGTCATAGAACTCCCAGCTAGGCGGGGTGGTTTCTTTTTGGGCACTCTTCATTCCTAAACCTTCACCGTAGTAGTATATTAACTTATAACGATTGCTGCGAACTCCATAGTGAGCGGGCCTGTTGGTGCTGTGCTCCCAGTAGCGGTAATAGGTATATTTTCTTCCTGGTGCGTCATTGGTTTGCAGTTGCTTTCGAAATGATTTTCCCTGCATGGTTTCAGGTGTTTGCACCTGCGCATAATCCAAAAGGAGTGCGGGGATATCAATATTCATCATCAAGTTTTTGTTGCGCTCCCCCTGGGGCAAGTCCTTGGGATAGCGAATCACAAAGGGCATCCGTGAGGATTCTTCTAGCATCATCCGCTTATCAAAAAAACCGTGTTCACCTAAAAAATAGCCCTGATCGGAAGTATAGATGATGATGGTGTTTTCAAGCTGTCCACTCTTTTCCAGTGCTACTAAAATCTTTTGGATATTATCATCTATTGCAGCCCCACAGCGGATAAAGTCTTTTACAAATTTTTGGTAGGATTTTTTACGCATCTGTATACTGTCTAAGCCTTCTGTTTCAAAGGGTAAGCCAGGATAAGTAGTCCAAAACGTATCGGGCTCAGCTTGTGCTCTTAACCAGCGTTTGGTAAGGTTGTCTAAGAGTTGCCCTTGAAAAGTTCTGCCTGTTTCTGTAGGGTAGGGCTCCAATAGTGATTCGGGTTCAGGAAGTTCTACATCTTCCAATAGTTGTGCATGGCGCTCGGGGTAGTGAAAGGGTTCATGGGTTGCTTTAAAATGGGTCATGAGGAAAAAGGGTTGGTTGGGGTCTTGTTGTTGGATCCACTCCACGGATTCTGTACCAATAATATCTGCAGTAAAGCCTTCCTGTTCGATCCCGCCTTTCCAGCCGTTTTCCCAGGTGGCAGCTGTTTTAAATTTGGGGTTAAAATAGCGTCCTTGCCCAGGCAATACTTTATAGTAGTCAAACCCTGTAGGTTCTTTTTTTAAATGCCATTTCCCAATAATACCTGTGGCATAGCCTGCCTTAGATAATATTTTCGCAATGTTTAGGGTGTCGGGGGAAAGCGCATCCCCAAGGGTATACACCCCGTTTTTATGACTCATCATCCCTGTTAAAATAGCCGCTCTTGAAGGTACGCAAATGGAATTGGTGCAAAACATATTGTCTAAGGTTACGCCTTCATTCGCTAAGCGTTGAATCCCATCGTTTTTAACATAATCACTTAGTATCCCTCCATAAATCCCCCATGCTTGTGAGGTGTGATCGTCGGACATAATGAAGAGAATATTTGGACGTTGTTGGGGTATGGTGCATGCAGAAATTAGTGCAGCTGCTCCAAAGAGAACCACAAGGGTTTTTAGTTGAAAAAAGCGTTTAAAATTGAAATTCATAAAAATTATATTTATTCGGTTATAACAACACTAAAGCCACAATGCAAGTTACCAGTTGTTTTATCTACATACAGCTCGCGGGCTTTTTGAGTCCCGTGACAGGTATTGGGAGAACAAAACAACGAACCCCCTGCCAATCGAATGGCACTACCCTTAACAGGAGCGGTGATATCCCAAACATTACCCACAACATTTACACTGTCAACAGGTGAAATGGGCAAACTATTGTCTGAAACTATGGTACGCTCATCTTGAGCCACCAATTTCCAATATTCCTCATAACTAGGTAAGCGTACACCAGCCCATTGACAATAGGCAGCAGCATCGTTAAAACTCACTTGGGTGACGGGTAAATTTTTTTGTCTTGGTGGGTGAACTCCATCAGGAGCTTTCCAAGTTGCCTGTTCAACCACTTTGTAGTTGTATACATCCAATTGTACAATAGACCAACCGTAGCGTTCGGCATCGGTAACATAGTTGGTTGCTGTTATAAAAGCTTCAAAATCAGCCACAGTTACAGGGACTAGCCGTTTATTGTTCTGACAGCCGATGAAAAAAAAAAAACTCATCGCAATGCATCCACAGGCATACCCATGGAAACTTTTAAAGCATCTTAATATGATAGTGTGATAATTGATTTGTAGCGGTTTATAATAGAATTATACATCAATATATATAAATATTATTAGATTAGTGTAACTTAAACTGTACCTATATCACTAAAACGTGAAAAAAAAACAAACTTTATCAAAATATACAATAGCACTCTATATTCTTGTCCCAGCAGTGCTTGTTTGGGGGGTTAATTTTGCAACTCAAGGGCCTTCAGAGGAGTTGTTAACACTGACAGCAGCAACCCAAATAGTCCCCGAAAAAATCAGTTATAATTTTGATGTTAAACCCATTTTATCCGACAAATGTTATACCTGCCATGGCCCCGATGAACAAGCCCGTCAAGCCGATTTACGGTTGGACACTGAAGCTGGAGCTTTTGGTATGGCCCAACATTTGACCCAACGGCCTATCATTTCTCGTAACAACCCTCAAGAAAGTGCGTTGTTATTTCACATTAATAGCACCGATCCTAAAACGCAAATGCCGCCGCCAGATTCTAATCTTACTTTAACAGACTACCAGAAACAGGTATTGGAACAATGGGTGAAGCAAGGGGCCTCCTGGGAAGGGCATTGGGCCTATCAAGTCCCCAAGCTTCCCAGCGTACCCACAGTACAAGCCTCAAATTGGGTTCAAAATTCTATAGATCATTTTATTGCTGCAAAACTCGAAGTTAAAGGATTTACTCCTGCCCCGGAGGCCCCCAAAGAAACCTTGTTACGGCGTTTGGCTTTTGACCTTACAGGCTTACCTCCATCCTTAGAACTTATGGATCGTTTTTTAGAGGACGACAGCCCAGAGGCCTATGAAAAAATGGTAGAACACCTGATGGCTACCCCGCAGTTTGGTGAACGTATGGCCTCGGTATGGCTAGATGTTGCCCGTTATGCCGACACCCACGGCTACCAAGATGATTTAGAGCGTGTGATGTGGCCCTGGCGCGATTGGGTGATTAATGCATTTAACAAAAATTTGCCCTATGATGAATTCATCACTTGGCAATTAGCCGGCGATTTATTAGACGAACCTACCTTGGAACAAATTGTAGCAACTGGGTTTAACAGAAATCACAAAATCACTCAAGAAGGTGGAGTGATTGATGAGGAATACCGCGTAGAGTATGTGGCTGATAGAACTGTGACTACCGCCAAAGCACTTATGGGAATCACGGTGGAATGTGCCCGTTGCCACGATCATAAATACGATGCGGTTGCCCAAAAAGAATTTTTCAGCCTCTACAGCTTTTTTAATAATGTAGATGAAAAAGGACGGATTGAGTACGGAGAAACTCCAGCACCCTTTATTTCTATCGACAAAAAAATAGTACAGCAGGAACTGCCTTTTATGCATTTGCCAGATTCTATTGCTAAAGTAGAATTGATGGTGATGGAAGAAGTAGAAAACCTTAGAAAAACCTATACCTTGGGACGTGGCCAATACGATGCACCCGAAAAAGAAGTGCAGCCCGGAACCCCTGAACAAATTTTAGCGTTTGACACTTCAAAATACCAAAGCAATCGTAAAGGCTTGGCCCAATGGTTTTTTGATGCGCAAAACCCCTTGACGTCACGCGTGGTTGTCAATCGTTTTTGGCAGCAGTTTTTCGGTTTAGGAATTGTGGCTACACCCGATGATTTTGGAAATCAAGGGGCACGCCCAACACATCCCGAACTATTGGATTGGTTGGCGGTAACTTTTAGAGAAAATGACCAGTGGGAAGTTAAAGCATTCATCAAGCGCATGGTGCTTTCTGCCACTTACCGACAGTCGAGCAAACTTCGACCAGAACTCCTGGAGATGGATCCAACCAACCGTTTATTGGCCTATTACCCCCGACAAAAACTCCCTGCTGAAATGGTGCGTGACAACGCTTTAGCCACTAGTGGATTGCTAAACACTACCCTAGGAGGCCCAAGTGTAAAGCCCCATCAGCCCGAGGGACTTTGGGAAGAAACCACTTCTGGTCAAGGCTTAACACAGTACCAACCCGACGGCGGTCCCAACAGATTTAGGAGAAGTTTATACACGTTTTGGAAGCGTACAGTACCACCGCCCAACATGATTACCTTTGATGCACCCACTCGTGATTTTTGTACCGTAGAGCGTCAAAAAACAAGTACACCGCTCCAATCCCTAGTGCTGCTGAACGATCCACAGTTTTTTAATGCTGCCGTAGCAGTAGCTACTAAAATAAATAAGGAAACAGCACTGCAAACCAATCGTGAAAAAATACAGCGTCTCTTTAGAACTATAACCCTAAGAAGGCCAACAAAAGCAGAGCAGCAGCTGATGGAAGATTACTATAGTACCTTGTTGAAGGAAGATGCTATTGCAACCAAAGACCCCTATGTGGATCTTGCATTACTTATATACAATTTAGATGAAACCACACAAAAAAGCTAGACCATGGATCCACTGCATCAGCATTTTTTAAATCAAAATAGACGTCACTTTTTGCAAAAGCTCGGCTTGGGTGTTGGTGGATTGGCGCTAGGAAACCTTCTCGATCCTTTTGGGAATTCCAGTGGTTCTTCGGCTGCCTCACTTTTACAGTCGGGGCCAGTACCCTTTCCAAATTTTGCCCCTAAGGCCAAACGGGTTATTTATCTATTTCAAAGCGGTGGCCCTTCGCAATTGGATTTATTTGACTACAAACCCTTGCTAAATAAAATGCGTGGGCAGGACCTCCCCGATTCCATCCGGAAGGGGCAACGCCTTACTGGGATGACATCAGGTCAAGAAAGTTTTCCGCTCACAGGCAGCATTTACGATTTTAAGCAACATGGGGAATCTCGTGCTTGGGTAAGTGAATTGATGCCCTACACCGCCAAAATTGCGGATGAATTGTGTTTTGTGAAATCTATGTACACCGAGGCCATCAATCACGACCCTGCAATTACCTTCTTTCAAACGGGTTCACAACAATCCGGACGTCCGAGTTTTGGTTCGTGGATGAGTTATGGTTTAGGAAGTTTAAATGACAACCTTCCTGCCTTCATTGTGATGCTTTCTCGTGGTAGTGGTCGTCCAAACGGGCAACCGTTGTATTCCCGATTGTGGGGTAATGGCTTTTTAAGTTCACTGCATCAAGGAGTGCAGTTCCGTGCAGGGAAAGATCCTGTATTGTACCTAAAAAACCCCGATGGAGTTTCGCGCAAAGAGCGTCGAGAAATGTTGGACTATTTAGCAGCCATGAACGATGAGCAAGAAAAAATATTTGGCGATCCCGAAGTAGCCAATCGCATTGCACAGTATGAGATGGCGTATCGCATGCAAACATCGGTAACAGATGTAATGAATATCGAAGAGGAGCCCGATCATGTGTTCCAAATGTACGGCCCCGATGCCCTAACACCAGGTACCTTTGCTGCCAACTGTATCCTCGCACGTCGCTTGGCAGAACGCGATGTGCGTTTTATTCAATTGTATCATATGGGCTGGGACCAACACGACAATTTACCCACACAAATTGCCAAACAGGCCAAGGACGTGGATCAGGCCTCTGCAGCATTAATTATGGACTTAAAGCAACGTGGCCTCTTGGAGGACACCCTCGTTGTTTGGGGTGGAGAATTTGGGCGCACCAACTACAGTCAGGGCACCCTAACCGATGTCAACTATGGACGTGACCATCACCCAAGATCCTTCACCATGTTTATGGCAGGGGGCGGAATTAAACCTGGAATGACCTATGGGGAAACCGATGAATTTGGCTATAATATTGTTAAAGATCCCATGCACGTCCACGATTTGCAGGCTACATTACTGCATCAGCTTGGGGTAGACCACACCAAACTGACGTATAAATATCAAGGTCGTCGCTTCCGACTTACCGATGTTTCTGGAAATGTTATGCATTCTATATTGAGTTAGTGAATGACCTCCAGACGTAATTTTTTAAACGTTGCTCTCGCAGGAAGTGCGAGTGTTTTTCTTCCCAACCTATTTTGGAATTGCGAGGACAGCTCCCCATTGGTCATAGGACAAAATGGGTATCAATATCTTGTGCTTCCAGAATGGGGCACGCAAGACGCAGCTAAAATCCCTGTGCAAGATTGCCATGAAATGGTGCAAACCAAAAATGGAGACTTGTACCTGCTAACCAATCACACAAAAAATAACATCCTTGTTTACAATTTAGACGGGCGCATTAAAAACACATGGGGCACGCAATTTCCTGGTGCACACGGCTTAACGCTATTTGATGAAAATGGGGAAGAGGTACTATGGATCACCGATTACGAGCGGCATCAGGTATTTAAAACCACCCTTGATGGTGAAATCCTCCTGACACTAGACGCTCCTCAGGACCTAGAGGTATATAAGGACCCGTCAAATTATAAACCTACAGAAACCGCCATAGCTCCCGATGGAAGTATTTTTATTGCAGATGGTTATGGTGCTCAAATGATTTTGCACTACAACCCTAAGGGGCAATTGATAAATGCCTTCGGTGGTTATGGCACCGGACCCACACAGTTTTTAAATGCCCATGGAATTTGTTTGGATAAACGGAACGCCAATGCTCCCAGTTTGTTGATTACTGCCCGAGAGCAACAAGCAGCAAAACGCTTTGCCCTAGACGGATCCCATTTGGAAACTATTGCTTTGCCCGGTGCGCATATTTGTCGTCCGGTAATTCACGGGCAAAACTGTTATTTCAGTGTGTTAAAAAGTAATCGTGGAGTCGCCAACCCCGACTCTGGCTTTGTCATGATTTTAGATGAAAACAATGCGGTGGTTTCCTGTCCGGGGGCTACAGCTGTGGAAACAACCACAACCAAGTACTACCGCCAAAAGCTACGTGTTTTTCAATACCCCCACGATGTATGTGTAGATAGAGACGAAAACCTTTATGTAGCCCAATGGAATTCTGGAAATACCTACCCCATTAAACTCGAGCGTGTATGAGGGTGCTATTAGTTTGTGTTGTGCTATTGGCCCTAGGCTGTCAAAATGCCCAATTCTACCTGCAGTCTAAAGAGGTGGCGTTAGCTACTCCCTTGGTGGAAAGCAGTTCCATTTTTGCCAGTCTCAAAAATAAATTGCAAGCGCCCTATTTGGACGGTCAAACAACCTTGAAAGTAACCTATTTAGAAACGGGTGAGGAACAGCAGCAAATGAGTTTATCTACCCCTGGGACGTATGAAGTGAAAGCCGTACAAGCTCCTTTTTTGTCCAGTAGCCCAGTGCATGTAGAAGTACTTCCTCATGGAAAACCCATTGCAGCCCTGAGCTGGATCACAGCAAAAAAACCCAGCTATTTTAAAGGTGGTAGTGGTGTACTTACCGATGGTAAACATGCTGCAATAGCATTTCAGGACAAGGGCTGGACAGGCGCCGATACCCCCTTTCGGTTACAGCTCGAATTGGAACAAGAAACCCAAGTAGATTCAATTGTTTTAGGGGTGCTGTTAAACGCTTCTGCATGGATTTATCCCACCGCAAACGTTACTATCACTTCAGAAGGTGCCAACGGTAAACACCAACCGTTTACTACATCAATAAAGTTGCCCTACAGCGCCAATGCGGTAGAACACCGTTTTGTTTCCTTGCCTCTTGGATTGCAAACCCAACGACTAGAACTAGAGTTTTCCCCCAAGGTCTTACCTAAACCACACCCAGGAGCTGGACAGCCTGCCTGGTTATTTTTGGATGAACTTATTATTTATTAATTTTAAGAAACACCATTACCATGTGGCTTGATTATATTGGAAAATTTCACCCCGTAGTGGTACACCTTCCTATTGGGGCTTTGCTATTTACTTTGTTAATGGTGCTCCTGGCACTCAAACAATACACCACATACTCAAAGGCCATTAAACTGGGCTTGGTGTTTAGCTTTTTTGGTGCCCTAGTCTCCAGCAGTTTAGGCTATGTCCTCTACCGCTCTGGAGGATATGAAGCAACAGCGGTTCAAAGTCACTTGATTTTGGGTTGGGTATCTACAGCAAGTTTGGCAGTCCTGTGGTATCTTTTTGAGCGCGTGGCTTTCCATCGGGTCTTTTTCCCCCTGTTTATGATGAGTACCCTTGCCATTGGACTAACAGGGCACTTTGGTGGTCAATTAACCCACGGTGAAGAATATTTTGCCTTACCCACTCCCGCACCGCCACCAGCCCGTGTGAATTTAGATTCCATCCAGTTGTATTCGCAAGCAGTAGCCCAAATTTTTGATAAAAAATGTGTGAGTTGCCATAATTTTTCAAAGCGTAAAGGAGGTCTAGCATTGCATCAACCCCAAGCCATGCTTGAAGGCGGGGAGCGAGGACTTCCTTTTGAAATGAATAATGCCGCTGAAAGTAGAATTATAACCTATGCTCAATTGCCCATTGAGGATGATTTACACATGCCCCCGCAAGGTCGCCCACAATTAACCTCCAGTGAAATACAACTCCTTAGCTATTGGATCGACCAAGGGGCCACTTTTGACACCAGCGCTCCTATGGAAACTTTTCCAGAAGAAGTTCAAACTGCGATAACTCAATTTTTACCCAAGGAATTGCCCGATGTGGGGCCACTAAAAATTAGTGCGTTGGAAGCACTTCAGGCAGCTCAATTTCGTGTGAGTAGCCATCTTGCTGATACTCCATTTATTCAAGCCAAGTTTGAAGGAAAAAAAATAGATCCTTCGGTGCTTAATGCATTGGACGCTGCTGCAGAACAAATTGTAGTATTAGAATTACCCAAAATGGAACTCCCCCAAAATTTTTGGCCTCAATTAAAAAAACTTACGAATCTTCAAAAGCTTCGCTTAGACGGAACCAACATTCAAGATGCACAATTGACGGATCTTACTGAATTGCCCTTGCGTTCCTTAAATCTAGTTGGCACTCCCATTACTGCTGCCGGAATTTCCCCCTTGTTGCAGCACCCAACACTTGAATTTCTTTATGCGTGGGACACAAAAATAGAAACTGCTGCACAGGAGAAATTACAAGAGCAAACGCCTATTAAATTAGTTTTTGGTGTGTTTGAGGGATTTGCAGCTCCCCAGCAACTGAAGCCACCACAACTCACCACAGAAAAAACTTTGTTTGACAAGTTGCTTTCAGTGGATTTTTACAATAAGGTAAAAGGGAATGTTATCCGATATACTCTGGATGGCACCACGCCCGATTCTACGTCTGCTGTGTATGAAAACTCCATTCCTATTGCCAAGTCGTTAACACTTAAAGCGCGAAGTTTTAAACAAGGCTGGTTGCCCAGTGAAGTGTTTACTGAAGACTATTTTAAGGTACGTAAGAAGGTAGAAAACTACACTATGCTTACCCGACCATCCAATCGGTATTCGGGGGTGCACAAGCTCTTTGATTTTGAAGAAGGGACTTTAAATTTTGCTGATGGAAAGTGGCTTGGGTTTTCAGGAAATGACTTGGTGTTTACTACAAAAATTTCAAAGCAAGAGGCTGTTAATAATGTAACAGTTAGTTGTATGGAGTCCATAGGAGGGTGGATAATCTATCCAAAGCGGTTTAGTGTGTATGCACGAAATGCTTCCACTGATTTTAAGCGGATTGCTAAATACGATTACCGCCCGGAGAAAATCCCCACAGAAAACACCAAAAAAAGTTTTACGGTTGCTGTAGATACAGAGGGATTTACCGAGTTAAAAGTAGTTGTTGAAAACATAGGAAAGTTACCCTCTTGGCACCCAGCTGCTGGTGAAGATGCTTGGCTGTTTGTAGATGAGGTGCTTTTTTGGTAAAAGGATGAACAAAAATTACATATAAACTAAAAACCATTGAGGTATGAAAAAACTTATTTTTCTTTCGTTTCTATTTCTTGCATGCAACAATACCACAACACCGCCCACAGCACTTCCTGGTATTTCTCCTGAGGCCCGCTTAAAAACACTGGGAATTAGCCTTCCCGAGGTGCCTCAACCAGTAGCCAATTATGTTAGTGCAGTGCAAACAGGGAACTTAATATTCTTATCGGGGACGGGGCCACGCCAATCTGATGGGACTTATATTGTTGGAAAGTTAGGCTATGATTTAACTCTAGAGCAAGGATACGCTGCGGCCCGACAAACGGCAATCAATCACCTGGCAATTTTAAAAGCTACCTTGGGGGATTTAAATCGTGTGAAACGTGTGGTAAAAGTATTGGGTATGGTAAATTCCACAGCAAATTTTAAGGAACAGCCCAAGGTAATCAACGGCTATTCTGATCTAATGGTGGAGGTTTTTGGCCCACGTGGCAAACATGCCCGCTCGGCAGTAGGTATGGCTTCCCTACCTATTGGTATTCCCGTTGAGGTGGAAGCTATTATAGAAATTGAAACGCCCTAACTTTAAAAAGAAATTCCAATCCCGAAGTTTCCAATAATAACCCCGTTGTCATTTACCCCAGGAAGACTCGGAATGGGCTCTGTGATTATTTCTGAAACAGTTTGGCCCGAGGGTGCTGTTCCGCTCCCTACCACACTCAATTCATTCGGTATATCACCCAAGCCGTACCCCAATTCGAAGCGGAAATAAATTCGTCCTTTGGATTTAATGCCAAGCTTAAGATTAAAGGTGTTGATTTCTTCAGTAACCGTTCCTGTTCCTCGAACACCGTTGTCGAGACTTAAGTCATTAAATGTAAACTTGGTTGAAAGGTTTGCCGTTCCAGCAGAAAGATACATGCCTTTCGCGTGTTTACCTAAGTAGAAATTAGCACCAATTTCACGGTAACTTAAAGCAGATGTAACATCATCTTCAGCGTTTAGTGTAAATCCACTGATATCCACGTAGGGTGCAATACGATTTTCTAAAATTGGTAACACAACTTCAATAGATCCGCCAACAACATTAGGGAATCCTATTTTAGCGCCTATGCGAAAATGCCGTACGGTGGTGTCGGTACTATCAATGGGAGTAATTTCTTCAGCCATGGGCGCATCCATATCTTGACTCCAAAGGGAGGAAGAAGTAATTAAAAGGGCGAGGGTAAGAAGACCTTTTTTCATGAATTGCTATTTTAGTTTTGGACGATTTGCTCTATTGGCAAGCTCCCAAGCGGTATGAAAAATGAGTTTAACTCTTTTTTCCAGAAGTGGATAGCGGATTTTATCGGCAGTGTCCGTTGCGCGATGGTAATCATCATGTGTTCCATTGAAGTAAAAAATAATTGGGATATTTTTCTTCGCAAAGTTATAGTGATCACTGCGTTGGTAAAAACGGTTGGGGTCGTCTTCGGCATTAAAAGTATAATCCAACTCAAGTTGGGTGTATTTTTTATTAATACGCTCTGAAATATCGTGAAGCTCTTGACTTAAACGATCACTTCCAATAAGATAAATGTAGTTTTCGTTATCACTTTCACGTTTCGGATCCAGGCGTCCAATCATATCCACATTGAGATCAGCGATGGTGTTTTTGAGGGGATACAGGGGGTGCTCGGTATAGTATTTTGAGCCTAAGAGCCCCTTTTCTTCACCTGTCATGTGCAAGAAAATTATGGATCGTTTGGGGCCGTGTCCTTGGTCAGCAGCGGCTTTGAAGGCCGCGGCAATTTCCATTAGAGCAACGGTTCCCGAGCCATTATCATCAGCACCGTTATAGACTTCACCATTCTGAATTCCAACATGGTCTAAATGGGCTGAAAGGATTAAATATTCCTCCTTCTTTTCTGTTCCAGGAAGAATAGCCACCACATTTTCTGTTTCCACTAAGTCTCCTCGTATGTTAAGTAACATTTTCTGGAAGTAGGAGGTGGTGCCTTTAGCTGGCGGTATTCCTAAGTTTTCATAATACTGCCTTAAAAAATCTACGGCAATTTTTTGTCCCTTTTTTCCCGTATCACGTCCAGCAAAATAGTCTGAAGCGTACACATAAAGCTGTTCTTGGAGCTCTTTAGCTGTAATGGTGTTAGCGAATTGTGTTGCTGTATCCTGTGCCCAAATAAAAGGCGTGGTAAGTAAAAGGACCACAGCAGTAAAAATTGCGTTTTTCATTGGAATTAATTTTTATAAAGTAACAGATTTTTTTTCACTTAGCGCTGTAGTAATCGCATCCCATAAGGCAATTCGTTTCTGCAGGGCAGTGGTTGCAGCTGTTGTGGCTTCTTCCCATTTCTTCGGATCATTTCCGCAAAGCAATTGTATCATGTTTAGTGCCATGGGCCCGTGTTCATCTCCATCTACCTCAATGTGTCGTTCAAAGTAATACACCATAGGGGCTGTGTTTGCATTGTCTTTTTGCCCCATGTTTTTAATCATTTCAATAAACATATCAGGAATTAAGTCTTCACGGCCAAAGGTAAATACAGCGGCGATACAATGAATTTTATTTTCGGCTATGGTTTGAAAAGTAAACTTTAAAAATTCTGTCACAGCCGTTGGAAGTGGTAAGGTGTTAAGTTCCGCTACAATATCTTCCGTTTGAATTAAACGTTGGTAGTTAGCGTCAAAAGGAGCCATGTGCACTCCCAGTTGTTCCATAGCCTCGCGGTACATTTCAAAATGACTCATGGGGCGTCCTTCAAAGTTTACATCGGTTTCTTCGCCCCAAACAATTTCATTAATTAGGCGTCCTACCTCGGGGTGGGGTGCTGGTTGCCAGGGCAATTGCGTGCACGTGAGTTCTTGCTGCAATTTTTTCACCAAAGACATAAAATCCCAAACTGCATAAATATGATAGGTAGTAAACAGCTTAAGATCGTCCACCGTTTCAATACTTCGGTATAAAGGGTGTTCGATGAGTTGTTGTTTGTAAGGGGAAATTTCTCTTTCTAGTCGATCAATCATAGCGGCATAAATTCAAAGGACAAATATAGGAGAATATTGTAGTTTTAGGGAATTTGAAAATGATGGACTACAGTATTCTCTCTCATTTTATTGTCGCAGTGTTTTTGTTGAGTCTTTCCCCAGGTCCTGACATATTGTATGTAATGGCATTGGGCAGTGCTAGGGGTTTTCGTCCAGCCTGGATTACAGCATTGGGATTGGTTAGCGGTTTATTGGTGCACACCTTGGTAGTAGTTTTAGGTTTAGCAGAATTATTAGTGCGTTTTCCATCCTTTCAATTGGGAATTCAACGTTTAGGCGCTTGCTATTTGATTTATTTAGGGATACGTGCGCTAAAACCTCCAACGGTTTCAGACCCTAGGACGGGCAAAGTAGTATCCGATTCAAAGATGTATTTTCAGGGGGTATTAATGAACCTTTTGAACCCCAAAGTAAGTTTGTTTTTCTTGGCATTATTTCCAGGCTTTTTGTTTCACTCACAATGGTCTGTTGGATTTCAATTTGGAATGTTAGGTCTATTATTCATGGGGGTTTCTTTTGTAGTGTTTACGTTAGTGGCCATTTTAAGCCAACGCTTGGCACACCATTTTTTATTGTCCAACAGAAGTCCACTTCACAAGGCGATGCACTATTTCCCCGCTGTAGTCCTTTTCTTGCTTGCTGCCTACCTGCTGTTTGCCACAAATTTGTAATTTTAAACGTGAGTCGCGTACAAATTATAGAATGCCCTAGAGATGCCATGCAAGGCATTAAGCGATGGATTCCAACTGCTTTAAAAGCAGCGTACCTACAGCAACTTCTTCGCGTAGGATTTCACACTTTAGACTGTGGCAGTTTTGTGTCGCCTAAAGCCATCCCACAAATGGCTGATACTGCTGAGGTGTTGCAGCAATTGGACCTTTCGGAAACCCAAACCAAGCTCTCAGTTATTGTTGCTAATGTACGTGGTGCCAGAACGGCAAGTTCGTTTTCACAAGTCACCTATTTGGGCTACCCTTTTTCCATTTCAGAAAACTTTCAAATGCGTAACACCCACAGAACAATGGCTACGGCATTTGAGGATTTAAAAGAAATTGTTGCAATTGCTTCCGCGGCACAAAAAAAGCTTATCGTTTACATTTCTATGGGATTTGGCAACCCCTATGGAGATCCGTGGAATACTGAAATAGTAGCCGAATGGGTAGCGCGTTTAAGCGCCGTAGGGGTACAAATATTTTCACTTTCGGACACCGTTGGAACGGCTACACCGGAAGCGATTACCACTATTTTTTCCTTCTTAAAAAGTAACTATAATACCCTTAGCTTTGGAGCTCATTTTCATACTACATACGACAGCTGGCGCGAAAAAGTAGAAGCGGCATACAGCGTAGGGTGCACCCGTTTTGACGGAGCTATAAAAGGACACGGCGGCTGCCCTATGGCCAAAGATGAATTGGTTGGAAATATGCCTACAGAAAAATTATTGTCTTTTTTTACTGCAAAAAAAGTGGCTACCAATATTCATCCCTTGCATTTTGAAATTGCTTACAACATGTCACACGACATATTTCTTCCTAAAAAATCTTCTTCCTAATACCTGCTAGTATTTAAGATTTTAAGACGCTGTAAAGGACTATATTCCTAGAGTGTTCGTCATAAATTATGTATATTTGCCTGCAATTAAATAGTAATTGCAATGGCTTCCTCTAAATTTATCGGTCAAGGTTTAACTTACGACGACGTCCTCCTAGTTCCTGCTTATTCAGAAATTTTACCTCGGGAGGTTTCTATACAAAGCAAGTTTTCAAGAAACATTAGTTTAAATGTACCCATAGTCTCTGCGGCGATGGATACGGTAACAGAAAGCCAAATGGCTATTGCGATGGCCAGAGAAGGAGGAATCGGTGTGTTACACAAAAACATGACCATTGTCCAACAGGCGGAAAAAGTGCGTAACGTAAAACGCTCCGAATCTGGAATGATAATGGATCCCGTTACCCTACCTTCCACAGCTTTAGTGGGTGATGCCAAGCAGAGTATGAGCAAGCACCGTATTGGTGGTATTCCTATTGTGTCTTCAAATGGGGGATTAGAGGGGATTGTAACCAATCGTGACTTGCGTTTTGAGCGCAACGATCAACGCCCCGTTAGTGAAGTGATGACCGTAAAAAACCTTATCACGGTTCAGCAGGGGACTTCCCTAAGTGATGCTGAAGAGATCCTGCAAAAGCATAAAATTGAAAAGTTACCTGTTGTTGATGATGACAACAAACTGGTGGGTTTAATCACTTTTCGCGATATCACAAAGCATTCCAAAAAGCCCATTGCAAATAAAGACCAATACGGTCGATTACGTGTTGCCGCGGCAGTAGGAGTAACCCCAGACGTAGGCGATAGGGTAGCTGCACTGGTGAAGGCAGATGTAGACGCCGTAGTGATAGATACCGCTCATGGACACACTAAGGGTGTTGCCAAAGTGTTAATAGAAATCAAAGCAAAACATCCTAAATTGGATGTAGTAGTAGGGAATATTGCTACTGCAGCTGCAGCAAAGCACCTCATTGATTGTGGAGCCGATGCTGTAAAAGTGGGCATTGGACCTGGTTCTATTTGTACCACCCGTGTTATTGCTGGAGTAGGGTACCCCCAACTTTCAGCCGTCATGGAAGTATTTAAGGCGGCCAAAGCGGCAGGTGTACCCATAATTGCCGATGGTGGGGTTCGTTACACTGGTGATATTCCCAAAGCTATAGCTGCAGGAGCTGATGCCGTAATGCTGGGATCTTTGTTGGCAGGAACAAAAGAATCTCCCGGTGAAACTGTAATCTTTGAGGGGCGAAAATTTAAAACCTATCGTGGGATGGGGTCTGTTGAGGCCATGGAGCGGGGTTCTAAAGACCGCTATTTCCAAGATGTTGAGGACGACATTAAAAAATTGGTGCCTGAAGGAATTGTTGGTCGTGTTCCCTATAAAGGCGAGGTAGAAGAAAGTATGCATCAATTTATTGGTGGATTGCGCGCTGGTATGGGCTATTGTGGCGCTGCTACCATCGAAGATTTAAAAACGAAGAGCCAGTTTGTGACCATTACTGCAGCTGGAATGCGTGAAAGTCACCCACACAACATCCAAATAACTAAAGAGGCACCAAACTATAGTCGCTAGCACTTAAAGTGCACACTTTAAGGAGTCAATAATTTAAAAGTGTGAATTTTACCTACAGCAGTTGCAACCCGAACGATGTAAAGGTTTTGACTTTTTAGATTGACTTGAAATTGTGCTTGATTTAAGCCCTGCAAACCAAAAGTTGCCACTTTTTTACCTATAATGGTAAAAATTTCAACAGTTCCGGTGCCACTAAAATTTTGTAAGTATAAACTGTTATTTTTGTAAATAACCCGTTCTTGAGCAACAAAACGCAACGATGCTACAGGGGTAGATTTAGCGGCTAAGTTTTTGCTCCCTGATAGGGAAAAAATGAAAAGAACAGCGATTGAAAATAATAGTCGTTTCAAATGAAACATTTTACTTTTCAAAATTAACACAAAAAATTAAATAAAGTACACTTTATTAACATTTTAAAATACTGTAAATCAATATTTTGAAAATAGTTATCAATTTTTATATTCAAATTATCAACATTTTACACAATAAATTACACATTCAACGTTATGACTTGTTTAAGTCTTTTTTTCCAAAAAGTATCTCCTGTAGTTCTTAAGTACAAACTGTTTACCTTACTCTTTTTAGCATCAATTGCAATAAGTTGTAATCAATTTGCGGGAGTTACTGAACGGCCTATTGCTCGTGTAGAAACTACTTTTTTATATCCTTCGGAACTCACCCCACTATTGGGACGTTATGAATCTCCCGAGGACAGCACCCTTCAAGCCAAAGCAGCAATAAACTCCTGGGTCAAAAAGCGTTTGTTGTACGAACTGGCATTAGTGAACATTGAGCAAGAAAAGCAGGAGGACCTAGAAAATTTAGTGGCCGAATATCGTGCCGATTTATTTGCTCAGATTTATAAAGAAACGGTGGTTATTTCGAAGCTTGATACCATGGTGAATGCTGCACAAGCAGCCTCGTATTACGAAAACAACCCCATGCTTTTTCAACTTAAGAAACCTTTGTATCAATACCGTCTTGTGGTACTCCCAAAAGATAATGTTGATTTACAGATTATTCGACGGGCACTGCGACGGTATAACGAAAAGGACCAACAGATGTTAGATTCTTTATCGTTTCAATTTACCGACTTTCAGTTGAATGATTCCTTATGGGTGGACCAAAATTATTTTGTTGATCAAATGGCATTTACCTCCCTGAAAAGCTTAAGGAAATACCAAAAAAAATCACAATTTTTTGAAATCGAAGATAGTTTAAAGGTATCTTTGTTGTTCATGAAAAATTTTCTTGATAAAGGTGCTCAAGCCCCTTTCTCTTATGTGTCACAAATGATAACTTCCATTGTTTTGAACAAAAGAAAATTGGATTTTTTGCGTCAATTTGACAATGAAATTATTGAAGATGCTATCAAAAACAACAAAGTTGAAATCTATGAATAAATGCCTTCTCGTTAGTACTTTTTGTCTTTTAAGCTTAACGTTAACATCACAGCAAAACCAAACGCGAATTAAAGTAGATGGGGTATCAGCGGTGATTGGAGATTTTGTAATTCTTGAATCCGATATTGACAAGATGATTCTTGAGATGCAGTCCCAAGGTATGAGTACAAAAAACGTAAATCGCTGTGACTTACTTGGGAAATTAATGGAAGACAAGCTGTATGCCCACCACGCTATTCAGGATAGTTTGGAGGTAAGTGATCAAGAAATTTACGATTATGTCGATCAAAGCATCAGCTATTTTACTGAGCAATTGGGAAGCATTGAAAAGGTGTTAGAGTTTTACAATAAACCCGATGAATTTAGTTTTCGAGAAGAACTTTTTGAAATTAATAAAACACAAAAACTTGCGGGTTTAATGCAAGAAGAAGTGGTGAAAAGCATCGAGGTAACCCCAGAGGAGGTTCGCGAATTTTTTGATGCTATTCCCCGAAGTGATTTACCTGTATTTGGTACCGAACTAGAGATTGCTCAAATCGTGATGGCACCAAAGCCATCTGAAGAAGAGGAGCAGCGTATCATCGATCAGCTAAAAACTATGCGTAATGACGTTTTGGAACGGGGGTTGAGTTTTTCTTCTAAGGCCATACTGTATTCACAAGACCCCGGGTCGCGCTCGCAAGGGGGGAAATACACCTTATTCCGCAAGCGTCCACGAATGGTTAAGGAATTCCGTGATGTTGCTTTTAGCTTACAAGAAGGTGAAATTTCACAGCCTTTTAAAACGGACTTTGGTTGGCATATCCTTACAGTGGAAAAAATACGCGGGCAAGAGGTGGACATCCGCCACATACTCTTAACGCCAAAAATTAGTGACCAACAGCTAAAAGAGGCCAAAGAAACACTAGACACGCTACGTCAGCGCATATTCGATAAAGAAATTACTTTTGAGACTGCTGCCTATCAATTTTCAACTGAAAAAGAAACCCGAATGAATGGTGGGGTACTTATTAATCCTACTAATGGAGATACCCGTTTTGAATTGACTAAAATCGATCCTGTGCTGTACAGTCAAATCCGTTATTTGGAAGCCGATGAGATATCGAACCCCTTGATTGACGAAGATCAGTCGGGTAATAAAAAATACAAAATCCTAAAAATCAATAAGCGCTTTGAAGAGCACACAGCTGATTTTATTAAAGACTACGCCAAAATCAAAGAGCTTGCGCTAAAGGAAAAAAAGCTAAAGGCCATTCAAAAATGGGTGCGCACTAGAATTGACGAAACCTATATCAGTATTAATAGCGATTCAAGGGGCTGCGATTTTTCTCAAAATTGGATTACAGTAGCGCGCTAGCTGCTTATTTGAAGTACTTTAACGGAACCCACAACATACCAAAACATTCGCCGTCTTCTTTGTTGATGTTTTTGTGGTGTATTTTGTGCGCGCGACGAATGCCCTTTGCATAACGATTGTTAGCGTTGCGAAAGATTTTAAAGCGCTGGTGAATAAAAATATCGTGTACCATAAAATAGGTAAAGCCATACGCAAATATGCCTGCAGCAATGGCCAACCCAGGCGCAAAGCCAAATTCACCCCAAGCAACTACAAATACTGCGCTTACTAAGGCGTAGATAACAAAGAAGAAATCATTGCGCTCAAACCAAGACTTATGGTCTTTTTTATGATGGTCTTTATGAAGGCTCCACAAAAAGCCATGCATAATGTATTTGTGGCTAAACCAAGCCACTCCTTCCATAAACACAAACGTCGTTAGGAATTCTAAAATCCAGACAGGGGTACTCATCTTACAGCAAATTCAATCTAAATTTAACATAGGAACGTGCCAAAACTCCCATTTTTTGGTAATTGGGGACACGTATTCTTGTATCTTTTATTTGTTTTGATGGGGTCCGCTTTAATTTCATAAGCAGTTTAAAGTAATACTTGTAGGCGGTGTATACCCCAAGACGGCATTCCGCAGGCAATTGAAAAATTCCTGGTAGTGCCTCATTAAAATCGGCCTCAATTTCTTCGATAATGCGCTTTTTGTCAACCTCTTCAAAATTTGATAAGTCTATATTTGGGAAATAACTGCGTTCAAGTAATTCAAAGTCTGCATTGAGGTCTCGTAAAAAGTTCACTTTTTGAAACGCAGATCCTAAGGCCATAGCCGCAGGTTTTAATTTTTCGTAAGTAGTTTGATTTCCACCAACAAACACCTTGAGGCACATTAGTCCCACCACATCTGCAGAGCCGTAGATGTATTGGTTGTACTCTTTGTTCGTGTTATAATTTTGCTTGTCCAAATCCCAACGCATACTTTGTAAAAAGGCTGCAATAAGGTCATCACCAATATTGAATTGATGCACTGTTGCTTGAAATGAATTCAAAATAGGATTAAGGCTTATTTTATGTTCTAATGCATACGCCAACTCCTCTTCGAAGCGATCTAGAAGTTCCCGCTTAGAATAATCGTGGAAGGTGTCTACAATTTCGTCGGCAAAGCGCACAAAACCATAAATATTGTAAATGTGTTTTCTAATGGAGAGACCAAGTAGTTTAGTGGCCATAGAGAAGGATGTACTGTATTTCTGGGTCACCAGTTTACTACATTCTTCGGATACATTGTCAAATAGTTCTTTCATAGCAATTCACCTTTTGTGCCAAAAGGTTTAATAAAATTACTAAAAAATCAAACAGCAACGCTGTAAGTTAAACAAAAACTTCTGTAGAAAAATACTGCTCCTGAAAAGCCTCAAGGGTTTTAAAGGTTTTAATTTGTTTTTCATCCAGTCCGTTAGGCTCCAAATGGTTTTGTTGTGGGCCAAGGATTGCGAGCTCTGCATCGCTATTTTTGAGTATAGTTTCGTAGAAGTTGTTGAAGTATTCGTCAATTCTTTCTTTAATAGGTTCCACTGTAATGTAGGTCACAAACTTCATGCGCGTACTGTAGGTCAAAATAGTTTCAAGGCTGTCTGTAGTAATGGACTGCCCAAGAAATATGGTTTTATACCCTTGACTGAGGATGTAATAGTTTACAAAAAGAATTGCCAGTTCGTGAATTTCGTTTTCTGGAAGAAACAGTACAAAAATGTTGTCGTTTTTGTTGGCCCCCTGGCTGCGTTGTAAAATTTCGGTTTGGATGTGGATTTTTTGTTTCACCAAATTGGTGATAAAATGTTCGTGGGCGGGACTAATAGCACCGGTTTGCCATAGTATGCCCAATTCACTCATTAGGGGTAAAAATATTTTTAAAAACGTGTGATTAAAATCACTTCGAGCAATGATTTCATCGAAAGTAGCATCAAAAAGTACACTGTCGAAGTTCACCATGGAAAGTTTGAAAGCGTTGATGGCTACCTGTTCAGAACTCGATTTTAGGGCGATATCACGGACAAGGATGGGAATTTCTTCCTCATCGAGTTTGGCGATTTTAGAAATCTTAAGACCGTGTTTGTACAGCAAGGTGACGTTGAGTAACTTTTGCAGGCTAGGAAGACTGTAGCGACGAATGTTGGTATCCGTTCTATCGGGTTCTAGTAGGTTGTATCTCTTTTCCCAAATCCTGATCGTGTGGGCCTTTATGCCCGAAATATTCTCAAGGTTTTTTATTGAGAAAGTGCTTTTTATCCTTTTCATTGTCTAAATTATCTGCTACAAAGCCTAAACAAATATAGCAAAAAATATGAAACCTTAAACAATTTGAGAAGTGCGCACGAGAAGACTCGAACTTCCACGGGATTTAACTCCCACTAGGCCCTC
>WTIO01000024.1 GCA_011526365.1 Flavobacteriales bacterium
GATTTTGAAGTTAGACCACTTCCATACTGGAAAGCCGTTGCTTCGGAACCACAGAATACAATCATCGGCGGTGCATCCCTTTGGGTAATGCAAGGACACGAGAGCGATGAATATAAAGGTGTTGGAGAGTTTTTATCTTTCCTTTCAACTTCAGATGTACAGGCAGCCTGGCACCAAAATACGGGATATTTGCCTATTACCGCTGAAGCTGGTGAAGCGACGCGTGCATCAGGCTTCTACGAAAAGAATCCTGGAACGGATATCGCTGTAATTCAGATGACAGCTAAGCAGCCAACGGCTAACTCGAAGGGCCTAAGATTAGGTTCTTTTGATCAGATCCGTGGGATCATTGATGAAGAGTTAGAGGCTATTTGGTCAGGTGATAAATCTGCTCAAGAGGCTATGGATAGTGCAAAAGAACGAGGTGATAAATTACTACGTCGCTTCGAATCTGCTAATAAATAAAGCTAACCAGTAACTGGCGGGTTAAGATAACTCGCCAGTTAACTTTAGGTATTAAATAATGGAAAAGCGGGTAATCTTTCGCGGTTGGTTGCTACCAATCTGCTTAGTCGCACCTCAACTTATTATCTCAATTATTTTTTTCTTTTACCCAGCTGCTCAAGCTGTCTGGCAGTCATTATTCATCCCAGATCCTTTTGGTCTTTCATCTCAATATGTCGGATTGGGTAACTTTGAATACCTGCTGGGCGACAAATATTATCGTGCATCGTTTTTAACAACAGCGGTATTTTCAGTTTTAGTAACATTTTGTTCAATGATACCCGCTTTGTTGCTCGCCGTATGCGCTGACCGGTTAATTAAAAGCTCAGGTATATATAGTACGCTCTTGATATGGCCATATGCTGTCGCCCCCGCGGTTGCTGGTGTGCTGTGGATGTTTATGTTTAACACAAGAGTTGGCATTGTTTCTTGGTATCTTGGCCAGCTGGGATATGATTGGAACCACGTTTTGAATGATGGTGAAGCTATGGGTTTGGTTGTCATAGCTTCGGCCTGGGGACGCATAAGTTATAATTTCTTATTTTTCTTTGCTGCGTTACAATCAGTTCCAAAGTCGTTAATTGAAGCGAGTGCTATTGATGGTGCACATTTCTGGCGTCGATTTTTTGATATTGTGCTTCCACTCATTACCCCAACGGCTTTTTTCCTATTAGTTGTAAATGTGGTTTATTCATTTTTTGAAACATTTGGTGTTATTCACACTATTACTGCAGGGGGTCCTCAACAAGCCACGACTATATTAGTCTACAAAGTTTTTTCAGACGGGTTTGTCGGCCAAGATCTTGGCTCTTCTTCGGCGCAATCAGTAATCCTGTTAGTAGTGGTAGGTCTACTGACCGTCATTCAATTTAAATACGTAGAAAAGCGAGTTCACTACTGATGACTTTGGGTAATGGTATGGTTCAGAGAACAGGGTCACATTTGTGGCTAACACATCTGTTCATGATCCTTGGCGTGCTTATTATATTTTTTCCGATTTGGTTAGCCTTCGTCGCATCGACTGTAACGCAGCCAGAAATTGTATCCCCGCCTATGCCAATCTTGCCTGGTGATCAATTTATAGACAACTATAAGGCAGCACTTTTTGCGGGAGTGAATGTTCCAGTGGCAAAAATGTTGTTTAATAGTTTTGTAATGGCAATGGGTATTGCCGTAGGGAAGATTATAATCTCGCTGCTTTCCGCATTCGCGATTGTGTATTTCAGATTTCCAGGCAGGCAGGCATTTTTCTGGCTAATTTTTATTACGCTTATGCTTCCAGTCGAAGTTCGTATCGTCCCAACTTTTGAAGTCATTGCGAGCTTTGGACTTTTGAATAGCTATTCAGGATTGATCTTACCACTTATTGCTTCAGCAACTGCCACTTTCTTATTTCGGCAGTTTTTTATGACAATTCCGGATGAACTTGCTGAAGCTGCGAGAGTCGATGGAGCTAAACCTATGAGGTTTTTTATCGATATCGTTCTTCCTATGAGTCGCACCAATATCGCGGCACTCTTTGTTATTTTATTCATTTACGGTTGGAACCAATACTTATGGCCTTTGC
>WTIO01000070.1 GCA_011526365.1 Flavobacteriales bacterium
TAGTTCACGGCCTCACTATCGGTGCATCCGCATGAATATCCATCACTTCCCAATCCAAACAATCCCTCACCATCGAACTCTACAGAAACGCGTTCCTCATCGGCACCTATACCCAGAGGGAAGACTTGATAATTCAAGCGACCAAATACGGAGCCCGACGTTGTCAATTGAAGGATGAGGACTTGAAGGTTTTCATCAGGAAGCCCATTGGATGCCGACGAGACGACAAACCATGAACCACCAATTGTGGTGGTGATCTCAAATCCTGTGTTCCCATCTTCCGTGAACAATGATTGGATGAATTCATTGCTGTCCTCCACGAGAACAGGCTCTTCAGCTCCATCTGCTCCCAATGACGCAGGTCCCTCCAAACCAATGGTTCCATAAGAATCGTCCACAAGCTCAGGGAAGAACGTCAAAAATGCCGGAGTTATACCTGCCGCGCTCCATCCAGGATTCAAAGAACTGTTGTAGGCTCCCTGCGGGCACTGAATGGACAAGTTGTCATTGTTCTCTCCATACACCGCACTCATGCGATCCGATGGGTCTTGCATCATCACATAGAACCTGTACACGGTCATTCCTGGCATCACAGATGGGGATGCTTCAATCAACAATGGATATGGAACGGGGTCTACCACAGGCTCCGCACAACTGCAGTATTCACAGCTTCCATCATCGCTGCTCGCAAGCGGATTAAAGTTGCATGCATCCTCGTCCACACAGCCTTCCACGATTGCCCCTCCCACACATTCGCAATCCTCGCTGTACACATCATTCACGGTGGTGGCATCTCCATCATCGCACGACGCACCAACGTAATAGCATTCACCGGCAATGACAGCCGTTGAATCAAAATTGCATGCCGCCTCGTTCAGGCATCCGATCGGCAAACAGGACTCAAAGTCACATGAACCATCATTGACATTCGCCTCTGGATTGAAGTTGCATGCCATTGGAATCGTGCAACCAAGAATCTCACACGATCCATCGTCAATGGTCGCTGTCGGATCGTAATTCCCTGCCGTCTCATCTGTACACCCAGCGCAAGATTCGTAATCACACGTGCCAGCTATTGTGGCTGAAGCATCGTAGTTGCAGGCTGTTTCGTCCAAACAGCCGACACAACTCAAGTAGTCACATGAGCCGTCATTGAACTCTGCAGTGGGATCATAGTTGCAAGCGTTGGGGTCCGTACAACCAAGCGCAAGGCACGAAACAAAATCACAGGATCCATCATCAATGGTGGCTGTTTCATCATAGTTGCACGCCAGTGGATTTGTACAACCTTCACATGAACCAAATTCACACGACCCGTCATCCATCGTCGCCGTCGGGTCGTAGTTGCACGCCGTCGAGTCCGTGCAGCCTCCACAATCGCTGCCATCTCCACCACACACGCCGCAAGCATCCAACACGTTGCCGTCGCAGTCACAGTCGCCCTCGGGGATGTCAGAACATCCGCAATCGTAAATCGCGCCAGGACCATCACATACGCCGCATTCATCGACGTACAGACAAGAACCGTCGTCTACCAGCGCATCGATGTTGTAGTTGCACGCTGTCGAGTCGATACATCCACCACACTCGCTGCCATCTCCGCCACACACGCCGCAAGCATCCAACACGTTGCCGTCGCAGTCGCAATACAGAGGCGCTCCTTCAAAGACCACCTCCAACTCGTAGGTAGCGATGGCATTGCCTGTCCAAGCATTTTGAACCAAAAGCGTCCACTCACCTGCCCCGGTCAAGTTGTTTTCCGGCAAGTTCACCGTGTAACTGTAGAATCCAGACGATGTAGTGCTCCATGAACTGGGCCATGAATTGGTCGCTCCAGTTCCAACATCTGAACAATTCCCAACAGGGTTGATGTTCCATCCTCCCCAAACCACACACGTTCCGTTTGGCGCGTAGATGTAGGCCATCAAATCTGCAGGGAATGCAGCGCCATCACCAATGAAATTCAAATTGAACGTCGCTTGAGTCAAACTTCCAAGGGCTGTGGTAGCTGACGCTGAGATGGTGTCGCCCGTTTGCAATGCAGCATTGACTTCGATTACAAACGCTT
>WTIO01000054.1 GCA_011526365.1 Flavobacteriales bacterium
ACCTTGGTACCCACGGCCGGAACTATCGTTAATCGAAACGCATTGTTCTTATGAGGTTTTTCAGGACAAATAACTTATCAGTGAGTGCCTTTTGGGCGGTTTTTGAGCTCCTATTTGAATTCACTCGATTAAAAAAGACAGCCACCTTCTAGTTCAGGGTCGTTTTAGCCTAACATTGGTGGGCTGCGTTTTGTCATCGAAAAACGCTAGAGTGTAGGCCGTTTAAGCTAACATTCTTTTTATCTGACCTTACAGAGGCAAAGGTTGAATTCGAGGTTACTCACCATTCAACATTTGATCGATTGAAATGGTGAGCGTTTGCAAATTCTTGATAAGTTCGTTTCTCTCATTTTCTGAGAGGTCTTTTAACAATTGAGTTTCGCGTTCATTTGCAAATAACACCACATTTTGGTGTATATGTTCACCTTCCTCTGTCAAACCGACGATAGATTTACGACGATCGTTTAGATCAGGTTTCCGATATACGAGGCCACGCTTTTCTAATCTTGCGACCGCGCGACTGGTACCACCACGGTCCATCGCGATCCTGTCAGCAACTGCGATGACTGTAGACGGCCCATCCCGACCTAAAATTTGTACTGTCCGCCATTCACACATATCCAGCCCCAATTTGCGCGCATTCTCACGTTGCGCATGCAAACTTATCTTTGCGCCGAGAGCAAACAACAAAGCAGGCACATGCGTATCAAGATTCACAGAATTTGGTCGATCAGAGTTCATGAAGGAAGTAGTGCCCACATTTAACTTGACAAGTCAATAGTTGATATATCAAATATATATCAATAGTTGAATCGGAGCGTTTAAATGTCATTGTCGATAAATACCACATCCTGGCCAAAGATTAGGAACGGGGCACCACAAGGTGATGCCTTGTTACGAGCTCTGATTGAACTGGTCCCCGATCTACGAGAGCGAGCTGCCGAAGCTGAAAGCTCTGGCCGCATTCCAGATGAAACAATTGACGACCTCAAGGCTGTTGGTGCGTTTAGAGCAGTCGTCCCTGCACGCTATAATGGCCTTGAATTGCCTTATCCGTATATCCCACAAATTTTCCGCATCCTTGGACGCGGCTGTTCTTCAACAGCTTGGGCAATGGGATTTTTGATCTATCATAATTTCCAATTTGCTCATTTCCCTTTAGAGGCTCAAGACGAGGTCTGGGGGTCAAAGGGATATACGATGGCCCCAGGTCAAGTGATGCCCTCTGGCAAAGCCGAAAAGGTTGAAGGAGGATATCGAGTTTCTGGTCGCTGGGGTTATGCCACGGGTATTCAACACGGTGATTGGATGCTTATTTCTTCACCGACAGACATCGGAGCGGGCGAAATTGAAATGCGTAGGTTCTACGTGCCCGTTGAAAGTTTTACAGTATTAGACACTTGGAATGTCGTCGCGATGAAAGCCACAGGCAGCCATGATGTCACGCTTGAAAACGAATTTATTCCTGAGCATCGCTCAATTTTGGTGTCAGACATGCGCGAAATGCGCGCAGAAGGATTAAAACATAATCCAAACCCCATTTGGCGTATGCCTATGTTAAGCTTTATGGTTTTGGGCAGCGTCGGCCCATTCATAGGCGCAGCAGAAGCTCTATTAGAAACTGTAACCAATGTGATGCAAATCAAAGTTGGGGCCTATTCTGGCGACAAGCAACAAGGCCTTATGTCACAACATGTACGGATTGCACGGCTTTCTATGGACCTTGATGCCACCATTCGCCTCTGGGAAGGCCACACTGAAGAGCTTTGGCAAGATATCACAAATAACATAACGCCGACGCGTGAACGTCGCGCAGAAATTCGCGCTGTTACTGCACATGTTGCACGATCCTGTTATGAGATCATTGATGAACTCTCTCGATGTGTTGGATCACGCAGTTTTTACTCGGATAACCCGATTCAACGTTTTCATCGCGATATGTCTAGCCTCTCAACGCATGCATTATTTGAATATGACCACCTTGCAAATCTATATGGAGCGTTACGCTTGGGAATCGATCTTCCACAAAATGCGATGGTTTAACAAAACCATCCTTAGGCATGAGC
>WTIO01000049.1 GCA_011526365.1 Flavobacteriales bacterium
ACTTGGCTGGAGCCGCATGTCTCTGTTATTTTATCCTACCTAACGCGGTTCCAGCACCTTCAACCCATAATAAACTTAGCCTTCTTGAGTACTTCATCATTGCGACGTAGACAGTCCAGTACCGCTGGATAAAATTTATCCAATCATGCTAAGATTCCCAAAAGTTGACGATTTTTAAAGTTTACTGCTACGGTACTATGAAAGTTTTATGGCGGAGAAATTTATGTACTGTCGTGTCGTACACATAAAATTCGTATCAGAAATTCAGATGAAAATGGTTTCATCATATATGGAGCATACAATGCTTCCACGTAATTTGGCGGCAGGGCAAATCTCTGGTGAAGTTTTCAAAATTTCTGAAAATGAAGTGTTCACAGTCTCTAAACATCCAGACAAAGTTACCGCAGATAAGATCATGGCTCTTATGCAACAAGAATTGAAAGAGATCGCAGTAGGGAGCAAATTGACAAAATTGGAAGGCCAGCTTTTGATTGGAGCCTCACCCGCTTGAATACAGTATATACTTTTTATCGGATCGATTTGAAAATTCGAAAATTTTTTAGCAATCATTTTACCACTGCGACTTACAACGCCCGCCTCCGCAGCAAACTATCTTTGCGATAGTTTTAAGGTCGCATTTGAATTTTATCGATCGAATGTAGCTTTAGAAGAATTTGATTTTGCTGGATGGAGAGCGAAGCCTTTCATATTTAGGGATTTTCCAGTCGCAACGTACATTTAAAAAGCTGAAGAAGAATATGACCTGATAAATGTCGCGGATACCGCCAGCACGCTACAAGGTGACTTGTATCTGCATCAAATGAATACGCTTTACCAGATGTATGAAATACTCAATCCCCATCCGATCACTGGTAAATTCACGATATAAAATAACCGTAAAGAAGTATCATATGTAAGCACCTGTGAGCGACGTCGAGTCACTCAAAGCTATTAGCACAGGTTAATTATTATTAATTTGGGACCGTGGGCTCTACATTCCATTTGGTCTTGTATTCCTCAGGGTATAAACGAGGGGCATATCTGAGGCAGAACAGAAAAGATTTGTTTAGTTTGCATAAATCTCGTCTGGATGTTTATTCTATCTGGTAAATGTTATTGGGAGACTTCATGGGTATTGCGCGTATAAGAATGATTGATTTCTTCAATGCGGAGGACTCACAGGCATTTGAAGAAGAGTATGTTAAGGTTGCAGGGTCATTATTGCCGTTGGCGACAAACCTCATAATGACAAGAACAAGTGATGAAAGCCTGCTTCACATTGCAATTTATAATAGTGAACAGGACGCAGATGCATCACTCGCCCCAATTCAAAAATTCATGTCAGAGCATCAGAAACTGTTTAAAGATACGATGTATTTACACGGACCAGTTTCGTTAAATCATGTAAACTTGGATGAAAGTTAAACATGCCGTATGCTCGCATAAACATGGCTGAGTTCAGAACTCGCAATGAGATGACAAAAACTCTCAGTATATTGAAAAATGACATAAAGTCTGTTTTTCCAGAGATTAGGGCATTTACCGCGATTGAAACAAGTGAAACTTCAATCCTAACTATTTCCGTTTATGACGATAAGGCTGCTGCTGATCGAGCTCTAGAACAGCGTGATAAACATCACGAAGATAAAGATTTGTCAGACATATTCTCACATGAGGGGTTTGTGGAGTGTATGTATTTCGACAATGAAAAGCTAGCCCTCTGAACGGAAACCAAAAAATGAAGCGGAGCCTTTTGCTCTTGCAGTAGTAATTGCTCTCAAGGTCTTCAGTGAATTTGGAGATTTGAGTTTTCGTGTATCAATATGATCGTTATCAGTGTGCCTTGAAGATGAAGGAAGTATACAATGTATGTGAGAGTAAACATGGTAGAATTTAACTCTAATGGTGGGATGCATGAAGCGTTGACTATCTGGCGAAAGAATGCCGCCCAATGGATGACCGGAGCCCAATTACTGTTCACGATGAAGACGTCAGAAAAATCCGCAATGTATATCTCAGTTTATAAATCCCAAGAAGACGCTGAGAACGCGCTAGATG
>WTIO01000029.1 GCA_011526365.1 Flavobacteriales bacterium
GCCTGTTACAGCGGGAGATTTTTAAAGTCGGTTAAAATGTAGTCTCCCTCATTGTCAATAGTTACGTTTCAAAATGCAAATCAACTGACAGGAACAAAACAAGCTAAAAAGGTTAACCATGAAATTTGAATCAGATCACTACGTCCACTTAAAGTACATCAACAACTTTAAACATGGCAATAAAAGGTTTGGTGCTATTATCATGGCACACTACAATCAACTGTACGCAGTATATCCCCTACTATATCATTACCTGATATCTGTTTTCTTTTATGACACAGCAATAAACAAGCCCCACAGAATAAACAATTTAATTCAAGTTATTTCCTACCTTTCTTTTAATGCATTTGTTTATTGGTTTACAGGAACAATTAACCTGTTAGACTACCTAACCTACAACCTTGTTTTTTCTTTATTTCCGTTTTCCTATGCCTTCTGGAATGCCAAAAACACAGGCTTATCTGCTAGAGGATTTGGACTATTAACAGGTCAGTTATTTACCTACGGATTGTTGGTCTACATGAATTCAGGAAGTGTGTTTGCCTATGTGTGTTTAATAATTTTTGCCCTTATTTCGCTCTTAGGATCTCAGTTCTCCTTTCAATATGTTTTTTTTGTTTCCATAACTACTGCACTAATAACAACTAAAGTTGAGTTAATAATTCCCCTTTTTGTTTCACTAGTTCTTTTTAGGGTTGCTTTTCCTGAATTATTTAAACATTACATCAGGGGACAATTCAACCACAAGAAAAATTACGCTTTGTACTTGGCGTCAATATTTATAATGAAATATCGCCCTAACATCTACAGAGACTTTGTCTATGATTTTTGGGTTAGATTGGCAAAAATTAAAACAGAAAGAACACAGGCGTTAAACTATATATATACCAACCCAATTGTTGAGTTAATTTATGGGTTCCCTTTTTTGTGGGCTACCTTGTTCTTTGCGTATCGAGAAAATCAACTATTATTTTCTAATGAGCTGTTCATAATAATTGGTGCTACACTTCTGATTTTCTTCGTTATAAGCTTAAACCCATTTCGTTTTTTGGGGGAACCACAGCGGTACTTAGAATTTACATTACCATTAATAACAGTTGCATTTTTGCGCTATAGTCCAAGCCATAGTCAATGGATTTTAATTTTTGCCTCCGCATTTTTTATAGGAGTAACAAACTTCATATTTAAACAGTTTCGCAAAGCAAAAGCAAACCATCAAGAACTTATCCAGTTCTTACAAAACGACTACAATGAAAAAACAGTCATTGCTTCAAACGACACCAATTTTATCAAATTTCTAAGCCCTTACTTTAATATTATTACAACAGACCTAACTGCACCCTATGCCAATAAAAGCGAATTCAACTTTTACCATATAAACGATTATAATATTCAAAGCGTTAGCGGACTAATAAAATACCATACCACACACAAAATCAATCTGATAGTAATAAACAACAACTTTTATTCAGAAGAAGAACAACGCGAACTAAACAAAGCAATTGATCTCTCGAAAGTGAAAAGTGTTGCGAATTACTGCATTTATGAAATAAAACATGTTTAAAGGGTTAACAAAAGATTTTATCATTTACGGGATTGGCAGTGCCTTGTCAAAGCTGACATCATTTTTGCTACTCCCTTTCTTTACCCATTACTTCACACCAGAGGAGTATGGCGCCCTTGAATTGATTATTATTACCACAACCTTAGGTTCTATTCTAGGTCTGTTGCAATTAGAATCGGCGTTAACACGCTTTTTTTACGAGTATCAGGCCAATGAAAGGAAAATATATATTACCTCATTATTGGTTTTTTCAGGCCTGCTCTCCCTTCTGATTACCTTAATACTGTGGGTTTTTGCAGAAGAAATAAACCAACTAATCTTCAATGAAAACACCTACATACAGGCCTACAAAATTGGCATTTTAAGCCTTCCTTTACTCTGTTTGAATAGTTTCTTTATTGTTGTAATAAGATTCACAAGCAACAGACTTTTGTTTATTAAAGCGCAGAGCATACTTTTTTTAACCAGTTTAATTA
>WTIO01000031.1 GCA_011526365.1 Flavobacteriales bacterium
TTGCTTAATCATGTGGTTGTCGATAGTAATATAACATCGGCCAGTGACTTAACGGTTCTTGCAAAACCCTCTGCTCATATTGAAGCCTATTTTGATAGTACACAGGATTTAGTAGAGGGTGTTAAAGACACTTTTTATTCTAAAGAATTGAGAATTAGGGAAATTCAAGATTCATCCAAGCGTGTAACTACCACAGATAATTCCGGCACCGCATTTGCATTCACGGCAACCGTAAATGCGCTATCAGTATTTGGGTTGGATAGCTTAACTGAAACGATTAACTGGATTGACGACCGTGATCCTGCAATAAAAATAGGCTACGATGAAACCAATCAGCGCCTCACGTTTGATGGTGTCAATGGTCAAATCGGTAAGGGTACAGGTGTCGGATTTGATTTGTTCACTGTATACAGTAAAAAGCTTGATGCTGGTGAAAACAGCCTTGGCATAGAGGCATTTGGCAACAATAAAGACATCGATTTGAGAACAGATGAAGTTCTTGTTGGTAATGCTTTTGTTGCAAACGGTCCCGAAATCCGAGCTGAAGAAAAACGCTACGGCATGCAAGTCGAGTACGATACAGTACAAAATCAGTTTGTGATTAAGAGCGGGACAACCGGTGAATCATTACGTGCTAACTCCGCTGTTGGTGTGACAGCTGCGCAAAATGAATCGAGTGTCGCAGTCGGGCGTTATGCACTCTCTACTACCGGCACTCGCGACACAACCGATGATGCGACATACGCATTTAATAAAATTGGTAAAGGGACTGCTCAGATTATGGGCTTCCCACGTGATGGCGTAGAAGGCTATGTCAAGCCAACTGGTCTAGTATCAAAGCCTGCAGTTGCTGTTGGTGGTGAAGCTCTAATGAACATGACGCAGGCGTTTACAGTTTCTGCACTTGCTGGTGAGAATATTGTGAATGTAGTTGTCAATGGTGTCAGTGCGTCGATCGTACTTCCTGAAGGCAATTACAAGGGGTCAACTTTTGCAAAAGAATTGGAAACACGCATTAACAATATGCGAAATCCAATTTCGGGCGCACCCGTTGGTGGTGTTAAAGTTGAGTACAGCGCTGAAACCAATAACATTACATTTACAACTGCAACGACAGGCGCGGGATCAACCATCGCCATTGATGGTGCGTTGAAGTTTGGATTGAAAAACATCCCATTGGGCCTTGGCGAAACTACTGAAGTGCGACAGCCTGTGCAAGCAACTGACGAACTAGGTCGTCCGCTTTATATTTCACCAACTGGTGAAATCACAGCCAATAACCAGGCGTTTGCGGACAATATGGTTCAAGATTATTATCCACTGTACTTGGACGATGGTGAACTGACCTTTGATATGGATGGTAACATTGTCAGCCCAATCACTAAGGTAGATTACAAAGGGCTCCTTAAACCATTGTCGATGGATTTTTCGAAGATCACACAGCTTGATAAGCCGTTTTCTGCAGAGGAAATGTTCCAAGATGGTTATGCCGCAGGTCGATTGACGAACTTAGAAATTGACAACTATGGCAATGTGAATGCGGGATACTCTAACGGTCAAAATGTTGCGCTGGGTAAGATTATTGTCGCGAACTTCGCAAACAATAGTGGTCTGAAACAGATTGGTAACTCAAGCTTCTTGGCCACTAAAGCAAGTGGCGATCCAGAATTGGGAGAAGCGGCAAACGACGGGTTTGGTCAGATCTTGTCTGGGTCACTCGAGCGTTCAAACGTTGATATCACTGAGGAGCTTGTGAACCTCATTACGTCTCAACGTAATTATCAAGCTGCTGCAAAGGCGATTGAGACTTCTTCAAGTATGACGCAAACAATCATTAATATTCGGTCTTAATTCTGGAATATTGTAAATGGACCGTCTCGCTCAAACAGCTCTTTCCGCCATTAGGCAGATGAAAGACAATAAATTTGACCTGGCACATAACCTTTCAAACGTGAATGTGCCGGGTTTTCGGAGAGACTTGCCAAATGAGGGTAATGCAGCATTTCTGAAGGAACTCGACAAAGTATCTGCGAAGGTGC
>WTIO01000051.1:0-73076 GCA_011526365.1 Flavobacteriales bacterium
ATTAGAATATATGATAGATGGACTGGTGTTTATCTTGACTGGTAAACTAATCCCCATCTATTATATCCTTTACTAATTCTTCAGTTTCCTTGCGACTAATTTGTATATTGTTATATGTTAATCATAAATTAATTAAAATGAAAAAAGGATATTGGACCGGACACGTATTTGAAATAAAAGACGAGGAGAAATGGGGTAATTATCTAGCAAAATACACTCAGATTGAGAAAAATCACATAAAAAATAAAACAGGGAATTATTTACCAGTGTTTTTAGGTCAGCCAAAAGCTAAAATCCAAGGTTCTAATTTAATGTTTGGTGCTGTCGTAGAATTTAATAGCCTACAAGATGCTATAGATTGTTATAACAGTGAAGAATATCAAAATGCGCTTTCTGAGCTTGGGAAAAATCCTGAAGAAACTGTGGTCAGAAATCTGTCAATTTTTGAGGGCTGATTTTGAGTCTGGATATTTATTATATATATAATTTAAAATTTGTTTAGCTCTTTTTTGATGTTCTCTAAATAGACCTAATTGTCCAAGGTTAACAGTCTTAATGTAATGTAAATTACTCATTAGTTCTTTGATGGCTTTTTCGCTATTTGAATTAATCTTAGGATTTCCGGAGGGATAAACAAATTCGATATCATAAACATTCATTTCATCAAATACTTTGGGGTCAAATATTTCATTTATTTGGTCAAATAATCTCCTTACAAGATACTCTTCTCTTTGTCTTATATAATTTATAAAAACATAATTGTCGTTATAATCTAAAAGATTGTCAATTAATTTTTGGTTTTTTATTAAAATAAAATTGCCCGAATACTTTAATTGCTCGACTGTGGTATTGTTTGCCCAAAAAACAAAAGGGCGAGATAAATATCTAGCATAATAGTATAAGTCCTTTCCATATTTGTTTTCTAGGCCATTATTAAATATGTACATCACAGAGTCAACCCTTATTTCTCTTATTTCTCTTCTATTTATAGCAACTTCCAATTCTTTTATATCTGTATTTAAATCAGTTATAAATGATTTGATTATCTCGCTTTCCTTTTCTCTATCTGCCAATCCCTCTCTGTAATTTTCCACAAAGAACCCTAGTGTTATTGCAATAAAAAGCATTAAAAATTCCCAAAATCGATTTGAGATTTTTTGACCTATTGAACTCATACGATAGAATTGATGTTTCTTAAATATACAAATAGTATTAGTTATGGTAGAATTGGGGCAAATTGTATCTTTATGGAAACCATATATCAAACAAAATGAAAAAAATATTAGTTTTTTTTGCAATGATTTGCATTTTAGGTTGTTCAACTACTTCAGAAAAACCACAAAGTATGCAACCAAATAAATCTTTAAATCAAGACAATAAACAAGTGACAGTAATCGTAAATGTTTTTTATGATGAAGAAGTTACCAAAGTCAAAGAATTTATTCAAAAAGAACAAGCTCCGCTACTATTCAATATAGAATATTCGGGAATTGTAAGATTTGAATGGTACTTGAATGAAGATGAAAATACGGGTACATTAATTGAAGTTTTTGAAAATGCAAATGCTTTTCAGTCGCTTGGAAGTAAAATTATTGGTTCACCCATTAACATAAAGTTTAATGAATTATTCGCCATTGAAAGTCTAACGGTTTTAGGTGAAGTTAGCGATGATTTTAAGTCTAAACTTCAGCCAATGAATCCAAAATTTAGATTTTATTCAGGCGGTATAAATTAGCGCTTAAAAAATATAAAAGTATTAGGTTTATACTGCTTCAGCTTTAGTTCCATTCCTTGTTTTTTCGCCCAAGTAGCGCTAATCCAGTCTACTGAAATACTTTCGTATTCGTCGAAATGCTCCGCTATGACTTCGCCTTTAGCGTTAATTACACGGGTTCTACCCTCTCCCATTTGGTGATTTTTGACAAATTTTTCTAAATCCATATTCAGTATTTATATATGTTTTTTTCAGTATAAATATGTTTAAAAAAATTCCTTATTTTAAAACTGGGCTTATAACCTACAAAGCTAAAGCCCTTTGATTTATGATTGTTAGGATTTTCAGGGGGCTTTTATAGTCCCCTTTTTTAATCCCCATCAATTATATCTTTTACTAATTCTTCAGTTTCCTTGCGACTAATTTCGCTTACATCGAACTGCTGTAGGTGTCGCATTGCTATGATATAAGGCACCAGCTTCATATATACGTTTATGAAATCGCGGGGGGATAATTCGCCTAACATATATGTAAATTTTTCTTTGTTTTCATTTAGCAACTCAAACAAGAATTGGCGCATGGTAGTAGATATTTTTGCTTTTCCTCTTTTGGATATTTTCCCAGCAATACTAGCTGTTTTACTTGTAAATGGCATAAGGTTATCTAATTAAAAAGGGGACACTACTTGTGCCCCCTGTGTTGAACGAAAATTAAAAAACCAAACTATTAGCTTGGAGTTATTTATTCTTTGTCGAATAGTTTATTTATTCTATCAATTTCTTTTTGGTCAGTTTCTTCTTCAAATTTAATTTCACCAGATTGTCTCTTTCTTAAATACTCCAATGCATCAAGATTGCTTGAGGGCTTGGCAACTGGCTTTGGGTTTAAAAATCTATGGATTTCATCAACATGATTAAATTTCTTGAGAACGTCGAAGCCAAAATCTTTTCCAGAAAATTTAATTATTTAAAGGAACTATAAAGCAATTATAATAAAACAAAAAGCCTCTGAACGCATAATGGTAATTGCATGTTTTATTGGGAATTTTAGTGGTGTTATACCAAGAAGGGATGCTGCTCTAGCGTAATCCGTGTGCTTTTTATTTTGTGCTAAAGTTTTGGTAATTTAGAAGTAAATTATTGGAGTAATGGCATATTTTTTAAGGAATATTCTTGTGTATGGAGTGCTTATTTTACTGGGATTAGTACTCTATGAAGCCTTTCGAAGAATGTCTAACAAGAAATAGTTTAAAGCACACTTTGTAGTGTTTCTAAGGTCATACTGCGTGACCCTTTTAATAAGATAAATTTTTGTTGGAGTTGTTGGGTTTTTAACCATGCCTTGCAACTTGCTGTATTGGCAAACAGCTTCGTGTTTTTGGGATGATTACGTGTCTTTGCAAACGCTTCACCCACAATTAGGACCATTTCAAATGAATAATTTCCTAGTAGGTTTATCAGCTCTTGATGTGCATTAACACTATATGTTCCCAGCTCCATCATATCCCCTAAAACCACTATTTTATGTTTACCCTCCTGTGTAGCAAAAGCTGTTATGGCTGCTTGCATACTGTTAGGGTTGGCGTTGTAGGCATCCATTAATAAGGTATTGTGAGAAGTTTTCACTATTTGTGACCTGTTGGCTATTGGATGATAGTTTTCTAAGCCTTGCTGGAGTTGTGCTGGAGGAATTTGCTGCTGTAGTCCAAAGGCTAGGGCAGCAGCAATATTTGGGGTATTATAGGAACCATACATCCCACTTTTATACACGGTGTTGTTGTGTTGTATGCTAATGGAATCTGAATCAGCGGTGTAATCAAATGTAAATGTTGCCGCCTTTGTTCCAAAGGAAATACTGTGGGGATAGGATCCTATATGCGCTTTTTGTACCGTATCGTCGGCATTAAAAAGAATATTTTTTTTGTTTGCTATTAAGTGACGGTACAGTTCTGTTTTTCCTTGAATGATACCTTCTTTACTTCCAAAGCCTTCCAAATGGGCACTTCCAAAGTTGGTGATATAGCCCCAATCTGGGGTAGCAATATCACAAAGCGCAGCAATTTCTCCTTTGTGGTTCGCTCCCATTTCAACGATATAGTAGTCTCCATCAGTGGGCATTTCCAAGAGCGTTAGTGGCACTCCAATATGGTTATTGTAATTTCCTTGGGTAGCGTAGGTACTTCCATGTGAACTGAGAATGGTTTTAAAGAGCTCTTTAGTGGTTGTTTTCCCGTTACTTCCTGTAATGGCTATCAGAATGCCTTTGAAATAGGAGCGATGCAGTTGTGCAAGGGCTTGAAGGCTGGTAAGCGTGTTCTCTTGGAAGATACAGTTTGGGTGATTGGCCCACTTAGGATCACTAACAACTGCTGCAGTTGCTCCTTTTTTAAAGGCTTCTTCTACATAGGCATTTCCATCAAAATTGGGGCCTGTTAAGGCAAAAAACAAACCTCCTTTTTTTGGGGTTCTTGTATCTGTGAAAACCCCCTCACTAGTTCGGTAGCAGTCGTATATTTTTTGCAATTGGTCCATAAAAAAAGGCATCATAAAGATGCCTTAGATTAGTTTAACGGGCGCGTTTGTGTCGCGCTGTTTTTTTGATTTTACTCTTAGAGCCCAAACGGGACATGGCACATCGGAAGCCAATGTAATCCGTGGCAACGTATTGTGGTAAATACCGCCGTTGGGCTGGGTCTAACCAATAGGCACGATCTTTCCATGAACCTCCTTTATAGACTCGGACTTCATCCGTGATAAGTGTAGTTCGTTGTTTTTCATCTACAAAGCGTTGTTTGTTACCCTCTGTATCAACAGTTACTTTTGCAGTTAAAGGAGCGTCATACATTAATGAGGTTTCAGGTTTTTTTGAAGCTTCATCCCCTTCTTCAGGCACGCTGGTGTAAGCTCTTGAGGATTCGCGGTCACCATCGCGGAAGTTCCGGTTGTCACTTTCAAAAAAGTTTTGTCTTAAAAAGGTTTCTTCCTCGTCAATTGCTTGTTGTGCCAATTCTCCTGGGAGGCTTTTTAGAATTATTTTTCCATTGGGAAGAGTGTCGTACACCAGCTCGTCTGGAGAGGTTAATTGTGCTTTCCCATCTTCGCCGATAGCAGTTTTGTAGTACACATTACCTCTGTAGTAGTTAAAGTCATTGTATTCATCATCTATTATAGGACGATAAACATCGGAAACCCATTCGGATACATTCCCAGCCATATCATACAAACCAAAGTCGTTAGGAGGGTAAGACTTTACTTGGATGGTTATATCTGCACCATCATCAGACCATCCAGCAATTCCGCCATAGTCTCCTTTACCAAACTTGAAGTTGGCCAATTGATCACCTTCTGTTCGGCGTTCACTTGAACGGGTATATTCTCCAGACCAGGGGTATTTCTTTTTTCCACGGTAGGTGTTGTATTCGCGATCTCCAACAAGTGCCAGAGCGGCGTACTCCCATTCAGTTTCGGTAGGTAGACGGTAGGAGGGAAGTAGTAGTCCTTTTTCGCGTCCAGCATATACGTTTACAGTAGAAGTATCACGTTCAACAGTACCGCGTTTCCCAGAATTAATTAGGGGGACACTGTTGCCGTCAAGACTGTCAATTTTTCCACCATAAGTGCTTTCTGGTCTTTTGTAGTAGGCGGAGGTGCTAAATGTACTGTTCGGGTCAACAGCTTCATAACGCACACCTTCACGGACATAGTCTTCACGTTCCAACAAGTATTCATTGACTCTGTTGGTACGCCATTCTGCATATTGAACAGCTTGAATCCAATTGACTCCAACAACTGGGTATTCGGCATAGGCAGGATGACGAAGATAGTTGGTGGTTAATTCCTCCACATATCCAAGAGTATTTCGCCATACTAAGGTGTCTGGCAGTGCCCCTTCGTACAATTGACGGTATTGGGGTTCGTTTTGTGGGAAAACAGTTTTTAACCAATCCAGGTATTCTAAATACATCAGGTTGGTAACTTCTGTTTCGTCCATGTAGAAGGACATTACGTGTTGTTGAGTAGGGGTGTTGTTCCAGTCGTGCATAACGTCGTCTTGCACTTGCCCCTTGGTATAGGTTCCTCCTTCAATAAAGACTAACCCAGGACCAGTTTCTTGTTCCTCAAAATCAACGTTGTATTGAAATCCACCTTCTTTAGCGTTTATAGACCATCCGGTTGCTCGTGATACGTTATTTCGTCCACAGCTACTTAGGAGTAGGGCGACAGTACATATTCCGAGCCAAGTCTGTAATCTGTTTGTTTTCATAGAGTGTTTCATACACTATAAAATATGATGCAATATACTAAATTTTGTAGCGTGTAACCTTACAGCCATAATGCATTAATTCAATAGTATTAACGTAGTGAATTGCTAAATCGTATGTGAATGCTGTTATTTTTTACACTTTTTTGTGCATAAGAAAATTGAAAATCAAACGTTTAATTTATATGCAATGGTATCTGCCAAAACAACTGTGTTTGATTTTGTTGGTTCTAGGGGGGTGTATAGCTCACGCACAAGAGCAAAATAGAGTAATTACCACAGGTGTTCCCTTTTTAATGATTACCCCTGATGCGCGAGCAGCTGGAATGGGAGATCAGGGTGTGGCAACTCCTGCCGATGCCTTTGCGCAACAATGGAACCCCGCAAAGCACGTTTTTCTTTCGCAGGACGGAGGGGTTGGAATAAGTTATACGCCCTATTTGAGTAAACTAGTGAATGATATTTTTTTAGGGAACCTGAATTATTATCGCAAGCTAAACGACCGGAGTGTGTGGGCAACAAGTCTTAAATATTTTAGTTTAGGGGATATACAGTTTAACGAACTTATTGGCGGCAGTATTGTTGATCAAGGGACAGAACGCCCAAATGAATTAACCCTAGACCTCTCTTATGCCCTAAAGTTGAGTGAAACCTTTAGTATGGCGGTAGCTGGGAGGTTTATTCGGTCCGATTTAAAAATTAACTCCAATACAGATACCCGTTCGGCGAATAGCTTGGGCGTAGATTTGTCGGGCTATTTTCAAAGTAATCCCTTTAAACTTAGCGAAAATACGGCTGTTTTTCGCTCAGGATTTAATATTTCCAATGTTGGCCCCCGATTAAAATACGATGTGGGAGGAGTAAAAAACTACATTCCTACTAACCTTAAGCTGGGGATGGGACTGGAACTCTTTTATTCCTCAAACAATCGTTTGGGTGTGTATACAGAATTTAACAAGCTGTTGGTCCCTGGGCCCGTGGCTACCTATGACGAAAACAACAACTTTACCGGGTACACCCAGCCCGATATTAACTTTTTAAAAGGAATAAGCACCTCATTTTCCGATGCTCCCGATGGTTTTAAAGAAGAATTAAAAGAAATTACATGGGCCCTTGGATTAGAATATGTGCTACAGGAAAGTTTTGCACTACGTACGGGCTATTTTAACGAAAGCCCCGAAAAGGGATCGCGAAGATACATAACCTTTGGAGCAGGTTTTGGGCTGCCACAAATGGATATTGATATCTCTTATTTATTTTCTACCTCAAGGGTGCGCAGTCCTCTAGAAAATACCCTGCGATTTTCGGTAAATTTTAAATGGGGCAATCCAAGTCCCTAAATTCCGTCTGACGTGCTTTAAATCTTTAGAAACAAATTTCACCCATTGCGAATTATTGACTAATTTTGTAGGGCAAATTGAAGGACAACGTACACGTATTTTATGAAAAAAATCACCAAGCAAACCTATCTCAAATGGTATGAAGACATGCTGTTTTGGAGAAAATTTGAGGATAAACTCGCTTCGGTTTATATACAACAAAAAGTTCGCGGATTTCTGCACCTCTACAATGGTCAAGAGGCGGTACTAGCAGGCTCTTTACACGCCATTGAAATAGGAAAAGACCGGATGATTACGGCCTACAGAAACCACGTACAGCCTATTGGTTTGGGTGTAGACCCTAAAAGAGTAATGGCCGAATTGTACGGTAAAGCCTCCGGAACCTCAATGGGATTAGGAGGGTCAATGCACATTTTCTCTAAAGAACACAATTTCTTTGGAGGCCATGGGATTGTTGGTGGTCAAATCCCTTTAGGGGCAGGAATGGCCTTTGGCGATAAATATTTCAAGCGCGATAATGTTACCCTATGTTATATGGGTGACGGTGCCGTACGCCAAGGATCGCTGCACGAAACCCTCAATTTAGCCACCTTATGGCAACTTCCTGTTGTGTTTATTGTAGAAAACAATGGTTATGCTATGGGTACCTCAGTAGCACGGACTGCCAGTCACCAAGAAATTTGGAAACTCGGTTTGGGTTACGAAATGCCCTGCGAGCCTGTAGATGGAATGGATCCAGTGGCGGTTGCAAAAGCTGTAGACAAGGCTGTAACACACGCACGCAAAGGCAATGGCCCATCCTTCTTAGAAATGAAAACCTATCGCTACAGGGGGCACTCCATGTCTGATGCACAACATTACCGCACCAAAGATGAGGTGGAAGAATACAAGAAAATTGATCCCATCACTCAAGTGAAGGAGATTATTTTAGAAAAGAAGTACGCCACAGCAGAAGCGCTTAAAAAAATCGACGAAAGCATTAAAGCACGCGTTGCAGAATGTGAAAAGTTCGCTGAAGAAGCGCCCTATCCTGAAAAAAATGTGATGTACGACGCAGTGTACGAACAAGTCGATTATCCCTTTATCAAGCATAAATTATAGAAAGTATGGCTGAAGTAGTAAACATGCCCCGTTTGAGTGATACAATGGAAGAAGGTACCGTGGCAAAATGGTACAAAAAAGTTGGGGATACCGTTCAAGAAGGCGACATACTCGCAGAGATAGAAACAGACAAAGCCACCATGGAATTTGAATCCTTTAACGAAGGAACGCTATTACACATTGGTATTTCAGAGGGAGAAACGGCTCCGGTGGACACACTTTTGGCAATAATTGGCGAAAAAGATGAGGACATTAGCGCCCATTTAGGTGCTGTTGAAGCCCCTGCTACTTCTGCTGAAACAACAGAAAAACCCGCTGCCGAAGCCCCCGCACAGGCTATGCCCGAAGGTGTGGAGGTAATTACCATGCCGCGATTAAGCGATACCATGGAGGAAGGCACAGTTGCCCAATGGCTAAAAAAAGAAGGCGATTCGCTTGAAGAAGGCGATATACTTGCTGAAATCGAAACAGATAAAGCCACGATGGAGTTTGAGTCTTTTTATTCGGGAACACTACTGCACATTGGCATAGGAACTGGTGAAAGTGCACCTGTAGATAGCGTATTGGCCCTTATTGGCCCTAAGGGGGCCGACGTTCAAGCCGCCTTAAGTGCTGCTACTGCTGCCGCACCAGCTACAACCACCAAAGAAGCAGTAACTCCCGCTGCACCCCCCGCACCAGCTCCCGAAGCTGTTGCACCACCGGTAGCAGCTCCTTCCCCAGCGCCCACCCCGCAACCCCCGCAACCCACAGCCACAAACGGACGCGTTATAGCCTCTCCATTGGCAAAAAAGATTGCTGCTGAAAAAGGCATCAATCTGCAAATGGTGCAAGGCACAGGAGAAGCGGGGCGAATCATCAAGCGTGATGTAGAAAACTTTACGGGCGCTCCAGGCGGGGTCCAAAATGCTGCTCCAGCTGTGGAGCGTATTACCGAACTGGCCAACAGTCAAATGCGTAAAACCATTGCAAAGCGACTTGCTGCCTCCAAGTTTTCTGCACCTCATTACTATTTGGGGGTAGAATTCAATATGGATAACGCCATTGCCTTTAGAAATCAGTACAACAGCTTGCCCGATACTAAAATTTCTTTCAATGATATCGTCGTAAAGGCAACAGCTATGGCCTTGCGTCAGCATCCTGAAGTCAATGCCCGTTGGTATGACGATAAAATTGTGCAACACCATCATATGCACATAGGTGTGGCAGTAGCCGTAACCGACGGTTTGGTGGTACCCGTAGTAAAATTTGCTGATACCTTATCCTTACCACAAATTGGGGTTACAGTAAAAACGTTTGCCCAAAAGGCAAAAGACAAAAAGCTTACGCCAGACGAGATGGAAGGAAGTACCTTTACCATTTCTAACTTAGGAATGTTTGGTATACAGGAGTTTACTTCAATTATCAATCAGCCTAATGCCGCCATTCTGTCGGTAGGAGGAATTGAGCAGAAGCCCATTGTTAAAGAGGGCCAAATTGATGTGGGGCACACCATGAAGTTAACACTAGCCTGTGACCACAGAACTGTAGATGGTGCTACTGGAGCACAGTTTTTGCAAACCCTTCGCGGCTATATCGAAAACCCGGTAACTCTTTTGGTATAAAAACATTCTTATGCCAAAAACTATAGTTGTTACGGGAGCCAGTAGGGGAATTGGATTTCAAATTGCCGAGCAAGCTGTCGCTGCTGGACATCAAGTAATTGCATTATCTCGCAATTGTAGTGCTTTGGAAAACATAGAAGGCATTTTTTCCATACCCGTAGACCTTAGTCAGGAAGCACAGGTGAAGGCAGCAGGCGAAACCATTCAAAAGCAATTCCCTAAAATTGATGCCCTTATTAATAATGCGGGTACCCTCGAAGTGGTGCCTTTTGCTGAAAGCAGTTTTTCAGTATTCGAAAAAACCTATGCTGTAAATGTTTTTGGTGTTGCAGAATTAACCCGTGTGCTTCTTCCCCTTCTTACCTCCAAAGGTCATGTGGTGAATATTAGCAGTATGGGAGGGGTGCAGGGAAGTGCAAAATTTCCTGGTTTGGCAGCTTACAGCAGTAGTAAAGGAGCCTTAATTACGTTAACAGAGCTTTTAGCAGAAGAATACAAAGAAACGGGTCCAGCGTTTAATGTACTGGCACTCGGCGCAGTACAAACCGAAATGCTGGCTACTGCTTTTCCAGGATTTGAAGCGCCAGTTCAAGCTGATGAAATGGCCGCTTACATTTTAGAGTTTAGCCTCACTGGCCAACGTTTTTACAATGGGAAATTACTCCCAGTAGCAGTTGGAACTCCTTAATTCCTTGTTTTTATGGTGTTAGAAGCTATTCCACCAGCGGCAATACCCTACGTTCAAGGTTTATTGCAGCAACACGAACTTCAACTGAAACTTACCCCCAAACGCCACACCAAACACGGCGATTACAGAAAACTCCCCAAAGGAGGGCACCTTATTACCCTCAATCAAGAAGCTAACCCCCACCGGTTTTTAATTACCCTAATCCACGAGTTAGCACATTATTTTGCCTTTTCAAAGTTTGGCTACCGCATTAAACCCCATGGAAAGGAATGGAAAAGCACCTATAAAAAATTAATGCTCCCCCTGTTGCATCCTACAATTTTCCCTCCTACTGTACTGCAATTACTTGCACGTCATATGAAAAACCCAAAAGCAAGTACCGATACCGACTTTGATTTGGTGATGGCCCTTGCAGCAACAGAATCCAACGCGGCAACAACATATGTTTTTCAATTGGAAGAAGGCGCCGTTTTTAAAATTTATAACGGGAAGGTATTTCTAAAAGGAAAAAAAAGAAGAAAACGTTTCGAATGTGTGGAACGCGATACCAAAAAAATCTACCTCATTAGTCCTCATGCCGAGGTAGTGCCACTGGAGGGATAAACTTATTTTTTGGTCAGGTAAAGTTGACGGACTTTTTTCATCAAATTAGAGGAGTACACAAAATTACTCACTGCTTCATTTTCTGTTTTAAAGATATCCTTATTACTCCCCTCCCAGGCCTTAGTCCCCTTATCCAAAAAAAGGATGCGCTCCCCAATTTCCATCACCGAATTCATATCATGGGTGTTGATTACCGTAGTAATATTGTACTCCTGAGTAATTTCACTAATGAGTTGGTCAATGATAATAGCAGTTTTTGGGTCTAAGCCCGAGTTGGGCTCGTCACAAAACAGGTATTTGGGGTTCATTACGATTGCGCGAGCAATGGCCACCCGTTTTTGCATCCCCCCCGAAATTTCTGCGGGGAGTTTGGAATGTGCATTTCCCAAGTTAACACGCTTGATAACCTCGTTGGCCCGTTCTCGCATTTCTTCCGTAGTTTTTTTAGTGAACATTTGCATGGGGAACATAATGTTTTCCTCTACGGTCAGCGAATCAAAAAGTGCGCTGCCCTGAAACACCATTCCCATTTCTTGACGCAAATTTCTACGTTCTTTTCTACCCATAGATTTAAGCGGCTTGCCTTCAAAAGCTATGGTGCCCGAATTGTGTTCAAAAAGCCCTAAAAGGCACTTTAGAAAAACGGTTTTCCCCGAGCCACTACTTCCAATTATTAAGTTGGTAATGCCCTTGTCAAATTGGGTGCTGATGTCTTTTAATACCGTAGTATCCCCAAATGATTTAGAAAGGTTTTGAACTTCTATCATCTTACGTTAAAAGCAATTGGGTTACTAAATAATTGACAATAATGATGACTACACTGGTCCACACAAACGAAGCCGTACTGGATTTTCCTACTTGCAGTGCCCCACCTTTGAGGTAATAGCCGTGGTAGGAAGGAATGGTAGCTAGCACAAAGGCAAACAAAAAAGTCTTTATAAAAGCATAGCTTACATGAAAGGGATTAAAATCCATTTGTATCCCCTCAATATACTCAGCGCTTGTAGAAAAGCCTCCGTAAACACAGGCTACGTATCCTCCTAATACCCCTAGAAACATCGAAAAGGTGATTACAAAAGGATAAAACATTAGCGCTACAATTTTCGGAAAAATGAGGTAATTGTAAGTATTAATTCCCATTACTTCTAAAGCGTCAATTTGTTCGGTTACACGCATGGTACCAATACTAGAGGTGATGTAGGACCCCACTTTTCCTGCCATAATTACAGAGATAAAGGTGGGGGCAAATTCTAAAATCACAGATTGCCGTGTGGCAAATCCAATTAGATTTGCAGGGAGTAGGGGGTTTTCTAAATTTAATGCCGTTTGAATGGCGACTACACCACCAACGAAAAAGGAGATAAACGAAACAATACCCAAGGAGCTGATGATTAAAGAATCAATTTCGTGGAATATAAGGCGTTTGAGTACATCCCATTTGGTGAATTTCCCAAAGACTTTTGGGAGCATTTGAAAATAATTGCCAATGTGAAACAATGGATTCATCGCCTGTCAAAGTTACTAAATATAATACAGTAGTTTGGACTTGAAAACCTAAACGCGGTAGGTGATGGCGTTAATGTGCATTCCTGCACCCACACTAGCAAACATAATAACGTCTCCTGTGTGGAGCTTGTGCCCTTCGTAGTTGGCTTTAGCAACCAAGTTGTAGAGGGTAGGAACGGTAGCTACAGAACTGTTTCCAAACTTTTGAATATTCATGGGCAAAATATTGTCAGGGGTTTTTTCTTTATACAAACGGTAAAACCGATTTACAATAGCCTCATCCATTTTTAGGTTGGCTTGGTGTAAAAAGATTTTTTTCAATTTATCAATTGGAACATTCGCTTGGTCCAAACACGCTTTCATGGCTTGGGGAACATGTGTTAAAGCAAATTCATAGACCTTTCGTCCGTGCATCTTAATGTATTTGGTCGTAGAAGTGGTGGGCTTATAGGCTGTACCGTAAAATATAAAATCGGCCTCCCCATCAGCGGTATAGGTAGCAGAGACATGAGAAAGCACCCCCGATTCTTCTGAACTAGCGGTAACAACTGTAGCCCCAGCACCATCTGCATAAATCATAGAATCCCGGTCGGTAGGATCAATAAGTCGTGAAAGGGTTTCTGACCCAATGACCAAGCAATATTTTGCCATACCCGATTTTATGAACGCTTTAGCCTGAATCATTCCTTCTACCCATCCTGGGCAACCAAAAATGATATCATAGGCAACACAACTTGGGTTTTTGATGTTGAGGTTGGCCTTCACTCGTGCTGCTACACAGGGCAGGGTGTCCACCTGGTCTGAATTGGCACTAATATTTCCTGCATTGTGTGCCACAATGATATAATCAATTTGCTCCCGATCTATGCCTGCATCGGCAATTGCTTTTTCAGCGGCGTCGGCAGCAATGTCTGCAGAGCTCATTTCTTTCGGTGCATAGCGGCGCTCTTCAATCCCTGTGATGGCCTTAAACTTCTCAATTATTTCAGGGTTAGAACTAGGAATTTTCACTCCTGCATCATCATAAAATTCGTTGTTTAAGAAAGAAGCATTGTTTTCAACTTCTTCTGGGATATATGCGCCGGTACCAATAATTTGTATACTCATACTTATTACTGCAAGTTCTTAGATCGAGGGGAATCTATGGCCCAATTAAAAAAAGTCATACGAAGTTCAGGGGATGCATGATTATAGATCAGAAGCCTTTAGTATTTATTAAATCGTTAGTAATCAGTCGTTAGCATAAGCAGCAATAGGGGTGCAGCTGCATATCAAATTACGATCGCCAAAGGCTTCATCCACGCGACGTGTACTGGGCCAAAATTTATTATCACGCACATAAGGGAGTGGAAACGCTGCCTTTTGGCGGCTATAGCTGTAGGGCCATTCCTCTTGTGTTAGCATTGCCAAAGTGTGGGGTGCATTTTTAAGCAATTCCAGTTCCTCTTTGGTTTCTGCGGCAATCTCCATACGAATGGAAATTAAAGCATCGCAAAAACGATCTAATTCAGCCTTGTTTTCACTCTCAGTGGGTTCTATCATCATAGTACCAGGCACTGGGAATGATACAGTAGGAGCGTGAAAGCCATAGTCCATCAAGCGTTTGGCGATGTCTGTAACTTCTATGCCTTTCGACTTAAATTCTCTACAGTCAATAATAAGTTCATGGGCACTTCGGCCATTTTCTCCTGTATACAAAATTGAAAATGCCCCTTTGATGCGATGCTGTATATAATTTGCATTCAATATGGCAATTTCAGTGGCATGTCGCAGGCCTTCCCCTCCCAACAGTTTAATGTATGCATAGGAAATAAGGGCCACTAGGGCTGATCCCCACGGAGCGGCAGAAATTGCCGTAATTGCTGCGTTACCTCCTGTAGGTACTACAGGGTTTGTGGGCAAGAAAGGTTGTAAATGTGCTGCCACACAAATAGGTCCTACGCCTGGACCACCGCCGCCATGTGGGATGGCAAAGGTTTTATGTAGGTTGAGGTGGCAAACATCTGCTCCAATTATAGCTGGGCTGGTAACGCCCACTTGGGCATTCATATTAGCGCCATCCATGTACACCTGACCTCCGCATTCGTGAATAAGAGCGGTGATTTTTTGAATATGACTTTCAAATACCCCATGTGTGGATGGATAGGTGATCATTAAGGCAGCCAAATTGTCTTTATGGGCCATGGCCTTTTCTGAAATATCCTCCCAGTCAATGTTTCCTTGTTCGTCCGTTTTAGTGACAACCACTTTCATTCCTGCCATCACTGCCGAAGCAGGATTTGTACCGTGGGCCGAAGCAGGAATTATGCAAATGTTGCGGTGTGCTTCATTTCGCGATTGGTGATAGGCTCTAATCACCATAAGCCCAGCGTACTCGCCTTGTGCCCCAGAGTTGGGTTGCAGGGAGGTGGCCGCAAAGCCAGTGATTTCATTCAGTTGCGTTTCCAATTCTTGAAGTACTTCTTGATAACCTGCTGCTTGGGCTACGGGAACAAAAGGGTGAATATTTCCCCATTGTGGCCAACTTAAGGGCAGCATTTCAACGGCAGCATTCAGCTTCATCGTACACGAACCTAAGGAGATCATGGAGTGGTTGAGAGCTAAATCCTTGCGCTCCAGTGATTTGATATAACGCATCAGCGCTGTTTCAGAATGGTACTGTTGGAAGGTTTGATGGTTTAAATAACTTGTTTTTCGAGCCTGATCTGAAGGAAGTGCCGATGCAGTAGCTTCAATCGCAATGGCAGGAACTTGTTGTTGTACCTGCGATGCAAAAATTGATATGAGGTGTTCTAGCGTGGCTGGAGTAGTAGTTTCATTGAGTGAAATACCTACATGATTGTCGTCAATTTGAAGGAAATTAACACGTTCTTTTTCTGCAGCTGCTATTGTTGCCGCACTGTCACAGGATACACAAAGGGTATCAAAAAACTGATTGTACTTTAATTTAAATCCTAATTTTTCAAGGCCTTTTGCGAGGGCTACCGCTTGAGTATGAATTTGTGTTGCTATCGCACGAAGTCCTTTTGGCCCATGATACACTGCATACATTCCTGCCATTACCGCTAAAAGTACCTGCGCGGTACAAATGTTTGAAGTAGCACGGTCACGCTTAATGTGTTGCTCACGTGTTTGGAGTGCCATACGCAGGGCGGGGGCTTCGTCTACATCGCGAGTTTGCCCAATAATGCGGCCGGGGATGTTTCTTTTATAGGTTTCTAAAGTGGCAAAAAATGCAGCATGAGGGCCACCGTAGCCAAGGGGAATTCCAAAGCGTTGGGACGTACCCACCACCACATCAACACCATAATGTCCTGGGGCTTCAAGGATACACAAGCTCATTAGATCTGCTGCAACCACAGTTTTCACACCATGGGCTTTTGCTGTATCGACAAATGATTTGAGTTCAGGAATATTTCCATGCTTGCCCGGGTATTGTATAAGTGCTCCGTAAAATTCAGGAGAAAATGCAGCACTAGCAACATCGCCTACCACCAATTCTATCCCCAAGGGTTGGGAGCGAGTTTGCAATAATGAAAGTGTTTGTGGCAATACATTTTCGTCCACAAAAAATTGCATGGCCTGGGCTGCCTTTTGTTCTCGTGTTCGAGCACTAAAAAGCATTGTCATGGCCTCTGCTGCGGCAGTACTTTCATCCAGTAACGATGCATTGGCTAAGGGCATGCCTGTAAGGTCGCAAACCACCGATTGGAAGTTGAAAATAGCCTCTAAACGGCCTTGAGCAATTTCTGCTTGATAGGGCGTGTAGGCTGTGTACCAACCAGGGTTTTCCAAAATATTGCGTTGGATAACAGGGGGCGTCACCGTTGGGTGGTAGCCCAAACCAATGTAAGTGTCAAAAAGTTGGTTTTTTTCTGACAGGGCTTTAATATGATTTAGAAAAGCGTGTTCGCTTATGCCTTCGGGAAGGTCGATGGGAGCTGTAGCACGAATGGCTTTGGGTACAGTTTCCTCAATTAGTGCTGCTACGCTGTTGAGGCCAATAGCGTCAAGCATTTGTTGTTTTTCCTCTTCATTAGGCCCAATGTGGCGTTGTGCAAAACCGGGATATGCCATCATTCATTTTTTTTGCTAAAATAGCAGAATTCAACATTTTACGGTCAATATTTTAAACGGAATGCACACATTTTTTTTCACCAATTTTTGATTATTTATAAACACAATTGCGCTACATTTAGTTTCTAGCAATGAAGGCCTTATTCCGTTTCTACATACTGTCGAGTATTCATGTTGGGGGTGCTGTTCTTGCACTGGCAAAAGCGACAGCTCTGGTGCTAAAAATTCCAATGTCAATTCAATTTCAAGGCGCTTTGTTTGGAATGACCGTTACGGGATATAACTGTATTAAGTACGGCTATGCCCACCAATTGTTAAAAACTAAAAATGCATTGGGCATCAAATTAGTGTCGGGACTGGGGGTATTGTTAACCTTAAACGGAATTTTTCCCTTAAATACAGAGCGGGTAGTATTGCTGTTATCGATGGGACTGTTAACCGTTTCTTATGGCATCCCAAAGTTGGTAGTGCCAATCAATTTACGCAGTAGTAAAGGCTTAAAAATATTTTTAGTGGCTTTGGTGTGGGTAGGGAGTACTGTTTTTTTACCCGTGGCATACGCAACATCAATGCCCAATAGTCTTTCACCTGCCCTAGTGGTTAGTCATTTTATCTTTGTGTTGGTTGCCACACTCCCATTTGAGATCCGCGATCTCCAACAGGATCCTTCTTCTTTAGGCACCTGGCCGCAACTTCTTGGAGTAGGTGGTACTAAAGTGCGCGGTTATGGGTTGCTCGTAGTTTTTGTGCTTTTAGAAAGCCACCATTTAAAAGACACAGGACAACTGATTATTTCAGGGGTTATTGCTATACTACTCGGAGTATTTTTGGCTTTCAGCCGAAAAAATCAAAGTACTTATTACAGTAGTTTTTGGGTAGAAAGTATCCCCATTGTTTGGTGGGTACTATTAGTGCTCTACGAGTCCAGCACGACGCAGTAAGGCATCGGAATCAGGGGGTTGCTTTCTGAATTTTAAATACAAATCCATGGGATGAGCAGTACCTCCTTTGGAAAGTATATGCTTCTCAAAAGCTTGGGCTGTAGCACGATCGAAGATGCCGTTTTGTAAAAATAATTCAAAAGCGTCAGCGTCTAAAACTTCGGCCCATTTGTAGCTGTAGTACCCTGCAGCATAGCCACCTTGGAAGATGTGTGCAAAGGAAGTACTCATACAATTTTCGGCTACATCGGGGGTGAAGCTCAGCGGATCAAAAATAGCTTTCTCATGGGCCTTGATATCCGTTACGGCTTCATTTTTAGTACTGTGGTAGGACATGTCCAAATAGCTAAAACTCAGTTGTCTTGAAGTTTGAAGTCCTTGTTGAAATTGGGCCTTTTTTTGAAGTTTGTCAATGACGTCTTGGGAGAGTGTAGCGTCAGTTTCAAAATGCCTTGCAAACAGGTCGAGCGCTTCTTTTTGAAAGCACCAATTTTCCATAATTTGACTGGGTAGTTCAACAAAATCCCAGTACACATTGGTGCCACTTAATGCAGCGTAAGTGGTGTTGGCCAGCATGCCGTGTAGGGCGTGTCCAAATTCGTGAAAAAGGGTTTGCACCTCATTGAAGGTTAAAAGGGAAGGAGCAGTTGCAGTGGGTTTTGTAAAATTACAAACAATGGACACATGGGGGCGTTGTCCTTTTTTTTGTCCTCGGTAGGAGGTCATCCAAGCCCCGCTTCGTTTGTTGGCTCGAGGGAAAAAATCCAAATAGAGAATGGCGTGCAGGGTTTTGTTTTTAAATACACGGTAGGCCGTTACTTCTTTTGCATAGGTGCTAATGTCAGTAGCAGGTTTAAAGTCGAGTTGAAATAGTTTTCCTGCGATATCAAAAATCCCGTTAACCACATTTTTCAAGGGGAAGTAGGGCCGAAGCGCTTCTTCGTCTAGGGCCAAGTCCCGAAGTTTTATTTTCTCCGAGATAAATGCAGTATCCCACTTTTCAACTGTTGGTATTTGTAGCTCTTCTTCAGCAAAACGGCTTACTTGCTCCCATTCTTTTTGTGCAGCGGGTACCGCCTTTTCTTTGAGTGTGTCTAAAAATGCAAATACACTTTCTTCATCGCGTGCCATTCGCTCTTCTAAAACAAAGGCAGCATGCGAAGCATAGCCCAACAGCTTAGCGCGTTGATTGCGAAGTGCAACAATTTTCTTAATGATTTCGGTAGTATTGTTTTCGTTATCCTGGAACCCCACCTTCCCAAACGCGATACTCATTTCTTTTCGGAGGTTGCGGTCTTCCACATAGGTCATAAAAGGTACATAGCTGGGGTAGTCAAGTGTAAAAACATAGCCCTCTTTTTTGTGCTCTTTTGCTGTAGCAGCTGCGGTGGCAATGGCATTTTCTGGTAAGCCCTTTAGAGCAGTGACTGAAGGGACATGAAGGGTATAGGCATTTTTATCGGCCAATACTTTGGATCCAAATTCTACGCTAAGGGTAGCGAGGGAGGCGTCGATATTTCGCAGGGTCTCCTTGTCTTTTTCGTTAAGTTGGGCACCGTTGCGTACAAAACTTTTAAATTCCTTGGTAAGCAGCATTTTCTGCTCCTCGGTGAGCGTATCAAAATCAGTAGTGTCATAAACTGTTTTTATACGTTCATAAAGTCCAGTATTGAGTCGGACATTATTTTGAAAATGGGCCAATAAAGGAGCTGCTTGTTGTGCCACTTGTTGAAGCTCTGGGCTTGTGGCAGCATTGTTTAAATTAAAGAGTAAGCTGCTGTTGCGTTCTACCAAATCCCCACAGGTTGTTAGGGCCTCAATGGTGTTTTCAAAAGTTGGGGGTGCGGTTTGGGCCACAATTTTGTCAATAGCCTCAAGCGTAGCAGCTATTTGCTCTTCCAATGCTGGAATAAAATGTTCGGGGCTAATAATGTCAAAGGGAGTGGTGCCTTCAGCTGTGCTGTAGGCTTGAAGTAACGGGTTGTTCACGGATTTAAAATTTTAGGGTTTTTGAATGTTTTTTGCGCTTTGATGCACTTTGTCTTCTAGTGCTTTTTTGTAGGCGATTACTTTTCCTTGCACGTCACTGTCGTGGGCACCTAATATTTGTGCTGCTAGAATTCCTGCGTTCTTGGCACCATTGAGTGCTACTGTTGCTACAGGAACACCTCCGGGCATTTGAAGTATAGAAAGAACAGAATCCCAACCGTCAATAGAGTTTGATGATTTTACGGGAACACCAATAACCGGCAATGGGCTTAGTGCGGCAATCATTCCCGGGAGGTGCGCAGCGCCTCCAGCTCCGGCAATAATTACTTTTACCCCTTTTTTGTGTGCTTCTTTTCCATAGTCCATTAATTTATCAGGAGTGCGATGGGCAGAAACAATATCTACAGCTGCGGAAATACCAAATTCTTCTAGGATGTCAATGGCTTCTTGCATTACCGACATATCCGACTGGCTTCCCATTATTATACCTATTTGTGCCATGTTATTTTGCAATTACTTCTACAATTTCTTTCACTTCTTCGGCCTTTTTTCGTGCCATTTCAATTTCGGGAGCAACAACAGTAATGTGCCCCATTTTTCTAAAGGGGCGCGTGTCTTTCTTCCCGTAAATATGGGGATTAACTCCCTCTAAAGCTAAAATTTGATCAATATTTTTATAATATACGGGCCCTTTGTAAGGAGATTTACCAACTAAATTCACCATCACGGCACTGGCCATGCTAGCGGTGCCCCCCAGCGGGAGGTCCAACAGGCAGCGCAGGTGTTGCTCAAATTGGGAGGTGTAGGCGGCTTCTATAGAATAGTGCCCACTGTTGTGCGGGCGTGGGGCTACCTCATTAACAAGAATATCTCCTTCGGCGGTAAGAAACATTTCAACTGCAAGTAAGCCTACATGCCCAAAGGCTTCGGCCACTTGAAGTGCAATTTGCTTTGCTTTTGCTGCTGCCTGCGGTGCAATGCGTGCTGGGCACAACACATACTCCACTTGGTTGGCGGTAGGATGAAATTCCATTTCAACTACGGGATACGTTGTGCATTCGCCTTGAGGACGTTGGGCTACAATAACCGCAATTTCTGTCTTAAAGGGGATAAGATCTTCTGCAATGCATTCGCCTTCCTGCAGTTGTTCTAAATCCTTATTGGTACGTACCACCTGTACGCCGTAGCCATCATATCCCATGGTGGTAGCCTTCCAAACAAAAGGAAAAGATACTGCCCCTTTGCCAATGGCCTCTTTAAGTGCCACCAATGAAGCAAAACAATCAAAGGGTGCTGTGGGGATATTGTGGGTGGCATAAAATTGTTTCTGTATTCCCTTGTTTTGAATTTTCTCCAAAACCTCAGGTTGTGGATACACTTGAACCCCTTCTTTTTTGAGTTGTTTTAGTGCTTCGGTATTCACATTTTCAATTTCAATAGTTAAAATATCCACCGCTTTCCCAAAATTATATACAGCATCATAATCCATAAGATTGCCCACCGTAAAATGATTGCACGCTAATTTTGAAGGTGCTTCGGGATTGGAATCCATAACATGGGTGGTGATATCCCAACGCCTTGTGGTGTAGAGGAGCATTTTACCCAGTTGTCCACCGCCTAAGATTCCCAGTGTTTTTGAGGTTGAAAAAAAATTCATACCATTGATTTCCTGCAAAAATACGGATAACTTTTTGGGAAGAGAAAAATGCGGGTCAATTTGGATATCTTTGCAAGCAGAATTACAACTATGATAAATTTAGTACTATTTGGAAAGCCAGGAGCTGGAAAGGGAACGCAAGCTGCTTTTTTAAAAGAGCACTTTGGGTTGTTCCATATTTCAACAGGTGATTTATTTCGCCACCATATTAAAAATGGAACACCCTTGGGGAAAATGGCACAATCTTATATGGATAAGGGCGACCTTGTACCCGACCAGGTAACCATTGATATGTTGGAAAATGCAGTGGATGAAAATCCTGAGGCGAAAGGATTTATCTTCGATGGGTTTCCTAGAACAACAGCCCAAGCTGAGGCTTTGGATACTTTTTTGGCCACCAAGGAGATGACTATTACAGGCACCATTGCTTTGGAAGCTCCAGACGAAATGCTTATTGAACGCCTTTTGGAACGGGGAAAAGACAGTGGTCGTGCCGACGATCAGGATACCGAAAAAATCAAAAATCGCTTTGAAGAATACAGCACCAAAACGGCACCCTTACGCGCCTATTATCAGGGACAAAATAAGTTTTATCAAATTGATGGTGTAGGAGACATCACTGCTATCACCCAGCGTTTGATAACTTGTATACAAGGACTTCTTTAGCACATGACAGAAGGGAACTTTGTAGATTATGTAAAACTTCAAGTGGCTTCTGGAAACGGAGGAAAGGGTTCTGTACACCTACACCGTGAAAAATACATCACAAAAGGAGGGCCCGACGGAGGTGATGGAGGCCGGGGAGGACATGTACTCCTCCGTGCCAACAAAAATTTGTGGACGCTCTACGGTTTTAAATTTCAAAAGCACTTTAAAGCAGGCCACGGGGGCGATGGAAGTAAAAACAGAAGTTCTGGGGCTCAAGGGGAAGATATTATAATTGAAGTTCCTCTGGGTACGGTAGTCCGCCATGGAGAAACCGAAGAGGTTATCATTGAAATTACCGAAGAACAGCAGGAGTACGTGGTCTTGGAAGGTGGCCTTGGGGGCCGTGGCAACTGGCATTTTAAATCGTCTACCAACCAAACGCCTCGTTATGCCCAACCCGGACGTCCTGGACAAGAGTTGCCCCTAATTTTAGAGTTAAAAGTATTGGCTGATGTCGGTTTGGTAGGTTTTCCCAATGCGGGGAAATCTACACTCTTGGCAGCACTTACAGCTGCAAAACCCAAAATTGCCGATTATGAGTTTACCACCCTAAAGCCCAATTTGGGAATCGTATCCTACCGAGATTTTCGCTCTTTTGTGATGGCCGACATCCCTGGTATTATTGAAGGTGCTGCCGAAGGCAAAGGGTTGGGACATTATTTCTTACGTCATATTGAGCGTAATTCGGTTTTACTGTTTATGATTCCAGCCGATACAGCCGACGTTAAAGCTGCTTTCGACGTGTTGCGCTCGGAGCTCCAACGTTACAACCCCGAATTGATAGACAAAGATTTTGTTGTTGGAATAACAAAATGCGATTTATTGGATGATGAATTGTATCGGGAGTACAAAGAAGAAATGGCTACCTCATTTAAAGGGACTCCCTACTTTATGATTTCTTCAGTAGCCCAAACAGGATTGCAAGAGCTTAAAGATGGGCTTTGGAAAATACTTAACCCCACATGAAAAACATACATTTTATTGCTATCGGAGGCAGTGCCATGCACAGCCTAGCTATTGCCTTACACCAAAAAGGAAGTATTGTAACAGGGAGTGATGATGCTATTTTTGAGCCTTCCAGGTCTAAGCTAGAAGCGGTAGGTTTACTGCCCGAGGTAATGGGGTGGCATCCTGAAAAAATCACAACCCAGCTAGACGCTGTGGTGTTGGGAATGCATGCCAAAAAAGATAATCCCGAACTGTTGGCCGCCCAGAAATTAGGGTTAACCATTTATTCATACCCCGAATTGTTGTATGCCCTAACCAAAGATAAAACCCGAGTTGTAATAGCCGGAAGTCACGGGAAAACCACCACCACTGCTATAATACTTCATGTAATGAACTACTGTGATAAGGAAGTGGACTTTATGATTGGCGCCCCTTTAGAAGGTTACGACAATGCGGTGCACCTTAGTGATACCAATGATTTTGTAGTGTTAGAAGGGGATGAATACCTTTCTTCTCCGCTAGATGACCGTTCAAAGTTCTTGTGGTATCAACCTCAAATTGCGCTTATCACTGGAATTGCATGGGACCATATCAATGTGTTTCCAACGTATGAAGCCTATGAGACGCCGTTTAAAGAATTTATAGAAACAATTAGTCCTGGTGGGGTCTTGGTGTACAATGCCGAAGACATGCGAGTAACCGCTTTGGCAGCTGCAAGTACTAACCGGATTAAGAAACAGCCCTACAGCACCCCTGAGTACACCATTGAAAATGGCAATACCCGCTTGCTCACGGATGAAGGTCCTTTGCCCTTGAAAATTTTTGGACGCCATAATTTGTCTAATCTTGCTGGAGCCCAGTGGATTTGTCAATTGATGGGGGTTGACCTCAGTTTGTTTGTGGAGGCTATTGCAAGTTTTAAAGGGGCTTCAAGGCGTTTAGAAGTGCTTTACGATGGTTCTTCAAGCAAACTCTACAAGGATTTTGCCCATGCTCCCAGTAAGGTAAAAGCTACTGCGCAAGCAGTAAAAAAGCAATACCCACAATTACAGCTTACTGCCTGTTTAGAACTGCATACGTATAGCAGCCTTGACCCAAAATTTATCGCTCATTACCGCAACACATTGGAAGCTGCCGATTTGGCTTTGGTGTTTTACGATCCCGAAGCACTACGAATTAAAAATCGTGAAGTCCTCCCTCCAGAAGCCATAATAGAGGCTTTTAATCATCCGAATTTAAAAGTATTTACACAGCCTCAAGCCTTGCACCAATTTTTATTTGAGCAACAGTACCACCAAACTTTTTTGCTGATGATGAGTTCTGGAAATTACGGGAAGCTCAATTGGGAAACCCTTCAAGCTAAAGTGGCTAGCGCTTCGTCTGATGGTTCGCATACAGTGACCCAATAAGCGCTTTTTGACCCGGGAAGTTCCCTTCCATCGCTTGTTTTGCAAGCTGTTGATCTTTTGGGTGTTTGTCTTGCGATAGTTTAAATTTCCCCTCCCAATCTTGAATGGTTATTTTAAAGCCAATAATGTAATCTAGGAGCGACGCCATCCGTGGATTATCTGCCGCCAGTTGATACTTGCCATTGGGCCCTTCTAATTTTGTAGTCATAACAACCAAACTGTCGGTTAGACGCTGGTGGTCAGTATAGGCTTCAACACTACCGTCAAAATGGGCTTTAAAGTAATTCCAAGTGGGCAGTTGGGTACTTTGGTAAACCGAGGGGGAAATATAGGTTTCGGGGCCGTGAAAAAGTACAGTAATGGGGCCTCCTTCCAAGAGGTGTTCCACCTGTGGATTAAATTTATCAATATGCCCTATAAAATATCCCAAATGGGCGTCTTTATGATATACCAAGGGAGTGTGTGTGGTATGCACGCTGCTGTTTTTTGCAGTAATTACTGTAGCCAGCGGTGCTGCTTCAACCAGTCGAATACAATTGGCAAAATCAGCTTCTTGATGGTGTGGAGGAGGGTATTTTGTCATAGCCTAAAGGTAATGATATCACATAAAAAATAGTAACTTAGAATAAAACTTACCCCATGCCCCAACAACCACATTCTTTTACCATCAAAGATTGGGCAGAAGAGGATCGCCCAAGAGAAAAACTACTTCACTTTGGCCCCGCCATTTAACCAATGCCGAACTTTTAGCCATACTCATAGGCAGTGGTTGTAAAGGGCAAAGTGCAGTGGCAATAATGCAACAATTGCTTGCACAAAACCAACACCAGCTAAGTCGCCTCAATAAAATGCCCCTTAGTGCCATGTTAAGAATTAATGGTATAGGCCGCACTAAAGCGGTAAAAATTAAAGCTGCCTTAGCCTTGGCAGCTCGATTGGCCCATACGCCCAATGAAAAGCGTGTGCAACTCAGCAGCAGTCAAGCGGTGTATGAAGTACTAAACCCCTTATTTATGAACTTGGCAAACTAAGAATTTTGGGTAGTTTACCTCAATACCGCCAATAGGGTGCTCGCCAAAAAAAGATTGAGCAGTGGCGGGATAACCCAAACTGTAGTAGATGTGCGTTTAGCGTTTAAGTTGGCCTTAGAAGTTGGTGCTACTGCGCTCATTCTTGCACACAACCATCCATCGGGGAATTTGGAACCTAGTGGCGCAGATCGAAAAATTACCCAACAATTTCAACAGGCGGCGGCCCATTTTGAGCTACGTGTGCTCGATCATTTAATTTTTTCTGAAAAAGGGTATTTTAGCTTCGCAGATGAAAAGCTCCTTTAAATGATTCTTGTTTACACTTCCCAGCAAACATCGCGATTAACCTATGTTTTTAAACAGCTGTTTGAAGAAATCCTGGGGATAGATGTAGGCTTTACAAACACTGTAGATGCTTTTGTGGCGCATGAAGGCCCAAAATTTAATTATGCTGCATCACCATTTGGAGAGAGCTTTTTTGTGGAAGCACACCCCTTATTGTTTGAGCACGGTATCAATCCACAGGAAATTACTTTTTCCAAATGGAATGGCTTGCCAACGTTTTTTCAAACCTCTAAGAAGTCAAAACTCCCGTTTGATATTTTTGCAGCCAGTTTTTACTTGCTCACGCGCTACGAAGAACATTTGCCTTATGTGAAAAATGACCAAGGGCAGTTTGACTCCCAACAGAGTAGTGCCGTCCAAGGCGGGTTTTTATCCTTACCTCTGGTCGATTTTTGGGCCGAAGCACTCTATGTGATATTGCAGGAAGCATTTCCCAGTATGCCGCCACTAAAAAAACATAAAATCCCCATGACTCCTCTGTTCCAAGTAAATAACCCATTTCGGTTTAAACACAAATCCATTTTGGGTACCCTTATTGAAAGTGCTTGCTTGCTGTGGAACTTAAACCTAAAAAGCTTGCTCCAGCAATTGTTGGTGGTAACTAGAGTACGAAAAGACCCGCATGAGGAATTTCCAGGGCTTTTAAAAGACTTTAGTGACGGCAGTGCCGCGCCAGTATTCTTCTTTTCTTACAGTCACAGTAGTGATGACCCCTTTGGGATATCACCTTTCAACAAACGCTATCAGTCCTTTGTAAAACACGTGGCCGATTATGCAAAAACCTTTTTACTCATTCAGGCCCCTTCCTATCCGTTGACGGCTGATGTGTCAGAACAAAAGGAGGGACTGGTTCAATTGATCCACAGAACTATAAATGCGGTGCGAATTAAAAACGGCTTACGGCATCACAGCACCGATTATGAAGCCTTAGTGGAGCAAAAATTTACCCTTGACTACTCTATGGGGTACGCTACAGAAGTGGGGTTTCGTGCGAGTACTGCAGTGCCTTTTTATTATTTTAATTTAAAAGAAGAGTACCAAACTCCATTACAAATTGTTCCCGTGGTCGCTTCCACCACTGCCTTACAAAAGCACACTACCACTGCGTTTTCGAAACAATTAAGCAGCATTGAGGAACAGGAGTATTTAACCGCTGCCCAACTATTTTGCGCGTGTACTTTAGAAGATTTAAATTTTAATAACATCAAAAAACAATCAGATCAGGGGATTTTGAATTACTTTAGTGGCAATGCTACAATTGAATCGCGTTGACACTATTTTTTTTGATTTAGATCACACCCTTTGGGATTTTGATAAAAATTCTGCACTTACTTTTGAGCGGATTTTTAAAGAAGAAAATCTTCAACTTTCCCTGGAGGAGTTTTTAGCGTATTATGTTCCCATCAATCATTATTATTGGAAACTCTACCGGGAGAATACCATCACACAGGAGCAACTTCGACTTTTACGACTAGAAAAGACCTTTGAAAAAATGGATCTTTCCTTTTCAGCACAACAACTGCATCGTATTTCCGAACAGTATATCAATCACCTTTCTACGTTTCCCCATCTTTTTGACGGTACAATTCCCTTGCTAAATCACCTGCAACAGCAATACGAATTGCATCTAATTACCAATGGGTTTGAAAAAGTACAGCACTACAAGGTGCAAAATTCTGGTTTGGCTCCCTACTTTAAAAAAGTATTTACAGCAGATCAGGTAGGCTACAAAAAACCCCATACTAAAATTTTTGAAGTTGCACTGGAAAAAACCGCTACCCAAGCAGAAAATGCCCTAATGATTGGCGATAGCCTAGAAGCAGATATTTTGGGTGCCAAAGCAATGGGGATGCAAGTTTTGCATTTTAATTCACATGCAGAGCCCGAGCACAGCCATTGCCCCATAGTGTATTCATTAAAAGAAATGAAAGCCCTTTTTCATTAGCCGACAAAAGAGTAGTATTTTTGTTTGCCAGCACTAAAACATCAATATTGTGGAACTCACAAAAGCACAAGAACGCGTAGACCAATGGATACAAGAACACGGGGTACGCTATTTTAACGAACTTACCAATATGGCGCAGCTTACCGAAGAAGTAGGTGAGGTAGCCAGAATTATTGCGCGTCGCTATGGTGAGCAAAGCGAAAAGGAAAGCGATAAACACAAAGATTTAGGAGAAGAATTGGCCGATGTGCTGTTTGTAGTTTTGTGTTTGGCCAATCAAACGGGAGTTGATTTACAACAGGCATTTGATGCAAAACTGCAGGCGAAAACCCAACGTGATCACCAACGCCATCACAACAATCCCAAATTAAAGTAATCTTTTCCATGCAAGTTCAGCTGAGTCACGACACAAAAAACTGTACCGGTACCCTAGAAATTACGGGCTCAAAAAGTGAATCCAATCGATTGTTGGTGCTACAGGCGCAGTACCCCAACCTATCCATTAGCAACCTATCGAATTCCGATGACACCAAAGCGCTGCAACAGGCGCTTACAACTGTCCCTGCAACCGTGGACATCCACCATGCAGGAACTGCAATGCGTTTTTTAACCGCTTATTACGCCAGTACCCCTGGGCGGGAATGCTTGCTCACAGGATCTTCCCGCATGCAGGAACGTCCCATTGGAATTCTTGTGGAGGCATTGCGCAGTATGGGGGCTAACATAGAATATGCTAAAAACGAAGGCTTTCCACCGCTGCAAATTATCGGTACTGCTTTAGAAGCGTCAACAGTACGTTTGCCAGCGTCCATAAGCAGTCAATTTATTACAGCATTGTTGCTTACTGCTCCAAAATTAAAACACGGTTTAAAAATTATTTTAGAAGGAGCAATCACTTCACGACCCTACATTGAAATGACCTGTGCTTTAATGCGCCAATTGGGAATTGATGTTGCATTTACGGGCAATACGCTAGAGGTGGCTCCCACATCACATATTCCCACAGCCGAAATAGCAGTAGAGTCGGATTGGAGTTCGTCATCGTACGCCTACAGTATTCTCGCTCTTGCGGAGGAAGGCGCCCTAACGTTAACAACCTACCGAAAGGAAAGTTTACAAGGAGACGCTTGTTTGCAATCCATCTACACCCAGTTGGGCGTTGAAAGTAGTTTTCAACACAACCAACTCCAGCTGCGTAAAATTCCAAATTTTAAATGTCCCGAAAAACTATTGCTCGATTTGGCTCACGCCCCTGACATTGCACAAACCATTGCAGTCAGTTGTGCAGCCTTAGGTGTGGCCTGCTCCCTAACGGGCTTGCACACCCTAAAAATAAAAGAAACCGATCGTTTGGTAGCCTTGCAACGCGAACTCGAAAAATTTGGTGCCAAGGTGCACATTACCGCCGATAGTCTCCACTTGCAGCCCCCAACAACACTAACAGCTGATGTAGCGGTAGCCACTTACAACGACCATCGTATGGCCCTGGCTTTTGCACCCTTAGCCCTTAAAACTACTTTGCAAATTAATGATGCATTGGTGGTGAACAAATCCTATCCTTCCTATTGGGAGGATCTAAAAAAACTGGGCTTTAGCGTAAATTCTATAAAATAAGTGTCAAATCACTTGACAACCCCCCTTCCCACAGCCTATATTTGCACATTCAAAAACCGATATGAAACTATCCGACTTTAATTTTGACCTCCCCAACTCCTTATTAGCACAACATCCTGCCCCCGGGCGCGACGAATCGCGACTGATGGTCCTCAATAGAGAAAAGCAAACTATTGAGCACCACATTTTTAAGGACGTTATCAATTTCTTTGATGAAGGGGATGTTATGGTACTCAATAACACCAAAGTATTTCCTGCCCGATTGTTTGGGAATAAAGAAAAAACAGGCGCGCGTATAGAAGTATTTCTGCTTCGCGAATTAAACGAAGAACAACGCCTTTGGGATGTGCTTGTGGATCCTGCCCGTAAAATTCGAATTGGGAATAAACTCTATTTCGGTGAGGACGAAAGTTTAGTGGCTGAGGTGATTGATAATACGACTTCCAGAGGGAGAACCTTGCGGTTTCTTTTTGACGGTTCTTATGCAGAATTTCGCTCGAAACTAAAAACCCTCGGACAAACCCCACTTCCAAAATACATCAAACGCGATGTGGAAGCACAAGATAAAGACCGTTACCAAACCATTTACGCCAAGCATGAAGGTGCAGTAGCTGCACCCACTGCAGGCCTCCACTTTTCGAAGCATTTGTTGAAGCGCTTAGAAATTAAAGGAGTGGATTTAGCAGAAATTACGCTTCATGTAGGTCTTGGAACATTTAGCCCTGTTGAGGTGGAAGATTTGTCGAAACACAAAATGGATTCTGAGGAGCTCATTATTGAAAAAGCTGCTGCTAACCGAGTGAATGAAGCTCTAAAAAACAAAAAACGCATTTGTGCCGTAGGGACTACTGTGATGCGTGGTTTAGAAAGTTCAGTATCTTCCATGCAAACGCTAAATACCTACAATGGGTGGACGCATAAGTTTATTTTTCCTCCTTATGAGTTTTCTATTGCCAACGCTATGATTACGAACTTTCATACGCCAAAATCTACCTTGCTGATGATGGTTTCTGCCTTTGCAGATGCTGATTATATTAAGGAAGCCTACGACGAAGCCATTAAAGAGAAATACAATTTCTATTCTTATGGTGACGCCATGCTGATCCTCTAGATCCAGCTATGGAAGCACTAAAGCAAGATATCCGAGCGCTGAGTAAGCAAGAATTGCGTGACTTTTTTACCGCCGCTGGAGATCGCGCTTTTAGAGGAGATCAAGTGTACCAATGGCTGTGGCAAAAAGGGGTCCACAACTTTGAGGGAATGTCTAATTTATCCAAACACACCCGCGCCCTTTTAGAAGAAAAATTTTGCATCAACCACATTGCTATCGACCAGCAACAACGAAGTACCGATGGCACCATTAAAAACGCCATTCGACTGCATGACGGTAAAATTGTGGAATCGGTGCTTATTCCAACAAAAACTCGAACCACTGCCTGTGTATCTTCCCAAGTCGGTTGCAGTTTAGATTGTACCTTTTGTGCTACTGCGCGTTTAAAGCGTATGCGCAATCTTAATCCCGATGAAATTTTCGATCAGGTATATACCATCGATCAGCAAAGCCGTTTGTACTACCAACGCCCTCTGTCTAATATTGTTTTTATGGGGATGGGAGAACCCTTAATGAACTACTCTAATGTGCTGGCAGCCGTAGATAAGATTACCCACAAAGAGGGCCTGGGTATGTCCCCAAAACGAATTACGCTTTCTACTTCTGGAATCCCAAAAATGATCAAAAAATTAGCTGCTGATGAGGTAAAGATCAATTTGGCCCTTTCCCTGCACACAGCACGTCAGGAAGTGCGCGAGCAAATTATGCCTTTTGCTAAAAGCTTCCCCCTGCAGGATATTCAGGAGGCATTACAGCATTGGTACGATTATACCCGCTCTAGAGTTACCTTAGAATATATTGTGTGGAAAAACATCAACGACCAACAAAAAGATATCAATGCACTGATTGATTTTGCACAGATTGTTCCAACCAAAGTCAATTTAATTCAATACAATGCCATAGATGACGATCGGTTTGAGCAAGCCGATAAAAGTGTCATTAAGGCCTATACCTCCCAATTGGAAGCAGCGCATATTACCGTTACCGTGCGTCAATCTCGGGGGCAAGATATTGATGCTGCCTGTGGCCAGCTGGCCAATAAAAATACCGCCAAAATAGAGGGTTGATACGTTTACAGAAGTACTATATTTGTGAGTAGATGAAAGTTGTTGAAAGGATAAAGGCCCCTATCTATGAAGAAATGGAACTTTTTGAAAAAAAGTTCACAGATGCCATGTCTTCTAATGTTGCCCTAATCAATCGGATCACTCATTTTATTGTCAATCGCAAAGGGAAGCAAATGCGTCCCATGTTTGTTTTTTTGGTGGCAAAATTATTGGGAAAAGGAAAAGTTACCGAACGGGTATATCGTGGTGCAGCTGTCATAGAGTTAATTCATACCGCTACACTCGTCCATGATGATGTGATTGACGACAGCAATCAACGCCGTGGATTTTTTTCTGTAAATGCACTGTGGAAAAATAAAATCGCCGTATTGGTTGGGGATTTCCTTCTTTCCAAGGGACAATTACTTACTGTGGAAAATGACGACTTCGATTTGTTAAAAATCATTTCCATAGCTGTTCGGGAGATGAGTCAAGGTGAATTATTGCAAATTGAAAAATCACGACAATTAGACATCACCGAGGAGGTGTATTACCAAATTATACGTCAAAAAACAGCCACCCTTTTAGCCACCTGTTGTGAGATGGGGGCGCAAGCTGTAAATGCGCCGCAGGAGGACGTAGAAAAAATGCATCAGTTTGGCACTGCCATTGGGATGGCGTTTCAGATTAAAGACGATTTATTTGATTATGGTGAAGCTAAAATTGGAAAGCCGTTGGGCATTGATATTAAGGAGCAAAAAATGACACTTCCACTAATACATGCTTTAAATGTTGCTACCCCTTCTGAGCGTAAAAAAATGATCCATATTGTCAAAAACAAAAATACCGATAAGGCTGCGGTAAAACAGTTGATTGCTCAGGTGAAGTCGCTTGGGGGGCTAACATTTGCCGTTGAAAAAATGAAAGCTTATCAGGTAGAAGCCTTAGAACTTCTTCATACGTTTCCTCAAAACACCTACCGCGATGCCTTGGAGTTAATGGTAAACTATGTTATTGACAGGAAACATTAGTGCGCGTTCTGTTGTAAAAATTTTATTTTTATAAAAAATCCCACGTTGATTAGTAAAAGCACCATAGATCAGGTTTATGAAATTGCCCGTGTAGAGGAGGTTATTGGCGATTTCGTAAAACTCAAAAAATCTGGGGCCAACTACAAAGGCCTGAGTCCGTTTTCTCAAGAGCGGACCCCCAGTTTTATGGTTTCACCGGTAAAGCAAATTTGGAAAGATTTTAGTAGTGGGAAGGGGGGCAATGTAGTAGCTTTTTTAATGGAGCACGAGCAATTTAGCTACCCCGAAGCCATTCGGTACTTAGCCCAGAAGTATAATATTGAGATAGAAGAAACTCAACAAACCGATGCAGAAAAAGCCTTGCGCAGCCAGCAAGAAAGTATGTACATGGTGGCCCAATATGCTGCAGAATTCTTTCAGCAACAACTTGTGGATACCGAGGAGGGTAAGGCCATAGGGTTAAGTTATTTTAAAGAACGTGGTTTTACCGAGGCAAGTATTCAACACTTTGGCTTAGGCTATTCCCCCAATCAAAAAGATGCATTAACTGCAGCCGCCCAAAAGCAAGGTTATAAATTGGATTTTCTTGCGCAAACGGGCCTATCACTGGTTAACCCCGAGCGCGGGACACCTATAGACCGTTTTCGGGGACGGGTGATGTTCCCCATTCGATCGCTATCGGGCCGCATTCAGGGATTTGGCGGACGAATCCTCGGTGCTAATAGCAAGGCTGCCAAATACCTAAATTCTCCTGAGAGCCCTATTTACCACAAAAGTAAAGTGTTGTACGGGCTTTTTGAATCAAAAAAAAGCATTGCCACAACCGACTGTTGTTACATTGTTGAAGGGTACACCGATGTGATTCAAATGCATCAATCGGGGGTTACCAATGTAGTGTCGGCTTCCGGTACGGCCCTCACGGTAGAACAAATTCGAATGATCCGCCGCTTGACGTCTAACGTAGTAGTGCTTTTTGATGGTGATGCCGCGGGCCTAAGGGCCTCCCTACGCGGAATTGATTTGATTTTGGAAGCAGGGATGAATGTGAAGGTTTGTGTGTTTCCCGAAGGGGAGGACCCCGACAGTTTTTGCAAGGCCCGCCCCATAGAAGAAATTGAAACCTACCTAAAGGAGCAAGCAAAAGACTTTATTCAGTTTAAGGCGGCCTTGCTATTAGAAGATACCGTACAAGACCCCAGTGCTAAAGCCGCTGTGGTGCGTGAAATTGTGGCCAGTATTGCTAAAATTCCCGATGCCATTGCACGAGAATTGTATGTGCAACGCTGTGCATCACTTTTGGAAGTGTCTGAAAATGTCCTCTTTAGCACCCTGGCCCAGCTGCGTGCACAAGGGGCTCCAAAGTCCGTAAAAAGAGAAGACACACCTCCACCAATGGAAGTGGTAGCCCCAAAGTCAAAAGAACAGCTAAGCCTCAACCGTTCCTATGAACTCGAGCGTCAAATCATTAGTTTGTTGTTGCAGTTTGGGAATAAGCAGGTAGATTTTGAGGAAGTCATCCTAGTAAAAAACAAAGCTGGGGCACTGGAAGAAAAACCCAGGACCATTAGTGCCAAGGTGTATGAAAAAATTTTCCTTGACCTACAGCAGGATGAAATTGAATTTACCAATGAGAATTTCCGTTCCCTTTATGGGGCATTAATACAAATGTTTCAAAAAGAAGGTGTTCTGCAAACCGATCGGTTATTTGCAGAAAATGACGAGGCGTTTAATGCCGTGATTTCCGATTTGTTGATGGCTGATGAGCGGTATCAACTGCATGATTGGGAACGCAAAAATATCTATGTAAAATCTTCTGATAGCGACGTGGCCCGGCAAGTGAATGAAACAATCCTTTCCTTACGGCGCTACCTTATTGATCAAAAAATTAAAGAACTTCAAGAACGTACTACCGAAGAAGCCGCAGCTCAGGAATATTTAGAGGATATTAAAAGTTATTTGACACTGCGCAGTTTGGTCACCAAAAGGCTCGATCGGGTGTTTTAAAACAAATTCAGCACCTTAGCTTGAATGTAAAGTTCCATTATATTCTTAACTTCTAGTTTCGAAAACAAACGCGATTTGAAGGTGTTAATGGTTTTAGGGCTTAGGTTCATGGCTTCGGCTATCGCCACATTTTTTTTCCCATCAATTAAAAATTTTAATACTTCAATTTCTCGTGGTGACAGGCGATCATAAGAGCTCCGGGGATGCTTTAAGTCCACATTGATATTAATGTTGTTGGTGATGTCTGAGGTAATAAGAAATCCGGTATGATAGACCTGTTCAACTGCCGCTACAAATACCGCTTCCGCCACCGATTTTGATAAGTAGCCAATGGCTCCAGCCTTCAATAGAGACAGCGCATACATATTTACAGGATGATTACTGAAAATAAGCACCTTAACCTCAGGGTACTGTTTTTTTAAACGTTTTATAAAATTAACAGGGCTGGAATTGGGGAGTTCAAGATCCATTACTAAAATATCAGCCACAGTGGCTTTCATAAGCTGAAAAATTTCTTCTTCATTTTGGGAGTAGCCTAGGAATTTAATGACTGCATTTTTTTTTACAAATGCTTTTAAACCTTTATAAACAACAGGATTAGGATCTAAAGAAAGGAGCTTTATCATAAGTAAACTACTTATGAAAATAGTAAAAAAATAGATGTAATCCTACAAAAATTCTTTTGGGATTTGGCACACTGGAATGGGTTGCATCTTGTGTTGGTTGGCCTTGTGAAAGCGCATGTAAATGGAATACACGCGTTGTTCTTCTGGGCTCATTGTTGCGGGGTCTTGGTTTTTTTCTTGTGCTTCCATAGCCCATTCGAGTGCGGCATAGGATGCGCCAATTTGGTCCTCATCGGAGCGATTATCACTCCACAAGCCGTCAGTAGGAGGGGCATTCAGGATGTTTTCATTCACTCCTAAATAGTCTCCTAAAGCAAACACCTGTGTTTTCATAAGGTCAGCAATTGGGCTAAGGTCCACGCCACCATCGCCATATTTGGTGTAAAAACCTACCCCAAAATCTTCCACTTTATTTCCTGTCCCTGCTACCAAGTAGCGGTGAAGTGCTGCAAAATAATAAAGCGTTGACATTCTGAAGCGCGCTCTGGTGTTTGCCAGGCTTAGCAGGTGTTGGTCAGCAGTAGCTTCATCTACTTTAGGCAGACTGTGCTGAAAGGAATCAAAAAGAGGTGTTAAGTCAATGCGTACTGCCTTTACATTGGGAAACGTACTTTCGAGCCACGCAAGGTGTTCCTGAGCTCTACTAACTTGATCCTGGGCTTGGTGTATGGGCATTTCAAGACAAAGTACCGGTTTGTTGGTGTGGGCGCAAAGGGTAGACGTTACAGCAGAATCAATTCCACCGGAAACCCCTACTACAAACCCTTCCATTTGGGCGGATTCAATATAGTTGTTCAGCCAGTTCACAATGTGAGCTTTTATTTTTCCTGGAGATTTCATAACAATTGACCGAAGTCATTTTAACTTTGCTCAAAATTATGGTATTTTCACCGGACTTAAAATGAAAACAAAAAACTTTACCATATCCTTAAAGAAGCTCCATTTCATTTGCGGTATTGTTGTTTTAGCAGCTTTTTTTTGGAGTTGTGATAACACGGGAGCCATTGAAAATGAAGTAAATGCCATTCCCGTAAACTTAGAACTGGATCGCTTCGATATTAAATTTTATGAAGGGAGTACAAAAGATATTCCTGCCTTAAAAACGCAATACCCCTATTTGTTCCCCGCTCAATTCAGCGATAGCGTTTGGGTACGCCGTCAAACAGACAGTTTACAGCTATTACTTAAGTCCGCAGTTGATAAAACCTTCCCTTCGGTAACCGAATTGGAAAAAGAGCTGTCTCACTTGTTTCAGCACGTACAATATCATTTTCCCGAGCAGCAACCGCCACATGCCATCAGCATCATTAATAACGTAGACTACCAAAGTAAAAGTATTTATGCGGACAGTCTCTTACTCATTTCATTAGACACCTACTTGGGAGTCAACCACCCTCTCTATGAGGGAATACCTACCTACATTCGGCAGGAAATGGACAAACTTTATATGTTACCTCATATCGCAGAAAAAATAGCACTACAACTGCTGCCAACGCCTGCGTCCCGAAGTTTTTTGGCCCAAATGGTGTATTACGGTAAAATTGAACTTTTAAAGCAGTACTTTCTTCCCCATTTAACCCCTGCACAACGCCTAGGGTATACAGAGGCACAATACCAATGGGCAGAAGAAAATGAACGCTATATGTGGCAATATTTAATTGAAAAACAACTGCTGTTTGACACCGACCCCGATTTGCAACGGCGCTTTATTGCACCTGCTCCATTTTCCAAATTCTATCTTGAGATTGACAATGAGTCCCCTGGAAAAATAGGGCGCTGGATTGGAGCCCAAATTGTAAGCTCCTATTGGGAGCAAAACAACGCCTCGCTGGAAACAGTACTCAACACTCCTGCACAACAACTATTTAACCGTTCAAACTATAAACCCAAAAGGTGATGGCAACAACTAAAGAAAGTCCTATTTCAATTCGTGTACAACTCGATGAAAATAAAATTCCCGAAAGCATTCGTTGGTCTGCTCCCGACGGTGGTGTCACCGACGAGGAAGCCAAAGCCATGCTGTTGTCCTTTTGGGATGGGGCACAGCAGGAAACACTACGGATGGACCTTTGGGTGAAGGAAATGCCACTGGATCAGATGCAGCATTTTTTCCATCAAAGTTTATTGACCTTGTGCGACACCTATCAACGGGCTACGGCTGACAAGCCCATGGCCAATGCATTGCGAGATTTTTGTGCCTTTTATGCCAAAGAACGCAAGCTTAAAACGTCTTAATTGTTGAAATTTCGTCCAGGGTACTTCCGATAAAGCCTTGTAAGGCTTCCATTCCTTGCAGTTTGGCGGCAGAAGTTACAAAGTGTTGTGGTAACGCATCCCACTCTTCTTCTAAAGTGGTAAGATAATTGGAAACTTGTGCTTCGGCTTTTTTAGCGCTCAGCTTATCAGCCTTTGTGAATACGAGTACAAAAGGGATTTGTGCTTCTCCCATCCAACGAATAAACTCCTTGTCAATGGGTTGGGGGTCGTGTCGGATATCAAGTAATATGAAGGCACAGCAGAGTTGTTTTCGTTCCTTAAAATACTTGGTGATGTATTGTTGAAATTGCTTTTTACTTTTTTTGGAGACCCGCGCATAACCATAGCCCGGCAAATCCACCAAATACCAACGTTCATTGATTAAAAAATGATTAATCAATTGTGTTTTTCCTGGACGTGAAGACGTTTTCGCAAGATTTTTGCGTTGGCATAAGGCGTTGATCAATGAGGATTTCCCCACATTAGATCGCCCAATGAAGGCAAAATCGGGGCGGTTGTCCTTAGGACATTGCTCCACCGAGGTGTTGCTAATGACAAAAGATGCAGTAGTAATCTGCATGGGAGGCGATTAAAAGTTATGTTGCGTCAGCCAGGTATCCATCAAGGTATTAAAGCTGTCCGGATGCTCCATCATGGGGGCGTGTCCGCACTTGTCAATCCAATACAGGGTCGAATTGGGCAATAAGCGGTTGAATTCTTCGGCAACGTTTGGTGGAGTTACACAGTCTTGTGCTCCCCAAATGATTGCAGTAGGAATTTCCATTTTAGGCAAATCCTTAGCCATGTTGTGGCGGATGGCACTTTTTGCAATGGCCAAAGTTTTTATCAGTTTATTCCTGTCGTTAACCGTTTCATAGACCTCATCTACAATTTCTTTGGTAGCCACTTTAGGATCGTAGAATACTTCTTCGCTTTTGGTTTTAATGTAGTTGTAATCACCCCGCTTCGGATAACTTTCACCCATGGCGTTTTCATAGAGCCCAGAACTGCCCGTGATCACCAAACCGCGAACCTTTTGCGGATACAGTTTTGTGTATAAAAGGGCAATGTGTCCGCCCAGAGAATTCCCAAGTAAAATAGCATCTTCCAGGTGGTTGGAAGTGAAAAATTTATCAAGGTGAACTGCAAGGTCTTTAACAGTGGTTTTAAGTAACGGGAGGTCATACACTGGAAGTTCAGGAATGATCACACGATAGCCTTTTTCAGGGAAAAAATCGTAGACCCCTCTAAAGTTACTTAGTCCCCCCATTAGGCCGTGAAGTATAACTATCGGCTGGCCTTCTCCGCGTTCCACGTAGCGGAAGTCTTTTGTTTCAATTAGGTTTTCTTTCATCTATGGGAACTCTAGCTGCAAATATAGGTAATTCAGTTTAACGCCCTAATATATCAATTTAATCCAGCAGTACCTCAAAAAAATGAGGTGGAAAACTTATTAACAAAGTGGTATAATGTGGTAAAAAGTGGTAAATATATTTTATATTTGATTGAATTAATTAAGATGCAGCACTTTATAGGAACATATGAATGCAAGGCCGACGCAAAAGGGCGCATTATGGTTCCTATGCCTTTTAAGAAACAGCTTGCTGCAATGATGCAAGAGGGTTTTGTTCTCAAACGAGCGGTATTTAACTCCTGTTTAGAGTTATATCCCTTGAAAGAATGGGATGCGTTGATGGGACGTATCAACAAGCTGAACCGATTTAACAAAAAGAACAACGATTTTATTCGCCGCTTCACTGCGGGAGTAAAGTTGGTAGATATTGACGCTTCTGGACGATTGCTTATTCCTAAAGACCTAATCGTTCATGCTGGGATTGAAAAAGAGGTTGTTTTATCCGCTGCGGTAAACATCATAGAGGTGTGGGACAAGCAATCCTACGAAGCAGCTATAGATGCTGCCAAAGTAGATTTTGGCGCATTGGCAGAAGAAGTAATGGGAGATCAAGATGAAGTTGACTTATCATAAACCGGTGTTGTGTGAAGCCGCTATTGCTGCTCTGGCAATTCGACCCAACGGTGTTTATGTGGATGCAACTTTTGGCGGCGGAGGTCATGCCCGATCCATTGTGGAGGCTTTGGGTCTAGAAGGGAAACTTTTGGCCTTTGATCAAGATACCGACGCACAACAAAACCTGATTGACGACCCTCGATTTACATTTATTCCTGCAAATTTTGAGCACCTTAAGCGATTTATACGTTTGCACAAGATCGCCAAAGTGGATGGCATTTTGGCCGACTTTGGGGTGTCTTCCCATCAATTTGATACCCCTGAACGCGGTTTTTCTACACGGTTTTCTGGCCCTCTTGATATGCGTATGAACAGCGGTCAAGAGCTGGATGCAGCAAAAATCATCAATACCTACACAGCCGCCGCCTTGGCCGATGTATTTTATCAGTTTGGAGAACTGCGAAACAGTAGGGCAATAGCTTCGGCAGTGGTTGCTGCACGCGCTTCGCAATCCATTGCTACTACTACCGCCTTAAAGGAAATTTTGCAACCCCTTTTTCCGGAGCGGTTTTTTAATAAGCGTTTGGCGCAGGTGTTTCAAGCCCTAAGGATTGAAGTAAATCAGGAGTTAGAGGTTATAAAAGCATTTTTAACCCAAGCAGCTGAGGTATTGGCTCCCAATGGCCGACTGGTGTGTATTGCCTATCATTCCTTGGAGGACCGATTGGTAAAAACCTTTATTCGCGACGGTGGTTTTTCGGGGCCACCAGAGGCTGATTTGTATGGCCGGCGGAACCTACCATTTAAGCGGGTGCAAAAAATGCAAGTACCCACAGAAGAAGAAATTAGTGATAACCCACGGGCACGAAGTGCTAAAATGCGAGTAGCAGAACGATTATGAAAAAGATTCTTGCCTTTGTAAATATGGAATTTTTAGTGCAGGAAGGGGCATTAAAAAACTGGCGTATGATTCTTTTTCTTTCCCTTTTGGCTTTAATCATGATTGGTAGTGGGCACAGTGCCGATAATAAAGTGTTTGAAATTGCACAGTTGCACAACGATATAAAACGGCTTAAGAGTCAGTTTGTAGAAGGGCGCTCACAGTTGATGGAGCAAAAAATGGAAACAAAAATTAGTACCCAGTTAGCTGAGCGTGGCGTAAAACCCGCTACCACGCCACCCATTAAAATTATTGTAGAATGAGTATGGACAAGCTACATAAAACCATTATGAACCGCACCTACTTTGTTGGGGTGGTGTTGGGTTTATTTGCTTTTGTGCTTATTGGAAAACTGGTGTACATACAAATTGTTCAGGGGGAGTATTATACCGAGTTAGCGGATCAACGTACCATTAAGAATGTTGTTCTTGAGCCTAGTAGAGGCAATATTTACGCTGCTGATGGAAGTATTTTGGCTACCTCAGTACCACGTTACGAATTACGATGGGATGCAAAAGTGCCCACCAATACTACTTATGGAGAAAATAGGGAAGCATTGGCCAAAGGTTTAGCCAACTATTTTAATGAGGATGCTGCTGGTTGGCTGCAAAAGTTAGATCGTGCCCGAAAGCAAAACAACCGCTATTTTTTGGTGGCAAAAGACTTGCCCTACAGTGCTTATTTAGAAATTAAAGCACTTCCGCTTTTCCGGCTTTCACCCTATCGCGGAGGGTTAATTGTGGAGCAGCAAATTGTTCGGGAACATCCCCTTGGAAAAATTGCCGAACGCACTGTAGGCTATGAGCAGCAAGATGTTGACGGCACCTATTTCCGTGTGGGCTTAGAGGGTGCTTACAGTCAGTATTTGCGTGGAGAAGAAGGCCGCCGACTAAAACAAAAAATTGCCAATGGCCAATGGAAGCCCATCAATACTACAAATGAAAAAGAGCCTACCGAAGGTTACGATATCTATACCACCATTGATGTTAATATTCAAGACATAGCGCATAATGCCTTGTTGGCACAGTTGGAGCAGTTTGAAGCCGAACACGGAACTGTGGTGGTTATGGAAACTAAAACTGGAGCTGTGAAGGCTATTGCAAATTTGGGAAGAACTACAAAAGGAACGTATTACGAAAAATTAAATTACGCCATAGGCGAAGCCCATGAACCGGGTTCTACCTTTAAGTTAATCGGAATGATGGCTGCCCTGGAGGACAAAGTGATTACCGAAGAAGATATAATTGATACAGGTAATGGCGTACTGACTTTTTATGGCAAGTACAAAGTGCGCGACTCCAAACGTGGGGGATATGGAAAATTAAGCGCCGCCAAGGTGTTTGAGGTGTCTTCCAACACAGGTATGGTGAAGATTATCACAGACCACTACGGGAAGCAACCTAAAAAATTCATTGATCGCTTGTACAATATTGGATTAAATAAGCCTTTGGGTGTTGAAATCAAGGGGGAAGCACAACCTAAAATTCCCTATCCCACTGACAGTGATTGGGACGGGTTGGATTTGCCTTGGATGGCCTTTGGATACGGAGTTAGCGTCACACCTTTGCAAACCTTAAGTGTGTACAATGCTATTGCAAATAACGGGGTAATGGTGAAACCACAATTTATTCAGGCGGTTGGTAACCTTGGTGCTGCACCCCTTCGGGTGGTGCGCCCACAAGTATTAAATCCCTCTGTTTGCTCGCAGGCTACTGTTAAAAAGCTTCAGGGGATGATGTTTAATGTGGTAGACAAAAAATGGGGAACAGCCAATAGGATTAAGGACCCCCACCTTACAATGGCCGGAAAAACTGGTACCTGCCAGGTGGAATATACCTCAGATGAAGTGCAGTATATCTCCAGTTTTGTAGGCTATTTCCCTGCGGAGCAACCCAAATATTCCTGTATTGTAGTTATTCATAAACCCAATAAAAAGAAGGGGTACTATGGTGCTACAGTGGCAGCGCCAGTATTTAAAAAAATCGCTAAAAAAATATTCAATGTTACGCCAGTAGAAGTTCCTGTGGCCAAAGAAACACTAGATGCTTTGGTGGATACCACTCCAAAAACTGTACAAATTCCTGAACAGCTTCCTGATTTTCGCGGCATGAATCTTAGAGATGCGCTTTTACTTCTTGAAAAGATGGGAATTGCGGTAAAGCTCCAGGGAACAGGAAAAATTACACGCCAATCGGTGCGCCCAGGCACAGCACTAAAAACTGTAGCAACCTTAACCTTAGAATTATCGTGAAGTTATTGCAAGACCTCCTTTATCGTGTTCCGTTAGAAGCCACTGTTGGGTCGCTCAAAATTCCGGTCAATGCACTGGCGTTTGATTCTAGAAAGGTGGAACAAGGCGGTGTGTTTATTGCGCTAAAGGGCACCTTGGTCAACGGCCATGATTTTCTTGATGCCGCCATCGCTAAAGGTGCTGTTGCTCTAGTTGTAGAGCAGCTTCCTACAACCCCAAATCCTAATGTAGTATGGGTGCAAACGTCTGATACCCACCAAGCATTGGGTTTAATGGCTGCAAATTATTACGACAATCCAGCAGCACAATTACAGCTGGTGGGGGTAACAGGGACCAACGGAAAAACCAGTGTTGCAAGTTTGTTGTTTGCCCTTCTGAAAAAATGTGGTTATACAACAGGACTTATTTCCACCATTGCTATAGAATATGGAACGGTTCGGGAAACAAGTAGCCACACCACGCCGGACCCTCTAAGTTTAAACAAGCATTTAAAAGCAATGCTGGCGGCAGGAGTAACCCATTGTTTTATGGAAGTGTCCTCCCACGGTATTGCTCAAGGGCGCATAGCAGGACTTCAATTTGCAGGGGGTATTTTCACCAACCTCACCCACGATCATTTGGATTACCACGGAAGTTTTTCCAACTATCGGGATGTGAAAAAGCAATTTTTTGATGCTTTGCCTAAAGCGAGTTTTGCCCTCACCAATAAGGATGATAAAAATGGACTTTTTATGCTGCAAAATACCGCAGCTAAAAAGCACACTTATGCTTTAAAAAACTATGCCGATTTCAGCACCCAGATTTTGGAAAGTCAGTTTCAAGGCATGCTGCTTAAAATTCAAGATGCCGAAGTGTGGACGCCCTTGGTGGGAGGCTTTAATGCCTACAATCTTTTGGCAGTGTATGCCTGCACCCAACTGTTAGGGCTCGAACATTTGGAAACCCTACAACAGCTCAGCACATTGACAACTATTGACGGTCGTTTTCAAACCTTTGAATCGCCCGAAAAGGTAATTGTAATTGTGGACTACGCGCATACGCCAGACGCACTTAAAAATGTATTGCAAACCATAAATGCCATTCGTACCAAAAATGAAAACCTGATTACAGTAATTGGTTGTGGTGGGAATAGGGATGTGGAAAAACGCCCTTTGATGGGCAATATTGCAGTGCAGCTCAGTGATAAGGTAATTTTTACTTCTGACAACCCTAGGGACGAAAACCCCAGGGCGATAATTAAAGCTATGTTAGCGGGAGTGGCTCCGGAGGATCATAAAAAAACCTTAAAGGTCACCGACCGTAAGGAAGCCATTACTGTAGCGCATCATATGTCGAAACCACAAGATGTTATTTTGATTGCAGGAAAAGGCCACGAGGCCTATCAATTAATAAAAGGGGAACGCATTCCTTTTGATGATTTTCAAATTGCTAAAACTATTTTTTCAAACAAGGCCTAGTTATGTTATTTTCCATTGTTAAATATCTCAATACACTTTATGATTTTCCCGGGGCAGGCCTTGTGGAGTTCTTGAGTTTTAGAGCCATGTTTGCAGTAATTGTAGCCCTGTTATTTACTCTTGTTGTAGGTAAAAAAATTATCAATTACCTCCATCGAAAGCAAGTGGGAGAAACGGTTCGGGATTTAGGTTTAGACGGTCAAAAACAAAAAGAAGGGACGCCAACAATGGGGGGGATAATCATCATCCTAGGCACCCTGTTGCCTGTTTTGCTGATTGCTAAACTAGACAACATTTATATCCTCATACTTCTGTTTACTACCCTGTGGATGGGAGCCATTGGATTGCTAGATGACTACATTAAAATTTTTAGAAAAAACAAAGCCGGTTTACAGGGAAAATTTAAAATCATTGGACAGGTAATTTTAGGTGTTGTAGTTGGTGGTGCATTGTACTTGCACCCAAAGGTTACCGTTCGCAAAGAGCTCCCCGCTTCTGAAAAAGTAATTGAAGCCACCACAACACAGCGTTTTGGTCCGCAGGAAAAGGATTTAATAACCACCATACCTCTTTTAAAAGACAACACATTTAATTACAGTGATCTGCTCCCTCTAGAAGCTACTAAAGCCTTCAAGTGGGCATGGCTAATTTTTATTCCTGTGGTTATTTTTATAATCACTGCGGTGTCTAACGCAGCAAACCTTACCGATGGCATCGATGGTTTGGCAGCAGGAAGTTCGGCCATTATGGTGTTTGTTTTGGGGATTTTTGCATGGGTGTCGGGCAATGTCATTTTTGCCGACTACCTCAATATTATGTACATCCCAAATGCTGGAGAAATTAGTGTTTTTATTGCCGCTTTTCTCGGGGCATTAATAGGCTTTTTATGGTACAACACCTATCCAGCATCGGTATTTATGGGCGATACAGGAAGCTTAACCATCGGGGCTTTAATTTCAGTTATCGCCCTAATGATTCGCAAAGAATTATTAATCCCTGTTTTATGTGGTATTTTCGTGTTGGAAAACCTATCGGTAGCCATACAGGTGGGGTATTTTAAGTTAACGCGAAAAAAATACGGGGAAGGCCGCCGTATTTTCCTGATGGCACCCATCCATCACCACTACCAAAAGAAAGGCTTTCACGAAAGTAAAATTGTTGCTCGTTTTTGGATTATAGGAATCCTATTGGCGGTCTTAAGTATTGTAACCCTTAAAATCAGATAATGCAAGAACAAGGTGTCATTTTGGGTGCAGGAATAAGCGGTATAGGGGCTGCCCTATTAGCCAAGCAGCAGGGGGTTTCGGTTTTTGTATCCGACGCATCACCTATTGCGTCCACCACAAAGGCCTTGTTAGATTCTCATCAAATTCATTGGGAAGAAGCGCAACACAGTTTTGAAAAAATGCGCCATGCCCACTGGGTGATGAAAAGTCCTGGAATTCCTAATAATGCGACTATAGTTAAGGCCTTTGAAGCCATCAACTGTCCAGTGATTTCTGAAATTGAATTGGCCACACGCTATACCAATGCTACGATTATTGGAATAACCGGAAGCAACGGAAAAACGACCACCACCTTACTAACGCACCACATCCTTAAAAATGCTGGGCTAAATGTTGGAATAGCAGGAAATATTGGGACAAGCTTTGCCCAACAAGTAGCCGAAGAAAATCATGACATCTATGTGTTGGAAATCAGCAGTTTTCAGCTGGATCATATCCAACGTTTTGCTCCAGATATAGCCGTGATAACCAATATTACCCCCGATCATTTGGACCGTTACAATAATGATTTTTCTGCCTATGTAAAAGCAAAGCTAAAAATCACCGAAAACCAACAACAAAACAATCTTCTGCTTTTTAACAGTGACGATCCTGTTTTAGAGCAAGCCATTCAAACCTGTTCTTCACGTGCTCAAAAGCATCCATTTGGGATGGAATTGCAGAGCGCAGCGACCACAACAACAGTAGAAAACGATCAAATTAAAATAACGCGTAAAAACAACACTACGATGATACCAACTACTTCTTTCCCTTTAATGGGAAGACACAATTTACTGAACGCCCTGGCTGCAGCCACTATAGCTGATGTGCTAAACGTTCGTAAGGAGGTAATCCGTGAAAGTTTACAAACCTTTAAAGGAGTGCCACACCGCCTTGAAAAGGTGCTTACCATAGGCGGTGTGAATTACATCAACGACTCTAAGGCTACCAATGTAAATGCCACCTACTATGCGTTGGAGTGCATGGAAGCCCGCACCGTTTGGATTGCAGGAGGGGTAGATAAGGGCAACCACTATGCCGATTTACTTCCACTAGTTCACGAAAAGGTAAAAGCCATAGTGTGCCTAGGAGTGGCCAACCAAAAGCTACTCGAGGAGTTTTCCAATGTAGTGGATATTATGATAGAAACAACCTCCATGGAAGAGGCTGTAAAAATTGCCAAAAAAATTGCCGACAGAAAAGAAAACGTACTGCTCTCACCAGCTTGTGCCAGCTTTGATTTATTTGACAATTATGAAGATCGTGGCAACCAATTTAAACAAGCAGTTAGAAACTTATAAATGAAAACAGTTTTAGCACTTTTTCGGGGGGACCGCGTGTTGTGGGGCATAATTGCCTTATTGGCTATTTTTTCCTTTTTGCCCGTGTATAGTTCAAGTACCAACTTGGCCTATGTTATTGGAAAGGGAACCCCCACGGGTTATTTGCTAAAGCATTTGTTCATTATGATTTTTGGATTTGGCCTGTTGATAGCCATCCACAGGATTCCCTACCATTACTTTAAGGGGATTTCCATACTCATGCTTCCAGTAGCGGTACTACTGCTGCTCTACACCATCGCTCAAGGGACTACTATTGACGGTGCCAACGCCAGTAGGTGGATTAGAATTCCCTTTATTGGACTCAGTTTTCAAAGTTCCACACTCGCATCATTAACCTTATTAACCTATATGGCCACCTTCCTTTCTAAGGGAAAAATTCAGGAGCTTTCCTTTGGGAAATCCTTTGTACAGTTATGGTTGCCAATTTTAACTGTAGTGCTTTTAATTTTCCCATCTAACCTATCAACTGCAGCACTTTTGTTTTTTATGTGTTGTACACTGATATACGTTAGCGGCTATCCCTTAAAATATTTATTTGGTATTATTGGTACAGGCCTGGTGCTGGCCACCTTGTTTATTTTATTTGCGAAGGCTTTTCCCGATGCGGTACCCAACAGAGTAGATACCTGGGTAAGTAGAATTGAAAATTTTTCCAAAGCCGATGCATCCGATGGGAATTATCAAATTGAACGCGCAAAAATTGCTGTAGCCACAGGCGGACTGGTGGGTGTAGGAGCAGGAAAGAGTCGCATGAAAAATTTTCTACCACAAAGTTCTTCCGATTTCATTTATGCTATAATTGTTGAGGAATGGGGCGCAGTAGGTGGGGTAGCGTTAATCCTGCTGTACCTTATAATGTGGTTCCGTATAGTGGTGATAACACACAAAACCTCAAACCCCTTTGGAAAACTTTTGGTGATGGGTATTGGCACTCCTATAATTCTTCAAGCCTTTGTAAATATTGCTGTTGCCCTTCAAGTATTTCCAGTTACAGGGCAAACCTTACCGCTAATTAGTAGTGGAGGAACTTCGGCTTGGATGACCTGTATTGCACTGGGGATGATTTTGAGCGTCAGTAGAGCATTGGAAGAAAAAGACACAACAGCTAGTCCCACAGCAGTAGATCACAATAACCCTTTATCCGTATTAAGTGAAACCTTGTAAAATCATCATATCGGGAGGAGGAACCGGCGGGCACATATACCCTGCCTTAGCCATAGCTGAAGAGTTACAGCAGCACCACTGGGTAGGGGAGTTGTTGTTTGTAGGTGCTTTAGGACGGATGGAAATGGAATTAATTCCCAAAGCAGGTTTCCCCATTCGTGGGCTTTGGATAGACGGTATTCAACGCAAATTATCCCTACGCAATTTGGCGTTCCCATTTAAGTTGGTTTGGAGCTTACTGCAAGCCACATGGTTGCTGTTGCGTTTTCAGCCCAAAGTGGTGGTGGGTACAGGTGGCTTTGCGAGTGGCCCCTTAGTTTTTATTGCGAGTCTATTTAATATACCAACGCTTATACAAGAACAAAATTCTTATCCTGGAATTACCAACAAGCTACTTGGCAAGCGTGCAAAAAAAGTTGCTGTGGCTTATGACAATATGGACCGGTTTTTTCCAAAAGAAACAATTGTACGCACAGGGAACCCCATTAGAAATACCATCAACAGTAACGCGATTTCCTCTGCTAAGGCCAAGGCCTTTTTCAATCTCAATACAGAACAAAAAACCCTAGTGGTATTGGGTGGAAGTCTGGGTGCTCAAACCATTAATGCTTTAATCGCTACACACTGCACCTATTTTCAGCAGCAAAATATACAGTTGCTATGGCAGTGTGGACGCCAATACTATGAACAGTATAAGTCATTAGAACATCCGCAGCGTAAAATTCTTCCCTATGTAGAAGCAATGGATCAGTTGTATGCTGCGGCAGACCTCATCATTTCAAGAGCAGGGGCAGGAACCCTAGCCGAATTATGCATCGCTGCAAAGCCTTGTATATTAATTCCCTCGCCAAACGTGGCAGAAAATCATCAATGGCACAATGCCCAAGCCCTTGAACAACAAAACGCCGCCCTTTGTTTGGAAGAAAAAAATGCTGAAGCGCAGTTTAAAAGCATATTTGAGGGGCTATGGAACAACACGGAACAGCAACGCCTTATGCAACAGCAATTACAACAATTGGCTCGGCCTCAGGCAGCAAAAGCCGTTGTAGCAGAAATTAAAAGTATAGCAGGAGTATGAAACACAAGCGGTACTACTTTATTGGCATTGGAGGTATCGGGATGTCGGCCCTAGCACAGCATCTTCACGCTGCAGGTTGTGACGTGTACGGTTATGATAAAACCCCTTCTCGTGTTACCGCCGATTTAGAAGACTTAGGTGTATCAATTGTCTTTGACCAAGCGGTAACAGCCATACCCACAGCTTGCCTTAATACGGATACTCAGATCATCTATACTCCAGCAATTCCCGACAAACATCTTCAGCTGCACTACTTTAAAACCCACAATTTTAAACTGCAAAAACGCGCTGCCTTACTTGGCGATCTTACCAAAGCGTCAATAACCCTTGCCGTAGCGGGAACCCACGGGAAAACAACCACGTCAGCCATTTTAGCACACCTTATGCATACTGCTGATTGCGCGTTTACCGCCTTCATCGGAGGGGTGATGAAAAAGCATCAGTCCAATTATCTCAACTTTGGTACCGACTACTGTGTGGTAGAGGCCGATGAATACGATCGTTCATTTTTACACCTATTTCCAAAATATGCCTGTGTAACCTCTATGGATGCCGATCATTTAGATATATATGAAACTACTGAAAACATTCAGGATACGTATGCTCAATTTATAGCACAAGTTTCAGAAGCTGTAATAGCTCCAAAAGAATTAGGACTCGGCACTGTACATTATGCCGTACAAGAGCAGGCCCATTTTAGTGCACACAATATTATTTGTACACCTACGGGATATAAGTTTACCCTTAAAACGCCCAAAGCCAGTTATTCTGATGTGCATTTTCCAATGCTGGGCGCTCACAACATTAATAACGCCCTGGCAGCAGTGGCTTTAGCGTCACAAATTGGTATTCCAACCACTACTTTAGTGGCAGGACTAGCTTCCTTTAAGGGTATAGATAGACGCATGAATATTCATCATGTAGACGATAAAATCCTGGTGGATGATTACGCCCATCATCCCACCGAAATACAGGCGGTGTATTCTAGTTTAAAAACTCATTTTCCCAAGGCAAAATTAGGGGTGGTGTTCCAACCCCATTTATTTAGCAGAACGCGTGATTTTTGGAAGGATTTTACCACCACCTTAGCCCAGTTTGACACTGTGGCCCTAATGGATATTTATCCTGCTCGTGAACTTCCACTTCCAGGAATTACTTCAGCTGCACTGCTTGACGCCCTGCCCCATGGGAACAAGCAAGTAATAACAGACAAAGCACTGAAAACGTACATTAAAAACTCAAGTACGGATGTAATTGCCCTCTTGGGTGCCGGAGACATTGGCGTAACCATTAAAACTCTAATGAAATCATGAACGGAAAAGGGTCTATAGTATTTTTTGGAGTAATGGCAGTAGTGCTAACAAGCCTTTTGGTTTTTACCCAATGGCGCAGTCAAAACCAGCACTACAGCGCTTTTGAGTTGGAATTTTCTCCTGTTACTCCATTATTTCACAGTTCAGAAGAGGTTGAAAACTTGTTAAAACAAAATTGGGTGGCATTTCCACATGCGGTAAAAGATACCTTAGATTTGAATCGTGTGGAAGCGCGTATTGAAGCGTTGCCGGCCGTGGCCAATGCTGAGGTTTACGGTACACCAAAAGGATTTTTAGGAGTATACATTGAAGAACGAAAGCCTTACATACGAGTTCAAGGTTCCACTGCATTTTATGTGGATCGAAGCGGAACGCCCTTTCCTCTATCAAAAACACATACTGTTGATGTCCTCCTTTACATTGGCGACTTGCCTCCTACAGAAGCTCCCGAAGTGGTTGCGTTTGTGCAGCAACTTCAGCAACATGATTTTTGGAAAAAAGAACTTACAAGTTTTGAGAAAAACAATCAAAACTATACCCTTCAACTGCGGTCTTTCCCCTTTGAAGTGGAATTTGGAACAACCAACCAATGGCGTCAAAAAACAAAAAAATTAATTGCTTTTTGTGCATACTACAAACAACATAACCCGCAGCAACCCGTGGCAAAAATTAACCTTAGCTACGCCAACCGTGTTGTTGCATCAGCATTTTAAACTATGGAAAACGAAAACATTTCAGTAGGCCTTGATATCGGAACCACAAAAATTGTGGCCATGGTAGGAAGAAAAAATGAATTTGATAAAGTAGAAATTCTAGGTATTGGAAAATCAAAAAGCCTGGGCGTTCACCGTGGTGTGGTAAACAACATCACTCAAACCATTCAGTCCATACAACAGGCGGTGGAAGAAGCCAAAATAAATTCGGGCCACAAGGTTGAAAAGGTAGTGGTGGGTATTGCTGGGCAACACATTCGCAGTTTACAACACAGCGACTATATCACACGCCCAAACCCTGAAGAAGTTATTGATGAAAAGGATATTGAAGCCCTGATTCAACAAGTTTACAAGCTTGTGATGTTACCGGGTGAGGAAATTATTCACGTACTTCCTCAGGAATACAAAGTAGATGGTCAAGCAGAAATAAAAGAGCCCATTGGGATGTATGGAGGACGTTTGGAAGCCAATTTTCATGTGGTAGTAGGGCAGGTTTCATCCATTCGCAACATAGGGCGTTGTATTAAAAGTGCTGCCCTTGATTTAAGTAATATAACCCTTGAACCTCTTGCTTCTGCAGACGCTGTTCTTAGCCAGGAAGAAAAAGAAGCTGGAGTGGCACTTATTGATATTGGGGGCGGAACTACGGATTTGGCCATATTTAAGGATGGCATTATTCGCCATACTGCGGTTATCCCCTTTGGAGGTAATGTAATTACCGAAGACATTAAGGAGGGGTGTTCCATTATAGAAAAACAGGCAGAACTCCTTAAAGTAAAATTTGGTTCGGCATGGCCTGGTGAAAATCGCGACACTGAAATTGTGGCTATCCCAGGTTTGCAAGGACGGGATCCAAAAGAAATATCACTTAAAACTTTATCTAAAATAATCAATGCCCGAGTGGTAGAAATCATTGAGCAGGTATTTTTAGAGATTAAAAATTACGGCCATAACGAGCAAAAGAAAAAATTAATTGCAGGTATAGTGCTAACAGGAGGCGGTAGTCAATTGAAGCATTTAAAGCAATTGGTAGAATACATTACTGGGATGGATACTCGTATTGGTTATCCGGGAGAACATTTGGCAGGAGAAACCCCATCAGACCAAACCAGTCCTGTTTTTGCAACTGCTGTAGGTTTATTAATGAACGCCCTTGAAACAGACACAAAAACAGAAGAACAACAAGCAGAAGATACGCTGCCCGCATCCGTCGAGGAAGCTTCAGGGGAAGAATTACCCCCCTTGGAAAAACTTCCTAAGCATCGTAAATCTATTTTAGAACGTTGGGTAGATAAGTTTAAAGAATTTTTAGATAACGCATAATCCTCATACTATGGAAGAATTGAACAATACAAACATCAATTTTGATTTACCAAAAAACAGAAGTAATGTCATCAAGGTCGTTGGCGTTGGTGGGGGAGGTAGTAATGCCATCAATTATATGTTTCAGCAGGGCATAGTAGGGGTAGATTTCGTGGTGTGCAACACCGATGCGCAGGCTCTGGAGGAAAGTCCAGTGCCAACAAAAATACAGTTGGGGGCCGCCTTAACGGAAGGCCTAGGTGCAGGTGCTAATCCAGAAATTGGCGCTCGTGCAGCAGAAGAAAGCATAGAAGCTCTAAAAAGTTTATTGGCCACACAAACCAAAATGGTGTTCATCACAGCAGGTATGGGCGGTGGAACCGGTACGGGAGCAGCACCCATTTTGGCTAAAATGGCCAAAGAAATGGATATCCTAACTGTTGGGATTGTTACCATGCCTTTTCAATTTGAAGGAAAGTTGCGCTTAGAACAGGCCCAAAAAGGCTTGGACAATATCAAAGCAGAGGTAGATTCATTAATTGTTATCAATAACAATAAACTTCGGGAAGTCTATGGCAACCTTGGGTTTAAAGCCGGGTTCTCTAAAGCCGATGAAGTATTGGCTACAGCTGCTCGTGGAATAGCTGAAGTAATCACCCACCACTACACCCAAAACATTGACTTGAAAGATGCCAAAACAGTACTCACCAATAGTGGTACTGCAATAATGGGGTCTGCTCAGGCCACAGGAGAAAACCGTGCGCAGGAAGCCATAGTTGCTGCTTTGGATTCGCCCTTGTTGAATGACAATAAAATTGCAGGATGTAAAAATGTACTATTACTTATTGTCTCTGGCACCGAAGAAATCACCATAGATGAAATTGGTGAAATCAATGACTTTATTCAGGAAGAAGCAGGCCATAATGCGAACATTATTATGGGGGTAGGTGACGACCCCACCTTGGGGACGTCCATTGCAGTTACGGTAATTGCTACTGGATTTGCGGCAGATCAGCAACATGAAATTGTAAATACCGAAGCCAAGAAGATTATTCACAATTTAGAGGAAGATCAAACCATGGAGCACGAATTAATGTCTCCTAAAGCTGCTACGACTCCCACTGCAATAGTTGATGACCCTATGGAAGCACCATTGCAAACACCTGAAATAACACCAACGGCCACACTACTTTTCGATGAAGAAGAGGTAGCCCCTACGCCAAAAGTACAGCAGGAAAATCCAGTGGAAGCAGTGCAAGTACCGGCAGAAGAAGCCCCAGCTGTAAATACCTCTTCCGAAATTGAGACCTCACAAGAAGTTGAAAATCCTTTGATGGAACAAGCCGAACCGCTGGAACCAGCCATGGATGAATCAGCCATCAATAACTTAGAGGTAGCTTATGAAATCATTGCACCCACAGAAACTTTGGAAACACCAGAGCAAGCTTTGGACTTTGATATTGACGCCATAGAAACCGTTTTTCCAGATACACCTGTAGAAGCAGAAAATACTACTGAAGACACCTTAGCTGAGGCACCAAAAGCAGAAGCCCCTGCAACTTCTCCCCAAGAAGTTGCTGAAGCCTCCCCACAGTTCATTATAAACGATTTAGATGAACAAGTGCTAGATATGGAAGTGATTGATCCTGAAACTGTGGCCACCGAAGAAGAGCAGCAAATTGCATTTGAATTTGATATGCCTATTGCGTCGGTAACGGAAGCTGCTCCAGAAAACGTGGTAGAGGTAACTCAGGACAACCCTATTACCCACCACCTGGAAGAGGCATTGGAGGCAGAAGCAGAGCACACCTTTACGGTAAAATTAGCTCCTAAGGCTGACGCAACGCCTCAAGAAGAAGAAACTCCTGCAGCAAAGGGCGCACCCGATACAGCAGTACCCAATGAAGCCGTAGCCCAAGGGAACCCTTTTGACCATGCCATCCGAGAAACTGCGCGTTCTGAAAATCACAAACGAATGGAGCAGTTAAAAAAGTTTAATTATGTATTTAAATCCAACCTGCAGAAGATAGAAGAATTAGAACGCCAACCCGCCTACAAGCGCCAAGGAATTGATTTGGACTCCGCTACTGGAGTAGACAGCTCACGTGTGTCAGTAGATCGTGATGCAAATAATGATATCCAATTGCGTTCCAATAACTCTTTTTTACACGATAATGTAGACTAATTATGACACTAGAACAACAACTAACTCCCGCCCTAAAAGAGGCCATGCGTGCCAAAGACAGTTTAAAACTAGAAGCCCTACGAGCCATAAAATCGGCCTTGCTTTTAGCAAAAACAGAAGCAGGTGGTGGAGCGGCACTAAGCGCAACAGATGAAATTAAACTGCTTCAAAAATTGGTAAAACAGCGTAAGGATAGTGCGGCTATATACCGCGAGCAAAACCGAACAGATTTGGCCGAGCCCGAAGAAGCTCAAGCCGAAGTGATTGCAGCTTTTTTACCGCAACAGCTTTCAGATGAAGAAATTCAAGCTAAGGTAAAAGCTGTTATTGCCGAACTTGGTGCTTCGAGTATGAAGGATATGGGCAAGGTAATGGGAAAAGCCAATGCCGCTATGGCAGGACAAGCTGATGGTAGCCGTATCGCAGCAGCTGTTAAGTCCTTATTGTCTTAAAATCCTTCCTGTAAGCACGAGTACTTCAGCAAATAATTTTATTTTTGTAGCCACATTGGCCCAGTAGTTCAACTGGATAGAATATCAGATTTCGGCTCTGAGGGTTGGGGGTTCGAATCCTCCCTGGGTCACAAACAATGTAAGGCCAACACCTACTGCTCCTAACTTGTTTTGGGCTGTTGCTAATGATGAAGGAAAAAAGATTATGAACGCTACAGGAAATCAACGTGTCCGTAATATTCACCGCTATTTAGGATTCTACCTCGTTGGGATTATGGCTGTATATGCCATAAGCGGTATAGTATTGATCTTCAGAAAAGGGGATACCTTTAAGGTGACAAAAACCATCACCACCACTTTAGAACCTAATCTTTCTCCCACTGCTATAGGTGAAAAAATAAAGCTAAAAGGACTGCGATTTACAAGTCAGCAAAGGGATATCGCCTATTTTGAACAAGGCAATTACAATGTAGCTACAGGAGAAGTAACATACCAAAAAAAGCAGTTGCCCTATGTGCTTGAAAGGATGACAAAATTGCACAAGGCTACCACAAAAAGCCCTGCTTATTGGTTGAATATCCTTTTTGGGGTATCATTGTTGTTTTTTGTAGTTTCTTCTTTTTGGATGTTCCTACCACAAACTACCATATTTAAGAAGGGATTGATGTTTTCATTGGCAGGCCTGCTTATGGCCCTCTTGCTGGTGTTTTTATAAAACCTACCTTTGGGCAACTTTATTATGAAAAAATTTAGCCCTTTCATGGACAACAAAAAGTTGTTACGTCTTATTGCAGTTATTTTTTCGTGTTGTGTTAGCGCACAACAACAACAAAAAATCGAGATGGAGCTGGTTTTCACCCACGATGTAGCTGCAAATATGGCAGGGGGAATTCGTCAAGAAAGCTTCCATTTGGGAAATATAGATTTTATTGCTAGTGCCGACTTGTGGGAGGGTGGAACCTGGTTTTTTTATGTATTGTCCAATTATGGGGGAATGCTATCTGCTGCTGTTGGCGACCTTCAAGTTTCCAACAATATAGAGGCGACACCACACACCCGTTTGTATGAATTTGGCTACCGCCACCGGTGGGATAAATTTACACTCACTCTTGGGCAAAACAATTTAAATGCAACGTTTGCAATTTCAGACCATGGACTGCATTTTATCAACAGCTCTTTTGGTATCCAGCCCGAATTATCTACCAACGTAGCCATCCCTATTTTTCCGGTTGCGGCATTGGGTATTGTAGCGGATTGGCAGTACAGTACTAACGCCAGTTTCCTGGTAGGAGTATATGATGGGGATCCCGGAACTCCAGAGGGAAATCCACATTCCTTGCGTTTTCAGCTTGGACAAGAAGATGGTATTTTAGGGATTGCAGAATGGCAAAGAACCTTAAGTATAGCAAATCAGACGGGAAAATTCCGCGCCGGGTATTGGTATAGTGGTAGAAGTTCAACTCGGGATGATTTAGGTGGGTTTTATGCTATTTTGGACCAAAAAATTTTTTCTTTCGAGAACAACCCCAATTTGGGCTTGGCACTGTTTGGGCAATGGGGAATTGTACAACCTAAGGCTTCAGTGTTTAAAAGTTATTTTGGAGCAGGGGCGGTGTATTACGGTGTATTCAATAGGACTCGTCCCGATGAATTAGGAATTGCCTTTGCACGAGCCACTATGAGTGATTCCTTTAGGGCCTCTTCATATACAACACCCTACGAGGGGGTAGTTGAGCTATCATATGCAGCAGCGTTAAGCAAAATATGGAAATTGCAGCCAAATTTACAGTGGATACTCCATCCAGGAGCAAATAGCACGATCCAAAATGCTTTAGTTGGGGTACTACGCTTTGAATACAGTATTTTTTAAGCAGCTTATATTTTTGTCCATTAAGACAATAATTTTTGATTTTTTTAGTTTTATATCGAAAGAAGCAAAACCAATAAGGATGCATACTAAATTTATATATACCCTAATGGGCCTTTTCCTAGGTATAGGAATAACAACTGCCCAAACTGCTGATAACCCTTGGCGACTCCAAATAAGCGCTAACGCGGTGGATATTTATCCCACAAATCAAGATGCTAGCACACCATTTGCAGCGACTCAGGGTGCTTTTTTTGAAGACTTTTTAAATGTAGGTGACCATTGGAATATTGGTGGTCCTACGGTGTCCTTATCCCGCTATGTATTTGGTGGATTTTCAATAGGGGCCCAACTGTCATTAAATTCAATTACCAAAATTGCTGGTGAAAACAATGTTGATTATCCATACTACAGCGCAGACGGAATAGTATCCTACCGACCTTTTGGCGGAAAGTTTACCCCTTTTTTACAAGCTGGTTTTGGGTTGACATCTTTTGACCTCTCAGGGGGTAGTGCCGATAGTCCTTTTTTACTATCGCGTAACGCTTCAAAAACATTTTTATACGGTTTGGGATTTGATATTGGTTTAAGTGGCCAGTGGGGGCTTACCATCCAGAGTACCTTCAGAAATGCCTATGAATTATACGGGATAAAGAATTTTCAACACCAACTTGGGGTGTCGTATAATTTTGGCGCAGGAGATAGAGACAAGGATGGTGTTTCAGATAAAAAAGACAAATGCCCTGATGTTCCTGGGCTAAAAGAATTTGAAGGCTGTCCCGATACCGACGAAGACGGCATTCCTGATAATGAAGACCGTTGTCCCGAAGAGCCTGGTACAGCAGAAAACAAAGGCTGTCCCGATACTGATGGTGACGGTGTAGTTGATATTGACGATGTTTGCCCTGAAGCTGCAGGAACTGCAGAGATGAGTGGTTGTCCTGATACTGACGGTGATGGTGTTCATGACGGTGAAGACAAATGTGTTGAAGAAGCTGGAGACCCCGAAAATGAAGGTTGTCCTTGGCCGGATACTGATGGCGATGGCGTGGTGGATAAAGACGATGTATGTCCTGAAATAAAAGGGCCTGAATCCTCCAAAGGCTGTCCTATAGTAGCTGACGCAATAATGCAAACCCTAAATGATTACGGTGCCATGATTAACTTTATGGCAGAAAGTGATAAAATCCTTGGAGCTAAAACCATGGAAGTCCTTGAAAAAATCAAAGAGTTGCTGATTAAATATCCTGAAGGTGTGATTGTTATCGAAGGCTATGCCTCAGAAGATGGAGATTTAGCTGCTAATGATGCGCTAAGTAAAGCCCGTGCAGAATCAGTGAAAAAGTATTTAATGGGATTGGGCATTGAAGCCGAACGCCTTGAAACTATTGGTATGGGTGTTAATAACCCCATAGAGGATAACAATACAGTGGAAGGAAGAGCTAAAAATAGACGTGTACAGTTTAAGACCAAATTTTAAACCTGTGCTTATATGGAGTATAAAAAAAGAGGAGCATTTGCTCCTCTTTTTTATTGCTTGAGTTCTTGAATGGTTTTTTTAGGATCTGGCGATTTGAACACCGCACTTCCTGCTACTAAAATATTTGCCCCAGCACGAACTAAATCTGCTGCGTTTTCGGGGGTTACCCCACCATCAATTTCAATTTGGGTAGTAGCACCTTTTTTTTCAATTAGTGCGCTAAGGGCTTTTATTTTTTCAAATGTATTGGGAATAAAATGCTGTCCACCAAAGCCTGGGTTCACACTCATCAAGCACACCAAATCAAGGTCCTGAATAATATCTTCTAATACATGAACAGGGGTATGTGGATTTAGGGCCACTCCAGCCTTCATTTTATGAGACTTAATACTTTGAATACTTCGGTGCAAATGGGTGCACGCTTCATAATGAACGGTAAGTACAGCGGCATTAAGTGCTGCAAAGGTGGAAATGTATCTATCGGGGTCTACTATCATTAAATGTACGTCTAAGGGTTTTTTAGCGTGCTCGCCTATGGCTTTAAGCACAGGCATCCCAAAGGAGATGTTTGGCACAAATACACCGTCCATAATATCAATATGGAACCAATCTGCAGCACTATCATTAACCAGCTCACAATCACGTTGTAGGTTGGAAAAATCTGCAGCTAAAATAGAAGGTGCAATAAGGGTGCTCATAGTAGTGAATTAAAAAGGCAGCTCAAGGCTGCCTTATGTTTATCCCAAATAGGTTTTAAGAATTTTACTTCTAGAGGTATGCTTTAAGCGGCGAATGGCTTTTTCCTTAATCTGACGTACCCGCTCGCGCGTGAGGTCAAAGGTTTCTCCAATTTCCTCAAGGGTCATGGCGTGTTGGTTTCCTAAACCAAAATACAAGCGTACTACATCGGCCTCACGTGGGGTGAGGGTTTCTAAAGCGCGCTCAATTTCTGTACGCAATGACTCGTGTAAGAGGGTTTTGTCTGGATTGGGCGATTCCCCACTATTTAACACATCGTATAAGTTAGAATCTTCTCCTTCCACTAGGGGGGCGTCCATAGAGACATGGCGCCCTGAGTTTTTTAAAGATTCCTTTACATCGTTTATCGTCATGTCCAATTCCTTTGCAATTTCTTCAGCAGAGGGCGCACGTTCGTGGGCCTGCTCTAGGAAAGCATAGGTTTTGTTGATTTTATTAATAGAACCAATTTTATTGAGTGGTAAACGCACAATTCGAGACTGCTCTGCCAGGGCCTGCAAAATGGATTGACGAATCCACCAAACGGCATAGGAAATAAATTTAAATCCACGGGTTTCGTCAAAGCGCTGTGCTGCTTTAATTAAACCAAGGTTCCCTTCATTGATTAAATCAGGAAGGGTTAAGCCTTGATTTTGGTATTGTTTGGCTACAGAAACCACAAAACGAAGGTTGGCTTTAGTAAGTTTTTCTAAGGCGATTTGATCCCCGGCTTTGATGCGTTGGGCCAATTCTACCTCTTGTTCGGCAGTAATTAAGTCTACTTTACCGATTTCTTGAAGGTACTTATCTAAAGAGGCGGTTTCCCTATTGGTAACCTGTTTTGTGATTTTTAGCTGTCTCATAAATATGTGTTGTATCTATTATACGTTCAAAATCAAAAAATGTTTCACGAAGTGTAAAATTTTTTAATTTTTTTTGTGCTCCTTGCGTGGAGGACGTTCTAATAGGGCCTTACGCGAAACTTTTTGTTTTCGTGTTTTTGGATCAATTCCAAAATATTTCACGTCTAAGGTATCTCCTACTTTAAGTACATCACTAACCTGTTCAATGCGTTCCCAGGCAATTTCTGAAATGTGTAGTAACACATCTTTACCAGGGAAAAACTCTACCACAGCACCAAAGTCTAATAATTTGGATACAGTTACGGAGTAGGTTTCACCTACTTCGGGTTCAAAAGTGATGTTTTTAATTTTTTGGATGGCTCTATCAATTTTTTCTTGATTCACCCCTAAAATTTCAATCACTCCGAACTCACCTTCTTCTTCAATAACAATAGTGGTATCAGTTTCTTTTTGCATTTCCTGAATGACTTTTCCTCCAGGTCCAATGACAGCTCCAATATAATCGTTGGAGATGGTCATTTTCACCATTTTTGGTGCATGGGCCTTCACCGATTCTCTTGGAGTTTCAATAGTTTCCACAAGCTTTTCAAGTATGTGTAAACGCCCGTCACGAGCTTGCTCTAATGCCTTACCAAGGATTTCATAGCTGAGTCCCTTGATTTTGATATCCATTTGACAGGCGGTAATCCCATCTTGTGTTCCGGTTACTTTAAAGTCCATATCTCCTAAATGGTCTTCATCACCGAGAATGTCAGAGAGTACGGCATAGTTGTCGCCTTCACTAATAAGTCCCATGGCGATACCTGAAACAGGTTTTTTGATCTTAATACCAGCGTCCATAAGTGCCATGGTTCCCGAACAAACGGTTGCCATAGAGGAAGAACCATTAGATTCTAGTACTTCTGACACCACACGTACAGTGTAGGGACAATCATCGGGCATTACTTTTTTAAGCGCTCTTTGTGCCAAGTTACCGTGCCCAACTTCGCGACGGCTGGTCCCGCGCAAGGGACGTGCCTCTCCAGTTGAAAACGGAGGGAAGTTGTAGTGCAGGTAGAAGTTTTCTTCTCCCTGTTCGGTTGGCAAGTCAATAATATTGGCTTCACGCGAAGTTCCGAGTGTAACCGTGGCAAGCGCTTGTGTTTCTCCACGTGTAAAGATAGAAGATCCATGCGTTGAAGGAAGGTAGTCCACTTCGCACCAAATGGGACGAATGTCGGTTGTTTTTCTACCGTCCAAACGAATGCCTTCTTGGAGTAATAAATCACGAACGGCTTTCTTTTGTGCTTCACCAAAATAACGAGAAATTAAGGCTCCTTTTTCTTCTAACTCCTCTTCAGAGTAGGCGGCCTTAATTTCGTCTTTTAGGATGCTAAAGCTTTCTGAACGCTCGTTTTTAGTGCCACCGTTTTTAGCAATGTCGTAGCACGCTTTGTAGGCCTTTTCATGAATGGTTGCCTGAAGGGCTTCGTCGTGCTCTTCTTCCTCGTATTCGCGAGTTTCTTTTTTTCCAACTGCTGCAGCGAGTGCATTTTGTGCTTCAATTTGTGCCTTGATAGCCTCGTGACCAAATGCGATGGCATCAATCATTTCTTGTTCTGAAATTTCATCGAATTCACCTTCTACCATAGCCACAGAATCAGCACTAGCACCAATCATAATATCTACATCGGACTGGGCCAGTTGTTCTTTACTTGGGTTAATAATCCATTCCCCATCTACTCTTCCTACACGGGCTTCTGAAATGGCTGTTTCAAAAGGGATGTCAGAAAGTTGAAGAGCAGTAGAGGCCGCTAAACCTGCAAGTGCATCGGGCATAACGTTCTCATCGTGAGACATCAATTGGATCATAATTTGAGTTTCTGCGTGATAGTCTTTGGGAAACAAAGGACGCAGTACGCGGTCTACCAATCTCATGGTTAGGATTTCCTCGTTGCTTGGCCGTGCCTCACGCTTAAAAAAGCCTCCTGGGAAACGCCCAGCAGCAGCAAATTTTTCGCGGTAGTCTACCGTTAGGGGTAAAAAGTCAACAGGACTGGCCTGACGAGCAGAAACGGCCGTGGCAAGGAGCATGCAGTCGCCCATACGGACAACTACAGATCCGTCGGCTTGTTTGGCTAGTTTTCCGGTTTCAAGAATAATCTCTCTACCGTCTGTCAAGGTAATGGTTTGTGAAAATGTTTTTGGAATCATGTGTTCATTTTAGGTTTAATGCGAGTTGTTGTGTATTGCAGCAACCAATGAAACGCAATGATTCGGCATTAAAATGCCAATTCAGGGATTTATTTACGAAGTTTGAGCGTTTTCACAATCGCACGGTAACGCTCAATATCTTTATCTTTAAGATAATCAAGAATGTTACGACGCTTTCCTACCATACGTACCAATGCACGTTCGGTGTTAAAGTCCTTAGGGTTTTTCTTAAGGTGGTCAGAAAGGTGGTTGATACGATGTGTAAACAGGGCAACTTGCCCTTCGGCAGTACCGGTGTCCTTTTCGGATTTCCCGTGCGTTTTAAAAATCTTAGCTTTTTCTTCTTTAGTTAGATACATTCCAATATTGTTTAAATGATTATTATGTATTGCTCGAAAGCGTCGCAAAGATACACTTAATTGTTAATATACACTACTTTAACCGAAGGATTTCCTAGTAGTATTGAAAAGGAAAGCTGCTGTTTATAGCACAATTTCATTAATGCTCCAATAATTTAAGTTTCGTGCAATGTTTTGTACGTAATCATGATACTTTAAGGGTTTTACGATGTAACTAGAAGCCCCTCTAAAGTAGCAGGACTCTTTTTCTTTTTCACTGTTTGAAGTAGACAAGATTACTTTTGGAATACAGCGAATCGCAGGATATTTGGTTGTGGCTTCAACCAAATGCTTCAATAACTGAAGCATTTCTTGAAAACCATAAGTTCCAACGGCTGTGTAGATCCCTCCTGAGGTAAAGTTGGACTTTTCGATGATGCTGTCCACCATAGCAAGTCCGTAGTTACTTTCTACAAAAGCTAGAAATTTACTAAAAAAAATTCCTTTCAAAACACTAAAGATTAAGGTGTGTCTCGAGCTAGTACGTTCCTATTTGATCCGTAATGCTTAGTATAATTCCAAGCAAGAATGCAAAAGGAGCGTACCAGGAAAATTTGATAAAACAGGAAGGAGGGTAAAGTGTAGGTTGTTCATATAAGTGGGTTTTATATTCACCTACAATTAAACATTTTGCCCTAAAAAAAATACGCTTTAACAAAAAAAAGTAGGGTATAGGTGTTCAGCACACCAATTGGAGTTGTCGCAGCGCTGTCTCTAAAAAGGGAAAGCAACTAGTTGCTGCGCAGCGGACGATTTAAAATTAAATCGATGTATTGGTTGATTTGTGATTTGAGTTGACTTCTGTGTACTATAAAATCCAAAAACCCTTTTTCTTTAAGGAATTCACTGGTTTGAAAGCCTTCCGGTAAATCTTGTCCAGTGGTATCCTTAACCACGCGTGGTCCTGCAAAACCTATCAAGGCGCGGGGTTCGGCAATATTAATATCGCCTAACATCGCAAAAGAAGCTGTAGTTCCCCCAGTAGTAGGATCGGTACAAAGTGAAATATAAGGTACTTTGGCTTCGGACAATTCTGCTAGCATGGCAGAGGTTTTTGCCATTTGCATTAAAGAAGTTGCAGATTCCATCATTCGGGCCCCACCAGATTTTGAGATGACCACTAAAGGAATATTTTTCTCTAAGGCATGTTTGGCAGCTCGGGTAATTTTTTCTCCAACCACAGAGCCCATGGATCCTCCAATAAAGGCAAAGTCCATGCAGGCAACCACCAAGGCTTCCCCCATAGACTTTCCTACTGCAACGCGTATTGCGTCGTTAAGGTTGGTTTTTTTATGGGCTGCTTTTAGGCGGTCTTTGTATTTTTTGGTGTCCTCGAACTTTAAAAAGTCCTTAGAGCGAAGATCAGCATCCAGTTCTTCAAATTCATTGTCGTCAAAAAGTATTTGAAAATATTCTTTGCTTCCAATGTGCACGTGATAGTCATCTTCCGGGCTTATGTAGAAGTTTTCAGCTAACTCTTTTGTGTCAACTATCTTGCCAGAAGGGGTTTTGTACCAAAGTCCCTTAGGGGTGTCTTTTTTTTCTTCTGTTTTGGTTTGTATCCCCTTTTCAATTCGCTTAAACCAGCTCATAGTTGCCTTTTTGGTTAAGCTAATGTATTGACATTATTTAAATCTTCAAAAGCTTTTATCAACCGCTTTTTAAAGGTTTCTTCACCAATACGCAGCCATTTTCTTGGGTCGTAATATTTTTTATTAGGTACTTCTTGTCCTTCGGGATTTCCGATTTGTGTTTTGAGGTAGTCAATATTTTCCGTCATATAGTCGCGAATACCTTCAGTAAAAGCAAATTGAAGATCGGTGTCAATATTCATTTTGATTACTCCATAGCCAATGGCTTCTCGAATTTCTTCCAAGGTAGATCCCGACCCTCCGTGGAACACAAAATCTACTGTATTTGCCCCCACCTTGTATTTTTCGCTGATGTAGGCTTGAGAATCTCTTAGGATGGTGGGTGTAAGCACCACATTTCCAGGTTTGTATACACCGTGGACATTTCCAAATGCTGCAGCAACTGTAAATCGGTGGCTAATTTTACTCAATTCTTCATAGGCATAAGCTACTTCCTCGGGTTGGGTGTACAGCTTAGATTGGTCAACATCGGTATTGTCTACACCGTCTTCTTCGCCACCGGTTACCCCAAGCTCAATCTCAAGGGTCATGTCCATTTTGGCCATACGCGCTAGGTAGTCTTTGCAAATGGCAATATTTTCTTCAATGGGTTCCTCAGAGAGATCGATCATATGTGAGCTAAACAACGGCTTTCCTGTTGCAGCGTAAAATGCTTCACTGGCATCCAGAAGTCCATCTATCCAGGGGAGGAGTTTTTTTGCGCAGTGATCCGTATGAAGAATCACTGTTGCACCATAGTGTTCTGCCAGTTCATGGATGTGTTTTGCGCCAGCAACCGCACCAGCAATTGCCGCTTGTTGTCCTTCATTTGAAAGACCTTTACCAGCATTAAATTGTGCCCCTCCGTTGGAGAATTGAATAATTACAGGGCTATTAATTGCCGCAGCAGTTTCCATTACGGCATTAATGGTATTGTTTCCAGTTACGTTTACTGCTGGTAGGGCAAATCCCTTTTCTTTAGCAAGTTTAAAAATATCTTGAAGGTGTTCACCAGTTACTACACCTTTAGGAATGGCTGTTGTCATCAATTTTGGTTTTGGGCAAAAATAGGGTTTTTATTAAAAAGGATAATTAATTCCCACATTAAAAACGGCTTTATTGAGGGCATATTCGCTCCACCAGCGGGTGGCTTTAGGCAGAGCAGGATTATAAGTTTTAAAAGCAGTGTCAAAACGAAATACGAAAAAATCAAAATCATAACGCAGCCCCAAACCCGATCCAATAGCAATGTCTTCTAAATCTCGAAAACCATCAAACCGGGCAAGGGGATCGGTAACGTTGTCTTGGGCATTCCAAATGTTTCCAGCATCAATAAATAGCGCTCCTTTTAGTGCGTTTATAATTGGGAAGCGGTATTCTAAATTAGCGGCAAGTTTCAGGTTTGCTTCATTAAATTCGTTGGTGTTATTGCTTTTGCCTGGCCCTAGTTGATAGGGTTTCCACGCACGATTGTCATTGGCCCCACCTCCAAAAAAGGATCGTGTAAAGGGAATGCTATTGGCGTTGTTATACGGAAGGGCAAAACCGCCAAAAAGACGTAAGGCCAGCACCCTTTGTGTGCCCAAACGAATGTGCTTAATGTAGTCCAATTCGGTTTTGATGTATTGGGAGGGTTCTACGCCATCAATAGCGTAGTTGCCTTGGTCATTTTTGGGGTGATTAAAAACGCTCAACAGTCCCATAAACCCGTTGCCAACAGTCTCTAGTTTAAAACGGAACTGTGAAAAGTTTTCATCCAATAAATCTTCCTGTGTGTTTAGGGTAAATCCAAAGGAAGTCCCCACAATGAGGTTGTTTACGGTAAGTCGTTCTTGGCGTTCGCGGATCCGATTGACTAAAATGTAATTGGTGTCCTCTGGTTGAAGCCCTGTGCCTCCTGCCAGTACCTGTGCAATAAAGCCATCGGTACCCTCAGGAATACGAAGGTTTCCTGCAGAATTATAAAAAATCTGATTTCCCGAAGTTTGCCCTGCAATGGTATTCAAACGTTTATAGGAGTTTTTATAAACATTAAAGTAATTGGTAACATTACGATTATTTACAAACTCAATATCTAGCAATTTCAGGGTGATGTTTTTTGTTTTCGATGGGGTCCAATCCAATTGGTAGGTAGAATTTAAGTACTGCTTGTCGAGTCCAATGTTGGTTTGTATTGTAGACCCTAAAGTGATACTGGTTTGAGGGTTCATTTCTTTGGGAACCAAACCTTCGGTATCAAAGGGCAAAAGGATTTTTGGAAAGCGCAAATTAATATCGGCGCCCAATTCAAAGAGGTTAAAAAACCGATCCTTAGGATTTGCAGCATTATTAGAGGCGCCCAGGGTGTTGTTTATACTAAATTCTAGTACATCGGTACTTCGGAATAAATTTCTAACGGCAATGGAGGCCCCGCTGCCCACACCAAAATCTTGTATGTTAGAATGAGATACATCCAGGTCTAGCCCCAAGGAAAACCGTTCTCTTGGTGTAAGAAGTATGTTGGCTTCCAAAGTTTCAGCATCTAGAGGTTGGTAGGTAATACTAGGGTATTTAAAGTTTCTTGTTCTATTGAGAAATCGGTAGGTAAGGGTGCGTTCATCGTTATTGTAGAGGCTGTCTTTTTGGATGAATATTGACTCTGCCAAGGCTTGGGGTCGGTATTTTAATTTTCTTTTGTAAAAAATAGACAGGTCTTCGTAGTTGATGCTGTCCCAGTTGGCTGTGGTAAAATCGTCATTAGGACTAATAAACACCTTAACATCCTGCACTTTTGACAATTGATAGGGCTGGCGTTGAACACTGTCGTTAGACCTGCTGTTGTAATCACTGATGTTCACCGTCACTGGAATTTTAGTGTCGCGTCCAGTACTGTCAATAGCAACGGTAAACTGAAGGCTGTTGGGTTGGAAATTGTAAACCCCTCGGGTTTTTAGCAAATTGATAAGTCGTTCTCGTTCCTTTTCAAAGTTTTCCAATACAAAAGGGCTGTCTTGTTGTAAAAAACTCGCTCCGGCTGCAGTTTGAATCACTGGGCGCAGGGCAGGAGAGCTAATGGCATAATCTATGTGATCCAAATAAAATCGGTTGCCCTTTGTAGTTGTATAGTGTACGTTTGCACTTCGTTTTCCTTTCGGTTCAACTTTAAATTGTGTTGCACTGTTATAATAGCCTTTGTTTTTGTAGTACTGATTTACTTGAACTACTGATTGTTGCATTTGTGTAGAATCAACAATGGCTGGTGGTTCTCCGTTATTTTTTAGCCATTTATTAAAATTGACAGTGTACTTTTTAAGTTGCTGAATTTGCTTTGCAGAAAACCATTTTTCTAAATGCTGTTCGCGTTTGGGACGTTTTTTTAGCCAGGACTCAAATTGTGCCTCGGGATTAGCATGGGCCATGGTAAACAGCTTGCGTTTTAACGGAAAAAAAAGCAGCGCACTATTGGGTTTGGGGAGCAGGCGTTTTTTTAATTCGGGATCACGCACTTTTTTCCCGTCAGTGTGAAGGCTGTTTTTAGTAACCAGCCGTTCCTGAATATCCAGCTGTTGCATCCCGCAGCCCACAAAAAGCAGTGCCGTCAAACAGATAATGCTTAGTTTTGTTGGGAAGTAACGCAAAAGCCACGGATTTAATTCCAAAAATACATCATTTGAATGGTTAGCAAAAATCAACAAAAGCAAATCCAACAACTGGCCAAAAAAAAGTTTCGTGAACAAAGCCAAACTTTTGTTGTGGAGGGGGAAAAAAGCGTTAAAGAATTTTATGCTGCGGGTTGGGCCGCTAAGGCTTTGTATTCTACCACCGAAATTGAAGGGCTTCCCACCACTGTTATCACAACAGCGGAAATGAAAAAAATCACACACCTGCATTCGCCGAGTCCAGCATTGGGTGTTTTTGCAATGCCTCAAAACCTGACCCTGCCCCAACAGCAAACTGCTGTAGTGTTGGATGGCGTTTCCGATCCTGGGAATTTAGGAACCATTTTGCGCCTGGCCGATTGGTTTGGCATTTCCCATGTGGTGTGCAGTAGCACTTCCGTATCTTGTTACAACCCCAAGGCCGTACAAGCCAGTATGGGCTCCTTGGCACGCGTACAATGTTTGTACACATCACTACCCGAATTTTTGGCCTACCAGCAGCTTCCTGTTTACGCAGCAGTATTGGGAGGTCATTCGGTATATGAAAAAACACTTGCCTCCCCTGCAATTTTTTTAATGGGCAGTGAAGCCCATGGGATTTCAGCGGAGGCCCTGTCTTATGCCCAGCATCAAATACGCATTCCTTCTGCGGTGTCGGGGCAAGCAGAAAGCTTAAATGTTGCTACGGCCACAGCCATTCTACTGTCTGAATATCATCGTAGGCAACATCCTACTCAAAAGTGATAATTAAGGCGACCCCCCGGCTAAAAATATTATTGATGTTTCGGGTCCAAGGACTGTTGGGATCGTTGTCGGGAATGAGCTCATTTTCCATAGAAAAGGAACCCCGAATGGAGGGCGAAAATTTAAAGTAGTACAAATAAAATTCAAAGCCTAAGCCCAGTTCGTAGTTGAGGAGTTGATTTACTGTTCGAAACACTCCGGTGGTGTTGTCGTCGGTGTTTTTGTAGTTGCTCGACAGGTTAAAATCAGTGGATGCCCCAAAAAGAATAAAGGGCCTAAAATTATTGATGCGTTCCGCATTAATTTTAACATAAAAGGGCAGGTGAATATAGGTGGATTTTACTTCTCGGGTACGTTCAATTTCACTTTCTACCCCCACATAATCTGGAAAAATTAAATCCCGCTGATTGTAATACAGTCCGGGCTCTAAACGCAAATTGATGAATTTATTGATTCGCATATCCCCAATAAGACCAATACTAAACCCCCTTTTTGGGAGTACTTCAATATCGGGGTAGTTGTTCACCCTGTAATAGTCCGCCGTATATTCAAACTTAAAATCGTATTGGTTGAGTCCAACGTAGTAGCCATAGTGCACAAAGCGTTCGTCAAAATTGGGTAGGTTAATGACCCGTTCCCGAACAGTAGGGTATTGTGAACACACTGCATTGCTCAGTAGGGCCCAAAAAAGGATGCTACACCAAGTTCTATTTTTTCGGTTTCGTTGCACGGTAAATGGTAGCCACACCAAAGGTTTGAGGATGGTCTACTATAGCTATAAACCCATTTTTTTTCAAAATATTGTTGAAAGCAGTGCCGAAAGGAAAATTTGCCGCCGATTTCGATAAATAGCCATAGGCAGCATTATCCTTGGAGAAAAGGCGTCCAATTGCGGGCATAATCCAGTGGGTGTAGAGCTGATAGCCTTGTTTATAGGGAAACTTGGTAGGTACTGAGGTTTCCAATACAACCAATTGTCCACCCGGGCGCAGCACACGGAATATTTCTTGCAGTCCCCGATCGAGTTGTTCAAAGTTGCGAACCCCAAAGGCCACGGTAACCGCGTCAAAATGTGCGTCGGGATAGTCGATTTCTTCGCTGTCTCCTACCACCATTTCTATGGTGTGATCCAATTGTTTTTGAGCCACCTTTTCCTTTCCTAGGGCAAGCATCCCTGGGGAGAGGTCTAACCCTACAATTTTTTTAGCTCCAGAGGCCACAAGGGCTACCGCAAGATCTCCCGTACCTGTGGCAATATCCAAAACTTGCTCAGGGTGCTTTTCGGCCACAAAAGCCACAACTTTTTTTCGCCACCTCTGATCGATACCAAAGGAAATAACCCTGTTTAGGGTGTCGTAATTCCCAGCTATGGTGTCAAACATTTTTTTTACTTGCACCTTCTTAGAGCCTTGCTGGGGGTCGTAGGGACGAATTTCTTCTCGCATAGGCGGCAAATATAGTGCATTTGTTATAGCGCAGGGGTATTTTGTATATTTGTACAGTATTTTCAAGTATCCTCATGAAAATTGTAATTGCGGGAGCAGGTGAGGTAGGGTTCCATTTGGCGAAACTACTCTCTTTTGAATCATTAGACATCACCCTTATTGATACGGACAAGGAGCGCTTAAATTATGCAGAAAGTCATCTGGATATAAAGGCTGTTCGAGGAAATGCTGCTTCCTTGCAAGTTATTCGTGATGCCAATGTGGAAAAATCCGACTTGTTTATTGCGGTAACTTCCGAAGAAGCCACCAACCTACTAATTTGTGGTTTGGCCAAGCAAATGGGATGTAAACGAACCATTGCACGAATTTCTACTATTGAATACATAAAGGAAGAATGCCAGATTGATTTTCAACAAATGGGGGTAGACGAATTGATTTCTCCAGAGGCGCTGGCGGCAAGTGAAATTCAACGCCTTATCGACCAATCGGCGTTTAACAACAGCTATGAATTTGAAGGTGGTGCCCTATCATTAATAGGTACTACTGTTGGTGCTACAGCACCTTTTGTTGGGCGGTCTGTTAAAGATGCTGCGGCCTTTTTCCCCGACTTGCACTTTATGCCCATTGCCCTACAGCGCAAAGGCACCCAATACACTATAATTCCTAGGGGAGATACTGTTTTTGAAGCCAATGACAATGTTTTTTTTATTACCCTTCCTCAGGGGGTTGAAGAAATTTATAAGCTTACTGGCAAAACAAAAACAGAAATCAAAAGTGTATTTCTTTTGGGTGGAGGAAACATCGGTTTGGCCACAGCGCGGGAACTTCGGGCAAAAGACCTGCAAGTCACCTTAGTAGAACAAAACAAATCACGAGCCTACGATATTGTGGAAGAACTACCCGGTGTGATGGTAATTCACGGTGATGGAAGAAGTGCAGAATTGCTCGAAGAGGAAAATGTAGAATCCATGGACGCTTTTATTGCCGTAACAGAAAATTCGGAAACGAACATCATGTCCTGTTTGATGGCAAAATCTAAGGAGGTGAAAAAAACCATTGCCTTGGTGGAAAACATGGACTACTTTGAGTTGTCCCAAACCATAGGTATTGACACCCTTATCAATAAAAAATTGCTTACCGCCAACACCATTTTTAGATATGTCCGTAGGGGTGATGTTGTAGACATGACTACTTTGAGTAATTTAAACGTAGAAATTTTAGAATTTCAGGTGCATCAAGACTCAAAGGTAACCGGACTAAACATTCGAGATATTGACTTCCCCCGGACAGCCACCATTGGTGGTGTTATCAAAGCGGGCGAAGGGAAAATTGTATTGGGAGACTACAAAATTGAAGCTGGAGACCGTGTGGTGGTGTGTTGTTTGCCTAAATCCATCAAACGGATTGAACAACTATTCCGTTAGCCGCTAGCATGCAAAAAATCAACTTTAAAATTATTGCTCATCTTTTAGGCATTTTAATGCTGTTTAACGGTGGGCTTATGCTTTCCGCTGTTTTGGTGAGTATTTTAACGAAAGATGGTACTTCTTACCCCTTGGCTTTGGCGGCCTTTTTAATTTTAGGTTTAGGCGGTTTGATTACCTTGGCCACACGTAGCGATCAACTTCAAATATACCGTCGTGAGGGCTACCTAATTGTTACCCTTGGATGGCTTACGATGGCCCTCACCGGAATGTTGCCCTATTTATTTACAGGCAGCTTAAGTAGTTTTTCGGCAGCATTTTTTGAAACTATTTCAGGCTATACCACCACAGGAGCCTCGGTAATTGCCAATGTGGAAGCCTTGCCAGAAGGGCTGTTGTTTTGGCGTAGTATGACCCATTGGATTGGTGGTATGGGAATCATTGTATTGGCTTTAGCCATACTCCCCCTTTTAGGCATTGGCGGAATGCAGTTGTTTACGGCTGAAGCTCCAGGGCCTAGCGGCGATAAACTGCACCCTAGGATTACCGATACTGCCAAGCGCTTATGGTTAATTTATTTGGGCTACACCTTAGCAGAAACTGCCATGCTATACTTCGCGGGAATGTCCTTGTTTGATGCTGTAAATCACGCTATGAGTACACTGTCTACCGGTGGCTTTTCTACCAAAAATAATAGTTTAGCGTTTTGGAATGACACCCCACTAATTCAATACATTGTTATCTTTTTTATGCTTGTAGCCGGTAGTAATTTTGTACTGAGTTATTTTGCATTTACAGGAAAGCTACAAAGTATTTTTAAGGATGAAGAATGGAAAACCTATTTGGGTTTTATTTTCGTTTTCACACTCCTATCATGTACGCTACTGTATTATTACCAACTTCCTTTGGGCGAAGGATTTACCTACCCACAAGTTTATGGGGCGGTTGAGAGTTACTTTCGACACAGTTTATTTCAAGTTACGGCTTTAATTACCACTACCGGTTTCGTATCGGCAGATTTGGTAACCGTGTTCCCACTGCTGACAGTATTACTTTTTGGACTCATGTTTTTGGGGGGTTCGGCAGGATCCACCTCGGGAGGAATTAAAATTGTTCGTCATTTGTTAATGATTCGCAGTGGATTTTTAGAGTTTAAACGTGCCCTACACCCTAATGCCATTATTCAAACCCGTTATAACAATAAGGTGGTGAATGAAAAGATTGTATACAATATTCTTGGATTTTTTATCCTTTATATGTTGTCTTTTATTATTGGAACCCTGGGCTTTGCTCTCATGGGATTTGATTTTACCAGTGCTCTAGGGGTAGCTGCCGCCACACTGGGAAATGTGGGTCCTGCCTTGGGCGTATTTGGCCCCGATGCTACCTATGCCGCCCTCCCAGGCTACGGACAACTTTGGGCAGCATTATTGATGCTTATTGGGCGTTTAGAACTATTTACTGTGCTGATTTTATTTACCCCTTTCTTTTGGGGAAAACGTTAGTAGTTGTATTTCTCTTTCCACAAGGCTTTTAAGTAAGCCCGCAAGCGGTCCTCTGTAGGGTTTTGGGCAGGTGTGTAAAAGACAGTTCCCGAAAGCTCTGTGGGCAAGTATTCCTGAGATGTAAAATGCTGTGGAAAATCATGTGGGTACTGATAGCCTTCGCC
>WTIO01000051.1:73176-82713 GCA_011526365.1 Flavobacteriales bacterium
TCTAACATACGCGCTAACCAATAAACCGCAGCATTGGGATCGCTCCCCCGCAGTGACTTGATAAAAGCTGAAGCAATATCATAATGCAAATCCCCATTTTTATCGAATTGTGCCAAATTGGTTTGAACCACTTCTTGCACCGTAGCATTGGTGAGTACTATGGGATTTTTGTCTTGCTGCTGCTGCACCACCAATTCGAGGATGGTAAGTAGTTTTCGGGCGTCGCCTCCAGAAAGTTGAAGTAAGGCTTCGTGTTCTTTTACAACTACAGGCAGCTGTTGCAATTGCGTATCTACTTTTAGGGCGCGTTCGAGAACTTGTAGCAGTTCCTCTTTTGACAGGGCGTTAAGGGTGTACACCTGACACCGGGACCGTAGGGCATTAATAACTTCAAAACTGGGGTTTTCTGTGGTTGCACCTATAAGCGTAATTAGCCCTTGTTCTACAGCCCCCAAAAGGGCGTCTTGCTGGGCTTTAGAAAAGCGATGGATTTCATCAATAAAGAGCAAGGGCTTTTTTCCACTAAAGAGGCCGCCGCTATTTTTGGCCTTATCAATCACAGCACGTACTTCTTTTACTCCAGCATTAATGGCAGAAAGTTCGTAAAATGGCCGTTCTTGTTGTTGGGCAAGGATTCGTGCTAAACTTGTTTTTCCCGTTCCTGGCGGCCCCCAAAAAATTAAAGAAGGCAACTGGCCAATGGCCATGCTTTTCCGCAGGATACCATTTTCTCCCACCAGGTGATGTTGGCCAATATAGTCATCCAAAGATTGTGGTCGAACCCGAGCAGCTAGTGGTGTAAAGTCCATAGCTAAATATAGGGAAATGTAGGAAACTACATGCGTTGGCGTACTGCTTCGTACAGTACTATAGCACAGGCAACAGATACATTCAATGAATCTACCCCCTCGGCCATAGGCAGTTTCGCCTGATCCTTGAGCGAAGCAATCACCCCTTTGGAAATTCCTTTGTGTTCATCACCCAGTACCAGGGCAGTGGGGCCTAGTAACGGTTTTGCATAGAGGTAGTCCGTAGCTTTTTCTGTAATCCCCAGTGTTTGTATACCATAAGCATCAAAAAGGAATAGGGCATCTTTGGGATGGGCTACTTTTGCAATAGGAACCTGAAATACTGCGCCTGCTGAGGTTTTAATGGTGTCCCCATTGATGGGCGCACTCCCAGAGGTTGGCACAATAACCCCTTGCACTCCTGCTGCTGCTGCACTTCGCAAGATGGCACCAAAATTTCGGGCATCGGTAACGCCGTCTAAAAGTAAAAACAAAGGTGTTTTGGTGTGCTCTAGGGCAGTTTCAACTAAGCTTTCTGCTTCAAGTGTTTTGATGGGCGAAAGCTGGGCCACCACACCCTGATGGTTATTGTTTTTATAGCGTTCGAAACGTTCTTTTGGAACAAAGCTAAAGGCAATTTGTTTTTCATTTAATTGTTTGACCAGCCTGTTGATAGCAGGATTTTTACTGTTTTGTAACAGCCATACCCGATCTACCGTCTGTTCAGCATTTAGGGCCTCCTGTAAGGCGTGAATTCCATAAAGTAATGCATCTTTCATTAGCGCAGTAGTGCAAACATACGAGGAATTTATGGTTTCCAACTACTGGAGGGCAAAAATGCACATTGGAAAGCTTAAACAAAAACAATAATTTTACATCACAACTCTATATTGTACGCTACTATGACAGCTTCCTTATACCGTATTTCAATCCTAAGTGTTTTTATTATTTTCTCCTGTACTAAGGAGATACCTCTAGAGGAACAAACGTTTCTCTTAGAAGTTTCGCAAGAAGGGGAGGGGAACGTTAGTTATTTTTCGGGACCGCATTTGTATGGCAGTTCTGTTGATGTTTCAGCTACTGCGGCAGCTGGATTTTATTTTGATCGGTGGGAAGGAAGTATAACAAGTGAAGACAATCCCCTAAACATTCAAATTACTGCGGCTACACGTTTACGTGCCGTGTTTTTACCTATACCGGAGCTCAGCCCAGAAGTGGTTTTGTATACCCCAAAAAAAATGGACGATAACAATGTGTTATTAATTGAAAATGGGGGACGTAAGGCCTATGTAGTTGATAAAACAGGAACGAAGTTACAGTCCTTTAGCTTTCCCCTTAATTTGGGGAATGATTTTGAATTACTACCCGATGGTGGCTACATGGGTATTTTTAAGCCTGAAGGTAGCTTAACGTTTAGTTTTGGGGGGTATGGTGGTGTGCTACAGCAGTACGATGTTGGAGGCAATTTAGTTTGGGAATACGCCTTGCATACCGAAGACGAATTATTGCACCACGACTTCGAAGTGTTACCCAACGGCAATGTTTTGGTGTTGGTGTGGGAACGCATTAGAACTGAAGAAGCCAAAGCAGCAGGAGTAAGCCTTGATGTTGATGTATTTCCCGAAAAGATCATAGAAATAGATCCCACCACCAATACCGTGGTGTGGCAATGGCGCAGCTGGGAACATTTGGTGCAGGATCAATATCCAGACGCAGCAAACTATGGATCTATAGCAAGTAACTACACCAAAATTGACGTGAACTATGTCAATAAAGATAATGGGGATATTATGCACGCCAACGCCTTAGTATACGATGTCCAAAGGGATTTAATTTATATGAGCGTTAATTTTTACAGTGAAGTATGGGTGATAGATCACAACACCACCACGGCTAATGCACAGAGTGTGGCTGGAGATCTCTTGTATCGTTTTGGCAATCCTAGTGCATATGCCGGAGAAGGAGATCGCCTATTTGACAACAACCACCATCCAAATTTTGTAAACTCTACTTTTGGTCTAGGTAATATGTTGGTGTATAGCAATGGAACTTCTACCCAACAGTCTGTTGTGTATGAATTGGCGTTGCCGAATAGTTTTTCGGCTTCTAATGGATTTGTGTTGCCTGAGGTTGTTTGGTCTTATAGCCATCCTGACTTGTACTTTAATCTAATCTCTGGTGCTGTTAGATTGCCCAATGGTAATACGTTGATATGTGAGGGTGATTACGGCTATTGGGAGGTTACTCAGGAAAAAGAAGTAGTTTGGAAATATGACGGGGGAGGGCAACGTTTTTGGCGGGGCTATTTGGCACAATAAAAGTTTAAGGGTACATACATGAACTTTAGGATATAAAAAAAGGGCACCTTTGGTGCCCTTTTTATAATTCTAATCATTAGCAGGATTATTGGCAGATACTAAGTGTTTTAACACCAGCACTACTATAACCTCCACCTCCAGAATAAGCATTTTGTGCATTACTAGAACCATCAAGGCCTACGTAATCTACACTCCAGCCTGTTTCGCCAGGATATCTTCCTTCAACAAACTCAATACTCATCGTAGATGCTCCTGCAGGAACCGTAACTTGTGCGGTCCCAGCACTTGCATTTCCAGAGAAAGGAACCAATGTAGCTTCCCAAGCATCATCACTAGAGTAAATACTTGGATTTGCAACATTATAAACTACACCATCAATTGTAAATTTAATGGTGCTTTGCTGCCATCCGTCTCCATATGAATCTGTCATGGTGAATGTATAAACTCCAGGAACAGCACTTCCATCAGTAACTAAACAAGCTACTAAAAGTGAGTATGCGTAAGGTGACGCAAAGTAAGATCCAGTCATTGAACCTGTAACTGTATCGTCAGAATATGACTCTCCGTTAGTAAGGTTATACTGTAATCTAATTTTGGTTACACTAGCTCCTCCGTAGTTAATACCAGCAGCAGTAAAGTCTGCAAGTGAAACTTGGAAGGATCCTCTTGGAAGTCCTGTTGGACCTGTTGTAAAATCAGAAGGAGTCATAGTTCTAAATAGAGACTCTGCTCCACCATCTGCTGAAAGATAAATTTCAACGTTCTGCATTAAACCGCCATCCTCAGTATCATGAGCTTCTATTGTAGCGCTGAATACTGAATTTGCTTGATCGTAGAAGTTGAAAGATCCAGAAGAGCTAATAGTACGAAGTACAGCTCCTGTTCCAACATTATCTAATACTTCATTAATAGTATTATCTGGGTCCCCACACCCTGTGAGGGTGATTGCCATAATTCCGAATAAACTTAATATTTTTTTCATCGTATTAATTATTTAAGGTTAGAAGGACCGCTAGCGTTCCAAAATACTCTACCAGCTTTGTTAGCTTTTTGTTCAGCATTAGAATTGTTGGTAACGTAGTTAGCTGGATACCACTGTGATAATGGGAAGTTTCCAGGACTAGGTTCTATATTTGGTTGAATAGATGATGGTAAACCATTACGACGGTAAGAGTTATAAGCATCAATACCGTTCCCTACCATTGAGATAAAAAACTGTTCAGCCCAAATATCAAGTTTTGCACTTGTACTAGCAGCATCCCAAACAATATCAAAGTTGTCAAGAAATGCAGTAATGGCATCATCATCTAAGGCAGGTGCACCACTTATATCATCAACTTTATTCATTGATATTTCGATTCCTGCACGAGTCATTGCCTTTACTGTAGCTAAGTCATTAGAAGCTAATGCAACCTCAGCATTCATAAAGTGTGACCATGAAGATAAGAAGATAGGAGTAATACCTTTACCGCCTAAACCTTCACCAATGATTTTGGGAGCAAAAGTTCCCTCGTCAAAAGCACCACCTGCAGGATAGACCCCACGAAGTGTTCTTGTAAACCCATCTGGTGGAATACCGTTATCGTTTCCATGGTCGCGACCCCAATATCCATCAGGAAGAGCACAAAATGTAATTCCTGCTGGATAAGGATTGAAGTAGCCTGGAAGACCACATTCTAATACCTCTTCATTTGCAGGAGCCCCAAATCCAGGAACATTCTCTACCTGACGATAGAAATAATATGCCATACGAGGATCTTTAAGTCCATTGAAGCTTGTTAACATTTTACCCATTAGCCAGTTTGGCATATATTCTCCACCACCTGTATTGGTGTAACCAGAGCGATATAGCGGGTGACGTGTATCAGGCTGAACTGCATTAGTACCCCATTGGAATTGGAAATCTTCTGAAATCTCATCAATGTAGTTTGTGATACCGTTGTATGCACCAACATTTCCAAGATTCAAATATGCCTTTTTCTTTATAGAATTGGCAGCTTTAATCCATTTAGAAGCATCTCCGTTGTAATAAAAATCAAACTGTGGACGTGCAGAACCGGCATCTTGAAAGTCTGATATTGCTGAATCTAATTGCGCAATAGCATAATCGTAAACAGCCTGACCTCCCGTAGCAACAGGGTTTAACACCCCTTCTAGTCCACCAAGTGCTTCACCTACCTCTTGAACAGGCACATCACCAAAATAGTCCACTAAAGTTAAATAGATATAAGCACGGAATACTTTACCCATACCACGAGCATAATTCGTAGTAGATTCGAGTTGTTCCATTAGTACTATATCTTGTAGCATACCTCTATAGGCACTACTCCATAATCCATCCCAGGAGTTAGGAGAATAAACTTGGTCATAGTTACGTCCACTCATGTAGGCCACACGTGACAATTCTGCCCCGCGATCTCCCATTGAGTGTACCCATGAAGCAAAGTCTTCTTGTACAGCATTCAAAAAGAAGTCTGAACTAGCTTGCTCTGGTGTTAGGGCGTTTGGATTTGATGTAAGATCTAATTCTGCAGTCTCACAAGAAGTTAACGCCAAGCTAACTGTCAAACTAAATACTAAAATTTTATTAATAAATCTCATAATTACGTTTTTCAATTATTAAAATGTAAGTTTTAAACTTGCACCAAAACGCTTAGAGCTCGGTCCGTTTAGATAGTCAAAACCTCTACCGTTACCAACACCTGTACCCGCAATATTAGGATCAAAATTTGTTCCGTCAGGAGTGTTGTAAGCATCATACCAAAGGTTGTAACCAGAGGCAGTAATACTAGCACTTCCGAAAGGAGTTTTGTCTAATAGTGATTGTGGTATTGAGTAACTTAACGAAATCTCACCCAGTCTCCATACCGATCCATCATATACTAACATTTCATCTGGTCCATAAAGGACATTACTAAAGTAAAATGTTGAGTTGTTAATTTGTTTCGTGTTTGGTTGTCCGTTTGAGTTTACACCAGGAAGGATAAAACTCAATTCTCTATCTAGCGTGTCTGTTGTTAATCCACGACCTAATAGCGTTGCTACTGTGTAGGTAAAGATGTCTCCACCTTGTACGTGGTTAATTAAGAAGTTAAATGAGAAGTTTTTGTAACTCATACTGTTAGAAATGTTTAATAACCAATCAGGGTTAGCATCTCCAATAATATTAGTTCCAAAAGTTTCATCATAACTTCCTTGGTTGTTTACTACTTTACGTCCTTGGTCGTCACGAGTAATCATAGAGCCTACGATAGTACCCAGTGACTCACCAGGGATTGCAGCGTTTCCAAGTGTTGAAAATCCAGAGTAAACGATAAGGTCAGTATCCTGTCCTAGATCATCAACGATAGCGTCGTTGGTAGACCAGTTTACATAAGTACTCCAGTTTAATCCATCCTGACTTGTTATCCAGTCCATACCAAGATCAATTTCAACCCCTTTGTTGGAAATTTTACCAACGTTAGTTTGAGTAGAAGTAAATCCTGTAGAAGGGTCTAATCGACGGTTAATAATCAAGTCTTTAGTGATCTTATTATATATAGAAAGGTCAAGGCTTAAACGGCTGTCTAAGAAGCGACCTTCAATTCCAAATTCAATCTCATCAATACGCTCAGGCTTTAAGTCTGGATTACCAAGAACAGATCCTGATGTATTGGTGATTACTACATTACTTGTTCGAGGATCAATAAAGTCTTGAGTATCTAGGTTAAGAGTTGCTGCAATAGGATACCCTGTTGGGAAGTTTGCAGATGTTCCGTAACCAGCACGGATTTTTAACAAGTTAACCAAGTCACTCTTAATCTCTGGGAAAGCACTTGTTGGAAGAAATGAAACACTTGCTGAAGGGTAAACAATAGAACGGTTTTCTTCAGAAAGGTTAGATACCCAGTCCTTACGTGCAGCCAGGGTTAAGTAAGCATATCGGTTGTAGTCAAAAGAAGCTTGTCCGTAAAGACCCATAATGTTTCTTTTGTTGTAGAACTGAATTTCATCTTGTTGCTCATAGTTAAAGTGACGAATCACATTAAATACCTGCTGTCCAGAACTACGTACTCCATTTCTGTCATAGGTATCTGAACGAGTGGTGAAACCAACAGTAAAGTCAGCACCAATTTCTTCTGTTAAATTATACTGTCCGGAAACTGTAAAGTTGTGGTCGAAAATAGTTTTTCTGTTGTTCCATGTTTCATACAACCCATTTCGGTTTACTACAGAACCCGTTTTACCTCCTTTGTTAGCATAGTTTGTGTTATTCTCAGAATATACGTCAATACCATAACGGTAAGATGCTACAAGGTTTTCATTTATATCATAACTAATAGTAGCTCCACCAAACACCCGATCAACTAATTGTTGGTTAGATGCATTGTTAGCAGTCCAAAGTGGGTGTTGAATAGAGTTGTTTTGACGATAATAGATTGATTCTCCTGTTACAGGATTTTGAAATGGAAGACCATTCAAATCAACTGAACGAGGTGTATAAAATACGTTTGCAAAAATCGAAGCACCTTCACCACCTACGTTAGAACCATATCCAGCAGCAACTGGAGGTGATTTAAAATTGGTAGATGTGTAATTTAAAGTACCATTTATTGTAAACTTGTTGGAAAGAGCAGCACGTCCACCAAAACTGATGTTATTTCTGCGCAAAGTGTTTCCAGGAGTAAATCCTTTGTCTTCAAGGTTACCATAGTTAATATTGTAGGATACTTTTCCATCATCACTAGCTCCACGAACGTTTACGTTAGTATTTATGGTAGTACCAGTTCTGAAGAAACCACCTACACTATCATAAGGCTTCCACTCATACAACTCATCAGGAGCAATACCCAATTGGTCGATAATAGCAGGAATACCTGTGGCTGAAGATGCAGTAGTGTAAGGGTGTCTTAAAAATCCAGGAGTTCCAGATGAAGTTCCATTAATAGAACTTTGTCTACCCCATCCTGCGGGTCCACCTTCGTCGAAACTTGGTCCCCAGTTTGAGAAGAACCAACCGAATGACTGATCAAAACCATTACCATACTGCATTTGGTAGTCTGGCAATGATGCTAGATCCGTGTTAAAGTATGAGGTGTTAACAGTAATTTCAGTTTTCTTAGGTCCTGCACCTTGTGCACTACCGGATTTGGTAGTAATTAAGATTACCCCATTTCGTCCTTGTGTACCATAAAGAGTTGCAGCAGCAAGTCCTTTAAGTACATTCACGGATTCAATGTTGTTTGGATCAAGGTCTAAGAAACGAGATGAACCATTGTTTCCATCTACGAATCCACCTTGAGCATTCGTCTCACTAGAAAACGGAACACCATCAACAATAAACAATGGTTGGTTTCCTTGGCTAAAGGTATTAAAACCACGAATTACAATACTTGTACCGGATCCGGAAATACCACTGGCGTTTGTAATCTGTACACCAGAAGCCTTACCGGTCAAAATACGACCAATATCACCTTCTCCGCGTTGTTCAAGAGCATCTGATTCTACCTCAGAAACCGCATACCCTAGGGCTTGCTTCTCTCTTTTAATACCTAAACTTGTAACGATTACCTCTTCCAGCTGGTTGCCCTGGGCCAGACTTACGTTGATTACGTCATCTTGTCCTACTGTTACTACAGCAGTTTCGTAACCGACGAAGCTGATTTCAAGTACACCGCCCTCAGCAACATCGATGCTGAAGTTCCCATCGAAGTCTGTTGAAACTCCATTGGTGGTTCCTTGTTCCAGTACGGTAGCTCCAGGAAGTGGCATTCCTTGGTCATCAGAGACCACACCTGTGACAGTCTTTTGTGCAACTGCAACCTGCAGTGTCAACAAAGAAACCATCATCAGTTTGAATAAGCTTTTCATACGTCTGTTTGATTAGTTAATTAATAATGTTAATATCTAAAAGTCGATAAATATATTCACATTTATTAACATTTACAAAACATTGAAAGAATTTTGTTTTATTAAAGACGGTAATGTTATAACAAACACTACCCATTGATTATTGATTTTCTGGAAAAATCAAAAAAAATTAAGAATATCGTAAAATACCGGTATAGATTACACCTTAGTTGTTGAAATGCTCAAAAATAGCCGTTAGATCTTCTTTAGTTTTCAAACGATTTCGACTGGTTTTAATGTAGTCTTTTACAGCCCGTTCTTCGCCTCTAAATACTTTAACCAAGGTTCTTTTAGATTTGTTAAGTGGTACTGGTGTTTCTTCACCAACGCTAAAATAGTAATTGGTTTGGTCGTTAAAGCGTGCGGGCAAAGAACGCTCCAAACATGTTCGAGCTTCGGAAGCTTCCATAAATATTTTTTTACGTTGTAGGTACAACTTGTACTTCGGGCCATCACTCAACACAATGAGGTATCCAATTTGAGGAACATTGTTAGATTTACTTCGGTACGGTAATAATTTATAGTATTCTCCGTCGATAATA
>WTIO01000055.1 GCA_011526365.1 Flavobacteriales bacterium
GCCCACCACGTCCTGGCATGTTAGTGTTAAAGATTGGCACTTTGGATGATCATTCGTGGTTCAACCCTGAAAGTGCGATTTTTTGCATCGATAAGCAGCCTTATCATCTCATTCCAGATGGTGTACCAGAGCACACAAAAGTTCCATAAATACCTTTACGCGCTTGTCTCTGATTTACGAATGACCTGAGTTTAGTCTATGGGTTGTCCGTGTATTAAAAACAGCGAACCAGCTGCACGCTCTCTTATTAAAAACCTAGGAATGCTGAAATGAACCGTTTCGTATTAATCGCTCTACTTATTGTCGCCTCTTGCGGATCACTGGACAGTTTTCAATCTAGCTTGATCAATAAAAAGGAAGATATTAAGTCACAAAACACCGTCACAAACCTCGATGCGCTAGAAAGTTTAGCTCAAGCTAATCGCAGCGGTTCTTTCGCATATGCAATTTCGAAACAGTCCGTCGCTCAAGTTGTTTTCCCAAAGATTGTAAAAGCAGGACTGTTAGTTGGTGCGAATTATGGAGAAGGGTTTCTGATCCGTGATGGTGAAGTTGTTGCGCTTATCGATTTGACTGGAGGGAATTTGGGATTTCAGGCTGGCGCCCAAACGTATTCACAAGTCACTTATATCTTATCTGAACAGCGTTATCTGGAATTATTAACCACTAACCGAATGAGCTTGAATGGCTCGATTTCCATGGCCGTCAGCGGAAAAATTCAAAACTCAATATTAACGACTGACGCAATAAAGGGAGATCTTTATACTCTTCACTTTAACACCACGGGTACAGTATATGGGGCAAGCTTAGAGGGTTTATACTACAGCGTTCGCAAGTCACAGACATAAGGCTGAAAAACGAAGCGCCTAACTACGCTCACACTAATCATATTGCTCAAGAGACGATTTATGAGTTACGCACAGACTTACGAAGCTTAAGGGCGTTGTGAATAAGCAAATGATAGGTAATGACATAGGCAAGGGTGAACGCAACAATTGCAATTAATGCTCCCCGATTGTCGTCAATCATAGAGTATCCCAAGAAACATGGCACTGCCATGAGGGGCCACGACAAGAACGAACCGATAGGATTTGCTTCTTTCTTTCCGATAGATTCGTGCGTCATCAACAGGACAAGCCGCATTAAAACATGGTGATAGTGGAGCTTATCAGGCTGAGAGACGGACAGCCCTGTCACAAGGCGCCGGACCATAGCAAATAGAGTGTCCACAACTGGCCAAAGAAGGATCAGTAAAATTCCCCAAGCAGAAATGTCAGGTTCGCGGTTCAAGAGTACAATCGCGTTCCAGGCTATCAGATGCCCTATGGAATAGGCGCCCGCGTCCCCCAAAAAAACACGCCCATTGGGAAAATTCACACACATAAATCCAATGAAGGCGACACAGACCACTGCATTCATCACCACAAGGTCTGCATGCCCGTAATGATGAGCAACAAGCCCAAAAGTGACCATAATTGCAATCACAACAGCGCTCGACAGGCCATTCAAACCATCAATTAAATTGATAGCGTGAGTCATTCCGGTGGACGCAAAAATTGTGAAGGCCATGCCAACCAATGTCACCGACATTAGGATGTCGACACCCGGAAGATCGACACGTGTGATATGCATATTCAAAACAAGAATTGCCAGGATTGCGGAGAGTGCCGCGACCCCAAGACGCAAAGACGGCGGTGTATCAGGCCCTAAATCTTCCAGTAGCCCGATAACAAAGATCGGCAAAGTGGTCCAGAGAAGTGTCCCGAATAGATCATTGCCAGACAAGAGCGCCCCAGAAAGAATGCCAACTGCGATGGCAATCCCTCCGACCCTTGGCGTTGGAACCATATGGACCGCTTGTCGTGCATTAACGTGGCGGGCGGCGCGCTTTGCAAACGTTTCACGCTCCCGGTGTATAAATAAAAGCGCGAATAGCGTGCTTAAAAATACTAGTAGCAGCACCAGAATATTCGGTATCATGCTGAGGATGCCCCACGTAATATT
>WTIO01000044.1:0-186302 GCA_011526365.1 Flavobacteriales bacterium
AGCTTAACGATTTTAACAGTAAATGTTACTTTTCTGACACCAGCCATTGGTGCATTACTTCCTGAAATGCTTTTGGATTTTCGGCATGCAACCAATGCCCTGCATTTGAAATTACCTCAAATTTAGCTTTGGGAAACTGCTCCTTGATGTTTTGATGGTCTTCTGGAAGAATGTAATTGGAAAGTGCTCCAGCTAAAAACAAGCACGGTTTATCAAAGTTAAAGCCCTCGGGAAGCGCTGCTCCAACGGCGCTACTAGCGTTTTTTAACACCTCAAAATTTAAACGTAACGCAAAGCGATCAGGAGTAGCTCGGTACAGGTTTTTTAATAAAAACTGCCGTAGCCCAACATTGGGGAGCTGTGGCTCTAATATAAGGTCTGCTTGTTGACGAGAGCTTAATTTGGTGCGGTGCAAGAGCGCTAAACTGTCTAAAATATCTTGATGATGGGGCGGATAGGCCTTAGGGGCAATATCCACTACCACTAGACGCTGCACCAATTCGGGATGGGAACAGGCAAAATACTTGGCGGTTTTCCCTCCCATAGAATGCCCAACAAGAACAAAGTCCTTCAACTGTTGCTGCACCACATACGCAAAAAGGTCATCAGACATTACCGTGTAATTAAATTCCGAAGACCAAAAACTTCTGCCGTGATTGCGCTGGTCGATTAAATGAACTCGATACCCCAAAGTGTGCCACTGTCGCGCATGGGATTTCCAATTATCCCCCATCCCCAAAAAACCATGGAGTACAATAATATCAGGGCCGCTGCTACCAATTACATTAGCATGTACTAGCGCCATTACTGTAGTTTTTGCAAATAAAGCGGTACCACATTCTCCAAGCCCAAATACAAGGCTTCACAAATTAAGGCGTGGCCAATGGAAACTTCTTTTAATTGTGGAATGTGCTGAGCAAAATAGGCCACATTTTCTAAACTTAGGTCGTGGCCTGCATTAATCCCTAAACCTGCTACAATAGCTGCTTCTGCTGTTTCAAAATAAGGAGCGAGTGCTTGTTCTGGACTTGCGGAATAGCCTTTTGCGTAGGCTTCGGTGTACAATTCAATACGGTCGGCCCCAGTATCACGAGCAGCTGCAACCCATTCGGGTCTTGGATCTAAAAAAATAGAAGTACGAATTCCTTCGGCTTTAAATTGCTGAATGACCTCTATTAAAAACTCTTGGTGACGTGTAGGATCCCAACCCGCATCAGACGTTATGGCATCTGGGCCATCGGGCACTAAGGTCACCTGGGTTGGTTTTATTGTACAAACCATTTCAACAAACTTTGGAATGGGATTCCCTTCAATATTGTACTCCGTGTGGACTACTGGCTTCAAGTCATAAGCATCTTGGTAGCGAATATGACGCTCATCTGGGCGGGGATGTATGGTAATCCCCTGGGCACCAAAGTCCTGAATGTCCTGCGCTGCCTTAACGACATTGGGCGCATCTCCTCCACGTGCATTGCGGAGTGTAGCGATCTTATTAATGTTAACGCTGAGTTTGGTCATAGAAATTGTTTCTACTGCAAAAATACAACCTACAAAAGGTGAAAACCTAACATTTCCAACGAATTAAAGGCCTCTTTCTCCCTTGCGGCCCATAAGTTTTGTAATTTTGAAAAAAAAGAGCTGATGCATATTGCTATTTTTTGTGCCTTTATTCAAGAACCCTCGGTATCCTACGCCCTTGAGGTAATCGACTTGCTTCTTGCGAAAAACCACCGTGTAAGCGTAGATGGTCGCCTTAAAAAAAATTGGGAAGCTAAAAATGGCCCCACAGTTTCCTATTTCGACAGCAACGAAACTATTGCCCCAGATATTGATTTCCTCTTTACCATAGGTGGAGATGGTACCTTACTGCGTGCTGTGCCCTTTGTAAAAGATACTGAAACACCCATTTTTGGAATTAATACAGGGCGCTTAGGCTTTTTAACAAGTTTGCAAAAAGAATCCCTCAAAGAAGGCTTGGATTTATTTTTTGAAAAGAAATACAAATGCATTAAACGTTCTTTAATAGCAGTAACCACCTCTAGTCCTATTGATGCCCTAGAGGACTTTGGATATGCATTAAATGAAGTGAGCATAAGTAGAAAAAACACTACCTCAATGCTGAGTATTGCAACCAACATCAATGGAAAACCGCTTACCACCTATTGGGCCGATGGACTTCTAATTGCCACTCCAACAGGTTCCACAGGGTATTCCTTGTCCAGTGGGGGGCCGGTTCTTACCCCAGAAAACAACAATTGGATTTTAAATCCTATTGCGCCACACAATATTAATTTTCGTCCCCTAATTATCCCCGACGAAAGTGCGATCGAAATTCAAGTTTCTGGCCGCGGAGATGCCCATCTTTTAACACTCGATTACCGCATCCTTACCGTAAAAAATGGAGTGACCATTCAACTGAAAAAAGCTCCTTTTTCCATCCAAACAATTCAACTGGAAGGCGACACTTTTTTTAACACCCTCCACGAAAAACTTTTTTGGGGTGTGGATACCCGAAACGTGCAATAAATACTCCCTTTTTCAGTTATTATTCTTGTAAAGAATACTCGTTTACTACAAGCTACTAGTTCACCTTTTTATGCATTCAAAATCATGGTACTTTTTGCTTTTACTGCTGGGCTGCTTTCAAGCTAAAGGGCAGTTTCATGATGTAGGGGTGTTTTTGGGAACCAGTAGCTATCGGGGAGATGTGGGTAATACCAATTATGTCTATCCTTCGGGAACAGCTTTGGGCATCATTTACCGCTGGAATCTCACCACCCGCTATTCCATCCGTGCAAGCGGATTTTACAGCACCCTAAAAGGCAGAGACTACCGTACTACAGACCTTGGCCGCTTCTTGAGAGGATACAGTTTTAGCAATACCATAATGGAAGCCATTTTGGCTGCTGAAATTAACTTTAGAGATTTTAACCTCCACGCAGGCACACCTCAACTCAGCCCCTATCTCACCCTGGGCATTAGTTATTTTGATTATGATAGGTTTTATTTTACTGGGCCTCCCCCTGCAGCAACAGAAACATACGACGCAGCTCAAAGTGTTGCACTGCCTGTTATTGTTGGGCTAAAATTTAATCCCAATCCCCTTTGGGTACTAGGTTTCGAGGTGGGGATGCGCTATGCCCTCACCGATGACTTAGACGGTAGCGCCCCCATTGACCTCTACGATGTCGCACAATTTGGAAATCCAAACAATAACGACTGGTATATCTTTTCTGGGATTACAATTTCCTTTACCTTTGGCGATCTTCCATGTTATTGTAAAGAAAAATAATGGTACCATTGGATTACGACAAGCTACCTGAGCATATTGCCATCATCATGGACGGCAACGGTCGTTGGGCCAAACAACGTGGTAAAAAAAGAATTTTTGGGCATCAACAAGGCGTTAAAGCGGTGCAAAAAATTGTTGAAGAAGCTGCGCGCTTAAAGGTTCCTTACCTCACCCTATTTGCATTTTCTACTGAAAATTGGAACCGCCCCAAGGAGGAAATCGGAACCCTGATGAAACTTTTGGTGCGATCCCTTAGAGAAGAACTCGAAAAAATGCTGAAAAATAATATTCGGCTTACCACTATAGGCGCAACAGATCGGCTTCCTACCCAAGTGCAAAAGGAATTGGAACTGGTGGTAGAAAAAACAAAAAACAACTCTAACATGGTGCTTACCCTAGCACTGAGCTATGGAGGACGCGAAGAAATTCAACGGGCAACGCGCGAAATTGCAGTGCTCGTTAAAAATAACATAATTTCACCCGAAAAAATTGACGAATCCATTATAAATAGGCATCTTTACGCTCAAAATTTACCGGATGTTGATTTACTCATCCGCACCAGCGGTGAACAAAGAATAAGTAATTTTATGTTGTGGCATCTCGCCTACGCAGAACTGTATTTTACATCAACCTGCTGGCCCGACTTTGACGAAAAAGAATTGCATGCCGCATTACTAAATTACCAAAACCGAGAAAGACGATTTGGAAAAACTAGTGAACAGGTTAACCCTTAAATTCTCCCACAAAGTACTGCTGTGCTTTTTGCTTGCCTTGGTGGGTACCAATGTACTCCATGCACAGGTGGACAATTATGTCAAAGGCAAAACCTATACCATAGACTCAATTAGTGTCAAGGGGCTACAAACCTTTAATGACCAAACCGTAATTTCCTACAGTGGCTTACGAAAGGGACAGCGACTTCAAATCCCCGGAGAAGAAGTAAGTGCCGTTATTAATAAGCTTTGGAAACTCAAACTATTTAGTGATATCAATTTTTATATCACCGAGGTTAAGGGTGACAACGTCACCTTAGAAATACAAATTGAAGAACTCCCCACACTTTCGGATGTGAAAATTCAGGGAGTTAAAAAAGGAAAGGCTGATGTACTGATTAAGGATACAGAACTCACCAAAGGGAAAAAACTTTCAGAGAGTTTTTTAACCAACACCAAAAACTACATTAGCAACAAATACAAAAAAGAAGGCTTCCTAAACACCAAAGTAAACCTTAATACCATACCCGATACCACTGGCGTGAATACCTTTAAAATGGTAGTTAACGTAGACCGTGGTGAGCGTATTAAAATTAAAAATCTCGACTTTAACGGCAACGAGAAGTTTGGCAATATTATCCTAGCCACAAAACTGAAAAACACCAAAAAACGCTTTCCCCTGCGGTTTTGGAAAAAATCAAAATATATCGCTGATGATTTTGAGGAAGACAAACAAAACCTCATCGACTTCTACAAAGAAAAAGGGTACCGTGATGCGCGAATCTTAAAAGATACACTCATTCTCAATCCCGATAATACACTGAGTATAAAACTAGATATTGAAGAAGGGCGCCGCTACTACTTTGGGGATATCCGCTTTATTGGCAACAGCGCGTACACCGATTATCAACTGCAACAAATTTTGGGGATAAAAAAAGGCGACCCCTACAATGGCGTATTACTTAAAAAGCAAATTGCCGACGAAACAAAACCAGATGCTTTAGACCTCACCAACCTCTATCAAAACAACGGTTACTTGTTCTCCAACATTAACGCAGTTGAAGTAAATGCCGCCAATGACACCATTGACTTTGAAATTCGTATAACGGAAGGGAAATTGGCCAGCTTTAATAAAATTTCTGTTATTGGGAACGACAAAACCAACGACCATGTAATTTTTAGAGAACTGCGTATAAAACCCGGAGAATTATACAGTAAAGATAAATTGGTACGTACTGTACGCGAAGTGGGACAACTCGGCTTTTTTGATGCAGAACAAATTAACCCCGACTTTAAAAAAGTGGATCCCAATGCAGGAAGTGTTGATATTGAAATTGGTTTGGTGGAATCAGGGGCCAGTCAAATTGAATTGCAAGGTGGCTATGGTGGGGGTGGATTCATAGGAACCCTAGGGCTGTCCTTCAACAATTTTTCCATGCGGAAGATTTTTGATAAATCGGCATACCGTCCCCTACCCATGGGAGACGGACAAACCCTGCGACTGCGCTTGCAATCCAGTCAGTTTTTTAACACCTACAGCTTCTCCTTTGCAGAACCCTGGCTAGGAGGACGCCAACCCGTTCAACTCTCCGTTTCACTTTCGCACACAAAACAATTCCGCTATGACTTCTTTACCGGTCGTGCCGATAAAAGTCAATCCTTTGAAATTTCTGGTCTCACCTTTGGTTTGGCCAAGCGCCTTAAAGTACCCGATGATTATTTTACCCTCTCTCAAGCACTTGCCTACCAGTATTACAATCTTAACAACTACTTCACCGGGCTGTTTACCTTTGGTGATGGGGAATCTAGAAACCTGGCTTACACCGTAGCGCTTTCAAGAAACAACACCGCAGTAAACCCCATTTTCCCAACTAGTGGTTCTAATTTCACCATCAGTGGAAAGTTTACACCGCCCTACTCTCTTTTTACAGACACCGACTTTGGTGACTTAGAGAACCAACCGGAATATCAAGACAAGCAGGGCAACCCGCTTCGAGATAAAATCGATCAAGAAAAATTTCGCTGGTTGGAGTACTATAAAATTAAATTTGTTGGAGACTGGTACACCAAAGTTGTTGGAAAGTTAGTCCTGAGAACTCAAGCAGAGTTTGGATTCCTAGGAACCTACAACAGTGATCGGGGTAACATTCCTTTTGAACGCTTTTTCTTAGGGGGCGACGGAATGGCTACCTACGCCCTTGACGGCCGCGAAAATATAGCCCTTAGAGGATATGAAAACCAATCGCTTTCTAGCAGAGACGGATCCACAATTTACAATAAGCTCACCACCGAACTGCGCTACCCGATAACCCTAAAGCCCTCTGCCTCCATTTATGCCCTTTCATTCCTTGAGGCTGGAGACGGGTACGACAGCTTTAGAGCCTTTAATCCCTTTCAATCCAAACGCTCTGCTGGGGCAGGAATTCGCATCTTTATGCCCGCCTTTGGACTCCTGGGAATTGATTTTGGTTACGGTTTCGACAATGCTACCGGAGGAACCACCCCAAGTGGTTGGCAAACCCACTTTATCATTGGACAACAGTTTTAGGTTTCTTTAACTGCAATTGAGCATACTATTCCACGTATTATTTCGTTATAAATTAAGGCCTCAAGACGAACAATTATGATACAACGCAGACTTTTTCTCTTTTTTGCACTTTTTGGACTCCTACAACTGCAAGCCCAACGTGGTGTTCGCATTGCATATATTGACATGAACATTATTTTGGATAATATAGATGAATATCAAAAAGCAAATGCGCTGTTAAACGATCGTATTGTAGAATGGAAAAAAGAAATTGAACTGAAAAAAATTCAGTTGCAGCAGTACGAAAATCAATTGGAAGCAGAGCGCGTACTCCTCACTCCAGAACTCATTACCGATCGGGAGCTGGAAATAAAAGACTTTGCTACAGAAATCATCGCCTTACAAGAAAAACGCTTTGGCCCAAAAGGCGATCGTATCATTCAGCGCAATAAACTCATTAAACCCATTCAAGATCAAGTACTCGCTATTGTTCAAGATATCGCCAAAGAGCGTAAATACGACTTTGTTTTTGACAGATCTGCTGATGTTGTCATGCTGTATTCTTCAAAAAATTACGATATTAGCGATCTCGTTCTAAAGCGTATTAACAGACAAGAAAAAATTAAGGCGCGAAAAGAGCGTTTAGAAGCAATTAAAAATAAAGTAAAGCAAAACTAATTGTATATAAATTAACCGAAGATGAAAACCATTAAAAAATCCCTACTTGCACTTCTTTTATTTGTAATGCCTTTTGGCCTAGCACAGGCACAATCGAAAGTGGCACACATTGAAGTTCAAAAACTTGTGAGTGAAATGCCCGAAGTGATCGCTGCTCAAAAAGAAATTGAAAAACTTCAAAAGACCTACGAAGCTGATTTTGAAGCTTCTTACAAAGAATTTCAAACCAAAATGCAGAACTATGCTGCAGATGCTGAAAATCAAACAGAACTTATCAATCAAAGACGCCAAACAGAATTAGAAACATTACGCCAAAACTTGGAGCAGTTCCAGCAAACCGCTGGTCAGGACATCCAAAAAAAGCAAATGGATTTAATGCGCCCTTTATATGAAAAAGCGCGAAATGCTATTGAAAAAGTAGCTGGAGTACAAGGCTATGAGTATGTGTTGGATTCTAGCAATGGGGGTAGTGTGATTATCGCTAAAGGAAAAGACCTTATGGCTGATGTAAAAAAAGAATTGGGTTTCTAAGGAAACAGCAACTCACAAAAACTTTAAATTTAAACTGCCTTCGGGCAGTTTTTTTATTCCTTAAACCAACTCGCGTAGGTGCTGTAGTTTCTCGCAATACGCTCAATTTCCCCTTCCAAGAGTTCGGGGCTTACATCCTTAATTTTTTTTGCTGGGACCCCTGCATAAATAGTTCCAGGAGGCACTATAGTCCGCTGGGGCAGCACACTACCCGCAGCAATAATACTCCCCGTGCCAATAACACAATGATCCATTATAATGCTCCCCATACCAATAAGCACCTTATCTTCCACGGTACAGCCATGCACTATGGCATTATGTCCAATAGAAACATCATTGCCAATTGTTGTAGCAGCAGTTTCAAAGGTAGCATGAACAACTACCCCGTCTTGAACATTTACACGATCGCCCATGATAATGCTGTTAACATCCCCGCGTATCACCGCTTGAAACCACACCGAACAATCTGCACCTAAAGTTACATCACCCACCACAGTGGCGTTGGGAGCAAAGTAACAAGAGGCACCATACTTTGGGCTTTTTCCTCTGATGGTTTGTGTGTACATAGCTATAGTTTCCTTTAAAGCTACAATATTTTAAAAAAACCTTCACTTCTTTCTCCCTAGATTCCCACGCTGAATTTGTATTTTTGAAGCATAAAATAAAAGCTATGTACACAGTTGAAGGTCGATGTAAAAAAGGAAATTCCCTAGCGCATTTTGAAATTACACCACAATTGGAAGGAGTGTCCACGCAAAGCTTCGCCAATATCGATGAAGCACAAAACGTACCCCTAGTGCAACAGCTTTTCTACCTGCCGTTTGTGAAAAAAGTTACGCTAAGTCAGGGGGCGCTTCAAGTTGAACGGTTTAACATCCTCGAATGGGAAGAAGTTGTTGATCAAGTCGCTGAACAAATTCAAAACTACCTAAACGATGGCGGAACAGTTGTAAAAGCAGAAGCCCCAACAGCAAAAAAAGTCCCTGTTACTGTGTATGCTGAAAGTACCCCAAACCCGGAGGTTATGAAATTTGTGGTGAATAAAATGCTTGTGGAAGGCATTCATGAATTTAAGGATATGGACGAAGCACAACATTCTCCCTTAGCTACCGCCCTTTTTCAGTTTCCTTTTGTAAAAGAGGTTTTTATGGACAACAACTACTTATCCATCACCAAATACGATCGTATCGAATGGGAAACTGTTGTAATGCAAGTACGGGAATTCGTTCGCGACTATATACAAGAAGGAAACCCCGTTGTGGAATCTACTGCCCCCACGCAAGCGCAACCCAAGCAAGAGAATACCACGCCATTAACAGATACAGAACAAGAAATTGTTAAAATCCTCGAGGAATACATTAAGCCAGCCGTGGCTTCAGACGGAGGAAACATTGCCTTTGATTCCTATCACACCGACAATAAAACCGTTCGGGTGCTCCTACAAGGTGCGTGTAGTGGTTGTCCTTCTTCTACTATTACCTTGAAAAATGGAATAGAAAACATGCTTAAAGAAATGTTGCCAGGGAAAGTAGAAACAGTGGAAGCACTAAATGGATAAGGCACATTGTAGTGGCACATCAATTCACCAATAGTCTAATCCACCAAAAAAGCCCCTACCTCTTACAGCACGCCCACAACCCGGTAAATTGGGTAGCCTGGGAAAACACCCAGCTAGAAAAAGCAACTGCAAAGCAACAGCTCCTTATTATCAGCATTGGGTATGCCGCCTGTCATTGGTGCCATGTGATGGAGGCCGAATGCTTTGAAAATTCCACTGTGGCTGCATTTATGAATGCACATTTTATACCTATAAAGGTAGACCGAGAAGAACGCCCCGATATTGATCACCTCTATATGGAAGCCTTGCAGTTGTTTACTGGAAGTGGAGGTTGGCCGTTAAACATCGTTGCCCTACCTGATGGGCGTCCCTTGTGGGGGTGTACCTATCTTCCTGCAGATCAATGGCTAACAGCTTTACAACGAATTGTTGAATTGCATCAAAAAGACCCAAAAAAGCTAGAAGCCTACGGCAATAAAATGCTCACCTACCTCAGTACCGAGCCTCCTACCGACACTGCACTTGAAGGTACACCACTTAATTTTGAAGCACTTACCGCTGCACTCCTCCACAATGGCGATGCACAGTACGGCGGCTATAGGGCACCAAAATTTATGATGCCTGTAATTTTGGACAGTCTACTTAAAATGGGGACCTGGGAACAACATCCTAAAGCACTCAAAGCCCTGCATACCACGTTAAGTAGCATTGCGCTTGGAGGCATCCACGACACGATTTCGGGAGGACTTTCGCGCTATGCCGTTGATGCGGAATGGCACATCCCCCATTTTGAAAAAATGGCCTATGATAACGGCTTGGCTTTAAGCACCTACGCTACCGCCTACCGGCTAGAAAAAAACCCACTGTACAAACAGGTTGTAGACGGAATTCTAAAGTTTTTATCGGACTGGTTGTTGGAGGACCGTGGAAGGTTTTATAGTGCCGTTGATGCCGACAGTAAAAACACAGCAGGAGAAAATGAGGAAGGCGCCTATTATCACTGGGAACTGCCCCTTTTAGAAGACCTCTTAAAAGACGATTTTCCCCTGTTTGCCGACTACTACAATTGTAACTCCAAAGGGCATTGGGAAAATGGAAAATATGTATTGTTCCGGACGGAAGATGCCACAGCTTTTGCTGCTAAAAACAACATTCCCTTAAGCCGGTTTTTAGCACTAGAAAAAAAATGGAACACCCTTTTAGAACAGCACCGCAGGCAACGCCATGCCCCAAGTATTGACAAAAAAATCCTTTGCAGTTGGAATGCTATAGTTAGCAAAGGACTTCTAGAGGCTTACCGCACCTTTAACGATACTAAGACGCTTGAATTTGCCACCAATAACCTTGAATTTCTTTTTAACCACTTGGTAGAACCCAATGGCGGGGTACATCGTTATGTGTATGACAATGGGCAAAAGACTCCCGGTTTTTTAGAAGACTACGCCTACCTTATCAGTGCTTGTGTGCACTGCTATGAAACGGTATTTGATGCCCTGTGGTTGGAACGTGCAAAACTGCTGCTTGAATACTGTCTTATACATTTTAAAGCCAACAACAGTCCCTTACTTTTCTTTACTGCACAACAACACAATAGTTTGCTAATACGCAAAATAGATTGTGAAGATAACGTGATCCCCTCGGCAAATGCCATCATGGCAGAAAACCTTTTGCATTTAGGAGCACATTTCAACCAACCACAATGGACGCAACAGGCCAAAGCAATGGTACAAGCAATGCAATCCAAAATACAACAGTCGCCAAAAAATTACAGTAAGTGGATGGCTGTAGCGCTAGAATGTCAACAAAAACAACTCGAATTAGTAGTTGTAGGTCCTCAGTACAAAACCTATTTTAAAACCATACATCGTCTTGCGCTCCCTGCAATACGTTTAGCGGGAAGTGCTACAGCTGCTTCTTTACCCCTGCTAAAAAACCGATATAAAGAAGGAGAAACGCGCCTATATTGGTGTGAAAACAAAAGCTGTGATCTTCCAACAACAAATTTGGAAGCAATTGTAAAAAAAATTTCACCCTAAGGCGTAGATTTTGCCGGTGGAGTAGTCATAAATTCCTTGAGATAAAACGGCTCAAAATAAGCGATATCTTCAAATTTTTTCGCTTCAAAAGCGGCCGTTCCTAGAGCAACCATGGCTTGGGCAGAGGGTTCTACAATATCTGAGATATACTGAAATTCAGATCCTTCTGGAAAAATCGTCTTAACTTTCTCTTGCGCATTTCCAACCACCACAATTTTTGGATATACAGCCAACTCCTCTTGAAAGCTAGCATCGGTTACTATTTTAGCCGCTACAGGCTGCAATACCTTCTTGGCAGCATCAAATACAGTAGTGTACACCTCCATTCGGCGCGCATCTAAAACGGGTAAAATATAGGCTTTATCTTTGGGGGTGTATGCCGCAGCCAAAATAGATAGGCTGTCAATGGATACCAGAGGAATATTTAGCGCATAACACAAGCCTTTAGCAGTAGCTACCCCTATCCGAAGTCCTGTATAGGATCCGGGGCCCCGGTCGACCACTATCCCTTCCAGTACTTCTGGAGCTATGTTGTTTCTTTTTAGTAGCTGATCGATAAAGTCGTGCAAATGTTCGCTGTGGCTGTAATCTGCTTTGGATACCTCAACACAATCAATAAGTGTGCTTTGTTGACTTAAGGCAACAGAACAATTTTTTGTAGCGGTTTCTATGTGTACTAGAAATGGCATTTGGCAAAATTACATATCCACAGGGAAACGCAGTGGCTCTATACAATTAATTTACCGTACTAATTGGTACACCAAAGTAAAACTCAATTACTTTTAACTTAAAAATATAATCGTATTTAGCACGAATCGCATTGGTTACAGCAGCTTCGTAGCGCTGATTAACTTGAACAAAATCAAAAACATTAATAACGCCATATTCAAAACGGCTTCGCGCTACCTCACGTGCTTGCTCCCTAAAGAACAGTGTTTTTTGTGCAGCTTCATAAAATGCAAAGGCTCCTTTAGCATCGTTATACGCCTGATTAATTGCGGATTCAAGGTCAAGGCGTTGCTGTTCTAAGGCGGTTTCAGAACGCAGTATGTTTACGCGGCTTCGCTTTACTTGGTTTCGCGCTGCCCCACGATTAAAAATAGGCACCTGAAGTTGCAGACCAAAATTATGACCATCGTTTAACCCAAACTGCTCTGATAATGGAAGTGGCCCCACCACTTTCGTCTGTGCTCTTCTGGAGAGCACTGGGGTGTTTGTTCCCTCAACAAAACCAATAGGGAATTCATCAAAGCCTTCTCCAGGGACTAAACGATCACTGTACGAAAATCTACTGCTGTAGGAGTAAAACCCTCTTAAAGATGGTTGCAAGACTCCTTTGGCGATAGCTAAGTCTTTTTCGGCTATGGCTAAGTTGGTTTCTGAAAGCTTGATGTCATTGCGAAGCGTGAGGGCTTTTTCAAAAATCTCTTTTGGATTTTTTGAAAGAATTTCAGAAAAAGGCACATCAAAGTCTTCGTCTGCGATGTCAAAGTTTTCATAATCTTCAATAAGCAGTAATTGAGCAAGGTTTATTGTAGAAATTCGTTGTAGGTTTTGCAAGCGAATTAGTTCCTGTTGTTGAGATGCCAAATTGGCTTCTAGTTCATAGATTTCGTTTGGTACAACAGTTCCTGCATCAATTTGAATTTTTGTGTTTTCAATGTCCTGCTGGGTTACTTCCACCTGTAACTGTTGGGCACTAACCTGTTCCTTATTAAATTTTACTTGTAAATAAGCATTCGCCACCAAAAGCATAACATCGTCTTTCATGTCATCAAGACGATATTGCTGGGCTAAAATATTCAAATTGGCTCGGTGGAGCTGATTTACATTTTGTAGCCCTTTGTACATGTCTAATCCAAGGCTAGCGCCCATGGAGGTAAACTGAGTGGTTACGTCTTCTAAGATTCCTGTAGTAATGTTTTGGTTTAATCCAATGTTCCAGGAATGACTGGCAGAAGCGTTTAGGTTGGGTAGAAAATTTCCTACCGCATCTGCCTTTGCAATTTCTGCATTCTCAACATCAAATTCAGATTGCTTGACAGCGATGTTTTTATCCAATGCTATTTGAACACATTCCAGCAAGGTGTACTGTTGCGCCTGTGCTGTAGTGGCAACAAATAGCAAAAAAAGGAAAACTACGGTTTTTCGCATAATAGGTAGGGTTTATTCTAGCGGTTAGAGCTCCCAGTGGAACTTTCAATTTTCTTAGGCTCTGTGGGATTCCACACTTTAATTTTATCGGCTTTGGTGATTCCGGAAATGATTTCTACGTTGATGCCATCGGAAATACCAATTTCCACATCCTTACGCTCAAAGGTGGTATCGTCTTTTAATACCTCTACATAAGACTGCTCCGTTTGTCGATCGAATTGTAACAAGGCTTCGGGAATGGCCATCACACTGTCCTTTTTTTCAAGCACCAATGAAGCATTGGCACTGTACCCTGCACGAACAAGGATCGAATCGTCTAAGTAAACATCTCCTTCAATTTTAAACTGGACGGCGCCCTGTTCTTCCACTCCTTTTGGAGCAATAAACTTGAGTTTTGCTTCAAAATCTTTGCCTTGAATGGCTCCTAGGTTTACCTGTAAGGGCATCCCAATTTCCAATTTAGCAACTTCTGCCTCATCTACTTTTCCTTCAAAAATCATACGGTCTAAATCTGCAATAGTAGCAATGGTAGTTCCGTTATTAAAGGTGTTACTTTCCACCACCTGATCTCCTTCTTTAACCGGGATTTCTAAAACAGTTCCCGCAACCGTAGCACGAATATTAGTGTTGGCAGTTACTGATCCTGCAGCAGAACCTTGACGGATGATCTGCAAGTCGTTTTCGGCATTCACCACATCCTGTTTGGCTCTATTGTAGCTTAATTCTGCATTTTGATAATCGCGAAGCGCAATGGCTTTATTATCAAAAAGTTTTTTGTTACGATCAAATTCAATTTTAGCATTTTTAAGTACCAAGCGCAAGGAAGCCAAACGTCCTTTAGCGTTGGCTAAGCTTTGTTCATTGGGCACTACCTTAATTTTTGCTAATAAATCTCCCATGGCTACTTTGTCTCCTTCTTCCACAAATATTTTATCAATAATTCCAGAAATCTGAGGTTTAATTTCAACTTCGTCTTCGGGAATTACCTTTCCGGTAACCACGGTCTTTTTCTCAATACTTGCAACTATTGAAGATTCCGTTTTATAATCAATAATTTCTTTACTATTGGTTTTAATGAAATAAGCAGTAGCAAAAAGAACACCAAAGATCAGTGCTGCTATTCCGAGGTATTTTAAAATTTTCATTAATCGTTATTTAAGGTTATATAATTTATTCTTCGCGTAATGCATCTATTGGTTTTATACTTACTGCTCTCTGAGCTGGAATGAGTCCAATTAAGGAGCCCAAACTAACCATTATGACAAGGGCTCCTAAAACAAACGATATAGGAACTGTAGGGTTCGTGTAGGGAAAATCTTCTAAATTTATAGTAGCGGCATTGATCCCTGCCAAAATAAAAGAGGCTAATATAATTCCTATTATTCCAGCTATAGTAGTAAGAAAAACAGACTCCAAAATAATTTGACTACGTACCTCACCAGGAGTTGCTCCAAGGGCGCGACGAACCCCCAATTCTTTTGTGCGTTCTTTGACAGATATCAAAAGTATGTTGCCAATACCAATAACTCCTGCTAAAATTGTGGCAATACCCACAACAATAGATAAAAACGTCATCCCATTTGCAAAACCCATAATACGTCCAAAGGCTTCTCCAATATTAAAAGTCCCAAAAGCACGTTCGTCTTCTGGAGCAACACGTTTGAGTCGCTTTAGGGTAGTTAAAATTTCTTCTTCTATGGCCACGGGATCTTCTTTATCATAAGCGGCAAGAAACATAAAATCTATCCTGTCAGCTTTATTAAATATTTTGTTAAATGTAGAAAACGGGATAAAGACATCACCCTCAGACTCAAAGCCTCCCTGATTGAATTTATGGACTCCAACTACTCTAAAATAGACACTATTAATTTGCACAAATGTCCCAATGGGGTTTTCATCTTTTTCATATAATTCAGTAGCGGTCCGCTCACCAATTACACAAATTTTGCGTTCCTCTAAAATGTCCTGATCATTTATGAAGCGTCCACCATCAAAAACCTTTTTTGAAGTAATTTTATTGTAAACAGGGTAAATCCCATAAAGTGGGTAACTTTCGGAGAAATTTTTTCTTTTTATTGTGGGAGCAGTGCCTCCAAAAGCGCCCAGGCTATTTGTTGGTGAAATGTACTGAATACCCCCAACTCTATCCTTTAGGTATTTTACGTCCTCTAATTTCATGATAGGTCGCCGGCCTACCTTAAAACCATCATAAGGAATACTAGTCCGCTGTGCCCAAAATCCCATAGAATTTTTAGCGATATTTTTAAAAGCACGTTCAAAACCGTTGTCTAAGCCTTTGGCCGCACCAGATAGGGTGATGTAAATAAATATCCCCCAAAGGACTCCAATTACGGTAATAATAGTTCGAGTTTTATTTTTAGAAATGGAGCCAAAAATTTCTTGCCAGGTATCACGATCAAAAATAATTTTTAAACTATTCATCTCGAAGTGCTATAATTGGCTTTATGCTTGCTGCTCGCTTCGCAGGTATATATCCAGCTATTCCTCCAAAAATAACAAGGATTACTGAAGAAAAAATAGCAGTTGATATATTTATGTAAGGATTTTTTATAAAATAATCTTCTAAAATTAACCCTAGATTATTTAAAATTAAAATTCCTGTCAACATTCCAACATACCCAGAAATAAGAGTAATAAAGATAGATTCTTGAAGAATCATCGCTGTTACTGATCTAGGACTTGCCCCTAGAGCCTTTCTAACTCCAAGTTCTTTGGTGCGTTCCCGCACTACAAAAACCATAATATTTGATATTCCAATAATACCTGCTATTAGGGTTCCAATTCCAACAAAAGTTACTATAAGTTGTAAGACATTTGAAAATTGCTGATTACGATTTAAATCCTCTGCTACATTTCGAATGAAAATACCGTTTGTATCTGTGGGGTCTATACTTTTTTTCTTTTTTAAAAACAACCTTAGTTTTCTTTCAAACTCTAAGGCCCCGAAAGATCCTATTTCGGGTCTAAATGACAGAACAATTTCATTAATTTTATCATTATTTTTTTCGATAAGTTGCCTTGTAGTGTAGGGCATATAGATGTATCGTTCTTCATTATCACCTCCTGCATCCTGAAATACACCAACTATTTTATAAGCAGAAGAACCCATTGAAACGTATTTACCAATAGGATTTTTTTGATCAAATAGATCAATTGCAACTTTTCTCCCAATAACAATATTTTTATTTTTTTCACTTACATCGGTCGCATTAATGTACCTACCTAACATCATTATGGACTTTTCCATGTACTGATTTGCAGGTCCTACAGCTCTTACAGTATATTGGTTCGATTCATTTTCATATTTTACGTTTTCTGAACGTGTGATTACAGGTGTTATTCTTTCTAAATAAAATGGGAAATTCAATTGTATGTCTAGTAAGTCATCATTTTTAAATTCAATTCTTCGATTTGCTTTAAACCCTTTGTAAGGTTTAGATGTTCTTCCTGCATACAAATAAAATGTATTTGTGGCATCATCTAAAAAAAACTCTTTAAAGGTGTTTTTTAAACCGTTTCCCAAACCAAAAAGGACAATGAATATAAAAATCCCTAATGCTACTGTAAAACCCGAAAGAAAGGTTCGCAACTTATTTTTATAAATCGTTTGGAAAATTTCTTGCCAACGGTCCCTACTGAACATCTGCTGAAGCGATTACTTGTTTTACTTTTTTATCTTCTACAATTACGCCATCCTTCAACATTACTATTCTTTTACACATATGTGCAATATCTGGTTCGTGGGTAACCACTAAAATGGTTTTTCCTTCCTCATTAATTTTTTGAATGAGTTCCATAACTTCATAAGAAGTTTTAGTATCTAAAGCTCCCGTAGGTTCATCGGCTAAAAGCACCTTAGGCTTAGAAGCCATTGCACGAGCAATGGCCACACGCTGTTTTTGCCCCCCTGAAAGTTCACTAGGAAGATGATTTGCCCACGGCTTAAGCCCTACACGATCAAGGTAATCTAGTGCTACTTCTTGACGTTCTTTTCGTTTTACGCCTTGGTAATACAATGGTAAAGACACATTTTCAAGGGCTGTTTTATAATTTATTAGGTTAAAAGATTGGAATACAAACCCAAGAAATTTATTGCGGTAATTTGCTGCCTTTGTTTCATCTAAGTTTTCTATAGGAACCTGGTCCAATATGTACTCGCCTTCGTCAGCATTATCCAGCATTCCTAAAATATTCAGCAGAGTAGATTTTCCTGATCCTGAAGAACCCATTATGGCCACCAATTCGCCTTCTTCCACCTCAAAATTAATGCCTTTCAGCACGTGGAGGGAATTGGAACCCATTTGATAAGATTTGTGGAGTTTTTTTATTGAGATCATAGTTGGCTTTTTCAGCTAAAACAAATTGCATTACGTCTTTTAATACACTGTCCTTAATTTATGACGAGTAAATGGTGGAAATGTTACACTCATTCTGCCTTTTTTTTCGTTAGCCGAAAAATTTGCCAGCCTACCAATCCTACAAGGATGTAGGGAATGGCCATGAGATATAAAATTCCATTGTTAATCCCTTTGGCTGTTTGTTGTCCTTCCTCAGATTCGAGTACCGCACGACACATGGAACACTGTCCGTAAGCAACATCTACAGTAAGTATAAAAAGCAGCACACTAAGCAAACCGATTCTAGCCATAATAGGGGGCAATCATTAAATATACCACCACTCCGGTTACTGCAATATAGAGCCAGATGGGGAAAGTGATTCTTGCAATACGCTTATGGTCTGCAAAATGCTTGGAAATGGCGCGTACATAGGTAATAAGCACCAAAGGAATAATGCCGATGGACAGAAGTATGTGGGTCACTAAAATGAAATAGTATAGGGGACGCATAAATCCGGTTCCGCCATAAGGGGTAGGATCCGAGGTCATATGATAGGCCACGTACATTACCAAAAACACGCATGATAAAAAGATGGCGCTTTTCATTAGTCGCTCGTGGAGCGCACTATTTTTCTTTTTAATGGCCACAAAGGCACACACCAACAGCACCGCAGTTAGGCCGTTAATAGTGGCATAAATAGGGGGTAAAAAAGTTAAGGGAGCTACGTTGGGCAGGCGAACCATAAACAATACGGCCACAGCAACAGGAATGGCTACAGATAGTAGAATAATCCAGTTACGATATTTTAAAGGTGTTGCACTCACAGTGTTTCTTTTAGCAATTGTTTTATATCCTGTAGCAGTAGATTTATATCGTTGGTTCCATCGGGGTTGACGTCGTTAATTCCTGAATAGTACACTTTAGGGTTTCCAAAAACATCGGTGCGCGACCGCAAAAATCCTTTTTTATCTACTAAAGCAAAATACCCCTGGTGCTCAAAACCACCAGGAACATCAGGATTTACAGTTGCAAATATATTAAATCCCTCGTTAGCAAGGGAATAGACTGTTTCCCTGTCGGCCGTTAAAAAGTGCCAATTGGGGGATTGTACCTCATACCTACTGGCGTATTCCTTTAAAACACGGGGACTGTCATACTCGGGATCGATAGTAATGGAAGCGATACCAAAGTCGTTGCGCAGTGCAAAAGTACTGTCAATGCGCTTCATGTTTTGGTTCATAATAGGACAAATGGAGGGGCAGCGGGTAAAGAAAAACTCTACTACATACACCTTACCCACGTAGTCGTCATTACTAATTAGTAGGCTGTCCTGATTGCGCAGTAGAAAATCGGGTACTTTTCTGGGCTCCCCGTTGATTTTCAGATAACTCAAAGGAAGGGCACTAGCACTGCGGTTGTCTTCTAACACTGCGCCTTCTTTTAAACGTTGGGATATAGTAGGAATAACAATGATCCCAAAAATCACAATGATTAAAAACATGCCTATGTAGGCAAGGGATTTTTTCATGACTTACTTTTTACGACCAGAGTTGTATTTTTTTAGTGCCAAACGATATTCTGCCAAAATTACTTTGACGTCATCTACCATTTTATTGTTTATTTCAGCTACAGAAGTGGCATCAAATCCGTAAAGAGTTCCAACGTCTTCATCGTCGTTGCGGCCTCTAAGTGTGCGCTTTTTATCAATAATAAAAACATAGGGACTGCTGTTGTTTTCATCTAAGCTAAGCTGTGTTTGTAAACTGTTAAACTGTCCCTGAAGTGCTGCTGGGGTTCCGTACACAAAATTCCACTTGACCAAATCGGTTCCCACACCCTCTCGCAGAGCTGCCTTTAGGTTTTCTACAGCGGCTTCTTGCCCGTTCTCCAAAAGCATCACAAACTGGAAGTCCTGGAACTCGTAAAAGCGCTTGTAGATTTTTTCATTGAGGTTTAGGGCATCGGACTGCTTTTGTTCTAAACCTTTGCCCCAAAAACCAAGAATGGTTATTTTATCTTCTAGGGTAATTTGTTGCCCTGCAGCAGTGGTAAAATTACTGAGGTCACTTACCTTTTCCGATAGCTTAGGAAGGGTTGCAAAATTGTTTTTCCCTGAGGCAAAAAATAAGTAAATGACCACAGGAAAGACAAAAAGTATAGTGAGTACCGCGTACTTTTGAAGGTTTGAATTCATAGCAAAAAAAAACGGCCAGGGCCGTTTTTAGGTTTTAAAAGTTCCAGCTCACAAAGCCGTTTTGCATCACATCGAAAATATAATCCGCTTCTAAGAGTAAAATAAAAATCAAATAAGGAATTAATATTACCAATGGGAGTACAATACTACTTTTTAAACTTCCGCGTTCATCTCGAATGTGCATAAAATCCCAGGCGATATAATACGCCTTTACCAGGGTGAGGATTATAAAAATCCAGTTGAGAAGCTTCATACGAAGAAACGAGGTCATCAGTACTTGAGGTTTAATTATTCCCAATACTACTTCTACAGTAGTTACAATGGATAGGAAAATTAATACACCCCATATTTTTTGTTGGTTGGACTTAAATTTTAAAAGTCCTCTAAATATTGCCAGTTTGTGTTCTTGCGCTGCCATATGTTATGTTTTAAACCAAATAGAAGAAGGTGAATACAAAGACCCAAACAAGGTCTACAAAGTGCCAATAGAGCCCTACTTTTTCAACCATTTCGTAGTGTCCACGGCGTTCGTAAGTACCTACTATGACGTTAAAAAAGATGATGATATTTATTACAACACCCGAGAGTACGTGAAAACCGTGGAAACCGGTAATGAAAAAGAAAAAGTCTGCAAAAAGGCGATTTCCATATTCATTGCGAACCAAATTGGCTCCTTCTACCACTAGTGTAGCATTTTCAATTTGTTCTAAAGAGGCTTCACGAGAAAGCACTGTTTTTTGCCCATTGGCATTAAGTTTTTGTATGCGAATGGCCAAATTGGGGTTGGCTTCAAAACCTTGCTTCACTTCTGCAACACTGTAGTTAGGGAGTGTTTTTTCATTAGCAAACCAAATACCTGTACTGCTGGTATGCGTAGTTCTGTCGGTTGCTACAGGTTGAGCAAATTCCTCCAAAGCAACACGTTTACCTGTATCGGCATTCACAAATTGTAGAATTTGTCCCCCTTTGGTTTCAAGCGCACCGTATTCTCCTTTAATAAAGTTTTTCCACTCCCAGGCCTGTGATCCTACAAACACAGCACCGCCAATGATGGTCAAGAACATGTATAAAATCACTTTCCCTTTTTGCATGTGATGTCCAGCATCAACAGCCAATACCATGGTTACTGATGAAAAAATTAAAATAAAGGTCATCAAAGCCACATAGTACATGGGTGCGTCTATTCCGTGCAGAAACGGAAAGTGAGTAAACACCTCATCGGCAATGGGCCAAGAGTCGATGTTTTTAAATCGTGAAAAACCGTAAGAAACCAAAAAACCCGAAAATGTCAAGGCATCAGAAACGATGAAAAACCACATCATCAATTTCCCGTAACTCGCATTTAACGGACGGTTACCACCACCCCAAACATTTTCTGCCTCGGAGGGGTTGGCTGTTGTTACTTCCATATAACGTTTAAATTAATTTGCACAAAGTTATTAATTTTCAATTGTAGAGCAGCACAAAAAAGAATAAATACAACCATAAAATATCCAGAAAGTGCCAAAATAAAACCGCCAATTCTAATCCTAAATAATTGGCCGGTGTATACTTGTTTTTTAAGAGCTTATAGAATACTACCAAAAGGACAATGATTCCTGCAAACAGGTGCGCCATGTGCAGTAGCACCAACACGTAAATAAATGAGGTGGTTATGCTGCTTTGTGCACCCGTAAAGTAGTACCCCGATGCAATGATGCTATTAAAGCCCATAAACTGGCCTACAATAAACACCACTGCCATAACTACGGTAGCTCCTGCTAAAGTCACTGCACGTGTGGTGTTCCCTTGATGAACAGCCGCCTTGGTATTGTGAAATACTAAGCTACTTAATACCAACACCACAGTACTCCAAATAAAGGATTGTGGCATTACAAAGTCCGTCAACCAATCAGCACGGGCACTACTCACCACATAGGCACTTGTTAAACCAGCAAAAGTCATACTTATACTGATCATGGCGAACCAGAGCATCATTTTTTTTGTTCGTCTATTTTGTTCTGGAGTGATCGCGTTCATTAGAAAATAAATTTATCGATTACATAAATGAGTTGTACCAAAGTGATGTATCCAATACTAGCATAAGTCAACTTTCGTGCTTCTTGGGGGGCTTTAAAGCGCATTAGACGCAACCCAAAATATAAAAACCCAATCCCCAGCACTACAAGAGCAATACAGCTCCACAAACTAATACTCAGTGTTCCTGTGTACACTGTGTACGGGGTAATGGAAAGTATGATTGTCCATATAATATAAAACACAATTTGAAAAGCAGTTGCTTGATCAGCTTTTCCTGTAGGCAACATTTTAAATCCTGCTTTTTTATAATCCTCTTCCAATTGCCACCCGATGGCCCAAAAATGGGGGAATTGCCAAAAGAATTGAACCATAAACAACACCCCGGGTTCTATCCCAAAACTTCCGGTGTACGCTACCCAGCCCAACATAAATGGAATGGCTCCTGGAATGGCTCCAATGAATACCGATAGTGGAGTTTTGGTTTTTAGGGGGGTGTAAAAACACACATACAACAACACAGAGACCATTCCAAAAACTGCGGTTTTGGTGTTGATGGCCATCAAGGCAAGGGCCCCAATAAGAGTTAGGCTTATTGCAATTACCTGTGCTGTAGTTTTGTCCATTCTTCCTGAGGGAAGAGGGCGGTTTTTTGTGCGCTGCATTAGGGCATCGAGGTCTTTTTCAAGAATTTGATTGTAGGCATTTGAAGCACCTACCATTGCATAGCCCCCTATAAACAAGTACATCACAGTAATCATATCAAACTGATCTGCAGCAATACCGTAACCTGCAAGGGATGAAAAAACTACACTTAATGCCAAGCGCATTTTTGTGAGTTGAAGAAAATCACTCAGAAAAGAGGATTTTGCCGGGAGCAATTCAGTTTCAAGCTGCGTCTTCATAGGTGCGTTCCGTGGCGCAAAGATAGTTCACAAAACATTAAGCACCATAAGAATTACCCATCAAAACAAGGCCAGAGGTATTTGGGGGGGATACTAATTCTGCAAACGGAACAAAATAGGGATGCTAAAGGGCACCCGAACGGCACGTCTGTGCTGCTTCTCTGGGGTCATTTGCGACTCGATAAACAAGGTTAAAGCAAGGCCAAACACAAAAAACGATGCACTGTATTTACGCAAATCTAGCTTAGGATTCTTTTTTAGCTCGCATGACGGAAAGATTTGGTTCACTATAAGACACAAAAAATCCGGCACTTGGCCGGATTTGAATGCCTTATTGAAGTCGGAAGGTAATCGGAATACTAAAGGGCACCCGTACTGCGCGTCCGCGCTGCTTCCCTGGGGTCATTTGTGGCAACTTACTAATGATTCGCTGAGCTTCCTTTTCGAGGTTTTTATCTGGACCTCGCATACGGATGTTTGTGATTGCTCCGTCTTTGGCAATTACAAATTGAACGTATACGCGACCTTGGATTCCCATTTCTTGGGCAATTTCAGGATAACGAAAGTTTTTTCTAATATGCTTGTTGATTTGTTCTTGAAAGCACGAACGACGTTGTGATTTTGGCACTTTTTCGCAACCGGGATAAATTGGTACATCTTCAATTACAGCAAAAGGAACATCTATATCTTCCTCTACCTCTTCAACTTCTACAATTTCAACGATTTCTTCTTGGTCAGTTTCAGTAGATTCAATTACTGTTTCTTCCACTTCCTCTTCGTCTTCCACAACTTCAATTACTTCTGGAGCTGGTGGTGGTGGCGGTGGTGGCGGTGGTGTTTTGATTTGTTCCGTGATTGGCACTTCTTCATCATCATCGTCATCCACATTGAGTGCTTCATAGCCATAGAGGTCCTTTTCATAAGTTTTCCACTCAATGGCTTGCCATGAAATCAGAAGAATTACGGAGAGTCCAATTACAAAATACAGACTGCTGTTTTTTGAAAGATCTGCTTTTGGATTTTTCTTCGGTTGCATACAGCTTAAATTTGATGAATTGCTAAACTAACAAAAAGAGTCAGATTCTACAATTTTTTATTTGTACTTAAATATTTTTTTTATTTCGGTGTTTAGCCCTCTATTAAAGCCTTATATGCTGTGGCATCTAAAAGATGAGAGTGATCACTTTCTGGAGTGATGGCCACCTTAATAATCCATCCTTCGCCGTAAGGATCGGTGTTCACCACCTCTGGAGTGTCTTCTAATGCGATGTTAAATGCCGTTACGGTGCCTTCTATGGGCATGAATAAATCGGAAACTGTTTTTACGGCTTCCACAGTGCCAAACACAGCTTCATTTTCTAAGTTATCGTCGAGAGTATCTACTTCTACATATACAATGTCTCCTAGCTCCCCTTGCGCAAAATCGGTAATGCCCACGACAGCTGTATCGCCTTCGATACGCACCCATTCGTGGTCTTTGGTGTACTTTAATTCTTCGGGTAAATTCATAACCTTTGCTTTTTAAACAAATGTAAGTGAATTCTGTTTAATATAGGATTTAGTTGCCAAAATTATAGCGAATGGTGAAGCCAGAACGTATACTGGTTTGGGGGAAAGCCGTAGAAATTCCAAAACGCGAAAAATTGTGGTCGTAGAAAAATAAACTAGTTAAATTTTTAGACAAAGCGTAATCTGCTGTAATCTTTAGGGACATCAATGTTTGTCCCGCTGTTACCTGGTTGTCGTTGTATTCTAAATTCCGCAATATGGTGAGGTTATTGCGGTAGGAAAAATCGGCTTTAAGGTTTAAATCGCCTTTTAGGGTGGTCCGCTTGCCCCCTAAATTGGTGCGCAAACGCAAATCTTTAATGCGATATCCCAGCCCCACTATATATTCACTTCCACTGGTTTCGGTGAGCAAGTTGTTGTCTAAACTCAAGGAAAAGGCCCGATCACGCTTTAACTCGGCCAGCACACGAAGGGAGTTAGAGAATTCTGCATCTAGACGCAATAGAGGATTAAACTGTTCTACTAGATTAATATTTGAATAGAGTTGTTCGCTAACAAAGTTCCCTGCATCATCCAACTGCAACGGATTATTGGGATCGTAATCCAAATTGGTTTGAAAATTATTAATGGTCATACTCGCCCTGTAGGCATGGGTTAGTGTAAACCTGCGGAAAACTTTTTTAAACATGGGGATGTCCCGCAGCCCTCCGTATTTTAAATTCCAGTTAGGGAGGGGTGTTTTTTGAATGGGGCTTAATCCTATTTTATCGGTAGAGGTATCGGTGTAGGCCGATAGAAAAGCGGCAATAATCACATCTTGTTGATCTTTCCCAAAGCCTTTAGGATAACCTTCGTTTCCTAGTCCGTCTAGGGGCAATCCACGTTCTCGTGCCATACGCCGTGCAATTTCAAAACGGTTAGCACGAAAGATTTCGAAACTCGGGTTGGTTACTCCCCGCAGGCGATTAAATGCGGTTTTAATTAAAATGGTGGACATTCCAAAGTTTCCGGCTACGGTACTGTTAAGGGGGACATACTCTTGATTTTCAACTCTAAAATTTTCAAAAGTACTTTCCGAATAGGTACGTTCGGCATTAAAATCGACAATGAAATCTTTAACAGGCGCCCATTGTGCAGCAAGGGTGAGTTTGGCATTGTGCACCTGAGTAAACGGCTGGTTAAAGTCGGGGAATTGGGTCAGCCACCCTTGGCGTGCGGCAGAATAACGAACATCCGCTTGACTTCCAAAAGTGAAGCCCATAGTGGGTTTGGTGGTTCCTGTAAAACCAACACCCGGAAGATAGCCCGGCAGTACAGTACCGTTGTTTTCGGCATAATTAAATTGTATCCTTTTGATGGTGGCCAACACATCTACAATGCGCTTTAGGGTTTTTTTGGAGCGTTTCTTTTTATTTTCTTCTTCTGCCTTTGCAGGGGACGTTTTAGGTTGGTCGGCAGCACGTCGAGGACGTACAAAGCGTGACTGCTCTCCAGAAAGCCCTAGCAGGGTGTAAAGACGATTAAAATTAATGGCCCCCGTAAAGGTTTTGGTATTTGCATTTTGAACCGTATGCACAATACCCAAAGGAATGCCCGAAGGACTCTCAACCTCAGCCAAAGCATCGGCACCGCGTTGCCAATTAAAGTCTCCTGTATAGTTGTAGTTGGCATCAATAAAACTTAAAAACGGAATGTACTGAAAGGGTAACTTATAGTTAAGAGATAACTTTTGGAAGAAATTGTTGCTTTGTCCTCCGTCCCATAAGTTCTCCCACACTGTTTCTTCTTTTGGGGAAAGTCCTGTATTATTTTCGTCTTTCGTTTTAAAATATTCTTTTACAATATTATTGGTGCTGGCAGTTACAGTTAAACGCAAGGACTTGGTGAGGTTGTGATTTAAGGTGTACGACCAATCGAACAAATAGTTACGTTGCATTAAATCGGGAAGTGCTATTTGATTGTTGGGGTCTACACCTTCAAAGTACACCTCTCTAAATTGTTGTCGTCGTAGGGCACGATTTATGTTTGAGGTTACAGCCACAGTACTCGGAAGAAGGTTAAAGTTGAAATTCCACAACCACTCCCAATACTTTTTGCGCGAAAGGGATTTCACTTTGCGGAATGGCATAACTTCTACAGGCTGGAAATTGTAACCGTAATTGGCCTGTAACATAAGATTTACTTCTTTTTGATCGGCAATTTCGTAGTCGTGGTGAAAGTTTTCGTTATAGGCGTAGGAAAAATCAAAGTTTTCGGGTTTGTAAAAACGTTTTTTACCTCTTGAGCTGGTTTTACGCACTCCGATAAAGCTGATACTTTTTCTTCGGGTGTAGTCAATTGCTTGGTTTCGAATGGAATCCCTTTGTGATGTGCGGGAAGCCGTCTCCAAACGTTCGTCTAGCTTTAGGTCTTCGTAAAAGGGGTCATATTCGGGGGTAATTATGGTTTCCCCCACACCAAAATTCATGGGCAATTGGAGGCCCCATTTGTTGGGTAGTAATTGTCCTAAATTAACATTGGACACCATGTCGTACTGCAACATCTCCTCACGACTTCTTTGGTTGGGCGACTGATCCAATGCTCCAAAACCAATGGTGGAATAACGTCCTGTGGCAGAAATTTTAGCAAAATCGGCAATATTGGCGTCTAGAGCTCCTATGGCTGCCCAACCGCCTTCGGAATCAATCCCCGACAAGCGCAGCTCGTTAAACCACACCTCCCCACTGAGTACATTTCCTATGTTGGTGGCTGGGTTTTTTACTCCAATCATTAGGGTTTTAATATTCCCTAAAGAGGGATTCCCCTTAATGGAGAACTTGTATTTTTTAGCTCCTGGCAGCGCACTAATGGGAGTAAATTCCTGAATAGGATTGAGTTCTTCGTCAAAGTACAGGGGGTTTTGGAAGCTGGCTTGCCCAAGGGCTAAGGCTTTAATTTTTGAAAGCAATTCCAAGGGTACTTCAATGGAGTTCGCATCGGGTTGCCACACCTCTTCGGGGCTTAAACGATTACTCCCCTCGCTATCAAATGGCGTGGGCTGTAGCGGTACTTCTATTTGATAATAATTGTCTTGATAATCGGTCCCTAAACGAATGAATGCCACCAGGCGGTTGTCATAGTCCTCAGTGGCTCCTGAACCTGGCAGTTCGGGTTTTCCCTGCAAGGATTCTGCGTGCAAAAACATCCGTAGTTTCTTGTACTGGCGCATGTCTAAATCTACAGGCTTATAGATTCCTCGGGCGTCTTGAGGTTGTAACTCATTGACCCGGAAAGCCAAGGACTGTTCGTTTTGTCGCACTATGGTGTTATTGTTGTTCACCTGCTCCCGACGAATATCTGGAGGCAACACATAGTTGATAGGAATACGGTTTTCGTTTTCTAAAATATTCACCGTACTGATGTCCACCGTGGTATTTGTTTGCATGGGCAGGTCTGGATTTAGGGGTTTGTTGTACCTCCGCCAATCTCCACGAACAAGTTCAAGTGTCCCAAAACGAAATACTACGGGCGAAGAAAACCCTGTTAGGGCCATACGCATAAAACGTATGGAGCGTAAATCTTCTATGGCATTTACAGCATCAAAGTAGGGACTAAATGCCGTACCGGAATAGTAATTTTTTTGAATGGGGACTTTAAATTGAATCCAACGTGTGGTGATTTCCTGGCCGTTGGGCACGCGGACTTTTACGTTTTCACGCACATCGGTAATAAAGGGATGATTTCCCACGGTCATGGATTTAAAAATAGGCACGCGATATTCAAAGTAACTGTCGATGGTGTTCATACTTTGATCGCGGTTTATGTCCTCCGTGTCAGGAATTGTAGTACTCCCCCTGTCGGTATTGGAAAAGGCAATTGGTGAATTCCCATCTGTTCCGTTATAATTTTTATACCGTTCTAAAACACCCCCTTGAGCAGCAACAAAGTACTGGTAGTTATCTCCAGCAGGATCCTCCGCAGGCCCATTTGTATAAATGGCTTGCTCTTCAGCGTCTGTAAGACCGTCTAAACCTACATCTTGCAATTCCCGGTCGGCCTCGGTGGTGTTAAAAGCGTATAGTAACGACTGCTTGGCAGGGACTTTCCCCCATACGGTAGTGTTGATTAAACTTTCATTGGTGGCCCCTGGCAATCCGTTTTCGTACTGCTTGCGGCCGTCTTTTAGCACGTCTTCGGAAATATTCCCCAAATGAAAGACCAGCTCACCTTCATCGTTTTCGTCATCTTCGAGGTTTTCAAAAGTATCTAACAACCAAAACTCTATGAATTCTACATTTGATTGCTCAAAATTGGTTGCTGACAAGGGTCGCATGATCCCTGCCCAATTTTTTTTGGGATTGGTTTCAAATACACTTTCTTCATTATTGTTGTAAGGCCCTTTTTCGTCTGGGAAATAGGCCAAGTCAAAGGTATTTTGCACGGTGGAAGTTCCTTGTACTAAATCTTGCTCTGGGAAAATTTCTTGAATAAAAATTCTTCGTGTGGTATTTAAGGAAATATCGTTGTTATTGATTCCTGAGGGCCGTTGTGAAGTGAAAAAGATAGGATCAATGGTGTACCAGGCCAGTTTAGCACGCCCGAAACCAGAGCGTAAGTCATTGTTGGTGTAGGCTGATCCTTCAAAGTGTTTTACCGGTGTGCTGGATAGGCTCCAGGCGTTAAAGCCCTTAATGTCAATGCTGGTTTGTGCTCCCTCAAAATCGTCAATATACACATTGGCCTCACCTTCCAACTGGGTATTCCGTGGATTGTTAGCTTGCAATGAAGCTATTTCCCCTCTAAACGAAAGTCGAGATGGAGTAGTAGTATATATATTGGGCAATACATTCGCCAGTCGCGTAAGCAAGGGGACTTCGGTTGAAAAATTAGTGTTAAAGCCCAGCATGGTGTTATTAACTGGGGCTGTGCCATAATTGGCCTTTTGTGTCAACGGGTTTTCACTGAGGTTAATTAATGAGGCTCCAACTACTGTATTTTCACTTACTTGATGCTGCACATTAACTCCTGAAAAGCGTTTGTTTTGCTGATTGAAGAAGGAATTGTTTTCAACAGAAATATCTATGGGGATGTTGGCGGCTAATAGGGCCTCGTCAAGGATTTTCACCCTTCCAATATCATAATTCACTGTATAATCTACGCCCTCTTGGAGCAAACGGCCTCCCGCAGTTACTTGTACAGAGCCTCGCGGCACATTAAATGCTCCAATAGGAATCCCTTCCCCTCCTTGGGATTTGTATCGGCCTTTAAGTTGAAATTTATTTTTTTCGGTTTCCTCTAATGCCGCCGCCTTTGTTAGGGCATACATTTCACGAAAAACGTAGCGTTTTTGATTGGCGTTATAGGTGTTGGGCTGGAGGTAATCTTCCTGTCCATTTTTGGGATCGCGGAGCAAATCAAAAAGAAAATGTCCAAAGGGTTCCACCGAAGGGAAAATGATACGCCCAAATTTAGGATCAATAGTAATCCCAGGGATATAATCAAAAAACCCATCACCCTTTGGGGCTGGATCTTGATAATTGTCCAAGCGATCGAGGGCAAAAGTGTTGAGGAGTATTTGTTCCTCTAAATCTTCGGGCCATATTTCGGTATCAACCGGCGTAAGGTAATTAATGGGCGACGGATCGCTCCAAAGCACAGCCAAGCGGAAATCTTCTTGATCAATTTGAAAGGCGCCCGAATTGTAGATGTTTTTCATCATCAAATCCCAAATGGGTTGCCGTATATCGGTGAGGTTACTCTTGATCAATTTTATAACCAAGTTGTTCGTTTGTACCTGTGGGCGTGTAGTTTCAGCATTGGATTCTACCGTGGTTCCTGGGACACCACCATTGGCAAACTCCCCTACCTGATAAAGTTTCCCCTGATAAGTAAATTGAAAAGCTACACCCAAGACCTCATCATTACTCAGGCGTTGGTTTAAGGAAATATAGCCCAGTTGTGGGTGCAATTGGTATTCGTTAGGGTTTAATTTGCGTGCACTTTCTAAAACAGCAAAATCAATTCCTTCTTGAACAGTAGCGGCATAATTGCCAAATCCTTGCTGCACTGTGGCAATATCACGTATGGCCTCATTAAGGACTCCTGTGCTCCCTATAGTTTTAGGGTTCAAACGGTTGGCTTCGTTGTTGGGTACTTGTGTTGCCGCTTGTGCCGTAAAAAAATCAGGGATACGATCTACCAATGCCGTACGGTTTGGATGGGCTTCCCCAAGGTCTTGCAGGGCTACAATGTTTCTGATATTGTTGGTTTGCGCCCCACGATTGGTTACCCACACCTCAATACGTGTAATTTGTACTTTTGAATTGATGTAGGGATAGGTTTTTAGTGCCTCATCGTATTGATCTCTAAAAAATTGGGCTAAGAAAAAGTGCCGATCCTCTTCATAATCGAGGGCAAAGAGGTCGAAGGTACTCAGTGTGCCTCCCCCTTGAGCAGAAATATTTTGAGATTGGGAACGCTGTTCCGAAAAAATACCTGTGATGGTGGTTTTACCAAACTTCAGGTCAGCACGAACACCAAACAGGCTTTGTGCACCCTGAATTAAACTGTTGTTCAGCGGCATACTGACATTTCCCAAATCGATATTTTGAATGATGCCATCTTCGGTGAAATTTCCCTCTAAATAATCAGCAACATCATTCCCGAAGGCCAAGGGGTTTCGGGCGACACTGTTGGCTTTTGTTTTAAGCTGTTGTAGTTTTTGTTTGTATTCGTCAATTTTTTGTTTGGCTTGATTGAGTTTCTCTTTGGCGTCATCAAATTTTTCTTTTAGCTCTTGGGCTTGTTCTATAAGACGCCCATTGTTTACAGATACAAGCTCATTGATTTGTGGAGGGTTAAATTGAATTTTAATTAAATTTTGAAAGTCAAAGGTCGATTCAGTATCGTAATTGGCTGTGATTTGCAGACGATCACCAATTTTCCCCAGTAAACTTAAACTGATCCGTTGGTCGAAATCAAAACCAAAGCTCTCGCGGTTACGGGGAGAGGCTGCAGGGTTTTCGTTACTTTGATACCTCCCACCCAAGTCAATACCAATGGCCCCTTGAGGCTGAATGTCGATGCTGTTGTTGCCAAAAATGGACTGAAAAAACTGTTTGTTGACGTAGAGTTCGGGGAGTAAGTTTTTTTGGGTGTCTTCTAAATTTTCTGCCTTTCCCGCCAGGGCCACAGTTTTTTGTTTGAAATAGGATTTGAGTTCTTCTTGTAGTACGCGTGCTTCAAACTCTTCGGGGGTTAGCACCAAAGGGGTGGTAATGGGGTAATCGGCAATGGACTTTATGAAAATATACCGATCGGTAAGGGGGTCGTAGCGGTATTGGGTGGTGACGCTTTCACTTTCGGGTAGGCGAAGCTGGCCTATGCCAGATGTTTCTTCTTCGGTTTGCGCATAAAAAAACTGGCCGTTTCCCAGGCTAAGAAAAAAAAGGAAAACGATAGGTAAAAATTGGGGTAGAGCGTCTTTATTAAACCGATACAACAGCGTTTTAAAGTTTATTCAAAGCCTTGCGGATGAGCTCTTCCACGGAACTCTCAGGAGCACTTTGAACGAGGTTATCAATCACTTTTTCTGCAGAGCGTCTTGGATAACCAAGAACCTCTAATGCTGATAACGCTTCTTCTTTAAAAGTATTGTTTGAAACAGTTTGAATTTTAGCCCCCGCTGGAAGGGCTTTTACTTTGTCTTTCAGATCGATAATCACCCTTTGGGCTGTCTTTGCTCCAATGCCTTTTATGGATTGAATGGTGGCTACATCTTCTCCCGCAATAGCAACATGAATTTCATCTGGAGGCAGGGAAGAAAGCATGGTTCGTGCCGTGCTTGTTCCTATGCCCGAAACACCAATGAGCAATCTAAATATATCACGCTCCACGGTGTCCTTAAAACCATAAAGCATTTGCACGTCTTCGCGCACATGAAAATGGGTGTGTAATTTGATGTATTCTTCATCGGGGAGTTGTGAAAAAGTGTGTAAAGAAATATGAACCTCATAGCCCAAACCATTGCAATTTACAACCACATGGGTGGGATGTTTTTCTACCAGCTTCCCTTCTATCTGAGTTATCATCGCTAAAAGGTTTTTTGCTTTTGCTGTGCATCTACCACTGCTACTGCAGTCATATTGACAATTTCCTCTACTGAAGCGCCCAACTGAAGCACGTGTATAGGGTAATCGAGTCCCATAAGAATTGGCCCAATGGAAGAGGCCTCGTTGAGTTCTTTAAGCAGCTTGTAGGTAATGTTGGCCGCATCTAAATTTGGAAAAATAAAGGCGTTCACTTTTTTCTTATTTAAGGTTGAAAAGGAAAAACGGTCTTCAAGCATTTCCTTATTCAACGCAAAATCGGATTGTATGGGCCCGTCAGCATCAATTTCGGGATAGTATCGGTGTAAGTAAGCCACCGCTTCTTTTACCTTTTCGGCCTGTGGGAGCTTAGAGGAGCCAAAATTGGAAAAAGACAACAAGGCCATTACAGGGGTAATCCCAAACAACTCCATGGTTTTGGCGGTCATCTTAGAAATTACTGCCAACTCTTTGGCGGAAGGGTCAACGTTTATGGTTGTGTCCGAAAGAAAAATTGGTCCGTAATCCGTTAGCATTAGATTTGTAGCCGCCACACGGCGCTTGGACCCTTTTTTGGCGGTAATTTCGAGGATTGGGCGCACCACTTGTGGGTAATTTCTGGAGTAGCCAGAAATCATAGCATCGGCATCGCCGTTAACCACCATCATAGCACCAAAATAATTGCGTTCCCGCATAATTTTTTCTGCGTCGTAAAGGGTTCTACCTCGGCGTTTTTGAGCCTCCCAAAAAAGTTCTGCATACTGCTTTAAAACAGCTTCTTGCTCATCTTCTTTAGGATCAATAATTGGAACCTCTTCTTGGAACCCTATGGCTTCCTTTAATTCTAGTATGGTGCTCTTACGCCCTAACAAGATGGGGTGTGCAATTTTTTCTTCAAAAACAATTTGTGCAGCCTTTAACACGTCCAACTGGTCGGCCTCAGTAAAAACAACCTTTTTGGGGCTGTTTTTTGCACGATCATGCAGGCCACGAACCATCTTTTGGCTGCTGCCTAAGCGCTGTTCTAAGCCAGCGATATAACGATCCCAATCTTCAATGGGTGCCGTTGCCACACCAGATTCCATTGCTGCTTTAGCAACAGCAGGGGGTACTGTAGCAATCAGTCGCGGGTCAAAGGGCTTGGGGATGATATAGTTTCTGCCAAATGAAATTCGGGTTTCTTCATAGGCTACATTCACTTGTTCGGGCACTGGCTCTTTTGCCAATGCAGCAAGGGCTTCAACAGCTGCCATTTTCATGGCTTCATTGATTTTTGTTGCCCGCACGTCTAAAGCCCCTCTAAAAATAAAAGGAAACCCTAGAACATTGTTTACCTGATTGGGGTGGTCTGAGCGACCTGTAGCCATAATAATATCATCGCGTACACTACAGGCTACATCGTAGTTAATCTCTGGATCGGGATTGGCCATGGCAAAAACTATAGGATTGTTTGCCATACTTTTTAGCATGGCTTCATCAACTATGTTTGCCATAGATAATCCAATGAAAACATCAGCATTCTCAAGGGCTTCTGCCAAGGTTGTGACGTCCCTAGGGGTAGCAAATTCTGCCTTTTCTGTAGTGAGGTTTTCACGATCCTTGCGAATGACACCTTTGCTGTCAGTCATCACAATATTTTCGGCCTTGGCACCAAAGGCTTTGTACAATCGGGTACAGGATATGGCTGCAGCTCCAGCTCCAGAAACTACAATTTTAACCGCTTCAATTTTTTTGTTAGCTAATTCTAATGCATTTAAAAGAGCCGCAGCAGAAATGATGGCCGTACCATGTTGGTCGTCGTGCATCACAGGAATATCCAATTCCTCTTTAAGTCGTTGTTCAATCATAAAGGCTTCGGGGGCCTTAATATCTTCCAAATTGATTCCCCCAAAGGTGGGAGCAATTGCTTTAACAGCCGTAATAAATGCCTCAGGGTCTTTGGCGTCAACTTCAATATCAAATACATCAATGTCGGCAAAGATTTTAAATAATAAGCCCTTCCCCTCCATTACCGGTTTGGAAGCATGGGGACCAATATCGCCCAGTCCTAAAACTGCTGTACCATTAGAAATTACCGCAACCAGATTGCCTTTATTGGTGTATTTGTAAACATCGCTATCTCTTTTTTCGATCTCCTGACACGGCATGGCCACTCCCGGGGAATAGGCCAATGCTAAGTCCCGTTGGGTTTGGTACTTTTTTGTAGGTACAACTTCTATTTTACCCGGCTTGGGCTTGGCATGATATACGAGTGCTTGACGCCGTTCCTGATCTTTTTGCATAGAATAGTCTTTAAGTCAAATGTAAAATTATTTGGGTAATTAACAGCGGGAAATCCAAGAGACTTGTGTTACCGATACGAATGCTTTGGTTTTATTTTCCGCGCGCCTAAGCGGGTGGGTTGGGTGATTTTTTCACTGTAATAAATAGTGAAAAAATCCCGCCCAAAATTAGGAACACCCCAGCCAAACGAATCACGTTAATGGGGTTTTGTCCTAAAAGGTCGAAGACAAAATACTGCATGGAAAAAATTTGAATAATCATTGGAACAACAATGAACATATTAAAAATTCCCATATACACTCCTGTTTTATTACTGGGTATGGCAGCAGCCAAAATTTGATAAGGCATGGCCATCATACTAGCCCATGTAATCCCCAATCCAAAAGAGAATAAATAGATTTGACTAATGACTATACTACCCTCACCAAAAGGATTGGGCAAGGCAAACAATACAGCAGTATCACTGAGGTAAGGCATAATCAACAAGCCCACACCACCCAAAAATAAACTGACAAAATGCAGTTGCTTAGCACCCAGTTTCCGTGCGATGGGAATCATGGCAAAAGCAATTAAAAAGCACACAATATTATAGGTGCCATTCAGGTTTCCTGTGAGCAATTGAGCTTGGCTAAAGTAGGTAGTGTTTTGATCTAGCGTATCATAAAGGGATAGGGACAGGGCCGAGGTAAGGTACTGCCAATAACAGAACATAGCGTACCAGGGAAAAAACATCACTGGAATGAGTTGTCGCATGGTTTTTGGCATTTCTTTAATGGCGGTGTAAATGTTTTCTAGAGTACGCTTAAGCAGGGGGCCTTGCGCTTTTTCATCCTCAATTTGTTGGAGTTCCTCGGGTGTTGGGGGGTATTCGGAAGTGGTTAATACAGACACTAAAATTGTGGTAATGGATGCAATTGCCCCAATGGCAAACGCCCAGTAGGTAGATACTGGAATACCGTTATCCATTTTATCGCTTAAGGCCAAAATACCAAAAGACACAAGGATTGCAGGGGTGAAATTGGCTAGCGTAGTACCAAAGCCTGTAAAAAAACTTTGCATTAAAAACCCTAAAGAATACTGTTTTTCGGGCAGCTTATCTGAAATAAACGCCCGATAGGGTTCTAGAGCGATGTTATTGGCAGCATCTAAAATCCACAATAAACTAGCAGCCATCCAAATAGTGCTGGAATACGGCATGGCAATTAATGCCAAACTGGCAATTAATGCCCCAATGAGGAAAAAGGGTTTTCTACGTCCAAATTTTGGCGACCAGGTACCGTCACTTATAGCCCCAATAATAGGTTGTACCACCAGTCCCGTAACGGGGCCGGCGAGCCACAACATGGGCAGCTCTGCTTCTTCGGCTCCCAAATACTTATAGATGGCACTCATATTGCTTTGCTGCAAGCCAAAGCTAAATTGGACCCCAAAAAAACCAAAATTCATGGTTAGGATCTGCCAAAAGGATAACTCTTTTTTCTTCATAAGGTTTATTTGTCCTGCACAGCTGCAGTAGTTGATTGGCGGGTATAGGTTTGGATTTTATCCACCACATAACGCCCCACTTTTTCACCTTGAAGCACTCCTTGTTCGATGGCCATCATATAGTGTATTCCTCCGTATAGCCTAGATATCGCTGCCTCTTCTGAAGCTTCAATAAAAGAAGTGTAGGACCGCGCCGGCAATCCGTATTCGAGCTCTGTAGTGTCTTCAAATGAAAAATTTGGGCCATAAATTTCTGTTAGCGCCAGGGCTGCAGCACGGGAAATCACAGAGTGTCCACTAGTGTATTCAGGAAAAGGAGGGGTTTGCAGTACTGGAAGCCACTCCTCATCGTAGTATTTATTAATTAAAGTTTCGGGACGCACAACCAACGTATCCCATTTTTCGTCCCAACAACTAATAAAACCGTCAAACAGGGCGATACTCACGCTTGTAAAGGCATCAACGGTTTGAGCAAAGTCACTTTTAGCTGTTTTGGCAGCAATGGCTGTAATCCCTATCCAGTGTCCTCCAGGTGTAATTTTTTTAGTAGCAAACATGGCGTGCCCCCGGTGGTGGGTAACATAGGGATTGCAATCCCAAAATTTTGCAATTTCAAGTTGTTCGTCATCTAACTTTTTACCAATAGTATACACCTGTTCCAATTGCTTTTGAAATGGACTTCCAGGGCTGAGGTCAAAAGGAAGAGGCGGTTCGGGAGCAAACTGATTGGCAGAATCCAATACCATGGTACGGATTTGGTTCCAATGGGGCTCAATCCCGTCCATATAATCTGGTGGGGTGGGTTTCCAAAACTGATCGCCATCCCGTATGGTGTATTTCGGATAGGTTCGGGTTTGGTTATACATATCGCCACTGGCCCAATCAGCGATGTGTTGCACGATGGTCTGCGCATACTTTTCAGAGGCTTTGCGCACCCCGCGGGGAACACCCATAGCACTTACTTTTTGTTTTAAATTGGCCTGGAAGGCTTCCATCTTGTCTTCTGAAAAAATAAGCTGTTTTCCCATGGCGTTAAAGGCCATAAGTGCCGCCAAATGAAAATTTACCTTCGTGTTTGTGGGAGCAGGCACTGAAGTGAGGTTTTTTACCTGACCGCTTAAGGTGTTGTAGCGGGCTGGGGTAGCTTGACGCATAATTTCGTATGCCGCAACAGTAGGGTATAAATAGACACGTGAGGCTACGGGAGGAGAAAAAATATCGTAAACAACAATATCCGATAGGTTTTTCATTGCATCGATAAACAAGTTGGGGTCTTCTAACTTAACTTTCCAACTATCGTCTGTCTTACAAGAAGTAAACAGTGCAACTACTACTATCAAAAGCATTAGAATCCTTCTCATCAAATCAGGTTTAAATTCTTGGGGCTAATGTACTGAATTATTTGAGTTTAAAACTAGCAGGTAGCTGTTTTGGGTACCTACAAAAAATTCTTTAGAATTAGAACTGTGTATTTCCTTAGCAATGGTACTAAATGGTAACCCCAAGGAGCTGTGTTTTTGATGTTGGAAGGTAGCAGTGTCAAAGCTGCTTAATACTCCTCCTGAGTTGGCCATTTGTGGCCCTAATTCCACAACGTTAGCCTTTGAATTCCCCACATAATACACCTTACCTGAAGACGGATCAATATGAATATCCTCAATGGTAGAGTGTTGTGCCTCAGCAGGTAGGGCATAGCCTTTGTAGCCCTCCTCGGTAGCAATATAAATCATGGAGCGCAGTTCGGTGATTTCCTTGTAGGCCAGTACTTCATCTTTTTGAACACCCAAAAGGGTATTGATATCCCTTACCTTAGAAAACTCCTTGTACTTTACAAAGCGTTTGCGAATCATTGGCATTTGAGCAGCCAACTTGTCTTTAGACGCAAAGGGAATTTCCTCTCCACCATAGGTATAAAAAATCACAGGGTCCAACTGTTCGTTTTCATCAAAATCATTGAGGTACATTCGTATTGGAGTCGCTGAACTGGCTTTCCATTTCATGTTGAGTCCTGCATTACCCCCCAGGATATCGAGGCGACCATCGCCATTAAAATCATGGAATGCAACACTGTTCCACAGCCCATTGGTGTTTTGCAATTGGAAGGTAGCAGTTACATTTTCAAAATTGTTATCGCCCATGTTTTTAATAAGTGTAATGGGCATCCAATCACCAACCACGACTAAATCCAAAAGCGCGTCTTGATCAAAATCTACCCATTGCGCATCGGTGACCATGCCCAATGGAAACATCAATGCAGGCTGCAACTGTTTTCCCGCCATATTTTTCAGAATATAACTGTCCGGACTTAAGCCGTAGGCACCAGGGATCGATCTGCTTCCAACAAATAAATCCATAAAACCATCCTGATTGTAATCGGCAGCACGAACGGTAGCACCGTTGGTGGAAGGCAAAGTAATGTTGGCATTCACAAATTCGCCGTCACCCAAGTTAATGTACAAGCGATCCATCAAGTAACGGTTGCCTTCTTCAATATCGTTCCCTCCACTCACTACATAAAGGTCTTGGTCTCCATCGTTATCAATATCTACAGCCGTGGCGGCAACATCTTCAAAATTACGATCACTTTCAAATGCTGGGGTCGATTGTACCCTAAACGTTCCTGCTGTACTGCCCAACCACAAATTTGCAGGCTGAAACTTTGCCCCTCCCACAAAAAAATCTTCTATCCCATCATTATTAAAATCAGCAAAGGTTAAGGCCGGGCCTTCTTGCGATAATTTTTCGGGAATTAAGCCTTCGCGAACATCGTCGTAGTACTTGTTTTCCTCGTACAGAAACGGAAGTGTATTTATAGTAAATGATGCAGCTGCTACAGGTGGAGGAGGCGCAGGAGTCGAAGGGGCATATGCTATGGTGTGAAAGCCTGATGACAGTTGCCCTAGCGTTTGCTGTTGCTGGTTCGGCCAAATTACGGTGAGGGAGTCTGCAGTGACCGTCGGCGGAAGCCCAAAATGCAAACGCTGTGAAGAAGCGGATTGGAACCCCTTTGTGGAATACAACTCCTGAAGGTATTGCTTCCCTCCAGCATACACATAAGCTTTAGCGCCTTTTACTGTTGCGCCCTTGTGGTTTAGCGCTACCGTAAGCCCGCCACTATTGGTAGTATTTTCATAGAGCGTTGCCTCTTGATTGATGTTGTTGGTCACCAAATCCAAATCGCCATCGTTGTCCAAATCGGAATAGGCAGCCCCGTTAGAAAACGTAGGCGCTCCCAAAGCGGCTTCTTTAACGCTGCTAAACTGCATGGCCCCCTTGTTTTTAAACAACACATTGGGAAGCTTTAAGGTGGGCATTTCGGCAACAATTTCTTTTCGTAGCTGCTCTTGCTGGCTTTTTTCATAGTCAGCAAATTTTATGGTGCTGATGTATTTGATATAATCCAGGTCGTTGGGACGCTTGATGATTCCGTTAGAAATAAATATATCGTTGTTTAAATCGTTGTCAAAATCTGCTAGTAACACGGACCAGCTCCAATCCGAAGCATAAGTATTGGTCATTAAAGCAACCTCTGCATAGGTTTGATCTTCTTTTTTCAGCTGAAAATTATTCCGCGCCAATTGGGGATGAAAGCCAAAATCCTTTTTTATACGATCTACTTTATCGGTGTCCTCCCCTCCAGATTTTAGAAGTATGGTGGGATCATAGGGCATCATATCGGTAGAAAACAAATCCAACTGCGCATCGTTGTTAAGATCCGCCACATCTACCCCCATTGTAAAACGGCTGGTATGTGCCATATAATCGGCAATGGACTCGGTGAAGGTGTTGTCTTTATTGTTGATGTAGATAAAATCATTTTCGTGAAAGTCGTTTCCCACATAAATATCGGGCCATCCATCGTTGTTGATATCCGTAACACGAACGGCTAAACCATAGCCTAAGGGGCTAGAATATATCCCAGAAGCAGCCGTAACATCTACAAATTTTGCCTCCTTTTCGTTAAGGCGATTTTCATACAAACGGTCACCAGTTCGGGGGGCGGGGTTGTTGCGGTTTTTTGTAGTGCCGTAACTGCGTATATTGTGCACTGCATGATTGAGTAAATAAAGGTCTAAATCTCCATCTTTATCGTAGTCTAAAAATGCTCCTTGGGTACTGTAGCCTGAAAAATCAAGACCTAGGGCCTTACTACTCTCGGTAAATTTTCCTGTACCGTCATTAAGATAAAGTAAATTGTGGGCCTTGGCTCCGCGATGCTGTCCCAATTGGGCTACAAAAATATCCAAATCGCCATCGTTGTCAATGTCTTCCATACTCACTCCCGTGGACCAGTCGTTGGTGTTTGCAATACCGGCCTGGGCACTAATGTCTTTAAATTGTAATCCTCCTAAGTTCAAATACAAACGATTGGGCTGCTGGTTGGCGGTAAAAAAGAGATCTTCTAAACCGTCATTATTGATGTCGCCTATGGCGACTCCGCCTCCGTTGTAATAATAGAGGTACTCTAAAATATTCCAATCGGGAGTGTCGGTGAGGGGGTTGGTAAAGTCAATCCCTGTCACCGCACTAGAACGCGCCTCTAGTGGGATGGGGTGTTGGTTTTGTGGCGTGCTGCACGCCCACAAAAGCACAAAAATAAATACTGCACCATACTTCATACTATCAATATTTTACTGCAACAATAGAATCGTTATTGCGAATGACCAACAGTCCTTGCGGGCTAATTTTTAAATCGCGGATTTCTCCTTTCACCGAGAGGCCCTTTTGTTGTTTGGAGGAACGAAAACGCAAGCTGTCGGTTTGTTCGAGGTAGGCCCCGTAGGAGGCATCATAGATTCCTACTTCGGGCTTTGCGCGGTACTGGTTGCCCCCAAGCACCAAATCCATATCTCCGTCACGGTCGAAGTCATCTGCAGCTATGGCGTATACAGGACTTAGTTGTGCTTCTGCAGCCAGGGGGTGCAAACTAAAATTAAAATTACCTTTATTTTCCAGGACTACAGACTCTAAAAAATTCACCTCCTGAATTTGTGCCTTACGCAAAGCTGGAGGGTCAATTATTTTGGTAATGTCGGCGTCTCTGAAGGATTGATAGTCAGGAAACTTTTTCTTTAAGCCTTTCATTTGATCAATGAGGTTGTGTCGAAGCGCATAGGGAAAATCGCGACCTGAAGTATCGGTGAAGGTAAGAATCCCTTCAACAGACCCATTTTGATCGAAATCATTGAGGTACATTTTAATGGGTTGGGCAGCACTAGCTCTAAACCTGGAGTTTTTTCCGTGGTTGCCCACCACTAAATCTAAGTCGCCATCACCGTCCAAATCTTTTTTCAAAAGGGCACTCCACCATCCCTTTTTGCGGTATAAGGGGTGGTCTTTTTTTAGTGTAAAAACTCCTGCTTGATTTTCATAGATGTGGATTCCCATAAATTCCCCTACCACCACCAAATCGGGATCGGTATCCTGATCCATGTCAAAAAAAGTGGCCGCAGTAATAAGTCCTAAATCTTTAAAGGCTTCTAATGTAGCGGTGTGGACTGTAAAATTCCCTTGACCGTCATTGAGTAATACATAGCCGGAGCCTGGGAGACCATAGGCACCAATTTTTAGGCGCTCGCCCACAAAAAGGTCTTGATCGCCATCTCCGTCTACATCGGCATGTGCAACAGCTCCCGTGCTAATTTTCAACGCCTGTGCAGGCAATTGTTGCGGGCTAAGTATAAATTTTCCTGCACCATTATTGAGCAGTAAATGATCGTAAATGGCTGTAGAAAATGGTGTTACTTCTACCCCTCCCGAAGTCAAATAGACGTCTAAATAGCCGTCGTTATTGGCATCAAAAGCCAAGGCTTGAGTGTGTTCTGAGGCTTTCAGTGATTGCAGTAACGCTGTGTTGGTGTTCTTTTTTTGATAGCCTTTGGCACTCCCCCACAAAATGGTGGTAGCATAGCCTTTGGCTCCCGGAATCACTAAATCAGCATAGCCGTCAGTATTAAAGTCGGTATAGGTGGTTTTGGGGCCTTCGTTGCTACACATATGGTAGGTAAGGCGTTCGCGGTGAAAGTCTACAAAATTGTTTTCGCGGTGGGTGTAGGGAATAGACTGTTCTGCTGTTTGGAAAATTGCAGTTGCCCCTTGTTGTTGCTGTTCCCAAGGCGCAGGATTCTTTTCAGCTTCCTTAAGGGATAATAGGGTGTTTGCTTGGACATTGCTAAGGTAGGTGTGCCCTCCGGTGGGCCATTCCACCAATACTGCTACTGTGGTGGCGTCACCCAGCCCGATATGTAGGCGGTGATCCATAGTAGACTGAAACCCACGCAGTGGTTGCTGTTCTGCATACAAAGTGGTTGTAGGAGTAAAAACAGTTACCCGTGCACCAAAGGCATTGCGGTTTTTGTCGGCCCCTTGAAATTGAATTTGTATGGCATTGCCTTTAGGAGCAGTATTTTCATACACAAAGGCAGGCATGTTTACGTTGTTTACCACTAAGTCTAAATCACCGTCATTGTCCAAGTCGCCATAGGCAGCACCGTTGGAAAAACTGGCCTCCTCTAGGCCCGAGTTGGTGTAGGGCTCAAATTGAAAGTCGCCTAAATTTCGGTAGGATTGGTTGGGTACTTTTTCGCTGGGAATAATGTCTATTAAACGTTTGTAATCTACTTTGCTTTTTGTGACTATGGCTTTAATGACTTCCTCGTTAGAAACATATTGAAGGTAGTCCTGATCGGTAAGGTCTTGATAAATTCCATTGGCAATAAACAAATCGCGCTTGCCGTCCTGATCCATATCAAAAAACAACGCGCCCCAACTCCAGTCGGAGGCTTCTACCCCTGCAAAGCGTCCCAGTTCGCTAAACGTCCCGTTGGTGTTGTTGCGGTGGAGCATATTGCGTGTAAACTGATGTCCATACCCATTTTTTACGTTGTATTGGTACTTGTTCCAGTCCTCAAAAGTGGTGACCGTTTTTAAACGGTTATACTCTTTGGGCAACATTTCGGTGACAAATAAATCGTTGTAGCCGTCGTTGTCCAAATCGGCAAGATCTGCACCCATAGAGGCACCGGAAATGGAGCGCATTTGCTCTGTGAGTACTTCTTCAAAAGTACCGTTCTTTTGATTGATGTAGAGGTAATCACGTTCGAAGAAGTCGTTGGAAATAAATAAATCTTCCCAACCATCACCGTTAACGTCTCCAACGGTTACTCCTAATCCAAAACCAATAACACTTCCATAAATACCTGCCTGTTCACTCACGTCCACAAATGTGCCGTTTTGGTTTTCCATTAATTTATCACCCCCTAAAACATCGCGCTTTGGACGCTCGTTGCGTCGTAAATCGAAAGTGCCAATGGCTTGATAGGAATTGTTGAGCAGGTATACGTCTAAATCTCCGTCCTTGTCGTAATCAAAGAAAGAGGCATGAGTGGAAAAGCCTTTGTCAGCAAGGTTATATTGTGCTGCGGCTTCTTCAAAGGTTCCATCGCCCTTGTTGATAAACAATTCATTTTGCTTGTTGTCGCCTGCGATATCACCAGAATTACAAACATAGATATCCAACCAGCCATCGGCATTGATGTCCACCATGCTTACCCCTGTAGACCAGGCTTTGGTTCCTGATACCCCGGCCTGTTGGGTAATATCTTCAAACTGCCAATTCCCTTTGTTGAGAAATAATTTGTTGGGCTGTTGGTTGGCAGTAAAATACACATCAATTAAACCGTCGTTGTTAACATCACCTAAGGCCACGCCTCCACCGTTGTAATAGTTCCGGTATTTGTAAACATTAAAATCGTCGGAATAGCGGAGCATATTAGCAAACGTAATCCCAATTTGGGCATTGTCCTTTCGAACAAATTGGGTTTCTATTTGAGATGAACAGGCCCAAAAAAACAATGGAAAAAAAGCATAAAATATAGAGTAGACTTTTTTCACAAATTTTACCTTAATTTTAGATCTTCTATGCGCACAGCTACTTGAAATTCATTAATAATAAACATTCGAATTAAACGATTACCATCAACTTTTACATAAGCTGGTGTATCTGAAACTTCAACATCTAACTTTCTGAAGTTGTTACCAGGAAACCAATTTATTAAAGTATCTTTAAGATTCTCAATTAAAACTTCGGGTTGATATATTTCGTTCCAAGGAGCCCATCCACCATAAGAAAATTTCATATTCATCCCACTTATTTTATCTTTTTTAAATATACCGTAGAACTGCATTTCAATTCGATCTGCAACTCTTAAAGTATCTTTTGGCTGCATAATATACTGGGCATATCTCCCTTTGCCTTGAGTTATAAGCTTTTGTTTATTAAGTTCTGCGCAGCGTTCAAAAAAGAACTGTTTGTCCTGCCCTATTTCCATTCCAAAGATGAGGGTGTTGTAAAGCTCCCCTGAGCGCATTTCTTCTCGTACCCATTGATCGAATTCTGATGTACAAGAGGCAGTAAATAGTAAAATATATAGCAATGAAAAAATACTTCCCTTATTCCAATTCATAATTCTCCAATGTTTCATTATTTCGGGCTATCAAAAGTAATTTATTCTCTTTAGTTTTCAAGGCTTTCAACTGACGAATTTGACCATTAATATTCAAGCTATTAAGAACTCCAAACATTGGAGTTCCAGCTTTAAATGACAAAGGCATGGCCCATCCCTTGGAAGCATCATAACGACCAAATTGTGGCTTCACCAAATATTGATTCCCCCCAAAATAAATTTTATATCCATTGGCCGTTGGGTGTGCATAACTACTATACACTGGAGCATATTGAATTTCATCTGGCAAAGGGATAGCTTTAAATCCTGATGAGGTAGCCTGAAAATATTGGGAGGACAAAGTATTAAGGTCAAACACCTTGCTGTTATTTAATTGTCCAGGGTCAAAGAGGTAGGTCATATCTGCTTGGGCATAGTTTTTAAAGTAAACTATTTTTTTCTTTAAACTAGGCAGTTGGGAAATCAGCTCTTCTTTGTCAATAATTGGATAATACTTTGTTCCCTCCCTTTGACATATGATTTGCTCAATTGTTCCATTATTATCAAAATCGTTAATGTACATCCTCATATTGGGTTTGAAGAAGGTGTTTTCTCCATGATTTCCTGCAACAAAATCAATACCCCCTGTATCGATATTTGGAATTAATTCTATGCTATTCCATAGGCCAGAGGTTTTCCTCAACCCATAGCTGTCAGTGGCATCGGTTAGTATACCTTGTTGGTTAATTAAAACAGTGATGGGCATCCATTCACCTACGATTACTAGATCTGGCCAACTGTCTTGGTTGATGTCAGCCACTGCAGCATCGCGAACCATGCCGAGCTGCTTCAAAGTGGCAGGCATTGCTAAGCGAAATCTTCCTTCTCCTTCATTTAGCAAAAGGTAACTGTCAGGAGCAGGTCCATACATTTGATTTTCAAAACGTTTGCCAACAAATAGATCATCTTTTCCGTCCTTATTCACGTCAATAACCGCCACTGTAGCTGTAGCAAAATTTTTAGTGTATGGAAGTGGTTTTTTGGCAAATTTAAATGTACCCATACCAGTATTTATGTATACCCGATCGTTGAGGGCGGGATCAAATGTAGAGAAGCCTTTACCTCCACTGGCAACATATAAATCTAGATCTCCATCCTGATCTACATCAATAAATGTAGCGGCTACATCTTCAGATTTTTTATGGGTAGCAAAGGGGGTGCTTGTTGGTCTAAACGAACCATCTGGGGCAGATACAAATAGGCTCCCAGCTTGATTTTTAGCTCCTCCAATATAGAAGTCGTCTACCCCATCGGAATTTACATCCGCTACTGCCAGTGCAGGTCCCTCGTTGTTGTGCATAAAAGGCAACAAGCGCTCGTAGTTGAAATCTATCCAATAGTTCTCCTTGTGGGTAAAGTCAAAATTGGTGTTGGCTTTAAGCTCTGGCTCTTTTTGAATTGGAGGATTATAGGTAAAATTAGAGGTTTTGGGCGCTTCTAAAACAATGCGTTTGTTAGTAGCTATGTTTTGGTGTAAACTGGTTGTTCCATTGGGCCACAAAAGAATAAGACTGTCAATTTGTTGTCGATTGCCCACCCCAAAATGTAGGGTGTTAGGTACACTGGACTGAAAACCTCTGGACGTAAATTGTTCTCTAACCGCCTGGTAAGTTCCTTGGTGCTTAATGATGGCTTTTGCACCTACAGCAAAGGTATTTTCATTGCCTTTTAGGGCAAGGGTAACACTTCTGTGTTGCAAGGTGTCTAGGGTGTTTTCATAGACAAAAGCAGGCATATTAACATTGTTAATGACCAAATCTAGATCGCCGTCATTATCTAAATCACCATAGGCATTTCCATTGCTAAAAGAGGGGGTTTCTAATCCCCACTCTGGGGTAACTTCTTTAAATTTAAATGCCCCTAAATTTTTAAAGGCAGCGTTGGGGACCGCTTTAGAAGGCATGATATCAATAAGTTCTTCAATAGGATTTTCTTCTTTTTTAATGAGGGCTTTAACGTTTTGAGTATTGGCCATATAAGAAAGGTAATCCCTATCGAGGAGGTCTTTATATATCCCGTTTGCGATAAAAATATCTTTACGGCCGTCATTGTCCATATCAAAAATTAGTGCGCCCCAGCTCCATTCGGTAGCTGCAACTCCCGACATTCTGCTGAGCTCTACAAAACCTTCTGTTCCTAAATTACGTTGCAACGCATTTCGGGGATACTGATGAAAGTAGCCGTTTTTTACAGAAAGTTCATATTTGTCCCAGGAATCAAATTTGGTTTTTGATTTTTGCCGGGGTAAAGAACGTGGAAGCATTTCGGTTACAAACAAATCGGCATTAAGGTCGTTGTCTAGATCAGCAGCATCGGCTCCCATGGAACCCATTGAAATGGAATTAAACTGCTTTTCTAAGACTTCTTTAAATCCACTTGAAGAATTGAGATAATAATAGTCACGTTCGAAAAAGTCGTTGGATATAAATAGATCGGGGCGTCGATCGTTGTTAAAATCACTAAGAGTGATGCCAAGTCCAAAACCAATGGCGCTGGTATAGATCCCCTGTTCTAAGGTAACATCTACAAATTTCCCGTTGCGATTTTCAAAAAGTTTATTCCCTTGATTATCCTGATCGGGAATATTTCGCTGATCTTTGATTAGGTCGTAACCTCCCACTGAACGCATAGAGTTGTTTAGTACATAACAATCTAAATCACCATCGGCATCGTAATCAAAAAAAGCTGCATGAACAGAAAGGCCATTAACATCCAAGCCATATGTTTTGGCTTTTTCACTAAAGGTATTATCACCGTTGTTGATGAACAATTCATTGTGCCGGTTTTCACCACCGGGTTTTCCAGATTTACATACGTAAAGGTCCAAGAGACCATCTTGGTTAATATCTACAAAAGTAGCTCCGGTTGACCACACACCACTACAAGATACACCAGCCTTGATAGTGATGTCTTCAAATTGCCAATTGCCCTTATTTAAATAAAGTTTATTGTCAACAATGTTTCCAGTGAAATAGATATCCACTAAACCATCGTTATTAATATCACCTAATGCTACCCCACCTCCATTAAAAAAATTACGATAAGTATAGGGGTTAAAATTCTCTGTATAGGTTAGCTTATTGGAAAAATCTATGCCTGTTTCAGTAGATTTTTTTAACTGAAATTGTTGCTCCTTAACAGCATTGCAACTAATTAAAAGTAATCCAACAAAAAGATTATAGGCCACATACTTCATATCCAAATAAAAAAGAAAAAAGGGGTTATTTTGCAAAATAACCCCTTTTTTTAAAAAATCTAAAAAGATTAGTATCCTGGATTCTGTGTTAGAGATCCATTACTTGCCTGAATCTGCTCAAACGGAATTGGGAATAATTCACGAGTTTCTGCAGAGGCTGGTTTTTCCCACCATGTGCCAGTAAACTTATCGAAACGAATAAGATCTGTTCTTCGTGAAGTTTCTTGGAACATTTCTCGTCCTCTTTCAGCAAGGAACGAATCAGCAGTGATAGGAGAAAGTGGTCCAACTCCTGCACGGCTTCTTATAACATTTACATCAGGTCCAGCAAGTGACCAGTCACCAGCTGCACGTGCAAGTGCTTCAGCACGGTTAAGGTATAATTCTCCTAAACGAACAATAACGTAGTCATTATCCATATCAGGACGTCCAAACTGCTTAAAGCTATATTTACCCATACGAGCACCTGCCTCACGAAGTGAGTTAGGCTCGAGCTCGTTAATTTGAGGAGTATAGTTCAAAGGAGGATTACCATCATCAGAAGCATAGTCTAATACTGCTGATCCACCAAAGTCTAACTGTGGGCCAGCAATAAAGCTAGCTTTTTTACGACGGTCGTTGTCATCAAAAGAATTGTAAAACTCTTCTAATGTAGCATACCCATTCCAAGGTTGGTCTTGGAAATTCCAAGTAAATTGACTGGAATAGTGTAATGTCATTTGAGAGAAGTTCATTCCCCCGGCAGTTGCCTCGTCGTACTGAACACTCCAAATAATCTCTGGATTGTTTTCATTATTAGGTGCAAAAATAGCTGCGAATCCTTCTAGTGAATCAGGATCTGAAGCTACTGATGGACGCTTTCCTAAATTAGGCACGCTACATCCAGTAGAACATAAAGTGTATGGTCCATTGTCGATTACGTAACCTGCTGCTGCTGCTGCTTCATCATAACGTGCATTCCCAGTGTAAACTTCTGAGTTAAGATATATTTTAGATAAAAGTCCTAAAGCAGCCCATCGATTAATACGATATTTATTATCGCCAACACCTAGGGGGCTTTCAGAAAGGTCCATACTTAGAACACTATCAATTCCTAAGGCAGCAAGGATTTCTGACTCTACAAAGTCAAAAACTTCACTTCTTGAAGCCTGAGGAGCATCAACTCCAGGGGATGTGATAATCTTAACGTTTCCAAAAAGATCCATTAATCTCCAATAGAAAAATGCACGTAAAACGCGTAGTTGTGCGTTTGATCCAGCATCTAGACCTGAAGCTAATAGTTCATTCACAGTATTAATTCCTGAATACTGCTGGTTCCATGCACCATTAATAAATCCATTACTAGCAGTAAAAGTATGCTTGTGGAGTTCGATTAATACACCTCCATCATACCAGTCACCACCTTTAGCGGCAATAACAGTTTCATCAGTTACTAAGGCCTGTAGGGCAAAGTAACCACCATGGTTTGCAGTTCCAGCATTTCTAAGTGCAACAAACGCACTAGATAAAGCATCTCCGCCGCCACCAGAACCTCCAGAAGAAATTCCTTCAATATTGATGTCGGTCGTAATTTCACCTCTTAATTCCTCCTCTAGATCAGTACATGCATATACCAATAAGAGTGAAGCCACAATCGAGAAATAAATTTTATTGATTTTCATTGTTCTTAATTTTATAAATTAAAATTTAATATTTACACCAAGAGTAAAAGTACGTGTATTGAAGTAGTTATATCTACGGTCAATTCCTGGTGCAAGTACATCACTTCCACGAGCGATCTGTCCATTATCACTTGTTCCTCTATCTACTAAGTTCGGTTCTGGATCAGTACCAGTATAATTGGTAATGATAATTGGATTTTGCGCTGTTAATTGAACATTAAGTGCATCTATGAATGAAATGTTACTTACGTCAACACGACGTGAGATAGATAAGTTATCTAACTTCACGAAGTCTGCTTTTTCAACATATAAAGAACTAAAACGAGCTGAAGTTAATTCAGGTACAGCTAGTTCTGTATTTACAAAGTTGTAAGAAGTTTGCGTTGAAAGTCTTGGCTCATAAAACGCACGGAATGTATTAATTAAGCTATGGCCAAATGCTCCTCTAAAGAAGGCATTAATAGTCCAGTCACCAAAAGTAATCACATTTGACCACCCCATTTCAAAGTCAGGTGTACCGTTACCAAGTACTTCCATATCAACGTCTTCGCTAAGGGCAGCATCTTGGTTGGCAATTACTTGTCCATCTCCGTTAATATCAGCAAAAACTGGATTTCCTCCACTTACGCCTTCGTAGCGTGGTCCCCAAATTTGTCCGATTTCTTCCCCTACTGCATTACGAATCATTAAAGTAGAGTTTTGGCCAGGAGCTCCAAGAGGTCCGCGCATCTCTGCCTCTAATACATAATCTTCTAGGGTTGTTTTGTAAGTTGAGAAATTTATCCCCATGTTGTATTTGAAGTCAGCACTATCAACAATGTCGTAATTGATAGCAGCTTCAAAACCGGTAGTTTTAAGCTCTCCGGCATTTTCAAATCTTCTGTCAACACCAAATTCAGCAACATCTACAACTCGGTCAAGGATAAAGTCCTTAATATTGCGAGTGTAGACATCTACAGTAGCAGAGAGTTTTCCACCTACATATTCTACACCAAAATTGGTTTCGGCTTTTTCTTCCCACTTCAAATCTGGATTGGCAGCACGGGTTAGGAAAGTACCTGCACCTCCTTGGCCACCATCGTAGGCAAGACCACGACCAGGCTGAGAAAGTCCGTTAGGACCAGGTAAAGATCCTGTAACTCCATAACCAACACGTACTTTAAATAAATCTACGTTTGAAAGGTTTAAGTAATTGTTCAAATCAACCCCTAAACCAACTGATGGAAATAATCCCCAACGATTATCCTCTCCAAGTTTTGTTGAACCTTCTTGACGTAAAGATGCATTAATAAAAATAGCATCGTCGATAGTAAGGTTAGCTCGCCCAAAGAAAGCAATTATCTTTTCATCTGGAGATGCATCACTACCAGCACCAACTAAACCAGAATTTAATAAATCTTGAGAATATTCTATAGCATCAGAGAAATCTAAAGAGTTATCTGGGAAATCACCTAAAGAAAGGAACTTTGACTTAAAGTTTTGTTGTTGATACGAATAACCAGCTGTAATGTTAAGGTCAGTATTTCCAAAACTTTGATTTAAATCTCCGTATATTTCATATAGCTCGGAAGAAAACTGTGCATCAAAAAACTCTGCTAAACCTTTACGTAATGGAGAAGTAGCGTTTCCATTGAAATGAGAAGTTGTCGGGTAGTATATGGTGTTGCTGTATCGAGCGCTTTGCTCTGCAATACGTCCATTAATATCAAGAGACTCAGTAAGGCTAAAGCTAAAATCTAAACCATAGTTGAACTGAATTCCTGAACCTTCATTTTTGTTTTGCTCCACCATAGAAACAGGGTTGAAACTGTCAAACAACCCTAAGGACTCGAAGTATCCACCAAACTGATCAGAATTAAACTGGTAAGGTGAATCTACACCGTAAATAGGCATTGTTGGGTTTGCCATTACTGCGTAACGCAGAGCTTGCGGGAACCCATTCATTTGGTTTTTCTTAGTGAAGGAGGTGTTAAAATCAACTCTGAGTTTATCATTAAATAATAATGAAGAGTAATTTAAACGAGTATTGAATTGATCAAAACCTGTGTTTTTAAGAATACCTTCTACATTTCGAATGTTTGTAGAAACACGGTAAGTTGACTTGTCATTTCCACCGGAAGCAGATAAGTTATGAATTCTTGTAACAGCTGAACGCGTTATTTCATCTAACCAAATAGTTTGTTGTCCAAGGTTAGTTCCTCCAGCAGCAACAAATTCGCTTGGTGACATTATATCAACACTATTTACTTTTTGGGCAATATTCACTTGTCCACTATAGTTAAAGGCTGTTTCACCTTTCTTACCTTCTTTGGTAGTAACGATGATAACCCCACTAGATCCACGTGAACCGTAGATTGCAGCAGCAGAACCATCTTTTAAAACGTTAAAGCTTTCAATATCATTGGGATCGACTAGATCCAATGAAGCACCAATTACTCCATCGATTACTATAAGTGGTTGTTGGTTAGCTCCTACTGTAGAGATACCACGTAAACGGATTACAGCAGCAGAGTTTGGATCACCTCCCTTATTGTAAATCTGTAAACCTGCAACCTTACCTTGAAGTAATTGCTCAGGTGCACTAATTGCACCTTGGTTAAATTCTTGAGCTTCCACTTTTACTACTGCGGAAGTCACCTCTTTCTGACGCTGAGAACCATATCCCGTGATTACCACTTCCTCCAGCTCATTGTCTGCAACAAGTGTTACGGTAATCTGATCTTGTCCTGCAACAGCAACTTCTTGTGAGGCAAATCCCACAAAAGAAACTACTAGCACATCGTCAGCACCCGCTTGAATAGAAAAGTTTCCATCAAAATCTGTAGTTGTTCCTGCAGAAGTTCCTTGAACTACAACAGTAGCTCCAGGAAGCGGTCCATCTTCGCTAGTTACTGTCCCATTGACAGTCTGCGCATACATTCCTTGTGCTAAAAACATAAATGCCAGCATCAGGAATGATGTGAATAGATTTTTTTTCATTCTAGATTGTTTAAGTTATTGTATTTGATTTCTATAAATCCTAACTGCCAATTTTACGAAATAATCTTAACGTTTTCTTCACATTTCAAGGGTTTTGTTATTTTTTTGTTCGAAAACGTTTTCGAGATAAATATTTCTTAAATTTGTTGGGTAAAATTATCAAGTACGCAAGTAATGACGTTGAAGGATATCGCTAAAAAATTGAACATTTCAGTAGCTACTGTCTCTAAAGCCCTTAAAGATTATGACGATGTTAGTTTGGCAACAAAAACACGTGTGCAAGATTATGTGGAAAAAGTAAAGTTTACTCCCAATTCAGTAGCCGCTTCCTTACGAACCCAAAAAACAAAGACCATTGGGGTGGTCATCCCTGAGCTGAATCACTACTTTTTTAGTGCCGTACTTTCAGGCATACTGGCTGAGGCTGAAAAACACGACTACACAGTGCTCATTCAGCAAACTCACGAATCTTATAATGCTGAAAAACGTCAGATAAAAAAGCTATTGTTTAAACGGGTGGACGGCATATTAATATCTATTGCTGGAAAAACAAATGATACGCAGCATCTTAAGGATGTTGTAGATTCTGAAACAATATTAATTCAGTTTGATAAAATCTCTAAGTTAGTGGCAGCTTCAAAAATCATTATTGATGATAGGAAAGCTGCTTTTAATATTGTGCAGCATTTACACCAACAAGGAAAAAAAACAATTGCACATCTGAGGGGGCCACTGCTTCCACAGGTGGCCATTGATCGCTTTATTGGCTACAAACAAGCACTAGAGCACTTTCAGCTTTCCTATGACGCTAAACGAGTAGTAGTGTGTGATAAAGGGATTCGCAGAGAGGGCTATACCGCAACTGCAAAACTACTCCAAAAAGACCCTACTATTGATGCTATTTTTGCCCACACAGATTCTGTGGCCCTTGGTGCTATCGATTATCTATTAGCGCATGACATTAAAATTCCTGAACAAGTGGCTGTCGTTGGGTTTAGCAATTGGGAGATCTCTAAACATAGTCGACCTCAGCTCACTACTGTAAATCAACCGGGTATAAAAATGGGACGGGCAGCATTTCAACAGTTTTTAAAAGAAGTAGATAAAAAATACAAAAGACAAACTGTAGAACCAGAAACTAAATTTATACCTACCCGTTTGATTCATCGAGAATCATCTTGAGAGGATTGAAGAAAACGAATATTACGCTGTAAGCCCAAAAATTTTGTGCGCTGTACTGCACTGTTTTTAAATATTTTTTTAAAGGTTGCTTCCGTGAGCTCTAGCCAATCATTTTGCTCCATTTCTAAAAGCTGGGGGGGTGGAGAAAATTTTGTTTCGGTGTGGCTTTGTGCAAAACGGTTCCAAGGACAAACCTCTTGACACACATCGCAGCCAAACATCCAATTGTCCATTTGTCCAGAAAATTCAGAAGGAATGGAGGATTTTAATTCTATAGTAAGGTATGAAATACATTTGCTAGCATCAATTTTAAATGGGGTCAACGCCTGGGTGGGACAGGCATCTATACAAGCAGTACAACTTCCACAATGGTCAGTAACAGGATGGTCGTGCGCCAAAGGGAGATCACAAATGATTTCTGCTATAAAATAATAGGAGCCCACCTTTTGAGTTAATAAGTTGGTGTTTTTTCCTATCCAGCCCAACCCGCTTTTTGCAGCCCAGGCTTTTTCTAAAACGGGAGCAGAATCCACAAACACACGTCCTTCAATATCACCAAATTCAGCTTGCATTTTTTGAAAAAGGGCTTTGAGTTTTTCTTTCAGGACCAGATGATAATCTGTACCCAGAGCATACTTGGATATTTTTGGTGCTTTAGGATCTTTTTGGGTTTCTGGGGTGTAATAATTAAACAGTAGTGATATAACACTTTTCGCCCCAGGCACCAATTTTATTGGGTCGAGGCGTTTGTCAAAGTTGCGCTCCATATAGCCCATGCTTCCATGGTGTCCCGCTTTAAGCCATTGCTCCAAACGGGGTGCTTCTGCTTCTAAAAATGCTGCTTTTGAAATACCACAGGAGATAAATCCCAACTCTTGGGCAGTAGCCTTAATCCAATTGCTGTCTTCCCGGGCCGACATGCTAAAACAGCCCTCCTTGATTGTTTTTGGCACGCCCTAAATGCTGGTAGGCACGTTCGGTAACCTCGCGTCCTCTGGGAGTGCGTACTATAAATCCTTGTTGAATTAAAAAGGGCTCGTACACCTCTTCTATGGTTTCCCCATTTTCAGCTACGGCTGTGGCAAGAGTGGTGATTCCTACGGGACCCCCCTTGAACTTATCGATAAGGGTGGTTAAAATTTTATTGTCCATTTCGTCTAGTCCATGGGTATCTACGTTTAGGGCGTTTAGTGCATACTGGGTAATGAGAAGGTCAATGGTGCCATTATTTTTTATTTGTGCAAAGTCACGAACCCTCCGTAGTAAACCATTGGCAATTCGGGGTGTTCCCCGACTTCTGCCTGCAATTTCATTGGCTGCTTCATGGGCAATGGGAACATTAAGGATGGCTGCACTGCGCTCTATTATGGTGCTTAGGAGTTCGGTGGAATAGTACTCCAAGCGGGAACTAATACCAAAACGTGCACGCATAGGTGCTGTTAGTAAACCCGAACGTGTGGTAGCTCCAACAAGTGTAAAAGGGTTGAGAGTAATTTGTACCGAACGGGCGTTGGGGCCCGTTTCGATCATTATATCAATTTTATAATCCTCCATTGCCGAATAGAGGTACTCTTCTACTATGGGGCTTAAGCGGTGTATCTCATCAATAAATAGTATGTCTCTAGGGGCCAAATTTGTCAATAAGCCAGCCAAATCTCCGGGCTTGTCTAAAACAGGCCCCGAAGTCAATTTAATCCCTACATTAAGCTCATTGGCCAAGATGTGCGCAAGGGTGGTTTTCCCCAAACCTGGAGGGCCATGAAAAAGGGTGTGATCCAAGGCTTCTTCGCGCTGCCGTGCCGCAGCTACAAATATCTGTAGGTTGGCCAATAAACTTTCTTGCCCAGCAAAATCATCAAAGCTCAATGGCCGTAACGCACGATCTATGTCTTGCTCTTCTGGTGTGAGGTGCTCCCGCTCAGGATCTAAATGCTCATTCATACCACCAAATATACATTATTTCTATGCTTGGTCAGGAACGGAGTTGGAACCAAAAAAAACCCTCCATGGCGGAGGGTTATGATGAATATTTTACTAATGCTGTAGTTCTTCCTCTCCTTTTTTCAATGGAACATTTTGAGGTACAAAATCCTCTTCATGGCCAGGCTTGGAGTAATCATACGCCCAACGGTGTACGTGAGGAATTTCCCCTTCCCAGTTGCCGTGAATGTGCTTTATAGGAGCGGTCCATTCGAGAGTATTGGAACTCCAAGGATTTTGCTCCGTTGCTTTTCCATAGAACATGGAATGGATAAAGTTGTATAAGAACACCAATTGTGCTGCGCCAGCAATCAATGCAAAAACGGTGATTACCACATTGATGTCAGCAAGGTCATCAAAGTAGGGAAAGGCTGTGTTGGTATAGTAACGTCTTGGTAGCCCTGCCATACCGATGAAGTGCATGGGGAAAAATACGCCATAGGCACTTACAGCAGTCACCCAAAAGTGAACATAACCTAAGTTTTTGTTCATCATTCTACCAAACATTTTCGGGAACCAGTGGTACACCCCAGCGAATAGCCCGTAGAGTGCAGAAATTCCCATTACAAGGTGGAAGTGTGCCACCACAAAATAGGTGTCGTGCACATTGATATCCAAGGTGCTATCACCGAGAATAATTCCTGTTAATCCCCCTGAAATGAAGGTAGATACCAAACCGATAGAAAACAACATTGCAGGGTTGAGCTGGAGGTTTCCTTTCCAAAGGGTGGTGATATAATTAAATGCTTTTACTGCTGAAGGAATCGCAATTAAAAGGGTGGTAAATGTAAATACTGACCCAAGGAAAGGATTCATTCCTGAGATAAACATGTGGTGCCCCCAAACAATGGTTGAAAGGAAGGCAATGGCTAAAATGGAGGCTACCATGGCGCGATAACCAAAGATTGGTTTTCGGGCGTTGGTTGCAATAATTTCTGAGGTAATCCCCAAGGCTGGAAGTAATACAATATATACTTCAGGGTGGCCTAAGAACCAAAATAAATGCTCATACAAAACGGGAGAACCGCCTTGATAGTGAAGCACCTCCCCTTGAATAAAGATATCTGAGAGGAAAAATGAAGTTCCAAAACTTCGGTCCATAATAAGCAATAGTGCTGCTGATAGCAGTACTGGGAAGGATACTACCCCAATGATGGCCGTTACGAAAAAGGCCCAAATGGTGAGGGGTAAACGCGTCATGGTCATTCCCTTAGTACGCAGGTTGAGTACTGTTACAATGTAGTTTAGTGACCCTAGTAAGGAAGAAGCAATAAAAATCGCCATAGACACCAACCAAAGTGTCATTCCCAAACCAGAACCTGGTTGCGCTTGTGGGAGGGCACTTAGCGGAGGATAAATGGTCCACCCCGCCGCTGCAGGTCCTGCTTCCACAAATAAAGACATTACCATAACCACACTGGAAACAAAAAACAACCAGTAAGAAATCATGTTTAACAGTCCAGAGGCCATATCGCGGGCACCAATTTGCAATGGGATCAACAGGTTACTAAACGTTCCCGAGAGTCCAGCGGTAAGCACGAAAAACACCATAATGGTTCCGTGAATGGTTACCAAAGCAAGATAGACGTTAGGGTCCATCACGCCATCGGGAGCCCATTTTCCTAGGAGCACTTCAAACACCCCAAAGGATTGCTCAGGCCATGCCAGTTGAAGGCGGAATAAAAGGGACATGGCAATCCCAATAATTCCCATAAATAGTCCTGTAATCAAATATTGTTTAGAGATCATCTTGTGATCTTGACTAAACACATATTTGGTCATAAAAGTTTCTTTGTGATGATGTCCGTGATCCTCTTCGTGTACTTGCGCTGCTACTGTTGACATATCTAATATTTTAGGTTCTTATTGAATGAATTGGGCAAAAGTTTGTTGTGAAGCCATCCACTTTTCAAATTGTTCGGGAGTTTCTACTACAATCTTCATTTGCATATTGTAATGAGAGGCACCACAAATTTTATTGCAAAGTAATAAATAATCGAATACGTAGGGCTCTAAAGCCTCTTCTCCATTGGCCATTAATTCTTTACTTTTTTCTGCTCTAATTTTATTGATCTTTTTCACCTTAGCGATCACATCGGGTTTCATCCGCATGTCGGCTGTGGTGGTGGTAGGTGTAAAAGCAAACTCGGTAATCATTCCGGGCACACAGTTCATTTGTGCTCTAAAGAAGGGCATATACGCCGAGTGCAATACATCTTGGGATCGCATTTTAAAAATCACTTCACGACCCGCTGGCAAGTGCAGTTCTTGGACAACCACATCGTCTAGGCCGTTGGGGTCTGTAGCGTCTATACCGACTAAGTTTCTGCCGTCAAAGTCCTGAAGGAAACGCACATTGGCATCTCCCAGTACGCCATCATCACCAGCATAACGGGCTTTCCAGTTAAACTGTTGGGCATAGAGTTCTACCACAAGGGCGTCTTCATTTTCTTCAATGGTCATAATATCGGTCCAGGTGTATAAACCGTATAAAATAAGTCCTGCAAGGGTGATTACAGGGATAATTGTCCAAATGGCCTCAAGGCGATCGTTATCGGCATAAAACAGGGCTTTTTGGCCTTTTTTCCCACGGTATTTGTAGGCAAAATAATGGAGTAGTGCTTGTGTTATAGTTTGTACAAAAAAGATGATGGCAAAAGAGATCCACATCAAATTATCGTATTCTGAGCCGTGTTCGGAAGCAGCCTCTGGGAGGAGGACGTCGCCCCATTTCCAAAAAGAAAAGAGGGTGATGCCGTAGATAAACAGTAGGAAAGCGAACATCAGGTTCCCGTTCCACTTATTATCGTTGTCGTTTGCAATTTGTGAGTCATCGCGTTTGGCTTGCGATAATTCGAATATTTTGCTGATTTGCCAAATGGAAATGGCAACTAAAATTAAAACCGTTATGATAAGTAAATAGGTCATCTATCTCTTCCTAATTTTAATATGTAAATCGTTCACTCTCTCCTAAATAGGGATCTCCTGCTGCTTCTAGTGGTGCCTTAGTCAGTTCATTAAATACGATATAAATAAACAAACCAAGGAAAAATAAGAATGCCCCTATTTCTGGAATTCCAATAAACCATTGGTCTCCCACTGCTGAAGGCATAATCATATTGTACACATCTATGTAGTGTCCCAAAATAATTACAATTCCTGCCATCACAATAAACAGATACTTACGCTTGTAATCGCTGTTCATTAAAATGAGTAGCGGAAATATGAAGTTCATTACCAACATGGCAAAGAACGGTAGGTTATAATCTTCAATTCGGGTAATAAAATAAGTTACCTCTTCCGGAATGTTGGAGTACCAAATAAGCATGAATTGGGAAAACCACAGGTACGTCCAAAAAATGCTAATACCAAACATGAATTTTCCTAAATCGTGGATGTGGCTGTCATTTACCTTATCCAAATACCCCTTAGATTTCAGGTAGATGGCAATTAAGGCTATTACCGTAATTCCAGAAACAAACATACTGGCAAACACATACCAACCAAAAAGAGTACTGAACCAGTGCGGATCAATGGACATCACCCAATCCCATGACATCATGGATTCGGTTACGATAAAGAAGGCTAAGAATCCCGCCGAGAGTTGGAAATTCTTTTTGTGGTAACGAATGTCAGTAGCTTCATCTTGGGCTAGTGAATACCTTCTGGAAAGGTAGCGGTACCCGTTCCAACCGAGGATGTACACCAGGGCACGAATAAGATAAAAAGGCACATTTAAGTAGCTTGTTTTCCCTTGAATAAGCTTGTCGTGGGCAACCACTTCGGGATCCATCCAAATAAACAAGTGGTTAAGGTGGAAACCAGAAAGTGCTAAAAGCACAAATACAATAAGTGTCCCAGGCAATAAATAGCCGGTGATTCCTTCCATCACTCTAAAGAGTAAGGGTGACCACCCCGCTTGAGCAGCACGTTGAATAGCATAAAAAGCAAGGGTGCCAAGGGCAATCATCATAAAGAAGAGTGCTGCCACATAGACAGCCGCCCAAGGTTTGTTTTGAAGTTGGTGTAGGAGGTGCTCCCCATGATCGTTGGATGCGTGCTCCTCTGTATCATGATGCGCTTGTGTTCCTTCAGCATGATCGTTGGCAGGCATTGCATGTGCTGTAGTGTCACCATGCGCTTCCCCTTCGTGATGAGCAGTGGCCACCATGGCTTGGGCTTCTTCAACCGTTGAAGGAGCAGCCAAAAAACCATACGCCATGCCTAGGAAACCTAGAACAATGAAGCTTAGCGCAGTTATTTTCAGTTGACGAGGAAAGGTGTACATAGAGTTCTGTGCTTTTCTTATTTAACTAAGTCGGCACGCAGTGCCATTACGTGTTGTGCTATTTGCCAACGTTCTTTTGCATTTACTTGTCCTGCATGGGATCCCATGGCATTTTTACCGTACATCAACACGTGATAAATACTCCCAGGAGTAATATCACGATCAGCATAACTGGGAACGCCTAAAAACTTTTCGCGTTGCATCAGGATGCCCTGTCCGTCGCCTTTGTTCCCGTGACAAACAGCGCAGTAAATACCGTACAATTCCGCACCTTGCTTCTGGTGTTCGTCGCTTAGTGCTATGGGCGATTTTAAATCTGCTTTCGCCGCTTCATAGCCTTCGTTGGTATCAGGGTAATCATAAGGTTCCCAACCACGGGCAATGCTTCCCTCCGCAGGAAGTTGTGCTTCGATACCGTTAGCAAACGCATCACTATCCGCGTAGGTTTCATAACCCACGGGTTCATACATATTGGGGAAATACTGATAGTTTGGCTTTGCAGGATCAAAACACGACTGCATCACCAAAAGAAAACTTCCCATTAAAACGAGTCCAATTTTTTTCATGCTAGTGTGCTTCTTTATCGATTACTTGAATATCAATAGCTCCTGTTTTTTTAAGTAGTTGTGTTAATTCCTTCTCGTTGTTATGAAGGGGAATTTCCATCAAAAACTTATCGTCGGTAGTCAACGGATTGGGGTTTTCGGCTTTTTTAAAAGGCCATAAGCGGCTTCTTAAATAAAAGGTTATTACCATCAAGTGGGCCGCAAAAAACACCGTCATTTCAAACATCACTGGGACAAAAGCTGGCATATTTTCCAAGAAGGAAAAACTGGGCTTTCCTCCTATGTTTTGGGGCCAGTCCTCAATCATAATAAAGTTAATCATCAGCACGGCAATGCTAAACCCAATACAACCATAGATGAAAGACATGATTGCAATACGAGTTTCTTCGAGCCCTAACGCTTTGTCGAGGCCGTGAACAGGGAAAGGGGTGTACACTTCTTCGATATGGTGCTTTTCTTTGCGCACAGCTTTAACCGCGCTCATTAGCACATCGTCGTCATCGTAAAGTGCGTGTATGACTTGATTACTTTCCATCTCTTATTTTTTTATACTTCTCTCCAGAGGATTTTAAAATTGTTTTTACTTCCGCCTGTGCAATAACCGGGAAGGTTCTTGCATACAACAGGAAGAGAACAAAGAAGAATCCAATGGTACCAATGAAAATTCCAATATCCACAAACGTAGGGGAAAACATAGTCCATGAGGAGGGCAGGTAATCACGGTGTAAGGAAGTTACAATAATTACAAAACGCTCAAACCACATTCCTATGTTTACTACAATTGAAATGATAAATGAAAATATAATACTCGTGCGCAAACGCTTGAACCACATGAACTGAGGTGAAAACACATTACAGGTCATCATGGCCCAGTACGCCCACCAATAGGGGCCTGTGGCTCGGTTTAAGAAGGCATATTGTTCGTATTCAACCCCGGAGTACCAAGCAATAAATAACTCGGTGATGTAGGCCACACCCACTATAGAACCGGTAATCATAATAACGATGTTCATCAATTCAATATGCTGTACAGTGATATAGTCTTCCAAATGGGACACCTTGCGCATGATAATTAACAAGGTATTTACCATGGCAAAACCAGAAAAAATTGCTCCCGCCACAAAGTAGGGAGGGAAAATGGTGGTGTGCCATCCAGGAATTACAGAAGTTGCAAAGTCAAAGGATACAATGGTGTGTACGGAAAGTACAAGGGGTGTTGCCAACCCGGCAAGTACAAGAGATACTTCTTCAAAACGCTGCCAGTCTTTGGCTCTTCCAGTCCATCCAAAACTGAGGAGACTGTAAATTTTCTTTTGAAACGGACGTACGGCGCGGTCGCGAATCATTGCAAAATCGGGGAGTAATCCTGTCCACCAAAATACCAAGGATACCGAGAGGTAGGTGGAAATTGCGAACACATCCCACAATAGTGGAGAGTTAAAGTTTACCCACAAAGATCCAAAAGTGTTGGGGATGGGCAGTACCCAATACGCCAACCAGGGGCGTCCCATGTGAATGATGGGGAATAATCCTGCCTGAATTACCGAAAAGATGGTCATGGCCTCCGCTGAGCGGTTAATGGCCATTCTCCATTTTTGGCGGAATAAAAGCAATACTGCCGAAATCAGTGTTCCAGCGTGCCCAATTCCTACCCACCATACAAAGTTGGTAATATCCCAGGCCCAACCAACGGTTTTATTTAAGCCCCAAGTACCAATCCCTGTACCAATGGTGTAAGTGATACACCCCAGACCCCATAAAAAGGCAGCTAGGGCAATCCCAAAAACAATCCACCACTGGCGGTTGGCATTTCCCTCTACAGGTGCCGCCACATCCACAGTAACATCGTGATAGGTCTTATCACCTGTAACTAAGGGTTTTCTAATGGGTGCTTCGTAATGCGATGCCATACGATTCTATTTACTTACAATTATACTTCATCTGTGTTGCGCACTTTCACTTGGTACATCACATTGGGTTTTGTACCAACATGCTCCAATAGATGGTACATGCGTTGATCTTCTTTTAGGGCTGCAACCTTACTTTCTTTGTCGTTAATATCTCCAAATACCATAGCGCCATTGCTACAGGCTTTGGAACATGCCGTTTGGAAGTGGCCATCGGTAATTTGGCGTCCTTCTAGTTTGGCGTCTAAAATGGTTTTTTGTGTCATTTGAATACACATGGAACATTTTTCCATCACCCCCCTAGAGCGTACCACCACATCGGGGTTTAACACCATTCTTCCGAGGTCGTTGTTCATATGGTAGTCAAATTCGTCGTTCTTGTTGTATAAGAACCAGTTAAAGCGACGTACTTTATAGGGACAGTTGTTTGCACAGTAACGCGTTCCAACACAACGGTTATAGGCCATGTGGTTTTGCCCTTGACGTCCGTGAGAGGAAGCAGCAACAGGACAAACGGTTTCACAGGGTGCATGATTACAATGCTGACACATAACGGGTTGGAAGGCTACCTGCGGATTTGCAGCTGCCTGTTCCATCTTTCCAAAAGTGGTTAGTGAATCGCCCAAACCAGAAATATCTTCTTTGGTTTTATTGTCTTGTTCAAAACGTTCTTTAGAAGAGTAGTAACGGTCAATACGCAACCAGTGCATGTCACGGGAACGGCGTACTTCTGTTTTTCCTACTACTGGCACGTTGTTTTCGGAGTGACAGGCAATTACACAAGCGCCACACCCAGTACAAGCGTTTAGATCAATAGACAAGTTGAAGTGATGCCCAATGGAGCGGTCGAAAGACTGCCACATATCAACCTCGGGTGAGGTTACAGGCATTTCCATATGATTTTTAGACACCTCTGGCACGTGATTCCAGTGGCTTTTGTCCTTAGTATTAAAGACTTCTAATGTGGTTTCTTTTACAATATCTCCACGTCCCATTAGGGTATTGTGCAATTGTACACATGCAAATTCATGATAGCCCTCGGCAGCAGAAATAGAAACTGTTTGTACCGGATTCGCATCGGCATATAAGGCAAAGGCATTGACGCCCACTTGCATTTCTTCTTGCAAGCCTTTTTTACCTCCGTATCCGAAAGCTAAACCTACTGTACCTTCTGCCTGACCTGGCTGAATAAGCACTGGAGCTGTTAGAGTAGTTCCCCCAACGGTAATATTCGCATAGCTACCATTTAAGGCGCCGTTTGCTACGTTAACATTTTTCAATCCTAATTTTTGTGCGTCAGCATAGGATACTGTTAGGTAGTTATCCCACGAAATTCGTGAGATAGGATCAGGAAATTCCTGTAACCAGGGGTTGTTGGCCTGACGTCCGTCACCCATTCCAGTTTTGGTGTAAAGGACCAACTCCATCCCTTTGGCCGAAGCATTGGCAAGCGCGTTGGTGTGAGCTGTAATAGCAATAGTATTTGCCGACACTGCAGCGGGGGTAGTTTTAGAAAAATAACCGTCGTGAAGGGTTTGACTCCAGGAGGCGCCGTCTAAAACAGTAGCTGCCCAGTTGGACTTAATAGTTTCGTAATAGGAAGCTGTACTGCCTGTGAGTTGCAAGAGTACGTCCTGAAATTGTTTGGTGTCAAATAGCGGGCGAATGGTAGGCTGTGCCAATACATATTCTCCAGCTGTAAATTCATAATCACCCCAAGACTCCAAGTAATGTGGTGTTGCAGCAACAAACTTGGCTAAGCTAGCCGTTTCGTCTTCTTTCATGGCAAAAGCAACACTTAACCCTAATTTCGGAAGGGCTGCAGCAAGGGCTGCTCCTTTGGCATGTGAGTACACCGGATTTACACCAAAAGTTATCAATCCGTTTACAGTTCCTGCAATAATATCATCTATAGCTTTATTCACCTCAGCAGTATTCCCGTGGCGGGTAAACTTTGGCTGTTGCGGCATAAAAGCAGTGCTCTTTAAAGTAGCGTTAATGGCCAACACCAGTTCCTGAGCAGCAACATCTTCTATACCAGTGACCACTAGTGCGGCATCTCCAGCAGCACGCAAACGTGCTACGGCTTTGCTTACCGCAGTGGCAACATCGGCAGGAAGTTGTCCGCTAATAGGTGTGTTGGTTAATTCGGCGTAAAGGTGGGCCAAAACATTTTTTTGCATGGCAGCACCAACAGGTACACGGTGGTCTGCGTTGGCACCCGTAAGGCTCATATTGGCCTCAAACTGGATGTGGTGCGACATTTCGGCTTTTCCATGATGCCCATGAGGCACACGCCCTTTGGTGTAGTCACTGTCGTAACCACCCCCTTGCCAATCGCCGAGGAAGTCGGCACCTATACTGACAATAGTTTTTGCTTTAGAAAAGTCGTAGCCCGCTAAAGCGCGTTGCCCATACACATTTTCAAAAGCTGTAAGTGCAGCATTACTGCTTACACTGTCATAAGTAATAGGAGTAACATTGGGGAATTGTGCGACAAAGTCGGCAATAATTTTTTTGGTTGTAGGACTTGCTAAAGTGTGGGTAAGCAATACTACAGGTTGTTGGGCCATGGCTAAAGCCTTTAGGTTGGCCTCCACCTGGGTGATAAAATCCTCCCAGGAAACGTCCGCTTGATTGGCCTTAGGCCCTTGAAGCCGTTGGGTGTCATACATTGAAAGTACCGAAGCGTGCACACGCGCATTGGCGCTTCCATGACGTCCAGCAGCGGGGTTGTTTTCTATTTTAATAGGACGACCTTCGCGTGTTTTCACTAATACACTAGCGTAATCAAAGCCGTCGGCGATGGCTGTAGCATAGTAATTGGCGACACCAGGAATAATTTGCTCGGGCTGCACTACATAGGGCACCGATTTAATCACTGGGCCTTCACAGGCAGCTATGGTTGCTGCTGCAGTACTAAATCCTACATACTTTAAAAAATCTCTTCGGGAGGTAGCGCTTTCTTCAAGACTTTGTTGATCTTCAAGAAGGCTATCTACAGGCAGCTGCTCTGCAAATTCCTTTTCTTCGAGCTTTTGTACAAGTTCGTTCTGATCGTCTAGCTGATCAACGCTCTTCCAATAGGTTTTGTTTGTAGCCATAGGACTTTATTATCGCCTTTTAATAATGACATTTTCCACATTCGAGCCCTCCCATTTGTGCAACGGTGAGTTTTTCTACACCGTACTTTTTGGAGAGTTCTTCGTGAATTTTCGCATAGTATTCGTTGCTCTCCACCTTAACGTTGGTTTCGCGGTGACAATTGATACACCAGCCCATGGTGAGCGGGGAATACTGATACATTACTTCCATTTCTTCTACCGGTCCGTGACAGGTTTGACAATCAATTTGGCCTACCTGTACGTGTTGTGCGTGGTTGAAATACACAAAGTCGGGCAGGTTGTGGATACGCACCCATTTTACGGGTTGCGTTTCCCCGGTATAGCGCTGGTTTTCTTCATCCCATCCCACGGCAGCGTACAGCTTTTTGATTTCGTTGGTGTAGAAATCTTTGGTGTAACCATTTTCGAGATCTTCTTCGCCGTTGTACTCTGCGATGTTTTTGTGGCAGTTCATACAAACATTTAAGGCTGGAATTCCCGAATGCTTAGAAACTCGTGCAGAAGAGTGGCAGTACTTACATTCAATTTGGTTGGCTCCTGCATGGATTTTGTGTGAATAATGGATGGGTTGTACCGGCATATACCCTTGGTCAACACCTACTTGCATAAGATATCCATAGGCAAAGTAAGCGCTGCTGAGCAGTAGGAATACCACGGCTACAAAAATCAAAAACTGATTTTTAGCAATGGCTTGCCATAGTGGTGTACGTTGGGGCTTAACTTCTTCTACCAATTCAACACCGCTGGCTGCAGCTATGCGTTTCAATGTTTTTTGCACCAAGAAAAGCATCACTACTAATAGTGCAAATACTAAGGCTAGGGCGCCAAGTATTATTTCGTTAGGAATACCAGGTGCCGTGACCACTGCTGGAGCTGCCACGGTTCCCGCAGGTGCGGTTGTGGCCGGTGGTGTGTAATCGGTATAGGCGATAATGTTGTCAATTTCGGCATTGGAAAGCTGTGGGAAAGCCGTCATGGCAGTCCGGTTGTATTCTTCCCATATGGCTACGGCTTGTGCATCGCCAGCCTTAATCATGGCGGCACTATTTTTAATCCAACTGTACAGCCACTCCTTGTCGTATTTCTGAGAAACACCGCGAAGGGCAGGACCTACAGCTTTTTTATTCAATTTGTGACAAGCGGCACAGTGTGTATTGAAGAGCTTTTTTCCTTCCATTGGGTCGGCCTCCTGGGCAAACGACGAAAGGTTTACAGAGAAAAATAAAGCTAGAAAAGTAACAATACTAAAACAGTGAAAACGACTGTGAGAAGTACGTTGCGTTGAGGTTTCAAGTTTTGTAGCCACTGAAAATGTAAATTCTAAAATCAGTACAAAAATAGGTACTGAACGCGTATTGTAAAAAGAAGTTGAAGTTTAAATAATAATTTATACTGAATCTAAATAACGTTAATGTTTTGTTGAATATTTGAGCTTAAAATTTATTTTTTATTTCCTTTGTGGCATGAAAATTTCTACCGCATTTCGTGTTTGTTACAGCGTTTTTAGTCTTTTTGTACTAGGGCAAATGAATGCCCAGGAACAACCGCTTGTCATTAAACAAGACAGTACCATCACTCAAGCGCTAAACTTGAAGATTGAAGCAAATAAGGAACAATTTGCGAATGAAGTGTACAGCATTCAGTTGTACTATGGGAAATACGACCGGGCGCAAGAGATCATTGAAGCTATGAAAACGGCTTTTCCAACGCTTAGCCCAGAAATTAGCTTCGAAACACCCAATTACAAAGTACAGGTAGGGCCTTTTGAAGCCTATTTAGATGCTTTGGAAGAGCTTAAGCGTTTAAAAGCAGTTTATCGGGAAGCCTTTATTTTACAACCCAAGCGGGAATTATAGCGTTTTCTTTACGGCAACTTCTTGGAAGCTTTCCAACTGATCGCCTTCCTTAATATCATTAAAGTTTTTGATCTGAAGTCCACAGTCATAGCCTTTGGCAACCTCTTTCGCATCATCTTTAAAACGTTTGAGGGAAGCAAGGGCTCCTGTATAAATGACTACTCCCTCACGAATGACACGCACTTTGGAGTTGCGGAAGATTTTTCCTGTAAGCACCATACAACCTGCAATAGTACCCACCTTAGAGATTTTATAGGTCTCACGAATTTCAGCAGTACCGGTAATTTCTTCTTTCAATTCGGGAGACAGCATGCCTTCCATGGCGTCTTTAACATCGTTAATGGCATCGTAAATGATGGAGTACGAACGCACGTCAATGGCTTCTTTTTCTGCCAAATCCCTACTGTTTCCAGTTGGGCGAACATTAAACCCAATGATAATTGCATCAGAAGCTGACGCCAATAATACATCGGACTCGGTGATGGCTCCAACACCTTTGTGTATGATGTTAACTTGAATTTCTTCGGTAGATAGCTTTTGAAGGGAATCGGTGAGTGCTTCAACGGAACCATCCACATCACCTTTAAGGATGATGTTTAATTCTTGGAATTCACCTAAGGCAATACGGCGTCCAATTTCGTCAAGGGTAATGTGCTTTTGGGTACGAACATTTTGCTCGCGTAGCAATTGCGTGCGTTTAGCGGCAATTTGCTTGGCTTCTTTCTCGTCTTCCAACACCTTAAAGGAATCCCCTGCTTGCGGTGCTCCGTCAAGACCTAGCACAGAGACTGGAGTTGAAGGCGGCGCAGCGTCTAAATTGTTCCCACGCTCGTCAAACATGGCTTTTACTTTACCGCTTTGCTTTCCAGCAAGGAGGTAGTCTCCAACGGTTAGAGTTCCGTTTTGAACAAGTATGGTTGATACATAGCCCCGTCCTTTGTCCAAATAAGCTTCCACTACAGTTCCTTTGGCCTTACGACTGGCGTTGGCTTTTAGTTCTAATAGCTCTGCTTCTAAAAGTACTTTTTCAAGAAGGGCATCTACGCCCGTTCCTTTTAGAGCGGAAATGTCTTGGGATTGAATGCTCCCACCCCAATCTTCTACCAACAAATTCATTCCAGCCAATTCTTCCTTAATCTTATCGGGGTTGGCTGTGGGCTTGTCAATTTTATTGATGGCAAATATGATGGGTACATTGGCGGCTTGTGCGTGACTGATGGCTTCTTTGGTTTGCGGCATAATACCGTCGTCTGCAGCAGCAACAATAATGGCAATATCGGTTACTTGGGTTCCCCGTGCACGCATGGCAGTAAAGGCTTCGTGACCAGGTGTATCTAAGAAGGTAATGTTTTGTCCGTCGGATAAGGTAACCGAATAGGCCCCAATGTGCTGGGTGATCCCCCCCGATTCTCCCGCGATAACATTCTCTTTACGAATGTAGTCCAAAAGCGAAGTTTTCCCGTGATCTACGTGCCCCATTACGGTAACAATAGGTGCTCGAGGATCCAGTTGCTCTTCTAAATCTTCCTCCTCTTCTAAACTTTCTTCCAGTTCTGTTTTTACAAATTCCACTTTGTACCCGAACTCCTCGGCAACAATGCTTAAGGTTTCCGCATCCAGGCGTTGGTTCATGGTAACCATAATTCCCAAGGACATACAAGCAGAAATAATTTCAGTGGTGCTCACTTCCATTAGGGTAGCAATTTCACCCACGGTGATAAATTCGGTCACCTTGATGATTTTGCTTTCTGCTTCAATTTGCGCTAGTTCTTCCTCCGTCTTTTGGCGGTGTTGATCGCGCTTCTCTTTGCGGTATTTGGCCCCTTTAGATTTATTGGTTTTCCCCTGAAGTTTTTCTAGGGTTTCACGAATTTGCTTTTGTACTTCTTCTTCGGTAGGCTCTACCTTGGCCACCTGTGGCCCACGCTTATTCCCTTGACGGTTGCGTTGTTGGTTTCCTTCAGTATTATTGGGCTTCGCGTCTTTGCTGATGCGTTTACGCTTCCGCTTGCGTGCTTCTTCAACCGTTTTTTCTTTGCTTTTTACAGCATCAAGGTTGATGGTTTGCCCTGTTTTTTTAGGCCCCGAAAGTTTTTTGTATTGAGTTTTAATTTTCTCTTCTGTAGCTGCAGCAGGAGCTTCCGCTTTCTGAGCCGCTGGTGCTGGAGCTTTTTCTTCCGTTGCGGGAGCTGGTGCTTCAGGTGCTGTTGTTGCTGCTTTGGGCTCGGGTACTGCTTCAGGTGTAGCCTTGGGTGTGGGTTCAGCAGCCGCAGCAGCGGTTTCTTTTTTAGGGGTCAAAAGGTCGATTTTCCCTAAAGTTTTAGGTTTCGAAATGGAGGCTTTGGCACGTACCACTTCTTCTTGTTGAGCAGCAGCCTTTTGGCGTTCGAGTTCTTTGGCCTCTTGAATTTGACGCAGCTTCTCTTTTTCTTTTCGCTTTTCTTCGCTGATTTCAAAAGAAGCGTCTTTCTTCGATTTGTCGGTTTCAAACTCGTCCAACAACAACTGGTATACCTCGTTTGAAATTTTTGTAGTAGGCCGCGCTTCGATCTCCACTCCTTTTTGGGTAAGGTGATCTACCGCGCGATCCAAAGAGATGTTCAGTTCGCGTAAAACTTTATTCAAACGTATACTAGGTTGTTCAGCCATAAATTATTATTGGTTCAAAGTTAGAAAATATTAAGCTTCATCTTCAAACTCCTCTTTGAGAATCTTAATGACTTCGCTAATTGTTTCTTCTTCAAGGTCCGTACGTTGGATGAGTTCTTTTACATCCAACTCTAAAATACTTTTTGCAGTATCCAAACCGACTTTTTTAAATTCTTCAATCACCCAGCTATCGATTTCGTCAGAAAATTCGGTTAGCTCAACATCTTCTTCAATACCTTCGCGATAGACGTCAATTTCGTAACCGGTGAGTTTTCCTGCCAAACGAATATTGTGCCCCCCTCGACCAATGGCCTTAGACACTTCTTCGGGGTTTAAGAATACTTGCACGCGTTTTTCCTCTTCATCTATTTTGAGGGAATTCACTTTTGCAGGACTTAAAGCGCGCGAGATAAATAGTTGCAAGTTGTTGGTGTAGTTGATAACGTCTATATTTTCGTTACCTAATTCGCGGACTACACCGTGAATTCGGGATCCTTTCATCCCAACACAGGCCCCTACTGGGTCAATACGATCATCATAGGAATCTACCGCAACTTTAGCTTTTTCTCCAGGAATACGTACGGCCTTTTTAATGGTAATTAAACCATCGAAAACCTCGGGGATTTCTTGCTCAAATAATTTCTCTAAGAACACGGGAGAAGTACGGGAAAGAATAATCCGTGGTTTGTTTCCACGCATTTCAACGGTGTCAATTACCCCGCGTACGTTGTCGCCCTTACGGAAAAAATCGTTGGGAATTTGACGGTCTTTGGGGAGAATAATTTCGTTGCCGTCATCGTCTAGTAAAATCACCTCTCTACTGCGGATATGGTGTACCTCAGCGGTGTAAATTTCACCTACGCGATCCTTAAATTGATTGAAGATGTTGGTGCTGTCGTGCTCAAAAATCTTAGCAACCAAGTTTTGGCGTAAGCTGGTAATGGCACGGCGCCCTAAATCGGCGAGTTTTACTTCCTCTGAAACGTCTTCCCCAACCTCAAAGTCGGGCTCAATTTTTTTGGCTTCGTCCAATTCTATTTCAGAATTAGGATCTTCTACACTACCGTTTTCAACCACAATTCGGTTGCGCCAAATTTCAAGGTCACCTTTATCGGGGTTGATGATAATATCAAAATTTTCATCGGAACCGTATTTGCGTTTTAAAGTATTTCGAAAAACTTCTTCAAGGATTACCATTAAGGTAACACGATCGATGAGTTTATCATCTTTAAATTCCGAGAATGATTCAATGAGTGCTAAGTTTTCCATGTCCTATGGTTAAAATTGTACTAATATTTGTGCTTTATCAATAGTGGCGTAGGGAACAGCTGCTGTTTTAGTTACCGTGTGCTTGCCCTTTCCAATAGGTTTTGGCTCACGTGTTTTCCAGCTCAGTTCCAAGGCCGTGTCATCTGCTTTCACAAGGGTGCCCACCATCGTTTTTGCCGCTGTGGTAGTAACCTCAATTTTACGCCCGATGTTTTTTTTGTACTGCCGGGGCAACTGCAAGGGAGTACTCACTCCTACAGAGGTTACCTCAAGGGAAAAATCTAAAGTATCCCGATCGAGTTCGTGCTCTACTGCTCTGCTGATTGCCACGCAATCTGCAAGGCGTACACCATTATCGCCGTCTAAGATGACCTTAATACTGTTGTCGGCCCCTACTTTAAGGTCCACCAAAAACAGCTCCGGATAACTCTCTAGGGCAACATCTAACAGATTTTCAACGGTTTGCTTTAATTCCATGATAAAAAAAAGAGGGACACAATGTCGCCTCTAAATTTTCTTTCAGATAACGCTGCAAAAATAGGGAATTTTATTCAAACTGCCTAATGATGTCCTAAACCCAAAAGGGTGGTTGTTGATTCCATTTTTTGTAATCGCCACAGCGCTTCTCAAGGAGTAGTGAGCCGGGGTGGCCACTAAGGGGGAGGTAGATGCTTCGGTTTTGGTGTCTTCATCTTTAGAGCAACCAAATAAAAATAAAAGTACTAGGGTAAGGGATAGGATTCACATAAGTAGGTATTTAGGATTGCTCAAAAGTAGGGCTTTTTACAGATGAAAATGGTTATTTAATTTAATTTAACACTCCCTTGACGCAGGAAAACTGTTTTCTTTATCTTTGGGAAAGCTATGAAAAATAAAGGCCGGACACATTTTACTCCAGGTGCAGCCCCAGGCTGGCTATTTACCACATTTAAAGCGGATGAAAAAACTCCCTTTGAACGGCTTTTTGAAATTTTCAAAGAACTCATAATTCATACTTCGGGCGACTTCGACGAAGCCATCGACTGGCTGCGAGAATTGGACAAGGAGTATCAACTCACCGATGCAGACTACACCATAGACGATTTTGTGAAGGAATTGCTAGAACGCAGCTACATACGCCAAGAAATTGCCCCCGATGGATCGGGGCCACAAATACGCATTACCCCTAAAACAGAAAAATTTCTGCGCGAGCATGCCCTCAAACAAATTTTTGGAAAACTGCGGCGCACAGGTCGGGGGAATCACAACACTAAATTTAGTGGGGCCAGTCAAGAAGCCTCAGGAGATTTACGGGCCTTTGAGTTTGGCGATGGCCTTGAAAAAATTGTACTTACGGAGAGTATTAAAAATGCCCAAATTCATTCGGGCATAGACGACTTCCAACTCCACCAACAGGACTTGGTGGTTTCAGACGCCTTCTACCAGGCGCAAATGAGTACGGTACTGATGATTGACATTAGTCACAGTATGATTCTTTATGGCGAAGACCGCATTACTCCTGCCAAAAAAGTAGCTATGGCCCTAGCAGAAATGATTACCACTCGCTATCCTAAAGACACCCTAGACGTTTTGGTGTTTGGCAACGATGCGCGTCCCATTTCACTAAAGGAATTACCGTACCTTCAAGTGGGGCCCTACCACACCAATACGGTAGCTGGATTACAGTTGGCTATGGATATTTTGCGTCGAAAAAAGAATGCCAACAAGCAGATTTTTATGATCACGGACGGGAAGCCCAGTTGCCTACGCCTGCCCGACGGTTCCTACTATAAAAACAGTGTAGGACTTGATCCACAAATTGTGGACAAATGTTATAGCATGGCACGACAGGCCAGAAAAAATAATATTCCTATTACCACTTTTATGATCGCCTCTGACCCCTACTTAAAATATTTTATTCAAGAATTTACCGCCCAAAACAAAGGAAAGGCCTTTTACACGGGTCTCAACGATCTTGGCGATATGATTTTTGAAGACTATGAAAACAACAGAAGAAAAAAATTGCGCTAGCACAACCTTATGAAAAAACCCGCTATCACCACCCTAAAAGCACTGCACGCCAGTGGCTACACCCCTAAGAGTATTCAACAAGAATTGGCCGATAATTTGAAAGCAAATTTAAAAGCCAACAAAAACAGTTTTGAAAGCATCATTGGCTATGAACACACCGTTATTCCCAATATTGAACGTGCCATCTTATCGGGGCACAATATTAATTTATTGGGCTTACGGGGTCAAGCCAAAACACGTATTGCAAGACTGATGGTAGCCTTGTTGGACGAATGGATTCCTGTGGTAGCAGGGTCAGACATTAATGACGACCCCCTGGCCCCCATTTCGCATGAGGCCAAAGCCATTATTGCTGCTAAGGGGGAAGACACTCCCGTGGACTGGCTCCACAGAGACGATCGCTTTTTTGAAAAATTAGCCACTCCAGATGTCACCGTAGCCGATTTAATTGGTGATGTTGACCCCATTAAGGCCGCCAGTTTAAAATTGTCTTATGCTGACGAACGAGTGATCCACTTTGGCATGATTCCCCGTGCCCATCGCTGTATTTTTGTGCTAAACGAACTTCCCGATTTACAAGCGCGTATTCAGGTGGCCTTGTTTTCTATATTGCAAGAAAAAGAAGTGCAAATTCGCGGATTTAAACTTCGCCTGCCCCTTGAGTTGCAGTTTGTGTTTACTGCCAATCCTGAGGATTACACCAACAGGGGGAGTATTGTAACCCCATTAAAAGATCGGATTGGTTCGCAAATTTTAACCCACTATCCCAAAACACCTGCACTGGCCAAACAAATTACCCAACAAGAAGTACAGTTATCTCCAGAACAAAGAGAAACCGTTTATGTACCCGAACTGGCCAAAGACCTTATTGAGCAAATAGGGTTTGAAGCCCGAGACAGCGAATACATTGATGCAAAAAGCGGCGTGAGTGCCCGAATGAGTATTACGGCCTATGAAAATCTGGTAAGTACTGCGGAACACCGTATGTTGCGCAACGGAGATACAAATACCCGAGTTCGCCTTTCCGATTTTTCAGGAGTAGTTTCCGCCATCAATGGAAAAGTAGAATTGGTGTACGAAGGAGAGCAAGAAGGCCCCGAACAAATTTCCTACCACCTCATTGACAGCGCTATTAAAACGCTGTTTCCAAAATATTTCCCAAAAATTGAAAAGCTCGAAAAACCAGATGCCGAAACGCCTTATGACGGTGTACTCAATTGGTTTTTTCAGGACAACAGTTTGTTCCTTGAAGACAGCTTAAAGGACACCGAATTTGAGACCCAGCTGGAAGGAGTAACACCACTGGGTGAATTGATTGCCAAACACCAACCTGAGGTGCCGGTACAAGACCAATGGTTTCTTAAAGAATTTTTGCTGTGGGGCTTGGTGAGTTATGAAAAACTCAACAAAACCAGAACCGAAAGCGGCTTGCAGTTTAAAGATGCGTTGGGAAGTTTTATCAGAGGACTATAACAACCGCTCCTTTACTTCTATCAGTACGCCTATGGCCAAACACAAAAATAAGCTGCCGAAAAAAATTGCTCCTACACCCATAAATAGGTTGTTTTAGTTTTAAAAGTTAATCCACATACACAAAGTAAACCAAAAAAAACAAAATACACTGACGGCCCGAGAGGTAGAAAGTCCTTTGGCAAGGACGAGTACAAAATATACCCAAGGAAAACCGTGCAGTACCAAATCAAACCAATCTAGGGCTTGCATCCCATTAGCACCTCCCAATACCCACCGTAATTTTCCCACTATGTGAGGTTCTGGAGTGTAGGGGGCTAAGCCTAGGGTAAGGCAAAACACGAGTGGAAGTTGTAATTTTTTTAAATTTAGTCTACGCATCTGCTTCAAAAGTAGAAAAAACCAACCAACAACTACAACTATGAACGCATTCTTTGCCCTATTTCCTCCACTAACTTTGCTGTGTTTTCTTTTAGGGGTGGTATTCCTTATTGGTGCGCAAATTACTTTGCGCTATCCCCCTAAAAAAATCAATTCCTTGTATGGGTATCGCACCAAAAACAGCATGAAAAGTCAACAGCACTGGGACTTTGCCCAACGCTACAGCAGTATTAAAATGAAAGCCCTGGGGCTAATCTACTTACTTATGGGCGGTCTTTTTTACTTTTTGAATTATGAATCAGTAGCGGTAGGGCTACTCATTGGCATTACCACAGTTCCTCCCCTTGTGCTTTTGCTGCAAACTGAAAATGCCATTAAAACCCAATTTCCTAAGGATGCGCCTAAGGAAAAAGAAGGAGAATAAAAAAACCCTCCTAAACTAGGAGGGTTTTGTTGGCCCACTAGGGCTCGAACCTAGACTCTTCTGAACCAAAATCAGACGTGTTGCCAGTTACACCATGGGCCAATAGCGGCACAAATTTACTGTAAACATTTTTACAGGCAAAAATTTCTGATTTTATTTTTCACCCCTTAAAAAAATGTTTTTTTGTGACCGCCACTGTATTTAGCGTTAAAGCAGCCATAAACTTTGAAAAGGCCTTGGGCGTTACTTTGAAATATTAGTATTTTCGTCACTCATAACAACACTATGACGGAACAACACTATAAGCTTTGGAATCGCCTCTTTGGATGGGGAATATTTGCCATTGCCTTGTTCACTTTTGCCAGCACAGTAGAACCAACAGCCAGCTATTGGGATGCGGGAGAATACATTGCTACGGCCGCCAAACTACAAGTTGGGCATCCTCCCGGAGCGCCACTTTTTCAAATGATGGGGGCATTTTTTGCCAGCTTCGCCTCTGGCCCCGAAAAGATTGCTTTAATGGTAAACGCCATGTCGGTGTTTTCCAGTGCTTTTACAGTGTTGTTTTTGTTTTGGACACTAACGCTTTTGTTTCGAAAACTTCCAGCTTTTTCAAGCCTAGACACTCTTCCACAGCGCTTGAGCTTTTTTGGTAGTGCTGCGGTAGGCGCACTTGCCTTTTGCTTTTCAGATAGTTTTTGGTTTAATGCCGTTGAGGCAGAGGTGTATGCCATGGCCACTCTCATTTTATCTTTACTCTTCTGGTTGGGACTGCGCTGGGAACAGGACATGAATACGCCTAGGGGAGACCGCTGGTTATTACTTATTGCCTTTATTTTAGGCTTGTCCTTTGGGGTGCATTTTATGGGCCTACTTACCATTCCTGCCCTCGGCATGATTTACTACTTTAAAAATTACAAGACCATTACCCTCAAGGGTTTTTTGGTGGCCAATGCCCTATCGGTTGCTGTACTGCTGTTTATTTTTAAACTGTTACTCCCCCTAACACTTGCGCTTTTTGGCCGTGCCGAAGTGTATTTTGTAAACACCATAGGCCTGCCCTTCAATAGCGGAACACTCATTATGGGAGTGCTAATTACACTCGTATTTGTATATTGCCTGCGGATCACAAAAGCTCGCGGATGGGTAAATGTAAACACAGGAATTTTGGCCATTTTATTTGTTTTCTTAGGCTTTTCTTCGTGGATTATGCTGCCCATACGCGCAAATGCAAACACCGTAATTAATGAAAATGCCCCAACCGATGCACGACAGCTTTTGGCCTACTACAACCTGGAACAATATCCCGAAACCAAGCTATTCTACGGCCCCTTCTTTTCCGATATGTATGCTGGTCAAGATGAAGAAGAACCCTACATAGACGACAAACCCAAATACGAAAGAAATTACAAAACAGGCAAATACAACATTGTCAACTACTGGGAAAATGCACGTATTAATTCCAATAGTGAACACCGGGGCCTCCTACCCCGTTTGTGGAGTATGGAACACGCAGGGAATTACATGGACTTTACCCAACCCTTAGAATTTGAAATTGCCCCACGCTACCGCAACAACGAACAGCTTCGCGCTCGTGTAGCCGAGTTTCGTGCCGATGCCGAAGAAGGAATAGTGAAGGGGGAAGAATACCACAACTTTTTTAAGAGCTTTGGACCCTATTTAGACATAGAAAAACCCTCTTTTTGGAGCAACTTGCAATTTATGTTCCAGTATCAGTTTAACTATATGTACTGGCGCTACTTTATGTGGAATTTTGTGGGTCGACAAAACGATTTGCAAGGAGATTACAGCATCCTTAAAGGAAACTGGCTCAGTGGTATCCCTTTTATTGATCAGCTGCATTTGGGGAATCAAAATAATTTAGATGCAGATGCTCTAAACAACAAAGCGCGGAACACCTACTTTTTCTTACCCCTTTTGTTGGGCATTTTTGGCTTGTACTTTATCTACCAGCAGGACCCGAAGCGATTTTGGGTGCTGTTGATTTTTTTCCTGTTTACGGGCTTAGCCTTAAAGGTGTACCTCAACGAACGTCCGTTTGAACCCCGGGAGCGTGACTATGCCCTGGTAGGTTCCTTTTATGTGTTTGCAGTATGGATTGGTATAGGAGCCTATGCATTGGTGCAGCGCCTAAAAAAGTTTAATGCCTGGACAAGAACAGCGGCTGTAGGGGTTTGTTTGGCCGCAGTACCCCTTATTATGGCCTTTCAAAATTGGGACGATCACGACCGTTCTAACCGTTACACAGCACAATCCATAGCCAAAGCCTATTTACAATCCATAGCCGAAGACAAAGGTGCCATGATTTTTTCAATAGGTGACAACGATACCTTTGCCCTTTGGTATGCTCAGGAAATTGAAGAATTCCGCACCGATGTACGCACCATCAACACCAGCCTGTTGGCCACCGATTGGTACATCGATCAAATGAAACGCCAAACCTACAAAAGCCCCCCTATACCTGCACAAATAAAGCACGAGCAATACGCCTATGGTATTCGGGACTACATTAAACACGAAGGCATCCGCGATTCTATTCGTATTGACATAAAAGATTTTGTCAATTGGGTGACCAGTGATAACCCGGCCACTAAATACAGGAGCTTTTTAATGCAAAACGGAGTAGATCCTAGTTATTATCCCGAAGGAACTCAAGAAATGGTTTTTTATCCCACCAACAAAATCAGAGTGCCCGTTAACAAGGAGAACGTTTTAAAAAGTGGCATCGTTAAACCCGAGGACGCCGACTTGATTGTACCCTACATTGATATTGATTTACCCACCTCTGGCATCACAAAAAATCAATTCCTGATGCTGGATATTCTTGCCAACAATAACTGGGAACGCCCCATTTACTTTACTGGAGGAAGTTATAACGATGCCGAATACATTTGGATGAAGCCCTTCCTGCAATTGGATGGCTTGGTGTATAAATTGGTGCCCATTGAAACCCCTTTAAGTAAAGTAAACCCATATTTGATGGGCCGTATTGACAGTTCGTTAATGTACGATATTGTCATGCAGTGGGATTGGGGAAATGCTGAAGACCCCAATATTTATCACGATCCCGAAACACGAAAAAACAGTATTTCCTTCCGAAGCAATTTAGCCCGTTTGGCGGAGAGCTTAATTCTGGAAGGTAAAAATGATAAAGCACGCAACATACTGGATTTAGCCATGGAAAAGATGCCGGTGGACTATTTTGGCTACTACAGTCTACTGGTTCCGTTTGTAGATGGCTACTTCCGTTTGGGAGACCAAGAAAAAGCACGTTCCCTCTACCAACAATTGGCCTTTAAATATGCTGACCGCCTGGCGTACTTCGCTTCCTTAGCCCCCGCTGATCAATATGGTATAGGAGAAGAAATAATTACAGAAATAGAACGCTACCGCACCTTAACAGAAACCCTGTCGGCCAATAACGAAACCGATATCTTGGAAGCCGCATTGGAACAGTTTACCAAAGCAATCACCCCTTTTGTCTTTTTGTATGGCAATTATGACTTCTACACCCAATTGTACCCCGTTGTTGAAGGCTACTATAGCGCTGGAGTACCTGAAAAGGCAAAAGTACTAGCCGATAAAATTCTTCAAGCCCTGGAGGGGCGTATGCAGGTGTACAGTCGTTTTTCTTCAGAAAATCAAATGTTGCTGATGGACCGTATCAAATCTGAATTAATGGATTTTCAGGAATTTGTATTGTTAATGCAACAAGCCGACACCAGTGCGTATGCAACCGAAGTGCTTAACAGATACAATGCAAGTGTAGAGGCGCTACTGGTGGAAGAGGCTACAGCGACTCCCGAGGAGGACTAAATAAAATCCTGCATTAAATTAATAAGCGTGTTGGCATCTTGCTCCCCACTCTGACGCCATAACATCTCTCCAGATTTATAAATCATTAGGGTGGGCAACACTTTCACCCGTAGGGCTTGGGAAAGAGTTTCGTTTTTTTCTACATCAATCTTTACCACTTTCCCGCGGTCTCCCATAGCAGCTGCTACATTTTTTAAAATAGGATGCATGGTAGATGAAAGTTCATCTTGTGGATTGAAGAATGCCAGAAGTAGGGGTTGTTGGCTGTCGATAAGCGTTCCAAACGTAGACATGGGCTGTTGTTTTCTGCGTGTGCTTCAACAAAGTTAATTTTTTTTTCTAAGTGGTGGCTGCTTTGCGTTTTAGAGTAATTACAGAAATCTCAGGCCACATGCCCACACGCCCAGGATAGGCCAAATAGCCAAAGCCACGGTTGACGTTTAAACGCTGTTTTTGCTGCTCGTACACCCCTGCCCATTGTTTGTACCGCCATTGTACCGGACTCCACTTAAACCAGCCTGGGATTTCAATGCCAAATTGCATCCCATGGGTATGTCCGCTTAGGGTGAGATGAATGGTGTAGGGATGTGGCAATACTTTGGCTTCCCAATGGGAAGGATCGTGACTGAGGAGCACCTTAAAATCTGTTGCAGTTACGCTGTTGAGGGCCTTGTCCAGATCTCCGGCTTTTTTAAATCCGCCAGCACCCCAATTTTCTACACCAACGATTGCAATACGCTGCCCCTCTCGTTCTATGAAAGCAGTCTCGTTGAGCAACAATTGAAAGCCCATTTTTTGGTGTGCCGCCTGAAAGGCTTCAAAATTCGCTTTCTTATCGGCTTCGGAGGGCCAGGACATATAATCCCCATAATCGTGGTTGCCCATAACAGAAAATTTCCCTTGGGGGGCAGTGAGCTGCCCAAATTGATCTATCCAGGGCAACAGCTCTGCGGTGGTGTTGTTTACAAAATCCCCAGTAAAGAGAATTGCATCGGACTGTTGGGCATTAATTAAATCAATTCCGTACTGCACTTTTTTGGGATTGTCGAAACTCCCACAATGGATGTCAGATATTTGGGTAATGGTAAATCCGTCAAAGGCTTCGGGCAGGTCCTCAAAAGCCATTTCATATTGCAATACCTTGTAATTGTAACGGCCTTTAAACATCCCATAAAGCAGGGATCCAAAGGGAAGTGCAGCCAGGCCAAGAGCAATTTGTGAAATAAATTTACGGCGCTGAGGCAAGTAGTTCCCCCCCGAATTTTGTCCGGTAAAAAAACTGTAAATCCCTTGTGGAATACGTAAAATATCCTCTACAAAGAGGACTAAAATTACAGCCGCCTGAAAGGCAAAAAGCATCAAGAATAGGCCCACAGTGTAGCCCATTACAGGAGTCCAACCCGTGGCGCGATCAAACTGGGTGGTTTGCCACACTACATTTCCATACACCAAAAGCGTAAATGCAAAATAGGCTAAAAACACCCATTTGTTTTGGGTTACCGTCCGTAGGGCCTGAAAAGCATACCAGGACAAGGCAGCAAAAAAGAGTAAAAAATAAATCCAGCGCAGCATTTTTTTTTGCAAAGGTACTAAAGTTGAAAAGGCAATGACGAGCCTCGCTAGAAGTTTTTGGCCAAGCCCATGGCTTTGCCATCCGATAAACTAGCGACATAGCAGGTGGCATTTAGAAGGGTTTCGTAATAAAAATCTGTAATTAATGGAACTCCTGGAGGAAGGGTGTCTAAAACCATACGATCTAATGCGGTGGCCTCGTTGTGGAAACTGCGATGGGCTGCGGTAACATAGTGCTCCAAAAGTGTCCGTAGTACTTTATAGCCTATAATTTCTTTTTCTATCACCTCAGGAGCTTTGTAAATATTTGCCACACTCAGGGCAATAATATCGTCTATTTGCGCCTTGTATTTACTCTTCTCCAATAAGGCATGGGGGAACGCACCGTTTAAGAGTGCTGCTTCATGTTCTAAAAACAATTCAGCAGCTTCGTGAATCAAGGTGTTAATGGCCAAGGCCCGAAGGTACCCTAGGCGTTGTGGGCGATCCTTTAATTCGGCATATTTTTTGGCATCTAGGCGATCTCGTACCAAATTAATGAGGTATTCCAAAGCATAGGACTCCGAAATCCACCCTAAGTTAATGCCGTCTTCAAAATCAATAATGGTATAGCAAATATCGTCTGCCGCCTCTACTAAATACGTTAGTGGATGGCGCTTTACTGATCCCTCTGCTACCATTCCTAATGTAGTAGTGAGCTCCTTAAAAAAGGGCGCTTCCGTTTGGAAGTAACCAAATTTTTTGTCGGCTACATGTGAGGTGGGTTTTTTGGGCAAACTGGCTTTGGGATATTTAATAAAGGTGCCCAGAGTAGCATAGCTTAAGCGGAGTCCTCCTGGCGTCCCTGGTAGCGACTGGGTGAGCAAACGCAATCCATTAGCATTCCCTTCAAAATGACAAAGGTCGGCGTATTCTACTTCGCTTAAAGCAGTGCTAAAAGCCTTTCCTTCGCCTGATGAAAAAAAGCTTCCAATGGCTTGTTCCCCACTGTGTCCAAAAGGGGGGTTTCCAATATCATGAGCCAAGCAGGCTGTGGCAACTATACTCCCAAAATCTGTGGCTTGGTAGCCTAGGCCTTTTTGCAAATGAGGATAGCGCTCCAAAAGGGCACTGCCCACCATACGCCCTAAACTTCGCCCTACCACTGAAACCTCTAAGCTATGGGTAAGTCGTGTGTGCACAAAATCTGTTTTGGAAAAAGGGACAACCTGTGTTTTATCTTGAAGACTTCTAAAGGCAGCCGAAAAAATGATTCTATCGTAGTCCACTTCAAAGCCCAAGCGCAGGTCGTTTTGCTCACGGCGCAAGCGATGCACTTTGTCTCCATAACGCTTTAAGGACAATAACTGTTCCCACTCCATAACATTAGATTAATATTTCTTAAAAAACCGAAACGTAAACTTAACGGTTTGCAACATAAACTTAACAGACCAAATGTAACCAAATTTAAAGCGCTATATACTTTTGTTACAAATTCAAATCGAAATGAAAAAATTCTTTATCACACTATCTTTTTTTGGACTTGCAGTTGCATGTGCGCCAGAAGTGACACTTTCAGCAAGAGACCTACAACAAATTGCTGAAGCGGCAGCAGAAGCAGCTGCTGAGGCGGCAGCTAGTGCTGCAACAAATGCTGTTAATACTGCTTTTAATGCACAAGATGCCGCTAACAATGCAGCAAATCAACCTCCAGCCACTTTAGAACACGAGGGTTTAATTACCGGAAATGAAACATGGGCTGCTGCTACTACTCACTTTTTAAATGATAAGGTTGTGGTTGCAGATGGTGCCGTTTTAACTATTGAACCTGGCACAGTAATTAAAGGAAGAGCATCGACCACTCCTGAAGATGCTGCTGCACTGGTAATTGCTCGTGGGGGTAAAATTTATGCCAATGGTACTGCTGATAACCCCATTATTTTTACTTCAGAACAAGACAACCTCAATGGCAACCTTACTTCTGAAGACAAAGGGCTTTGGGGCGGTGTTATTATGCTTGGAAAAGCCAAAATCTCTATAGAAGGAGATGGTGACGACCTTCAAATGGAAGGAATACCTGCAGAGGACACCTATGGTTTGTATGGCGGAAATGACGACACTGACAATTCTGGTGTATTAAAATACATTTCCATCCGTCATGGTGGTGCCAACATTGGTGAAGGAAACGAAATCAATGGCTTTACTTGTGGGGGTTGTGGATCAGGTACTTCAATATCTAACATTGAGGTGTATGCCAACAAAGACGATGGAATTGAAATGTTTGGCGGTACAGCCAATATCACTAATGCAATCGTTTGGCATGTTGGGGATGACTCCGTGGACACAGACCAAGCCTACTCTGGAACTATTGATAATGTAGTGATTATAAAAAACACCGACCCTAATGGTGCCTTTAACGGGGATCACGGTTTAGAGTTGGACGGTGCTGAAGGGGCTTATCAAGCCGCTAACCCCACTTATCACACTATTAAAAACATTACCTACAAAGGAGGCTCAGGAGAAATTGCTGACCTACGTGATGGTGTCCGTGTAAAAATCCAAAACCTATATGCCTTCGGTATGGGATCTAGTGAAGATATTGAAATCGACGAAGCTGTAGGCAAAACCAACTACGACGCTGGTACTATTATTTTTGATGACCTAGAGTTGAATGACACTAGAGCAGCAAACACTATAGTAGTAGATAAATCATCAGGCTCAACTGTAGGTATTTCAGAAGATGATATTATTACTGTTACCTCCCAGTCGAGCGGCCAAGGTGCAACTACTTCGGTATTTGGCTGGACTCAAGCAAGTAGCTCTGGGGCACTTGACTTCTAATTGTTTATTAACTAAAGTTGATCCATCTGTAGGCTAAAAACTGATAGATGGATTTTGTCATGAAAAACCTATTTACACTTTTAGCCCTTTTAATTTCAAGTATATTAATTGCTCAAGAAGCTAAAATTACTGGAACCGTCTTTGATAAAGAATTTCAAGAACCCCTTCCTTTTGCCAATGTGTTGGTGAAAGAAACAGGAAGTGGAACTACTACCGATTTTGACGGTATCTACGAAGTTTTTGTACAGCCAGGCACCTATTCCCTTGAATTTAGTTTTGTGGGGTATGAAACCATAACGGTAAGTGACCTTACCATCGCTAATGGGGATACGCAAGAAATTAATATTTCTTTGGCACCTGTAACAGAAGGACTTGAAGAGGTTGTGGTTACGGTAGAAGCGCTTCGAAACACAGAGCAGTCAGTGCTAACCGTTCAAAAGAAGTCGGCCAACTTACTGGATGGTATTTCTTCTCAAAACTTTAAAAAAGTAGGTGCTAACGACATTGCCAATGCGGTAAAAAACGTACCTGGTGTGTCTATTCAAGGCGGTAAATATGTTTATGTTAGAGGGCTCGGCGATCGCTACACCAAGTCTATTGTAAATGGGATGGACATCCCTGGCCTGGATCCCGACAGGAATACGGTACAGATGGATATTTTTCCTACCAGCTTGGTAGATCAAGTCATCATTTTAAAATCTGCTACACCCGATCAACCTGCAGATTTTACAGGAGGAATTGTAAACATCGTTACTAAAGACATTCCAAGTAAAAAAATGCGTTCTTTTTCATTTTCAACTTCCTATAATCCTTCTATGAACTTGAAGGATAATTTCTTAACCCTTCCGAGCAGTTCTACAGATTGGTTAGGTTATGACGATGGTTTGCGCGAACTTCCTATTAGCCGAGAAGTATCCATTCCTTTAGCCGTGGAACAAGATCCTAAATTAACCGAATACACCAGTAGCCTTACCAAAACCATGGGCGCAGCACCAAGTACAAGTTTTTTAAACTTTAGAACCAGTTATTCCGAAGGAAATCAATTTGATGTTGAAGATAAAAAGCTGGGGTATATTGCTGGCTTTTCCTACTCCCAAGAGTATGAGCATTACGACAATTTTGTTACAAACTTTTACATTAAAAATTCTGACCGTAGCGTGTTTGAGCTGCGCGAAAGTGAATTGACCTATGGTCCCCGTAGTTCAAAGTCAGTATTTGCTAGCGGTATTTTGGGCTTAAGTTTAAAAGGTGAAAAATCAAAATATAAACTGCAAGCCCTGCACCTGCAAAATGGACAGTCGAATGCAGCCATATACGCATCCGAGAGTTTAATTTATTCCAGTAACGAACAGAAAAAGGATGTACTTGAATACAACCAAAGATCGGTGACTAACTTTCTCTTATCAGGCTCTCACTTTCTTTTGGAAGATGGGAAATTAAATGTAGGCTGGCGTTTTTCTCCTACCTATAACATCAATCAAGACAAAGATATCCGCTACACCCCCTATCGTGTGGACGACGGAGAATACTCTATTGAACCTTCAGAGACTGGTGATCCTTCACGAATTTGGCGTGATTTAAAAGAGCGAAGTTATGTTGGGAAATTAGATGTAACCTACAAAAGTGAATTTTTGAAACAACCCGTTACCCTAAAAGCAGGAGGCTTTTTCACCTACAAGGAACGGGATTTCTATATTGCTAACTACGCCCTAAACTTTAGAGGACGCATAGCAGACATCGCTACAGGAAACCCCAACTTACTCCTAAACGATAACAATCTTTGGGATGTGGACGACAACCTGGGGATTTTTGTTGTGGACGCCTCCGGAAACATCAATGAGTTCAATAGCAACCAAACCATAATGGCAGGGTACTTTTCTGCTGAATTTAATCCTCTAGAAAAATTGCGAGCAGTCGTTGGACTCCGTCAAGAGCTTTACATCCAACGCTATACTGGTATCGACCAAAATGATTTGGCTTTTGACAATGAACGCCTGATAAATACCGCTGACTTCTATCCTTCTGCAAACCTAATTTATTCCCTAACCGAAAATGCTAACCTTAGAAGTTCCTACTCCAAAACCATTGCACGACCGTCCTTTAAAGAGGCTTCAAATGTGACCATTTTTGATCCTGTATCCAACATCGTTTACCTTGGGAACCTAGATATACAGCCATCATACATCAACAACTTTGATCTGCGCTACGAATTGTTCCCTGGAAATGGAGAAATTATTGCGGCCAGTGTATTCTATAAAAGGTTTAAGGATCCCATAGAGCTTGTTACCTACAGTGCCGCTGCTACAGATAACTTTCAAGCGCGGAATGTTGGAGAAGCTCAGGTATATGGAGCCGAAATAGAGTTGCGAAAGCAACTAACAGAAAACTTTTCGGTGCGTTTTAATTCTAGTATTATTGAGGCCCGCCAAGAATTCGACAGAACTCCCGGTGGGGAATACGACTCCAAAAGTCTGAATCTTCGAGACGGGGAAACCATCAAAGACTACCGTCCGCTGCAAGGACAGTCGCCTTTTTTAATTAATGCTGGAATCGACTATCAAAAAGAAGCTTTCAGTGGAAACCTCACATTTAATACCCAAGGAAAAACATTAGAAGTAGTGGGGATTGCTGGAGCTCCAGATATTTACACCATGCCGTTTAACAGTTTAAATTTAAACCTAGAACACAAACTTGGCGAAAATCAAAATAAGGCTATTCGCTTAAGAATTCGTAATTTGCTCAACGACAGTCAAAGAAGCGAATTTCTTTCTTATGGAGCCAAAGAAAACTATTATTTCACCCGCCGTGACCTCGGCATCTCATTTTCTATTGGATTCAGCTATAAATTGTAACCCTTGCAATGGCTGAAAATTTATATTTCTATATCATCATCCTATTAAGTCTCCTGGCCCTGGGGGACTTAATAGTTGGGGTAAGTAATGACGCGGTTAACTTTTTAAATTCGGCCATAGGCTCTAAAGTATTTTCCTTTCGGAAAATTATGATTTATGCTAGTATCGGGATTGCCTGTGGGGCATTTTTCTCTTCGGGTATGATGGAAGTTGCCCGTAAAGGCATTTTTAATCCTGAGGCTTTTTTCTTCGATGAAATCATCTATATTTTTATGGCGGTGATGATAACCGATATTCTCTTATTGGATTTCTTCAACACCCTGGGAATGCCCACCTCAACCACTGTATCCATTGTTTTTGAACTCCTGGGAGCAGCCGTAATTATGGCAATAATAAAAATTTTTGAAGTCGGGGAATCCCTGGGCGACTTGCCCAACTACATCAACACAGCAAAAGCTGTACAAATTATACTGGGCATCTTGCTATCGGTGTTTATTGCCTTTAGTGTTGGCGCTTTAGTGCAATGGATATCGCGGGTACTGTTAACCTATAAATTTGAAGAAAAGCAACCCCTGTTTCATGCCTTTTTTGGGGGAATCTCTTTGGCGATGATTGCAAATTTTATACTCATCAAGGGATTAAAAGGAACTCCATTTGCCAGTGACACCTATGCTTTTTTAAACGGTTTAACCATAACGGCCTTTATTGATCAATTTGCCGTGTGGGTGAATTTATTTTCGGCCCTATTTTGGTTTGTATTATCCTTTGTACTTATCCGTTTTTTTAAGGTTGACATATACAAAGTGATCATAGGCATTGGAACCTTTGCCTTGGCGCTGGCTTTTGCAGGAAACGACCTGGTAAATTTTATTGGGGTTCCTGTGGCCGCCTATCAATCCTTTGAAATATGGTCCCAATCTGGAGTGGCCGCTAGTGAATTCAGTATGGGGGTACTCTCCAAAAAAGTGCCTACACCTACGGTATTTCTTTTGGTCTCTGGAATTATTATGATTTTAACCTTGTGGTTTTCTTCCAAGGCACGGCGTGTAGTAAAAACCTCTTTAGACCTTTCTGACCAAAATCAAATCAAAGAGCGCTTTCAGCCCAATATCCTTTCCCGTGTGTTGGTGCGCTTCTTTATGCGTTCCAATCAACTGGTTGTTGGAGTATTACCCAGTGGGGCACTACAAAAGATGAATACCGCTTTTCAACTTGCACCCCTACCCACAACGGCAAATGCCGACCGTCCTGCATTCGACAAAGTACGCGCGAGTATAAATTTGGTGGTAGCCGCTATTTTAATTGCTATTGCCACCTCTTTGAAATTGCCTTTGTCCACCACCTATGTGACCTTTATGGTCGCCATGGGTACTTCGCTAGCCGATCGCGCTTGGGACAATGACAGTGCGGTGTACCGTGTGGCGGGTGTTTTGAATGTTATAGGCGGATGGTTTTTTACCGCCTTCAGTGCGTTTGTGGTGTGTGGCACCATTGTGTACTTTTTCTACATCGGGGGCCCGGCAGCCATAGTAGCTATTGTTGCCCTGGTGCTTCTTATTATTGCAAGAAATTTTCTCCTCACACGAAGCACAACCAAAACAGCACCATCGGTACAATTGCGAATTTCAAAAAATGAATCACTGCGTGACGTAATTGAAGAAAGTAGTGGGAATACCCAACAACTCCTGAAGCACAGTATTGCCACCTATCGACTAATGGTGCTTGGCTTGGAAACCAACAAAAGAAGCCATCTTGAAGCCGCTGCAAAAAAAGCAGCACTGCTCGCACAAGAGGTAGACGATTTAAAAAATGACATTTTTTATTTTATCAAAAGCCTGAAAGAGAACAGCTTAGAGGCGAGTAATTTTTATATCGCACTGCTAAGCAGCATTCACGATCTAAGTGAGGATTTGGTGTACCTTACTAGAATTAGCTTAGAACACTTAAAAAATAACCACAAGCCACTAAAGCAAAGTCAAATTGAAGGGCTGGTTAATATCCTTAAACAACTTAATAGTTTTTATAAGGAATCGGATGAAGCAGTGACACACAAAACCGATTTTAAAGAGTACGATGATGTACTGAAGCAGAAATCGGAGCTTTACGAGCTGATTAATTCTGTCATTAATCAACAGATTGCGCTAACGGTAGACGAAGAAACTAGTCCTAAGAATACCAGTTTGTACTTTAACATCCTAATGCGTACCAAGGATTTGATACGACACAAATTCGACCTAGTCGAGGCCTTAGCGGGCGTGGTTGTGCAATTGAATGCGCGAAAAGTTTAACTATAAATCAGTGGTTACAATGCGTTGCGACTGATCGGTCCAACGGCTAATGCTTTTGGGCTTATTGTTATCGTAGTCTACTTCGATAACACCTTCTGCAGACCAGAAGACCCATTTGCCAATTTTTTTTCCTTTGCGATAGAAGCCAAGCATCGTGGTTTTGCCTTCTGTATCATAACTCACCCATTGACCGTGGATTTTATTGTTTTTAATAAAACCTTGCTGGGCGATAGTACCGTTGTCATGAAAGATGGTCACTTGAGTTTGTGCACCCTTTTCTTTAATTATTGACTTTGGTGCGTCCTGAGCTTTGGCAGTTAAACTACTGATTAATAAGAGGGTAAATAAGAGTCTCATAGGCCTTAGCTTTTGAATTATAGTGCTAAGGTATGAAATAAATTCATTTTTGCATAACATTTGCATAACATTTTGGTAACATTTGGAGTGAGGCACAAAAAAAAGCCCCAAATTTTGAGGCCTAAAATAAGGGCTAAAGTGGGGTTATGATCCACACATCAGGCAGTCCTCATCGGGACCAGTGCCTTGCGATTTAGCGATCATATCCTTGAGTTCCTCGGGGCTCATGGGTTCTACGTCAATAGCCGTTGTGGGTGTTGCTGCTTTAGTCGTTGGGGCTGCTGCAGCTACTACCTTTTCTTTTTTGGCAGCGCTGTTGTCCAAGGTAAACTTGATAGCATCTACAGCTGCTTTGGTACGCAAGTAGTACATTCCTGTTTTTAGACCTGATTTCCATGCGTAAAAATGCATGGAAGTGAGTTTGGCCATAGTTGCACCTTCCATAAACAGGTTGAGTGACTGTGACTGATCGATGAAATACCCACGGTGGCGGGCCATATCGATGATGTCTTTCATACTCAGCTCCCAAACAGTTTTGTAGAGCTCTTTAATGTCTTCTGGGATACCTTCAATATTTTGAATGGATCCATTTGCGCGCATTAACTCCTGCTTCATGTCTTCATTCCAGAGGCCTTGTTCTACCAAATCCTCCAAAAGGTGTTTGTTTACTACAATAAACTCCCCCGAGAGTACGCGTCGGGTATAGATGTTTGAAGTGTAGGGCTCAAAACACTCGTTGTTTCCTAATATTTGAGAGGTAGATGCGGTAGGCATAGGCGCTACCAACAAGGAATTGCGCAGACCGTTCTTTTTCACATCTTTACGTAAGCTGGCCCAATCCCAGCGTCCGCTGAGTTCTTCGTCCTTAACACCCCACATATTGTGCTGGAATTCTCCTTTAGACATTGGAGACCCTTTGAAGGATTCATAAGCACCGTCATTTTTAGCCTCCTCTACTGATGCCGTAACAGCGGCAAAGTATAAGGTTTCAAAAATCTCTTGATTGAGCTTTTTGGCGGCATCACTGGTAAAAGGCATACGCAGTTTTATAAAGGTATCTGCCAAGCCTTGTACTCCTAGACCTACAGGACGATGTCTGAAGTTTGAATTTTCTGCTTCTTTAACAGGGTAGTAGTTCCGATCGATAACGCGGTTAAGGTTTTTAGTGACCCTAATAGTAACGTCGTATAACTTTTGGTGATCAAAGGCTCCATCCTTAATAAACATGGGTAAGGCAATGGATGCCAGGTTACACACTGCCACTTCATCTGGTGACGTGTACTCCATAATTTCGGTACACAAGTTTGAAGAACGAATGGTTCCTAAATTCTTTTGATTGGACTTGCGGTTGGCAGCATCCTTGTAGAGCATGTATGGGGTTCCTGTTTCAATTTGCGATTCGAGGATTTTTTCCCAAAGCTCTCGTGCCTTAATGGTTCTGCGCCCCTTTTTAGCTTTTTCGTAGCCGAGGTATTTTTTTTCAAATTCTTCTCCATGGGTGTCAAAGAGTCCTGGGCATTCGTTGGGGCACATTAGTGTCCACTCTCCATTTTCTTCTACCCGCTTCATGAATAAATCGGGGATCCACATGGCATAAAACAAATCGCGCGCACGCATTTCTTCTTTCCCGTGATTTTTCTTTAACTCTAGGAAGTCGAAAATATCGGCATGCCAAGGTTCTACATAAATGGCAAAGGATCCTTTGCGTTTTCCACCTCCTTGGTCTACATAGCGGGCGGTATCATTAAATACCCGTAGCATGGGGACAATCCCGTTGGAAGTTCCATTGGTTCCTGAAATGTAGGAACCTGTTGCACGGATGTTGTGAATGGACAACCCAATTCCTCCCGCAGACTGTGAGATTTTTGCGGTTTGCTTTAAGGTGTCATAGATACCATCGATGCTGTCGTCCTTCATGGCCAACAGGAAACAAGAAGACATTTGTGGCTTGGGGGTTCCTGAATTGAATAAGGTGGGCGTGGCGTGCGTAAAGAATTTTTTGGACATCAGCTCGTAGGTTTCCATTGCTGCATCAATATCCTCTAGATGAATTCCTAGGGACACTCGCATAAGCATGTGCTGCGGACGCTCTACAATTTGTCCATTGAGTTTTAATAAGTACGAACGCTCCAAGGTTTTAAACCCAAAATAATCATAGCCAAAATCGCGGTTGTAAATAATGCTTGAGTCCAATTGCTCCGCATTTTTTTGAATTATTTTATATACCTCGTCCGAAAGTAGTGGTGCCTTTTTCCCGGTTCGTGGATTTACGTATTCGTACAAATCCTTCATGGTTTCGGAAAAAGACTTTTTGGTGTTTTTGTGCAGGTTAGATACAGAAATACGTGCTGCTAAAAGTGCGTAGTCTGGGTGTGTTGTCGTCATGGTTGCTGCAATTTCAGCAGCAAGATTATCCAACTCCGAGGTAGTTACTCCATCGTACAGACCTTCAATGACGCGCATGGCAACACGGGTAGGTTCTACCAAGGGGTTAAGCCCGTAACAGAGTTTACGCACTCGGGCGGTAATTTTATCAAACATAATGGGTTCCTTCCGCCCGTCTCTTTTGACTACGTACATACTTTCGATATTTAATTGTTTTGCGGGGTCAGCCGCGAACTTGGTTTATGATACTTAATCCAACACTGGATTAAAAATCAGCATCAAAACTGATTTTGGTTTCGTTGTCTTCCTTGTTGAGTACTCCTGCTTTTTGGTATTCTGACACACGCTTCTCAAAGAAGTTGGTTTTTCCTTGAAGTGATATCATATCCATAAAGTCAAAAGGATTAGTTACGTTAAATTCTTTCCCGCAGCCCAATTCCACTAGAAGGCGGTCGGTCACAAACTCAAGGTACTGGGTCATCAGCTTAGAGTTCATTCCAATAAGGCTTACTGGCAAGGATTCGGTAATAAATTCTCGCTCAATTTGAAGTGCATCAAGTATAATTTCTTTGATGCGCTCTTTTGGTACTTTATTCACCAAATGTTGGTTGTGTAAATGTACTGCGTAGTCGCAATGCATTCCTTCGTCCCGTGAAATCAATTCGTTGGAGAAGGTTAGTCCGGGCATCAAACCACGTTTTTTCAACCAAAAGATGGAACAAAAGGCCCCAGAAAAGAAAATACCTTCAACGGCAGCAAAAGCGATCAAACGCTCTGCAAAGGAGTCGGATTCAATCCAACGGAGTGCCCACTGAGCTTTTTTCTTAATGGCAGGAAATATTTCAATGGCCTTAAAGAGTTTATTTTTTTCGGCGTCATCTTTCACGTAAGTGTCAATGAGCAAGGAGTAGGTTTCACTGTGGATGTTCTCCATCATAATTTGGAACCCATAGAAGAACTTGGCCTCGGAATACTGTACCTCGTTAACAAAATTTTCGGCTAGGTTTTCATTTACAATTCCGTCGGAAGCTGCAAAAAAGGCTAAAATGTGCTTAATAAAATAGCGCTCGTCGTCATTTAATTTGTTGTTCCAATCGTCGAGATCTTGGTGTAAATCAATTTCTTCAGCTGTCCAAAAACAGGCTTCCATTTTTTTGTACCATTCCCACAAATCGTGATGTTGGATTGGAAAAATTACAAATCGGTTTTCATTTTCTTCTAGAATAGGTTCCACTGCCGCCATTTAATTTTGTTTTTTTTTGGGTTAAAATTTTCTTTAAGGATTAAACAAAGATTTAAATTTGAAATCAGAAATGAAAGGGATACTTATTCACAAACACGCCTACTTTTTAACAAAACTTGTAAATTCTGTTCATTTCGTGTTTGAGAACAAGATTTTTAAACCAATGGTTATTAGGTATTTACAAGTCAAATTCTTTGTTGCCCCCAGTAAAATAGGGAAACGCTAATCCGGCTTGGCTGTCGCAATTTTTTCTAAAGTACTGTACCACGCTTTTCCAAATTTACGGATTAAGGCCTGCTTGGTAAATCGATAGACAGGTTGTTTGAGGGCTGCTCCTAAAGTGCAAGCTGGACTACAAATATTCCATTGATGATAATTGACCGCTGTAAATTCAGAATACTCGGTTACACGAACAGGGTACAAATGACACGAGATGGGTTTTTGCATTTTGGTTGCCCCCGCCTTGTTTGCATTTTCAATACTACATTGGGCCTTGCCTTGCGCATCAAAAACAGTGTAGGCACATTCGGCACCGTTGACTAATGGGGTCTCATACACTCCTTCTTTAGGGCTAACATGGGTGCCTTGAGCAGTAATGGCCGCCTTTCCTTTTTCATTTAAAAAGGGTAAAAGCTCGGGCAAATGCTTTTTTAACTCACGGGTTTCAGCAACGCTTAGGGGTGCCCCAGCCTCTCCTTCCACACAACAAGCCCCCTTACAGCGTTCCAAGTCGCAGGTGAATTCTTCTTTTAACAAGGCTTCAGAAACTAGGGTGTTGTCTATGGAAAACATCAGTAATTTTTTTTAAAAATACACATATTCTAGCGCTGTCCCAGCAAGTTCATTTACCTTTGCAAAAAATTAATTGATCATGTTTGATCCACGTGAAATCCTTAGTGCTGGAATGATCTTATTTGCTGTAATTGATATTATTGGCAGCATCCCACTTATTATTTCTCTCCGTGAAAAAGTAGGGCATATTCAGTCCGAAAAAGCGTCCATTACCTCAGCTGTTATCATGATTGCTTTTCTTTTTATTGGAGAAGAGATTTTAAACCTCATTGGTATAGACATTAACTCCTTTGCTGTGGCAGGATCTTTTGTACTCTTGTTTTTAGCCTTGGAGATGATTTTAGGCATATCCCTGTACAAGGACGATGTCCCTGAAACAGCTTCCATAGTCCCCCTAGCTTTCCCTATGATTGCTGGTGCGGGTACTATGACCTCTTTATTGTCATTGCGAGCAGAGTTTCATGTGGTAAATATTATCATTGCCATAGTGGTGAACATCATCATTGTATATGTTATTTTAAAATCTTCCAAAGGGATTCAAAAAGTACTGGGACGATCGGGCATCAATGTCATCCGAAAAGTGTTTGGAGTTGTGCTGTTGGCCATTGCCATTAAACTTTTTGCCACAAACGCAGGAGAACTCATTTAACGGGAACCACCTATGAAAACTACCATTAGAATTTTTATGCTCTTAGCTGCTATCGCAGTGGGCTTCAATTTGTTTCAAATTAATTGGGAAACACCCCTTGAAGGCAAAAGTGCGGTAGCTGTTATTGGCGTCATGGCCGCTTCTTGTGCCTTTTTATTGCTTGCGCTTTTGGCCTTATCCAAAAAAATAGAGGAGCAAAAAAAGAAGCGCTAAAGGTTCCTCTAGTCGGTGCCCTGAGTACTGTGTGCCTTCACCCGTGCCAAAAACGGATCGTTTTGGTTGCGTACCTCTGTAAACACCGCTTCGCCATAGAGCTGCAATCCAATGTAGGCCTTAATAGCATTGAGAATTTGTGCTTCATCCTTGAAAGTAAAAGGAATCCTGTTTTGTTCACAATAGGCTTTAAACTCCTTTAACCATTGTGAGGTGTTCTCAAGAGGAGTATTTGAGAAAGTACTTGCAGCTGGAAAAGAGTAGGCTGCTCTATTTTTATCCAGGGTGGTAAACACAAAGTGATTGATAACGTTGGAACGCAGCACAAAGCGATTCCACTCCTCTTCTTCGCTGTTGGTGTTGGGCACAAATATGTCGGGCGTAATCCCACCTCCACCATACACTGTTCGCCCTTTAGGTGTGGTGTACGACAAGGAATCGTTTTGAGGAATTTTATTCGCGTCTTCCATTTCTCCACGTTCAAAGCGTTCGGCCACCTCCGCATAATAAGCTTCACGGTTATCGCCGTAGGGGCGTTGTATGGAACGCCCAGTAGGAGTAAAATAGCGTGCTGTTGTTAATCGTACCGCATCACCGTCCCCCAAAGGGAGTTGTTGTTGTACCAAGCCCTTTCCAAAAGAACGTCGTCCCACAATCCACCCACGGTCATTGTCCTGAACGGCCCCAGCAAGAATTTCACTTGCTGATGCAGATTGCTCGTTAACTAAAATATACAAGCCCTCTTGGGTGAGTCCACCACTAGCTGTGGCTAGGGTTTCCTCGCGTTCGCCATTGTTGGCCTCTGTAATTACAATTGGAGTGTCGGCTTCTAAAAATGTATCGGCTACCAAAACAGCGGCATATAAATACCCCCCGGGGTTATCCCGTAAATCGAGAACGAGATTGTTGAACTTTTTCCATTTCAAGGCATTGAGTGCTTTAGCAAACTCCTGATAGGTGGTTTGAGAAAAACGATTGATTTTTATGTAAGCCGTGGCATCGTCTATCATATAGGCTGCATCAACGCTCTTTAGGGGTACTGCCCCGCGTTTCATGTTTACCCAAAACACACTGTCGTTTTGTTTGCGGTAGATGGCCAACTCCACCTCGGTATTGGGTGGGCCTTTGAGTTTGGAAACGATTTCTTCACTCGAATAGTTTTGTTGAAACAATGAATCATTGTTCGCCAGCATAATACGATCACCAGGAAGCAAGCCTGCAGCCTCACTAGGACCACCGTTGAGTACACGAACCACTGCTACGGTGTCTTCTACCATAAAAAAGCTTACACCTATTCCAACAAATTCACCTTGCATATTTTCCGCGAGCTCTTGGGAGGCTGTTTTTGGAATAAAAGTAGAATGTGGATCTAAACGATCAATAATAGACTCAATGACCACCCCAACCAAACTGTCGCTGTCCACTTCTTCCACATAGTTGTTGGATAGATAGTACAAAAAGCGGTCTAATTTTTTTTGTGCAGATGTTGTTCTTTTAACAAGCCTAGGAGCTAACTGAAAATTAGTGCCCACATATACGCCGATTAGTAAGGATAAAAGGACCAGCAAAATGGTATTTCGAATATTTTTCACAGCATTTAATTTTCAGGCGGCAGATGGGTTACAGTAACGCCAGCTTTTTTTAAAAAATCAACCCCAGAGGTATCTTTATAGGCCTTGGCGTAAACCACACGGACAATCCCCGATTGATGAATCAACTTGCTACACTCCTTGCAGGGAGAAAGGGTAATGTAGAGCGTGGCTCCTTTACAGGATTGTGTGGAGCTGGCCACTTTAAGTATGGCGTTGGCCTCTGCATGCAACACATACCATTTGGTGTCGTAATTTTCGTCCTCACACACATTTTCAAAACCCGTAGGAGTACCGTTATATCCATCAGAAATAATCATACGATCCTTTACAATTAATGCGCCCACTTGCTTGCGTTTGCAATACGACAATTTTCCCCAGGTAGCGGCCATTTGTAAATAGGCACTATCGTATTTATGTTGTTTTGCTGAATTCATGTGCTGTTACGAAGATAGGGTTTTCATTAGCAATTTGCTTTTACCCCGGCCAATTTGCAATCATCATTTGCCCCGCTAAAGCTGCAACCATTGCCGCAATAATCAGTTGCCACCTTTGTTGCTGCAATCCTAACAACCGCAATACAACAAAATTAACTAACAACACCCCAAGAACAATCAGTAATTGTGCTGCTTCTACTCCTACTGCAAAACTTAGCAAAGCCGTGTAAGCATCATCTTTTAATACTACCTGACCAAAGTAACGCGCAAATCCTAAGCCGTGAATTAAACCGAATGCAAAAGTGAGAAACCCAATTATATTGGGTAGATGTGAACTGGTTTTCACTGACTTCAGGTTTAATAGTATCGGAATACAACTTGCCACTATAGTAACGGGAATTAGAAACTCAACCCATACGGCATTTACAGCTAAAATATCATGATAAGCTAGGGCCAATGAAAGCGTGTGCCCTAATGTAAAAAGGGTTACCAACCACAACACCCTTCGCCAATCCCGAAATACAAAAGGAATGGCAAGTACTGTTAAAAAATAAAAATGGTCTAAACCGTTAGGGTCGAGCACGTGCTCAAAACCCAAGGAAAAATAAAAACCTAAAGTATTCATCAGAATTGGCGTTCCTTTTTAAGTGTTTCGTAAGCCTGCTGCACCTGGCGGAATTTTTCTTGCGCCCCTTTTTTAAGGGCTTCATCCTTGGTTTGCAAACGGTCGGGATGGTATTTTTTTACCATCTTTCTGTAGGCCTGTTTTATTTCAGCAGTTGTGGCCTTGGGCGAAAGCTCCAAAATTTTATAGGCAGTGTCTGAAGATTTAAAAAACATGGCCTTTATGCTCTCTATATCGGGACGTCGCAAGTTGAGCCCCATAGCAATCTGTTCAATTTTTTCGACCTCCACTGGGCTAATTTTTCCATCGGCATTGGCAATGGCAAACAAAAAGTGTAAAATCTGTAAGCGGGTTTCATAGCGCACTTGGGAAACAAAATACTGTGTTAGGGTTCCCACTTGCTGTGCTTTTTGCTTTACTGCTGCATTAAAGTGTTTAAAAATACTTTTGGCCCTTTCGGGGCCATATTGGGAAATAAAGTAGTTGCGAACAAACTGCAGTTCTTTCTCTTCTACTTTCCCATCGGCCTTAATAACCACTGCAGCTAGGGCCAGCAAGTTGAGTTCGAATTCTTGTGGGCTAATGCTACGCATTTGAAATCGGGAGTTGCCGCTCATTTGATCAAAAGCCACGCCCAGAAAAAAACCGAGTAACGCTCCTGGAATTCGGAAAAACATATAGCCTATTAGGGCTGCAAACCATCGGATCATATATGGATTTTTTGTCTGTTTTTGTGCAAATTTGCACCTAACTTAAGAAGATTCCAAACTTAAGTTTTTTTATCTTTGTAAAAAAAATAATTATGTATCCAGCAGAAATTGTACAACCCATGCGTGAAGAGCTCACCACTCTTGGCTTTGAAGAATTAGGAACCGTTGCAGCAGTAGATGAAGCCCTTTCAAAACCAGGTACCGCCTTGGTAGTGGTAAACTCCGTTTGTGGATGTGCAGCTGCTAATGCACGCCCAGGGGTGCGTTTGGCTTTGGCCCACAACAGTACTCCCGAGCATTTGTTTACTGTTTTTGCAGGTGTTGATCGCGAAGCTACAGATCACGCCCGCACTAAAATGATTCCTTTTCCTCCTTCTTCACCGAGTATTGCCCTGTTTAAGGATGGCGAATTGGTGCACATGATTGAACGCCACCACATTGAAGGTAGGCCTGCCGAAATGATTGCCGAAAACCTCAAAGCGGCTTTCTCAGAACACTGCTAAACCGATTATGCCCTAACCGATGAAAAAACTTGTAGCCTACCCACTAACGGTAATCTACTATATTGTTTTTTTGTTGTGCTTATTGTTGTTTCACGCCCTACAAGTAATTGCTTACACGCTTTGGGGACAAAAAGCACAAGGTCGTTTTGCTAATTTATTAAGCCTATCCATAATGCGGTGCTTGAACCTCTTGGGTACCCGCTTTCGTCTAATTAATTTCCAACCACTCCCCACCGATCGCCCTATTTTATTAGTAGCCAATCATCAAAGCACCTATGACATTCCACCACTTCATTGGTTTTTTAGGAAAAACAGTCCGCGCTATGTAAGTAAGATTGAACTCCAAAAAGGGGTTCCGGGTATTTCATACAACCTGCGCAAAGGAGGCTCGGCCTTAATCGACAGAAGGAATGCCAAACAAGCCTTGGCAGCAATTACCAAATTTGCAAAACAAATTACCCAGGACAATGCTTGTGCTGTGTTATTCCCAGAAGGCACGCGTTCTCGAAATGGCCATCCCCGACGCTTCCAACGCAAGGGGTTACGGACCCTTATTACGCATTTGCCCAATGCCCTAATAGTTCCAGTAAGCATTAATAATTCTTGGCAGCTGAGCAAGTACAATTATTTCCCTATTCCATGGGGTACTCAAGTGAATCTTACTGTGCACCCCACTATTGCAATTGATGCGCTTCCGACAGAAGAACTCATTGACCACTTAGAAGCAACCATTCATGGTGGTGTGATATCCCCAACTTAAAAATTAGGCTTTCGCTTATTGAGGAAAGCCTGAGTCCCTTCCTTAAACCCTTCGGTTTCAAAAAGGGCAGCAAACAACTGTTTTTCTAGTTCATACCCATCTCCTGAAAAGGCTTGAATCGCCTGTATGGCCGCGGCTTGCGCCTGGGGGGCATTTTTTAAAAGTTTACTTGCCCATTGTGCTGCTGTTTTTAATATGTCTTCTGCAGGAACTACAGCGTTAACAAGCCCGTACTCTAGAGCCTGGGCAGCCGAAATCATCTCTCCTGTAAGAATCATTTCCATTGCTCTCCCTCGGCCCACCAACTGGGGGAGACGCTGAGTTCCTCCGTAGCCCGGAATCAAACCCAAAGATACTTCGGGTAAGCCTAATGCGGCAGTAGCTGCTGCAATACGCAAATGACAGGCCATGGCCAATTCTAAGCCTCCGCCTAAGGCATATCCGTTGATCGCCGCAATGACGGGTTTAGGAAATTGGGCAATACGGTCGAAGACGTTTTTTTGCCCTTCTGCCACTAAATTGTATGCCTCCGCTTTTGAAAAAGAAGCAAACTCGCTAATATCGGCACCCGCCACAAAGGCTTTTTCTCCATTTCCTGTAAGCACAACTACACGTACCTCATCGTCCTGTTCTAGGCTTTCAAACGTGCTGTGCAATGCTTCTAAAACAGCAGCGTTTAAGGCGTTTAACTTTTTGGGGCGATTGATTTTTATCCAAGCAACGCGATCGGCTTTGGCAAGAAGAATTGGCTGTTCCATACTAGTTAAATTGAATTTCAAAAATGGTTCCTTTGGGTTTGTTTTTAGTGTAGGTGATTGTGCCGTTGTGGGATTGAATTATATTTCTGACAATCCCTAAACCAAGTCCCATTCCTTTTGTTTTTGTTGTGAATCGAGGCTCAAACACCTTCCCTTTGAGCGCTTTGGGAATCCCCGAGCCGTTGTCGGCCACACGGATGCTCACCGTGGGGGAAGAAGTCAATGTGATTTCAATTTTAGGACTGCGTTTTGCCGGAACCGACTGAATTCCGTTCTGAATTAGGTTGGTCATCACACGTATCCACTGGGTACGGTCTAAGGATACTTCCAATTGTGCTACATCACTTTCAAAACTCACCATGTTTTGGTCAAAAATTTCTGTGCTGCGCTTGGTCACCTCAACAATGTCACAAGGCTCCAGTTGTGCTTTGGGAAGTGTTGCATAGGTAGAAAAAGTATTGGCAACTTCGCTCATCGTATCAATTTGCTCAATAAGAATGGACGCAAACTCCTCCATTTTTTCTTGAGCTTGAGGGCCTTCAACATTAAAATTCCGTTGGAAACTTTGAACGGTTAAGCGCATGGGAGTCAAAGGATTTTTTATTTCGTGGGCCACCTGACGGGCCATTTCTTGCCAAGCTTCGTCCCGAGAAACTTTTGCCAGTTGTGCAGCACTGGCCTCCAAATCTTCTACCATTTTGTTGTAGGCAACCACAAGACTATTTATTTCACTCGTGGCATTTTTTAAATATATCTTTTCGTTGCGCTGCAATAAACCGGTGCGATCCATCTGTGCACGTAGTTTTTCTAATGAAGAGGTAACCAAACGCGACAGGAACAAGGCAAAGAAAATGGAAATCACCATCATAATCAGGTAAATCTGATACAGACGCTGTAAAAAGGTTTTCAATTCATTTTCTGCAAATGATATGTCTTCGAAATAAGGAAAAAACAATATGGCATAGGGAGTACCGCTAGCATCTTTCAAGTAGCTGTAGGAGGACTGGAACTTCCCGATTTCATCTTCGTTTTTTTCTAAAAACCGCTTCCCTTTTAAGGCCGCTAAGTTGTTAAGTATATCATTGTTTAAGCGATAGTTGTTAGCAATAACTTTTAAGGGAAGAAAAGAAACAAACAAAGGGTTCCCCTTCAAATCGAAAAGTGAAAACTCTACCTTGTGGATTTTGGTAATGGTGTTTAAATCGGTAGTGTATTCTCCCCAGCGTATACTGTCGGTGGTATATAATTTATGCTTTTCAGCCAAAAAGTCAAGTTGTCTTTGTACCTGACTTTCCTTACGGTCTAAGCGAAAAACGTTGTAGTCTTCAGCCTCATTTTGGTATTGAAAAAAAGTAGCCCCCAAAATGAGTAAACACGCCAGCAACACCAAAAAAATCATCGCAAGAAACAGTCGGGTACGTAGCGAGAATTGTTTTTTAATGAGTGCCATTGCCTAGTTTTTTTCTGCTTTAGCACGGTATTTTTTATAGGCCTTAATACCCAACATCAACAACACTCCTAGTACCACTAGGCCCACGACGCCAAACACCCAATGAAAGCTACTCTTAAGAATTGCTAAAAACACTATGGCAAAGAGCAACAGGGTGGCTCCTTCGTTCCACAAGCGCATAAAATTGCCACTGTACTTAAAAATGCCTTGCTGCATTTGCTTGAAAAGCTGGTGGGTTTTCATGTGGTAGAGTACCAAAAGGGCAACAAAAGCCAATTTGATTAGCATCCACGACTGGGTGAGCCAAGAGGGCATTATATAGAGTAAAAGTAAGGCAAACCCAATGGCCAATACCGCTGATGGCCAAGTGATAATGTACCACAAACGTTTGGCCATGAGCGCAAATTGACGGGTGAGAATGTCCTTTTCTAAATCGGATTTATCCTGAGCCTCAATCCAGTAGATGAATAACCGGGGCATATAAAACAACCCCGCAAACCACGTTATCACAAAAATAAGGTGTAGTGCTTTAACGTAGTTGTAATATGCTTCCATCTATAGTGCTTAGGGCGTTGAAAGATAATCCAGTTGCAATTGTGCAAAGGCAGCATTAAACGCTTTTACGTCTTTGTTCATCAGTTGCTCATAGGTTGCTAAATGTGCAGCAATTTGAGTGGTGAGTTCCTTGCGTACCATTTCATCCTGTGCGGTTGGGGGGTAGTCACTAATCATTACCAAATTACTAATATGCCCCAGCTTATTGGTGAGCTTAATGGGGAAATTAAGCGGATCTTGATTACTGCGGTTTTTGGTTTGATAGAGTGCTTTTTCTATAGTTCCCAACTGTTGTTGCAAGGATTTTGACTGTGCAATTAAATCCTTGGCGGCTTCATGTTCCTTAAAGTTCGCTTGGAAATCAGCCAGTTTTTTATTGATTTTTCTAATGTTTTCAATAGCCGTATGGGCTTCATCTATGGTGGCATTAATTTGCATCACAAAGTCAAATTGGGCTTGCATTTGCGCTACTGTGAGTTCAGAACGAGGATCAGAGAGAAGCTCAAATTTAGTTTCTACAGCATTGCCATTATGCGTTAATTGGGCTTTGTAGGTACCCGGTACTGCACGTGCACCTGAGAGGGAAGCCCCCCAAAGGATCATGCCCGGTAATTTTTTTGCGCCAGGGTAACGCAGGTTCCAAGAGAAGGTGTTGCCTTTTGCTGTTGCCTTTAATGGGTTTTTCTTATCGTGATTGGAAAAGGTTTTAATAACTGTTCCATCTGCTTCCATAAGCGTTAGGCTTAGACTGTCTTTTTCAGCATCGTAATTTTTGAGATAATAATGCAATTGCACTCCTCCAGGCAAGTTGGTTCCAGCGGTTTTACTGGAACGCCCCCCGCGAGCACCCATGCGGTAGCTGGCTTTTGGTGTAAAGAGTTGTAGTTGCGTTGCATTGTCGTTGACCTCCAATTGATGTAACGCCGAAAGATCATCTATCATCCACAAGCTTCGGCCCTGGGTGGCTACAATAAGACTGTTGTCTTTTAGCGTTAAATCTGTTACTGGCACTATTGGCAAGTTATTTTGAAATGGCTTCCAATTGGCGCCATCATCAAAGGAAATGTACATGCCTGTTTCTGTACCCGCATACAACAATCCTTTGCGTTTTGGATCGGCACGTAAAACACGTGAAAAGTGTTCTTTGGCTATACCCTTGGTAATTTTTTGCCAAGTGGCACCATAGTCGTTGGTCTTATATAAATAGGGGGTGAAGTCACCCATTTTGTAACGTGTACCTGCTATATAACAGGTAGCAGGATCAAAGGGTGAAGGATCAACACTGTTAATCATCATCCACTCCGGCAGGTTTTTAGGGGTTACATTGGCCCATGTTTTTCCACCGTCTTGTGTAAGGTGTACTAAACCATCGTCACTTCCTACCCACATTAAACCTTCTTTTAATGGAGATTCATCTGCAGCAAAAATGGTGCAGTAGTATTCAACTCCGGTGTTATCTTGTGTGATGGGCCCTCCAGAAGATTTTAATTTTTCAGAGTCGTTTCGAGTTAAGTCTGGGCTGATAATTTCCCAGCTTTGCCCCTCATTTACCGAAACGTGTACATGATTGGAAAAGGTGTATAATTTTTTAGGGTTGTGCTTACTAAAAATTATAGGGAAGTTCCATTGAAAACGGTAGCGCATCCCTTCGGCACCGTAGCCCATAGGATTGTCGGGCCAAACATTAATGGCACGTACCGCATTGTTGTTGTGATTCACTCGTGTTAGAAAACCGCCATAGCTACCGCCATAAATAATATCGTTATTCAAGGGATCAACCGCAATGTGTGCAGATTCTCCCCCAGCGGTAGGCTCCCAATGGTCATCGGTGATGTAGCTGCCATCTGAGCGGTGTTGAATGCGAATGGTTGAGTTGTCCTGCTGCGCTGCGTAAATACGGTAGGGGAAAGCGTTGTCCGTAGTCACACGATAAAACTGCGCAGTTGGTTGGTTGTAGTAGGTGGACCAGGTGGTTCCAGCGTCGTAGGACACTTGTGCCCCTCCATCATCAGCAATAATCATTCGCTGGTTGTCCTCGGGGGCAATCCATAAATCGTGGTGATCCCCATGTGGGGCGTTGTTGGCCTTAAAGGTTTTTCCACCGTCGGTAGATTTGTGGTAGCGTACATTCATTACATAAACCACCTCTTCGTCCTGAGTATCGGCATAAATTTTGGAGTAATACCAAGCACGTTGACGCAGGGCTCTACTATCATTAATGTGTTGCCATGTAGCACCAGCATCATTAGAAAAATACACCCCACCCTTTTCTTGGTGTTCAACTATGGCCCACACTTTTTGTGAATTTACTGGAGACACCGTTACACCGATAATCCCTAGAGTTCCTTGGGCAAATCCCTTATGGTCACTAATTTTAGTCCAATTCGCACCACTATCGGTACTTTTCCAAAGTGCAGATCCTACACCACCACTACTTAAACTGTAGGGGGTTCGTTTGACATTCCAAGTAGCGGCATACAAATGGCGTGGATTGGTAGGATCCATTTGGATTTCAACGGCCCCTGCTTGTTTGTTGGCAAAAAGGATTTTTTTCCAAGTTTTGCCGCCATCGGTACTTTTATATACCCCACGTTCAGCGGTAGGTTTGTAGATATTTCCCAATACTGCTGCGTAAACAATATTAGGGTCTTGAGGATGAATGGCAATTCTTGGAATATGCCGTGATTTGGGCAATCCGGCGGGAGTCCATGTTTTACCTGCATCCACAGATTTCCACATGCCATAGCCAGAAGACACATTGCCACGCACAGTAACTTCGCCACCGCCAACATATATCACATTGGAATCACTAGGAGCTACCGCAATGGCGCCAATACTTCCACCAAAATAACCATCAGAAATATTGGTATAGGTGATTCCTCCGTCTTCAGTTTTCCAAACGCCCCCTCCGGCAGCGCCAAAATAAAATAACTTCGGCTTGCCAGGTACTCCAGTGACCGCTGCCGATCGTCCGCCTCTAAAGGGGCCTATTTCACGATATTGCAACGAACTGTAAAGGTCGCTATTAATGGTTGGAGGGGCTTTCCTTTTGGAGCGTCGTTGTGCCGTTGCTTCCTGAGGAAGTCCAACAAGTAGTACTAGTGCTATTAGGGCTAGGTGTTTCATAAATCTCATCAGTTTCCATTTTTATTTCCAATGAAAAATACAAAAAACCATCAAAAAGCCCTATGGTTTAGGTGCTGCTTTTGTTTTTATATTTTTTTAATTCTCTAAATAGAAAAAAAGCGGTGATCACTGTAGCAATAGCTTCACCTATAGGAAAGGCCAACCACACGCCAAAAACGTCAAAGTAAGGGGGAAGAATAAAAATTAGAGGAATAAGGAAAAACCCTTGGCGGGTGAGGGTGAGTAACAAAGCAGGAAGGGCCTTTCCAATGGCCTGAAAGTAAGCCGCACCTATAAGTTGAATTCCAATGATAGGGGTAGCAGCAAACACCCATCGCATGGCCTCGGGGGTTTGTGCCAATACGTTGGGATCATTGGTGAAAATGGTTACAAAAGCTTCTGTAAAAACCATTATTAAAGAAAAAATAATACTTGCCAGCACCGTAGCATAAAGTAGAGTCGTGTTAATTACTTCACGAACACGATCAAAATTTTTCGCCCCGTAATTGTACCCAGCAATGGGCAAAAACCCTTGCGTAATCCCCAAAACGGGAAACAGTGCAAACATCAAGGAACGACTAACAATGGCGTAAACAGCTACAGTAGTTTCCCCTCCGTAGCGGAAAAGTATATTGTTAACCAATAACACTACAATACTCACCACTGCCTGACGGGCCAAGGTTACCGAACCTAGGGCTCCAATTTGTTGCACGATGGATTTTTGTAAGTTAAAATGGGTGCGTTGTAAGTGCAACTCCGATTTTGAAGAATTAAAAAAATACAATAAGTACAAGGCACACACTCCATAGGAAATGGTTGTAGCCCAAGCAGCACCTGCCATCCCCCAATCAAAAATGTAAATAAACACCACATCTAAAGTGAGGTTACTCACCGAAGGAAGCATCATGGCGTACATCGCATAACGGGGTTTACCTTCTGCCCGAACGACATTATTTCCCATCATACAAAAGCCCAAAAGCGGTACCCCATACAACACAATGGTATAATAAATTTTTGCTGGCGCATACAATGCGCCTTTCCCTCCAAAGAGTGGAATTAGGGTTTCAATAAATGACAGGCCAATAATTACAAAGCCCACGGTAAACAGCAGGGTTAAGGTAGATTGATTGCCAAAAGTTTTTAGAGCTTTTTCAATATTCTGATCGCCTAAGGCGCGAGAAATAATGGAGCTCCCACCAATTCCAATGGCCATCCCTAAGGCCCCTATAAAAAAAGAAACTGGTAACACCACATTGATGGCCGCAATAGCATTGGGGCCAATCCATTGACCTACAAAAACAGTGTCAATTAATATGTTTAGGGACATGACTAAAATCCCTATTGAGGCCGGAACAGCCTGCTGAATAAGCAATTGTGGAATGGGCTTTAAACCTAATTGTTCGGCGCGAGCTTTAGGCATCGGCCGTTTCTTTTTCTTGCAGTGCCCATTGATCAATCCAACGGCTAAGCACCTTCACCCAATCTGATCGATCGTTAATACAAGGGATAACGTGCAAGTGCTCTCCCCCTTTTTCTTCAAAATCTTCAACGGCTTCCATACCGATTTCTTCTAAGGTCTCTAAGCAGTCCGAAACAAAGGCAGGGGTAACAATAGCCATTTTCTTGGTGCCCTGTTTGGCCATTTTAGCTACTGTTTTATCGGTGTAGGGCTGCAACCACGGGTCTAGGCCCAAGCGCGATTGAAAGGTGGTGGTGTACTGTTCGGGTTTTAACTCCAAATATTCGGCTACAGCTTCGGTAGTAGCCACGCACTGGTGGCGATAACAAAACTGATGCGCCGGAGAAGGGGTACTACAGCATTTTCCATCCATTTTACAATGGCTTTTTGTAATGTCAGATTTGCGTATGTGACGTTCTGGAACCCCGTGATATGAAAATATAAGGTGTTCCCAGCTTTTCCCTTGAAGGGATTCCTGTATCGAATCGCTTAACACACGAACGTAGTCTTTGTGGTTGTAAAATGAAGGAAGTACTGTAAAATTAACCTGAGGAAAATGTTTGTCCCTTAGGGCTTCTGCCAATACCACTATGGTTTCAGTGGTGGCCATTGCAAACTGTGGATAGAGTGGAATTAATAAAATTTCATCGACTCCTTGATCTGCTAATATTTTTATTCCATGGTGAAGTGAAGGGTTTCCATAACGCATCCCTAGGGCTACTGGCACGCTGACCATTTTTTGAACTGCCGCTTGTAAACGCTCCGACAACACAATGAGGGGCGACCCCTCTTTCCACCAGATTTTTTTGTAGGCCTTGGCCGAACGTTTGGGACGGGTGTTTAAAATAATGCCTTTAACCAATAAGGTGCGCAACGGCTTGGGTAAATCCACCACGCGGGGATCCATTAAAAATTCTTCTAAATACACTTTGACGTCTTTAGGCTCGGGAGTATCGGGCGAACCTAGATTTACAAGCAAAACCCCTTTCATCTTCAATTTTTTACGAAGATAAAGACATTAAATATTTTTTTGGGGTTGTTCCAAATTTCTTTTTAAATGCTGCTATAAAATGACTTGAGGTACTGTAGCCCAAGCGCAAACCCACTTCATTGACATTGTACTGTTGTGAGGCCAACATGCGCTGGGCCTCATCCATTTTATGATCTAAAAGGAAACTGTAAACCGGTTGCCCGTAGAGCTGTTTAAACCCTTCTTTTAACCGCTTTATGTTGATTCCCACTTGGGCTGCCAATGCTTCAAGGGTTGGAGGCTCTACCATATGCTCTAAAAGTAGGGCTTTGGCTTTTCTAATTTTGCTCACTTGATCTTCGTTTTCCAGGTAGGGACATTGTTCTAAATCGGGGGTGTTGGTATCAAAATAAAGACAAAAAAGCTCATATACTTTGGCTTTCAAGTAGAGCTTTTGCATCCCGTCAATCACACGACTTTGCATCAGCTGACTCAATACAACCGCACTTGCTGGAGAGAAAAAACGGTCCTCATAAAATTTTTGGGATAAATTTTCGGGACTCAAAAAACTTATGTGTCCCGCATCCTGTGAAAAAAGACTGTGAAATTTTTTGATGGACACCACAACACTCACCAGCTCTGTTTCGGGCTTTAGATGCAGGTCTATGGGCAGCGCTTTTTGTGGATTGTACATCAACACTACTTTGTTTTCCTTTACAGGGAACGTATAGTTGCCTTCGTTGTAGTGTAGAATACCCTGGCCCTTCAAACAAAAATGAAACTGTATTTCCCGCTCACTAACAGCTTTTTTAAAATGCGCTTGCTGACTTGAGTTGTTGTACAAACACAACACCTCAAAACCCACTTCAAGCTCGGTAGTCAAAAATGTACTTTTTCCGTTATTTTTATCTTCCATAAACATTTTATTTATTTAGAATTGTTCTAAATTATTTTCTTTTTGTTGTGCCCACACACTCAAAAATACTGTATTTTAGGGCAGGTCCACCAAAAACGTCTTAGATTTTCGTTTTTTGATATTATTTGTCCCTATAGCGTTATTTTTTGGTATCGTAGGCTTTTATTTTTGAAGCGAATTAAAGGCCAATGAATTTAAACCCACAGGCACATCAATTCCACGCTATAGGTGTCAGTTATAAAAAAGCCGATGCCAGCACCCGTGGTTTGTTTTCTTTAGACGCTACACAAATCAACTCACTGCTTGAAGCTGCACAACACAAAGGCTTTCAAAATCTTTTGGTGCTTACTACCTGTAACAGAACTGAAATATACGGTTGGGCTGAAAACACAAATGTACTTCAAGATTTACTCATTAACCACAGCCAAGGGAGTGCCGAATTGTTTGAGAAAATTGGTCATCAATTCACTGGGGAAGCAGCTTTAGAATATGTGTTTCGCGTAGGCACGGGCTTGGACAGTCAAATCCTTGGGGATTTTGAAGTTATCGGCCAATTAAAGAAAAGTTTCTACCAGTCAAAAAAATATCAGCTTGCACAAAATTTAACTGAACGCCTTGTGAATGCTGTAATACAGGCGAGCAAACGTATAAAAACTGAAACTGAAATTTCCTCGGGTGCCACGTCGGTATCCTTTGCTTCGGTACAATACATTCGCGAACACATTAAAGATTTTAACGACAAAAAAATTGTCCTTTTCGGAACGGGAAAAATTGGCCGAAACACCTGTGAAAACCTGGTTAAACACACAGCAAATAAAAACATCACCCTCATTAACCGCACGGGGGCTAAGGCAGAAAAAATTGCAGGAAAGTTCAATTTGCAAACACGGGCCTTTGGCGAACTCAATAGCGAAATTCGCACTGCTGATGTACTTATAGTAGCTACAGGGGCTGCTGTTCCAACGGTGAGTGCCGCCATGATTCACGCAGCAAAACCCTTGTTGATTTTGGACCTCTCCGTACCAAAAAATGTTACGCCCGATGTTGCGCAACTTCCACAAGTAAGCCTAGTGCATCTGGATGAACTGTCTAAAATGACAGATGCAACCCTAGAAAAACGCAAGGCCTTTATTCCTACTGCTGAGGCCATAATTGCAGCAATTAAGGCAGAATTTTTAGAATGGAAAGAACACCGGAAACACGCGCCATTACTTCGAGAACTCAATAAAAAATGGGGGACAAAAAATGGGAAAGATACGGCAGCTGACGAGCCACTCTGGACACCTGAGCAGGTACAAAAACTCAGCGGCCATATTGCTATCTTTTTAAAAGAGCATCCCCAAGAAGCTCCTGTAGCCACCAAATTACTCCGCGAGATTTTTCAATTAGAACTCACTTCTGATGTCTCCTAAGCCCCTTCGGATTGGGACACGTAAAAGTCCTTTGGCGGTATGGCAAACCAAAACGGTGCAACAACTGTTAGAACAACAGGGGCAGCCAGCCACCCTTGTTCACATTGACAGTGATGGAGACCAAAACCTCACCCAGCCGCTTTACGCTATGGGGATTCAAGGAATTTTTACCAAGGCTTTAGACACCGCCTTGCTGAACAATACCATTGATATTGCCGTACACAGTTTAAAAGATGTACCCACCCAACTGCCTCAAAAGGTGGTATTAGCCAGTGTACTCGAACGTGAAAATGTGGACGATGTACTTGTATTTAATTCGGCCTCAAACCGCCTGCCTAATACAGGCACTATTGCCACCAGTAGTCTGCGACGAAAAGCACAATGGCTGCACAAATACCCCAACTACACCGTAGATACGCTACGAGGAAATGTACAAACACGTTTAGAAAAAATTGAATCCAACAACTGGACAGGGGCCCTATTTGCAGCTGCAGGCCTCAGCCGATTAAGCCTCCTAAACCAACTGCAGTACCAAACCTTAGATTGGATGCTTCCCGCACCGGGCCAAGGCGCTATTGGTATTTGTTGTCACCAAGAAAATACCGCCCTTCACAAACTCCTTCAAAGTGTAGAATGTTCTACAACTAGAGCTTGTGTTACGGCAGAGCGCACCTTTTTACGGGTGTTAGAAGGCGGCTGTTCAGCACCCATTGGGGTACGCACCCATGTACATGGAAGCACTTTGGAAATTGAAGGAGGTCTTTTTTCCATTGATGGGAAGCAAAGCTGTGTGGATCGTTGTTCAGGACCACTTACTACTGCCGAAATACTAGGGCAACAACTCGCCGAAAAACTCTTACATAACGGCGGTACAGCGATATTAGAAGACCTAAAAAAATCCTGATGCGCTTGCTTGCTACAAAAATCCTCGACCTGCCATTTAAAACCCGCATCCTAGCCTTAGGGTATCGCCTTGTAGAATATTCTTTTATTGAAAAAACAGCGATAAACCACCCAACAAAAGCCTGGTCTGAAAACTGGATTTTTAGTAGTGCCTATGCAGCAAAAATTGCCCTTGAGCACTCCAAAATAGGAGCAGCTCTAAAAGGAAAACGCCTCTTTTGCGTTGGAAAAAAAACAGCCGCAGTATTTTTAGCGCAGTCCTTAGACGTGGTTCAAATTGCGCCCAATGCCAAGGCCTTGACAGAAAAAATAAGAGCTACAGAACCTCCTACTGCTTTTTCATTTTTTTGTGGAAAGAAAAGACGTCCCGAAATTGAAACCCATCTTACTGCTGCAGGTTTTTCTATTGATATCCACGAATTGTACACCACTACACTTAACCCAAAAAACTTTCCCTCTTCCTTTGATGGGGCCTTGTTTTTTAGCCCTTCCGCGGTAGAGAGTTTTGTGCAAAGCAACCCCATAGAAACCCTTCATGCGTTTTGTATTGGCCCTACTACAGCTAGAGCAGTAGCAAGGTATAGCGATAACTACAGTATTGCCCAAAATCCCGACGAAGGAAGTCTTCTTGTCCAATTAAAAAAATATAGTGCTACCCATGCTGAAAAATAAATTGTTTTTAGACGCCCTACAGGGCAAAACCGTAAGCCGTCCTCCAGTATGGATGATGCGTCAGGCGGGAAGATACCTCCCTGATTTTATGAAACTGAAAGCGAAATACGATTTCTTTACCCGCTGTCAAACCCCTGAACTGGCCGCTGAAATTACGGTGATGCCTATTGATCAAATTGGCCCCGATGCTGCCATTTTATTTAGTGATATTCTAGTGGTGCTTCAGGCCATGGATATTCCTGTAGAAATGAAAGACGGTGTAGGCCCATGGATTCCCAATCCCATCAGAGATGCTGCAGCGGTAGATCGTGTAGTGGTACCGGATGTAGATGATCGCTTGCATTATGTGTTGGATGCCATCACCTTAACCCTAGAACAACTGGACGGAAAAGTTCCCCTAATAGGGTTTGCTGGCTCCCCTTGGACGCTGTTGTGTTATTCCGTACAGGGCAGTGGTTCTAAAACCTTTGATGTGGCCAAAGCCTTTTGTTTTTCTTCCCCAGATGCCGCCCATAAACTACTTCAAAAAATTACAGACACCACCATAGCCTACCTAAAACGAAAGGTTGCCAAAGGAGTGCATGCAGTTCAGCTTTTTGATTCTTGGGGAGGCTTGCTGGGCCCTGCCGATTATCAAGAATTTTCTTGGTACTACTTACAGCAAATTGTTGCTGCCCTACAGCCGCATATTCCTGTTATTGTATTTGGCAAAGGTTGCTGGTTTGCCCTTAAAGATATGAGTCGCTCTGGGGCTTCGGCCTTAGGAATCGACTGGACCTGTTCGGCCAGAAATGCCCGCTACCTCAGTGGAGGCGAAATTACCCTGCAAGGGAATTATGACCCCGCGCGTTTATTGTCCCCCATTCCAACAATCAAAAAGGATGTAAAAGAAATGATTGCAGCCTTTGGAAAAGACCGCTACATCGTTAACCTCGGTCATGGAATTTTACCCAATATCCCGGTAGCGCATGCACAAGCTTTTGTAGATGCCGTTAAAGAATACCCAAAATAAACGTTTATGAAAACCCAATTTTACAGCTTTATTGAAAACCTACAGGATGAAATTACCACTGCCCTAGAAAATGCAGATGGCAACGCCACTTTTAAAGAAGACCTTTGGAAACGTCCCGAAGGTGGTGGTGGCCGTACTCGGGTAGTTGAAAATGGTAGAGTATTTGAAAAAGGTGGAGTAAATGTTTCCGCTGTGCACGGCACCTTACCCCAAGCCATGCAAGATTATTTTAAGGTTAGCGACGCGCAATTTTACGCTTGCGGGATCAGTTTGGTGTTACACCCCAAAAATCCTATGGTTCCAACAGTACACGCCAACTTTCGTTACTTTGAACTCTACGACCAAAAAGGGGAAATAAAAGACCAATGGTTTGGTGGGGGCATGGATTTAACCCCCTACTATTTATTTGAGGAAGATGCCCAACACTTCCACAGCATATGTAAAACCGCTTGCGATGCACACGACCCCAGCTTTTACAAAAAATACAAAGCCCGTTGTGATGATTACTTTTGGAACACCCATCGCAACGAAGCCCGAGGAATCGGTGGATTGTTTTTTGATTACCTCCGCCCCACCTCAGAATGGCCCACCTCAAAATGGTATGCGTTTGTAACCGCAATAGGTAAGGCTTTTTTACCTGCCTACCTGCCTATTGTAGAAAAACGAAAACAACAGACCTATACCCCTGAACAACGCCAATGGCAAGAAATTCGCAGGGGACGCTATGTGGAATTTAATTTAGTTCATGACAAAGGCACCGCCTTTGGCTTAAAAACTCAAGGACGTATTGAAAGTATTCTTATGAGTTTACCCCCACATGTGCAATGGCCCTACAACCATATCCCTGAGGAAGGCAGCCCCGAAGCAGCACTTGTTAAGGTACTGAAACAACCACGACAATGGGTATAATCCAACATTAATTGGTATCTTGAATTGAATATTTATTCCCATGGATACTACCCTCATTCTTATTTTACTGCCACTGTTAGTAGTGTTTTCCTACTTGTTTGATTCTTTTGCCCGAAAGACCAAATTTCCTTCTGTAATCCTTCTAATTTTAACAGGACTAATTGCACGTGCCCTTCTCGATGCCTATGGATTTACCCCGTGGGGCGCTTTGGAAGAAATTATAAAGGTATTGGGTACGGTTGGCCTTATTTTAATTGTGCTCGAAGGAGCGTTAGAGCTTGAAATAACTCCGGAGCGAATTGGTTTGTTGGTTCGGGGATTTCTCGCTGCTGCAGTACTTTTGATTGCCAATGTGTGGTTAGTAAGTTGGATTCTGGAGTCCTTTTTTGAACTGCAACACCAGGCTGCGGTAATCCACGCCATCCCACTGTCGATTATCAGTAGCGCAGTAGCCATTCCTGCAGCTTCGGGTTTTAGTGAAAAAGACAAAACCTTTGTGGTGTACGAATCTACCTTTTCAGACATCTTAGGCATTTTAATTTTCAACTACGCCATACGCCAATTTGAAGCCGCTGCTCCTTTATTGGGAGTAAGTCCGCTCACTACTCTAGGCGTACAACTCATTGGCATCATTGCCATTTCTGTAGGAATCACCTTTGTACTGTTTAAGTTGTTACAACGCATCAAACACAATGTCAAATTTTTCTTGATACTTTCCTTGTTAATTTTGGTTTATGCCATTGGAAAGTACCTGCATTTACCCGCTTTAGTAACCATTTTTATTTTTGGCCTTATTTTAAGTAATAGTAATTACCTGCTCCCCCCCTTTTTAAGAAAAAATAGTCCAAAAGAACAGTTGGACAAAGAAATTGCCTCCTTTCATATGCTCACTGCGGAGTCCACTTTTTTAGTGCGTACCTTTTTCTTTCTCTTTTTTGGCTTTTCAATCAGCTTGAGCAGCCTAAGTAGTCCGAGCACCTATTTATTTGCTGCCTTACTTGTTGGTGCTATGCTCTTGCTGCGCTACTTGTATTTTAGTTTGAGCAAACTGTCTATTAAACCCAGCGCACTTAGCTATCACGCACCCCGAGGACTGATTAGCATTCTCTTATTTTTTCAAATTAAAGAACTTAAAAGTCCCAACTTCCAAAGTGATTTTATCGATCAGAACTTACTGCTTCTAGTAATATTAATTTCTATTGGGTTACTCCTTTTTGGCACCTTAAAACCAACCCAGGCCGTAGTGCCTGTTGAGGATACCATCGAAGATCATTTGGATATTGAAATCCCAGATTTTGACACCTTGGAGCGTGATGAAGAAGATCCAAAAAAATTGACACCTTAAAACAACAACTATGTTTCCTTTACGTCGCCACAGAAGATTACGAACCTCCGCAGCCATTCGCAGCCTCGTGCAAGAACACCACCTTAGTGTTAACGACTTTTTAGTGCCTTTGTTTGTAGAAGAAGGAAAAGGGCAGAAAAATGAAATTCCCTCCATGCCAGGCTATTATCGCTACAGCTTAGATACCCTTGAAAAAGAGGTAAAAGAACTGCAGCAATTAGGCCTTAAGGGAATACTGCTTTTTGCAAAAATTGACGATGCCCTAAAAGACAATACTGGAAAAGCAGCTTTGGACACCAATGGTCTAATGCATCGCGCCATTAAAGCCATTAAAAACACTGCCCCAGAAATGGTAGTATTGACGGATGTAGCCCTAGACCCCTATTCGTCTTTTGGGCATGATGGTATTGTAGAAAATAATGTGGTGCGCAATGATGCTACCGTGGCTATCCTTGCAAACATGGCATGTACCCATATAGAAGCTGGAGCCGATGGAGTGGCACCTAGTGACATGATGGATGGGCGCATTTTAGCCATTCGACAAGCCCTAGAAGAACACCAACGGGAGGACGCGCTTATTATGAGTTACAGTGCAAAATACGCCTCGGCGTTCTATGGTCCCTTCCGAACAGCTTTGGACTCCGCTCCAGGCTTTGGAGACAAAAAAAGCTATCAAATGAATTTTGCCAACCAAAAAGAAGCGTTGGACGAAGCTCTCACCGATATAGAAGAAGGCGCTGATATTGTTATGGTAAAACCCGGTATCGCCTACTTAGATATTTTGAGTCAACTGGCACAACAATGTTCAGTTCCTCTGGCAGCCTATCAAGTGAGTGGAGAGTATGCCATGCTTAAAGCCGCCGCCGACAAAGGTTGGTTAGACTACCAAGCAGTTATGCTAGAACAACTTTATGCCTTTAAACGTGCAGGAGCTGCAATGATTGCTACCTATCACGCAAAGGAGGCCGCACGACTTCTAAATCGCTAATACTCAAACAATTTTTGTATTTTGTTGAATCTTATGGATTTAACAAAATAAATTAATGGCATCCGCTATTATTACTACCGCATTTGGAAACCTCCAAATAAACTCAACAAAAAAGGGTGTTACTGAGCTTTTTTTTACAGAAAAAGAGGCTACTGATGAATCTATTTCAGATGCCATCATAAAAACTGCTGTTAAACAAATTTCAGAATTTATTGAGCATAAACTTACTGCTTTTGACATCCCACTGGACTTAAACGGAACCCCTTTCCAACGCAGCGTATGGAAATCGGTGCACAACATTCCCTATGGCACCACCATTTCCTATCTGAGAATTGCGCAACAACTAGGAGACACCAAAAAAGTTAGGGCAGTAGCCAATGCCATTGGTAAAAATCCAGTATTACTACTTATACCTTGTCACCGCGTAGTTGGCAGTGATGGAAAACTCATCGGGTATTCTGGAGGAATAGAAAGAAAAAGGCTATTGTTAGCCCATGAGGGCTATCCTTTTCAAAATTCCTTATTTTCGTAGAAATTGACACATGAAAAAATCGCTTCAAATAACAGGCTTGGTCCTGGCACTAATCTTTGCTTCGCTATACCTCACCGACTACAAATACATCCTTAAAGGAATTGGCAACACCTACCTCCGTGGACATACTACTGCATTTTTAACGGATTACAAGTATTTTGATAACGATACTGTTTTTGCTGCACAGCAAGCGCAAGCCTGGCCAAAGCATATCAAATACGGGAGTCTTCAACTTCCCGAAACCGTTCAGGACTACCACAAAAAAACACAAACCGTGGCCTATGCCATTATCCAAAACGACAGTTTGATTTACGAGCAATACGCTAAAGATTTTGGGCCTACCTCAAAAACCAATTCGTTTTCTATGGTAAAAAGTATGGTGAGTGCTATGTTGGGCAAGGCCATTATGGAAGGGGCTATTTCGGGCTTAGACCAAAAAGCTATTGATTTCCTTCCAGAGCTCCAAGGGCCCTATGCCAACACCCTTACCGTAGGTGATTTGGCTGCCATGGCCTCGGGCTTACAATGGAGTGAAAAATACTATTCCCCTTTTTCTGTAACTGCCGCCTCCTACTACATTGAAGACCTTGGCAAATTACTGCTAAAACAACCTATTATTGAGCAGCCCAATAACGCCTTTAAATACCTTAGCGGGAGCACCCAACTGCTCGGAATGGCAATTGAAAAAGCCACAGGAGAAAAACTTGCAGATTATCTCAGCTCGCGCTTTTGGCAACCCATGGGAACCCAGGAAGATGCCATATGGCAAATGGACAGCGCTGAAAAAGGTTTAGTGAAGGCCTACTGCTGTTTGGCTACCAACGCCCTCGATTTTGCGCGTTTTGGAAAGTTGTACAAAGACTATGGAATGTGGAACGGAACAAGAATTTTAGACTCTACCTTCGTCGCCCAGTCCCTACAACCCAAATACGACAATGGCCCTGAATATGGCTACGGCTGGTGGCTAGAAAACTACAAAGGCTTCCGTAGCTTTATGATGCGTGGTCATTTGGGGCAATACGTTATTGTACTCCCAGAAATTGATGTGATCATTGTACGCCTGGGACACCTAAAAGGAGACGCGATCGCCAATAATCCATTCACCGAAGACATTTATGTGTATATGGATGCGGCACTTGATTTGTTGGGTTATGCTGCAAAAAATTAACAGTTCCAAGGTTTTATTTTTAGACATAGAAACTGTTCCCCTACAGGAACACTTCAACCAGCTAGATGCCGAAGCACAAGCCCTTTGGGAACATAAAAGTGCCTACCAGCGTGGTGAAGCAACTCCTGAAGACTTTTATGAACGTGCAGGTATTTGGGCGGAGTTTGGAAAAATCGTGTGCATTTCTGTGGGTTTTTTTACGCCAAATACTCAGGACGTTCAGTTTCGAACCAAAAGCTTTTTAGGGGAAGAAAAAGCCCTTTTATTGGACTTTAAAAGACTACTAGAAGAACATTTTTCAGGACGCCAGCACCTGCTGTGCGCCCATAATGGTAAAGAATTTGATTTCCCATACATCGCTCGCAGAATGCTCATTCATCAAATTCCACTTCCTGCAAAACTCAATTTGTTCCAAAAAAAACCCTGGGAGGTACCGCATTTGGACACCATGCAGCTATGGCGATTTGGAGATTACAAGCACTATACCTCACTAAAACTTCTTACCCACGTTCTTAATATTCCTTCGCCAAAAGCCGACATTGACGGCAGCCAAGTAGCAGCGGTGTATTACAAAGAAAAAGACCTTGACCGCATAGTGCGCTATTGCGAACAAGATGTAATTGCTATTGCTCAAGTGTTTTTACGTTATAGAAACGAAGCCCTCCTCAGTCCCGACCAAATCCATAGTGTTGCATGAAAACAACCCAACTCATAAATGTAGAAAAGCTTCAGATGACTATTGGGGATACCCTTTTGGTAAAGGGCATAAGTTTTACCCTTGAGGCGCATAAAATTACCGCACTAGTAGGTGCCTCTGGAAGTGGAAAATCCCTCACTGCACAAAGCCTGTTGGGAATTCAATCCCCAAAAATTAAAGTTGCCTCCAAAAAAATGGAATTTCAAGGCATTCCGCTGCCAGGAGATAATACTAACGCGTGGGAACAACTTCGGGGGTACAGCATGGGTATGATTTTTCAAGAACCACAATCGAGTTTAAACCCAAGCATGCGGTGTGGGCAGCAAGTACTGGAAGCCCTTTTAATTCATCAAAACATTTCAAAACAAGTAGCAAAAACAAAAGTGCTTCAGGCCTTTGAAGATGTACAACTCCCCCAGCCCGAACGCATTTACAATGCCTATCCTCACGAAATAAGCGGCGGGCAAAAACAACGGGTGATGATTGCACTGGCCCTAATCAATACCCCTGACCTACTTATTGCCGATGAACCAACCACCGCACTGGATGTTACTGTTCAAAAAGAAATTGTGCTATTGCTGAAGCAGCTACAGCAAAAACACCAAATGGGCATTCTTTTTATTTCGCACGATTTGGCGTTGGTACAACATTTTGCAGATACTGTAATGGTGATGCAGGAAGGGGAAATTGTAGAACAAGGAGCCGTAAAAAACGTTTTTTCATCGCCGCAACACCCCTATACCAAAGGACTAATACATGCGCGGCCACCGGTAGACAAACGCCCAAAACGCTTGGCCACTATTGCCGACTATATGACCAATACAGTAAATGAAAAGTGGATAACAAAAAAAGAACGCGAACAAAAGCACCAACACCTCTACCAACAAACGCCGCTCTTACAAGTAGAAGCTTTGCGAAAAGTATATTCTCGTAAACGCCTCTTTTGGCAAAAGCCCGAAAGTTTTACAGCTGTACATCCCTTGCACTTTGAAATTTACCCCGGAGAAACCTTGGGCTTGGTGGGAGAGTCGGGCTGTGGGAAATCTACGCTGGCACGTGCCCTCGTATATTTAGACCCTCCCACGGAAGGCAATGTGTTTTTTGAAAACAGAGCCTTACACCACATGAGTGCCAAAGCCCTAATGCGGGAACGTAAAAATATTCAATACATTTTTCAGAACCCCTATGCTGCGCTGCACCCACAGAAGACCCTAGGGAAAAGCATTGCTGAGGTGCTACGACACCACAAAATCACGCAAGGTGAACAACAAACACAGGAACGGGTGACTGCCCTCTTGGATCGGGTGGGACTTCCCGCTGCATTTGTACCAAGATACCCACATGAACTTTCTGGGGGACAGCGCCAAAGGGCTGTTATTGCTCGCGCTCTGGCTACCCATCCCCGTTTAATTATTTGCGATGAAGCAGTGGCCGCCTTAGACATTTCGGTACAGGCACAAGTGATCAACCTATTAAAAGACCTACAGCAAGAATTTCAACTCGCCTATTTGTTCATTTCACACGACCTCACCCTGGTGAAATATGTTTCTGATCGCGTGATGGTTATGCACAATGGACGCGTTGAAGAACTACAAGAAGCCGATCAATTGTACAGCGATCCAAAGAGTAATTACACGAAAAAATTAATTGCTGCTCGACCCAGTTAGGCTACACCGCAGGATTGGGTAAGCTGTTGTGAATGGCTTCAATTTCTTCCAACACCGCTGCACTTAATGTAACTTCATGCGAAGCAATATTTTCTTTTAGCTGTTCTAAGCTTGTAGCACCAATAATATTGCTGGTAACAAAAGGGCGGTCATTGACAAAGGCCAGGGACATAGCCGTTAATGATAAACCATGTTGTTGTGCCAAGGCCAAATACTGCTCGGTTGCTAAAGTACAGCTCTCGCTACTGTAGCGCATAAATCGTGGAAAAAGGGTTAGACGTGCCTTTTCGGGGAGCTTCCCTCCGAGGTACTTTCCTGTGAGCACCCCAAAGCCAAGGGGTGAGTAGGCCAGTAAGCCCATCTGCTCCCGATGACAGATTTCTGAATGCCCCGTTTCAAAATCACGACACAAAAGGGAATAGGCATTTTGATGGGTGATCATTTTAGGGCGATCCTCATGCGCCGCCTGAAGAAAACGCATTGTTCCCCAGGGACTCTCATTGGACAACCCAACATGTCGGATTTTTCCGGCCTTAATATTTTCAGCTAGTGCGTCAAGAACAGCTTCAAAGTTTTCTCGCCAAGGGTCATTTTCATTGTGCACATAAACCCGCTGCCCAAAGCGGTTGGTGGTTCGCTCCGGCCAATGCAACTGATACAGATCGATATAATCGGTTTGAAGGCGTTGCAAACTTAAATCAATAGCCTCGTTAATGTGGGCCTTACTAAAACTGAGGTTTTCCCTGATGTGTTTGGTATAATCGCCAGGACCTGCAACTTTAGTTGCTACCACTACCTTGTCCCGAAGCCCTGTTTTTTTAAACCAGGTGCCCAGTATGCGTTCTGTTTCTCCCTGGGTAGCAGCCTCTGCCGGAACGGGGTACAATTCGGCAGTATCAAAAAAATTCACCCCTTGGTCGTAAGCATAATCCATTTGTTGGTGCCCTTCAGCCTCGGTATTTTGATTGCCAAAGGTCATGGTGCCCAAACAAATTTTACTTACTGAAATATTTGTTTGAGGTAATTTTCTGTATTCCATTTATTCAATCGTCTTCAATAGTTGCGTGATTTCACTGAGTTTGGGGCTCAAAATAACTTCTATTCTTCTATTGGCTGCACGACCTTGAGGCGAGGTGTTTGGCCCTACGGGCAGGAATTCCCCACGTCCAGCAGCAGTAAGGTTTTGGGGGAGCACTTGATCATTTTCTAAAAGTAACGTAACAATACTTGTTGCGCGTTTGGTGGATAAATCCCAGTTTCCAGAAAGTGGGCCTTTGCCAGAGTAGGGAACGTTGTCGGTGTGCCCTTCAATGAGCACATCAATATCGGGATTGTCTTGTAGTACCCCTGCCAATTGGGCAATTGCTTTTGTTCCTTGGGGACCAACCGTCCAGCTACCGGAATCAAATAAAAGTTTGTTCTCCATGGACACATATACCTTGCCATTGCGTTGCTCCACGGTGAGGCCTTTTCCTTCAAAATTTAATAAAGCATCAGAAAGAGATTGCACTAAGGTATTCATGGCTTTTTCGTTGGCGGCAATGCGCTGTTCTAATTCGGTCAATCGCTTTTCCCGCTGAAACAGCACCCCTTCTTTTTCAGCGATTTGAGCCAGCAACTCCTGATTTTCAGAAATTCGTGCTTTAATTGCTGCATCGCTGTTGGTTTCAAGGGTTGTATAATTTTGTTGTAGGGTTTTTAGTGCTCCTTGGGATTGCGTTAAACTGTCTGCTGTAGCAGTAAGTGACTGTTGTGTTTCTTCCAAACGCATTTTTAAGTGGTCATTGGCTTGCAATAGGGAGTCGTGTTGTGCTTCAAGCACATTAAATGCCATTTTGTTTTTGGCATAACGATCCTCCAATGCATTAAACACCTTATTGGTTACACAGGCATTACAGAGAAAAAGAAGGCTTAAAAAAAGTAAAAACTGTTTCATGATGCTGAAATATTGAGTTCCACACCCACGGGGCAGTGGTCGGAATGTTTGGCTTCGGGAAGAATATAAGAACGTGCTATGGCAGGGGCTAAGGGTTCCGACACCAAGGTGTAATCAATACGCCATCCTTTGTTGTTGGCACGTGCATTGGCACGATAACTCCACCATGAGTAGTGGTGAGGGTCGGGGTTTAAACTGCGAAAAGCATCCACAAAACCGTGCTGCATAAACCGATCTAACCAAGCGCGTTCTTCGGGTAAAAAGCCCGAAACAGTTTTATTGCGAACGGGGTCATGGATGTCAATAGCCTCGTGACAGATGTTGTAGTCACCACAAATCACCAAATTGGGCACTTCTTTTTTTAATTTGTTGATGTACTCCTGAAACTCGTCCATAAACTGAAACTTGTAGTCCAAACGAGCGGTATTTGTTCCTGAAGGTAAGTACAAGCTGATTACAGAAAACGCATCATAATCTACACGTAAAACACGTCCTTCAAAGTCTATATGGTCAATGCTTGTTCCAAAAGTGACTTTTTTTGGGGATTGCTTACAAAGAATTGCTACCCCGCTATACCCCTTTTTTTGGGCCGAGTGCCAATAGTGTTTATAGCCCAATGCCTCAAATGCAGCAGTGTCAATTTGTTCTTCCAGCGCTTTAATTTCTTGAATGCAAAGGACGTCGGGTTGGGCGGCTTCCAGCCATTCTAAGAATCCTTTTTTTACTGCGGCACGAATGCCATTAACATTATAGGAAAGAATTTTTGTGCCCATGCAGTACGAATTTAAACATTTGATTTGGAGAATTACAGTTTTTGAAGCAGATACTTCATCGCTGTTTGCTCCTCCAGCAGTTGGGGAAGTTGCGCAATGGCTACACGTTGTTGTTGCATGCTGTCGCGTTCGCGAAGGGTGACGGTATTGTCCTCTAGGGACTGGTGATCTACAGTGATGCAAAAGGGGGTTCCAAGTGCATCCTGACGCCGGTAACGCCGTCCCACGGCATCCTTTTCATCATACATCACCTGCATATCCCATTGCAGGGTTTCCCGAATTTTTTGAGCGAGCTCGGGCAGGCCATCTTTTTTCACCAACGGCAACACAGCAGCTTTAACGGGGGCTAAGGCAGAGGGCAGTTGAAGCACCGTCCTGGTAGCGCCCCCTTCCAAGGTTTCCTCTTTTAGGGCATGAGAAAAAACGGCTAAAAACATCCGATCTAAACCGATAGAAGTTTCCAATACATAGGGGGTGTAGCTTTCGTTTTGTTCGGGGTCAAAGTACTTTATTTTTTTACCTGCAAATTTTTCGTGGTTGGCCAAATCAAAATCGGTGCGAGAATGAATACCTTCCAATTCTTTAAAACCAAAGGGGAATTTAAATTCTATATCACAGGCAGCATCGGCATAATGGGCAAGTTTTTCGTGATCGTGAAAACGGTAATTTTCCTTGGGAATTCCCAAGGCCAGGTGCCAATTCAGGCGCTGTTCTTTCCAGTAGTCGTACCATTTCTTTTGGGTGTTGGGAGGAATAAAAAACTGCATTTCCATTTGTTCAAATTCTCGCATACGGAAGATGAACTGTCGGGCAACGATTTCATTCCGAAACGCCTTTCCAGTTTGTGCAATACCAAAAGGCAATTTCATGCGCCCTGTTTTTTGCACATTGAGGTAATTGACAAAAATTCCTTGTGCTGTTTCGGGACGAAGAAACAAATCAGTTGCCGTTTCTGTAGTAGCACCCAGTTTGGTGCCAAACATCAAATTGAATTGTTTTACCTCTGTCCAGTTGCGTGATCCAGACTCTGGACAGGCTATGCCCAATTCTTCGATGAGGGCTTTCACATCGGCCAAATCCTCTTTTTCTAGGGACTGCCCCATGCGTTTTAGGATGGTGTCAATTTTTTCCTGATAACCCAAAACTCTGGGGTTGGTGGCAAGAAACTGCTCCTTGTTAAAGGCTGCGCCAAAACGCTTGGCGGCTTTGGTCGCCTCCTTATCTATTTTAGCTTCAATTTTTGCGGCGTAGTCTTCAATAAGCACATCGGCGCGGTAGCGCTTTTTAGAGTCCTTATTGTCAATTAAAGGGTCGTTAAATGCATCCACATGCCCAGAAGCTTTCCAGGTCGTGGGGTGCATAAAAATGGCCGCATCTATTCCTACGATATTGTCGTGCATTTGCACCATGGCCTTCCACCAAAATTCGCGGATATTTTTTTTAAGCAGGGCCCCGTTTTGCCCGTAGTCATACACGGCACTTAAACCGTCGTAAATTTCACTAGAGGGGAATACATAACCGTATTCTTTTGCGTGGGAAATGATTTTTTTAAAGGAGTCGTTTTCTTTTGCCATGGGGCAAAAATACTGCTTTTTATTATCTTTAAGTAGCCCTAAATTCAATTCTGTGAACAGAAAAATTACTTCTTTGTTTCGCGCTTTACATCAGGTGTTTTTTCCACTTTTTTGCCCGGGCTGTGGCGGCGTATTAACGGAAAATGAAAGGCCCCTTTGTTTTCACTGCCAGTTACAACTGCCGTGGACGCATTTTCACCTATTACCTGAAAATCCCATGTGGGAGCAGGTGAACAAAAGGGCTCGCATTCAGCATGCCACGGCATTGTTTTTCTTTGAGCCCCAATCTATCGTGCAGTCGAGTATTCACGCCTTAAAATACAAGGGGCAATAAACACTTGGCGCCTACTTTGGCCAGCTTTTAGGACACTGCCTAAAGGCTACGGTATTCTGCCAATGCACTGCAATAGTCCCCGTGCCTTTACATCCAAAACGAAAAAAACAACGGGGCTACAATCAAGTGATGCGCTTTGCCGAAAGCCTTAGCGAGGAGTTAGGGGTACCCGTGAAAACTACGGTAATAAAACGAATCAAACACACCTCCTCCCTAGCCCTAGGCAGTTACAAAAACCGATGGGAATCCATGGCTACAGCTTTTGAGCCCCTTCCACAAACCGCTGCAACACCACAGCATTGGTTGTTGGTGGACGACGTCCTCACCACAGGGGCCACAATTACTTCTTGTGCCAAGGCACTGCTTTCCTTTCCCTATTCAAAAGTGAGTATTGCTACCATTGCATATAGGATGTCATAAGAATTATATGTTATTTTGTTGCAATTTCAACGACTAATGAAAATCATTCGTTTCGTAGGCATTGTTGTCATCTTAGGGCTGTTCCCCTACAGCTGCGCTAAAAAAGGAACCCCCACAGGAGGGGCCAAAGACAGTATTCCCCCTGTGCTGATGAATGCTTCGCCCAAACAAAACACCCTGTTTTTTGACAAAAATGAAATTACCCTAACTTTTGACGAATACATTAAACTGGAGGATTTAAGTAAACAATTAATTATTTCTCCACCCCTAGAGTCGGACAAATACGATGTGGAACCCAAAACCACCATTTCAAAAAAAATTGTCATTGAACTGTTGGACAGTTTGGCCCCCGAAACTACCTACACCTTTAATTTTGGCGAAAGCGTTGTAGACAATAACGAAGGCAATGTATTGCCCTTTTTTAGCTATACACTTTCCACCGGCAGCACCATCGACTCGCTCACCCTGCGCGGTAAAGTACTGGACGCCTTTGATGCCGAAACTGACCCCTATATTTCCTTACAGCTATATCCTGTGGACAGCGCCTATACTGACTCCACAGTGTACAAACAAGCTCCCTTGTATGTTTCAAGCACTTTGGATTCTACCCTCTATCGCTTTCAAAATTTAAAGGCGGGCACCTATGAGATTATCGCCCTAAGAGATGCCGCCAGTAATTATTTTTTCGATCAAAACACCGATAAAATTGGATTCTACGACCGGTATATTACCCTCCCACAGGACAGTGTTATTGACCTCAAAATATTTAAAGAAATTACCAATTTCAGCTGGGCACGCCCTTATTTTGTGAATGACCATCATATTGGTTTGCCCTACTACGGCAAGTATTCCAACCAGGAAATGAAAATGATTAGTGAAGTTCCTGAAACATTTGAAAGTTTAATCACAAAAAATCCAGAAACCGACACCTTGAATTATTGGTTTAAGGGAGCCACCTTAGATTCCCTAAAATTTGAATACGCTTTAGCAGATTCCCTGCGTACAACCACCGTAAAGTTTAACAAACCCGTTGCAGATTCGCTGGTGGTAACTGCTATTACAGGCCGATCGCTCAACCTTAGGGACACTTTTCAACTAAAAAGCAACCTTCCTATCGTTGCGGTAAATCCCCAAAAAATAGCTGTTGAAAATATTGATTCAACGGCAGTGCCTTTTACCACTTCCATCAATTCAAATTACGATAAAGTGGCCCTCATTTTTGACATTGCCCCCAGTGACAAGTACCAGATCAAATTACTGCCCGAAGCTCTAGTTGATTTTTTTGACAATACCCACGATACGTTGAGTTTTGAAACTAGCACCAAAAAAATTGAAGACTATGGAACCATCATTATTCGGCTGGAATATTTGGACAACACCCCTTACATCCTAGAAGTGGTAAACAGGGATAAGGTAGTGCGAAAAGTAAGCGATACCAATGGGCAACAACGCTTTACCTTTGACTTGCTCCCCCCAGGGAACTACACCCTGCGTTTTATAGTGGATGCCAACGGTAACCAACAATGGGATACCGGGAATTACCTAAAAAAAGTACAAGCAGAAGAAGTCCTGTATTTTCCAACGCCCATTGAGCTTCGTGCCAACTGGGACATCAACGAGGTGATTAACGTAGCTCAAATTCGTCGCGATCTTCAAGAAACGGCAACTGCGTCCGCAACGCTTGAAGCGAATCCCAATTCAACGTCGCAAGAAGAGCTGTAGCCTTTTCTTCAAGTGGTCCACAAAGCGCTGCTCCCAAAGCGTCATACACCGCACTATGCCCTGGATATTCATGTCCATTGGGGTCGGTGCCCACACGATTAACGCCAATGCAATACGCCATATTTTCTATGGCACGTGCCTGGAGTAAGGTATCCCATGCATGTATTCGCGGACGCGGCCAATTGGCGGTGTACAGCAGTACATCGTAATCGGATGCGTTGCGTGACCAAACAGGGAACCGCAAATCGTAGCAGATACGCAAACATATTTTCCAGCCCTTGTATTCTACTATACCGTCTTGTGTGCCTTGTGAATACACCTCACTTTCCCCTGCAAGGGTAAACGTATGTCGTTTGTCATAGGTAGTTAGGTCTCCTTCGGGGGAAACAAAAAGCAAACGATTGTAATAGTGCTCCCCGTCTTTAATGGCAACACTGCCAACTATTGCGCAGTGCTTTTTCTTGGCTTGCTCCAGAAGCCAAGCCACTGTTGGGCCTTGCATGTTTTCGGCAACGGCATGTGGAGCCATTGTAAATCCTGTAGTAAACATTTCTGGCAACACTGCCACATCCACCTCCGCCGCTAAGGCTTCTAGCAAAGCAGCATACTGCGTCCTGTTTTGCTGCGGTGCCTCCCAAACAATGCTTGCTTGCAGCAGGGCTACAGTTAAATCGGTTTTTTTATCTTGCTGATTCATTAAGAACAAACTAATAAATTTATATCGATCTATGCGTTTCCTCTTCCTCTTTTTTAGTCTACTCCTCCTTGCACCAAGCCTTCAAGGACAATACTACTTCCCCGATCGTGGTGCAGAATGGGAAACCCAACCCGCAGAACGCTTTGGATTGGATGCTGAAAAAATACAGGATGTTGTAGCTTTTGCACTTGCCAATGAATACAGTGAAAGCCGGGATTTGCGTGTTGCCATTTTAAAAGGCTTCGCCCGCGAACCCTACCACAAACTTTTGGGGCCCACCAAAAAACGTGGTGGCCCTGCAGGAATGATCCTAAAAAACGGCTACCGTATTGCTTCGTGGGGGGATACCAAACGGGTGGATATGACCTTTAGCGTGACTAAAAGTTACCTTTCTACTGTGGCTGGACTCGCCTTGGCCCAAGGGCTAATCCAAAATTTAAATGACCCTGTGAAAAAGTATGTTTGGGATACTACTTTTGATGGGGAACACAATAGTGCTATTTACTGGACCCATTTGCTACAACAAACCTCTGACTGGTCTGGGAGTCTTTGGGATTCTTACGATTGGGCCGACCGCCCCCCACGAGAGGGAGGCGTAGATGATTGGAAAAACCGAAAACTGCATGCCCCCGGAACACACTATAAATACAACGATGTACGTGTAAATGTTTTGGCCTACAGTCTGTTGCAAGTGTTGCGTAAACCCCTTCCTGCGGTCCTTAAAGAGCACATCATGGATCCCATTGGCGCTTCTTCCACCTGGCGTTGGTTTGGCTACGAAAACTCCTGGGTAAATGTAGACGGACAGTGGATGCAATCAGTTTCTGGAGGGGGACATTCCGGAGGGGGTGTGTTTATTAGTACCGAAGATCACGCGCGCTTTGGCTTGCTGTTTTTAGCACAAGGGAAATGGAAAGAACAGCAGTTGTTTCCCAAAAATTGGGTCGATAAAGTAGTACAGCCTGCAGCAGCAAACCCCAATTACGGGATGATGTGGTGGCTGAACAACCCTAAAGGCAGTAACTATATTCCAGAGATTTCTGACAAGATGTATTATGCCGCAGGCTTTGGGGGAAACTTTATTTTTGTATTCCCCGAAGAAGATATGGTGGTGGTTACCCGTTGGCTAGAATCAGGTCAGCGCGCTGCTTTTCTCAAAAAACTCGCGGCAGCATTGAATTAAATTTGCTGCTCCTCGGTGATTTCAGGATACAAAAAATGGTTGTAGGGAAAGCGACTAATATGAATTTCTCGTACCGCCTTATACACCTCTTGACGGAATTCATTTAAATTCATTTTATCAATAGCCGAAATAAAAAGGGTCTTGTGGGAGGCTGTATGCATCCAGGTGGTTTTCCATTCTTCCAGTGAATAGTGCTGGCGTCCACGCTGTTCAATCAAATTCGCGTCGTCCCATGGCTCGGGAGTATAGGCATCAATTTTATTGAACACCATAAGCGTGGGTTTCTCTGCTGCCCCAATTTCTTGAAGAATTTCGTTCACCGCTTCAATATGGGCTTCAAAACTTGGGTGGGAAATGTCCACCACGTGCAGCAATAAGTCGGCTTCTTGCACCTCATCCAAAGTACTTTTAAAGGATTCCACCAATTGGGTGGGTAATTTTCGAATAAACCCAACCGTATCACTCATTAAAAAAGGAAGGTTTCCTATGACCACCTTCCGAACAGTGGTGTCTAGGGTAGCAAAAAGTTTATTTTCTGCGAAGACATCACTTTTGGCCACGGTGTTCATCAAGGTAGATTTACCCACGTTGGTGTAGCCTACAAGGGCCACGCGCACCAAAGCACCGCGGTTTCCCCGTTGGGTAGCCATTTGCTTGTCTATGGTTTGAAGTTTCTTTTTTAACAGGGCAATCTTATCTCGAACAATCCGGCGGTCGGTTTCAATTTCTGTTTCCCCGGGGCCACGCATTCCAATTCCCCCACGTTGTCGTTCCAAGTGGGTCCACAGGCCTTTGAGCCGTGGGAGTAAATATTCATACTGTGCCAATTCCACCTGAGCACGGGCGTAACTGGTTTTTGCGCGTTGGGCAAAAATATCTAGAATTAGGCCAGTGCGGTCGAGAATTTTACACCGCAACAGTTTTTCAATATTCCCTTGTTGGGCAGGGGTTAGCTCGTCGTCAAAAATTACCGTGCTTACGTCGTTCTCATTTACATAGGCCAGCACCTCCTGTATCTTTCCACTGCCAATAAAGGTTTTGGGATGCGGGGTGGCCAAAGCCTGAGTAAATCGCTGAATTACTTTTCCCCCAGCAGTGAAGGAGAGAAATTCCAATTCATCCAAATATTCTTTAAGGGTATCGGCATTTTGCTTCCCGGTAACAATCCCAATGAGGACGGTGTTTTCGTAATTAAATTCTTTTTTTTCAATCATCCTTTTGCCCCTTCCCAGGTTTTTAAAATCAGCTTTCCTTCAGAAAACTCAGCATAGGTGTAATGGGTAATCCAATCGCCAATGTTCATATACACCGAAGTAGCATTTATTGGAATTTCCAAAGGCAGGTGGCGGTGTCCAAACACATAGTAGTCGCGGTGTTGCTCAGCTTCTTTCCTGCGACTGTACTGGGCCAGCCATTCTTCATCTTCCCCTAAAAACCGTTGGTCTTCATCACCGGAAATCAGCTTATTTTTTGTGGACAAATACTGTGCCAAGGCAACCCCTAAATCGGGGTGAAACCAACGAAAAAGCGTTTGAAAAAACGGGTTTGTAAATACTTTTTTCATGCGCTTATACCCCTTGTCGTTGGGCCCTAAGCCATCGCCATGGCCAATGAGAAAACGCGTGTCGTTCAGTTGGAATTCTTGTGGTTGATGAAATACGGGGATTCCCAATTCTGACGAAAAATAATCCTTCATCCACAAATCGTGGTTTCCTACGAAATAGTAGATGGGCAGGCCTGCATCGGCCATTTGTGCGAGCTTCCCTAAAATTCGAACAAAACCTTTGGGCACCACCTTTTTATATTCAAACCAAAAGTCAAAAAGGTCTCCCAAAAGAAAAAGGGCCCCCGCTTTGGGATGAATGTACTCCAGCCAGTCTAAAAATTGACGTTCCCGTTGTTTGCTTTCCGCAGGGGTCGGCGCGCCAAAATGTTGATCTGAAGCAAAATAAATGGGTTGGTCCGTTCGGAGCTCCATAACACTGTATTGCTGCAACAAAGGTAATAAATCGGGGCTTAGCTGAGGGCTTGATCCAAATCGGCAATTAAATCTTCTACAGCTTCTATGCCTACACTCAACCGAATTAAGGCATCAACTACGCCACTTTTTTCTCGAATGGCTTTAGGAATGGAGGCGTGTGTCATACTGGCGGGGTGGCCTACCAGACTTTCTATACCCCCTAGGGATTCTGCTAGTGTAAAGATTTTTAAGGAAGTGATGATTTTTTGTGCCATAGCAAAGGAGCTTTTTTCGGGCACAAAGGAAAGCATCCCACCAAAGGCATTCATTTGTTGTTTTGCCACTGTGTGATTGGGGTGGGTTTCAAACCCAGGCCAATAGACCTGTTCAATTTTTGGATGTTGCTGAAGAAACGCTGCTATTTGAGCTGCATTTTCACAATGGCGTTCCATGCGTACATGTAGGGTTTTTATGCCACGAAGCACTAAAAAACAATCCATAGGGCTGGGTACTGCACCACTGGCATTTTGAATAAACCGCAGGCGTTCGGCCAGGGTGTCGTCATTTACCACCAGGCTTCCCAAAATAACATCGGAATGTCCGGCTAGGTATTTGGTAGCGGAATGCATGACAATATCGGCTCCAAACTCAAGGGGCTGCTGCAAATAGGGTGACGCAAAAGTATTGTCCACCGCTAGGGTAATGTTGTGGGCTTTTGCAAGCTCTGCCATCCCTTTGAGGTCAATGATATTCATCATGGGATTGGTGGGGGTTTCCACCCAAAACAGTTTGGTTTTAGGGGTAATATGTTGTGCTACTGTTGCTGTATCTCGCATGGGGATAAAGCGGAATACTAAGCCGTAAGCTTCAAATATTTTTGTAAACAACCGATAGGACCCTCCGTAGAGATCGTCAGTCGCCAGGATCTCATCCCCAGGTTGCAAGAGTTTCATCACCGCATCCATGGCTGCTAAACCCGAGGCAAAGGCCATGCCGTGTTTTCCATTTTCAATGGCGGCAATGTTTTTTTCTAAAGCTGTTCGTGTGGGGTTATGGGTTCTGCTATACTCATACCCTTTGTGGTCTCCAGGAGCGCTTTGAGCATAGGTGGAGGTCATATACACTGGGGGCATTACTGCACCAAATGCAGGATCAGGAGCCTGTCCACCATGAATGGTTAGGCTGTTGAAGTGTAGTTTTTTCTTCAAAATAAATACAATTGAAATTGTGATTTAAAGGTATTCAATTTCTAGCTTTTAGCAGCAGATTCCGCGAAAATGGTTTTCTTTGTGAGGAAAACAATTTGCCATGGGAACCTTTTATTATTTAAGCAGTTGCGATACTTGTAAACGCATTATGAATGGCATTAATTTCCCCGAAGGCATTGCCTTGGTGGACATAAAATCATCTCCCCTAAGTGGAGCGCAAATTGACGCTTTGCAAGCCCTTAGTGGTAGTTATGAAGCGCTCATTAACAAACGTGCACAGCGGTACAAAGCCCAAAATATAAAAGAGCAAAACTTAGACGAGGCAGGATTTAGAAACCTACTCCTTGAGCACTATACGTTTTTAAAACGCCCTGTACTTCAGGTAAACAACAAAATTTTTATCGGAAACAGCGCGGCCAATGTAGCTGCCATTAAAGCGTTCTTTAGTGAATAATCGGGTGGTAGCATTATTGGCTGCACTAGGGGCGACCACCATTTATGGTTTAAATCACACCATTGCTAAAGTAGTGATGCCCAATTATATTGGGGCCTTTGGATTTATTATGCTTCGGGTTACTGGAGCTGCTGCCCTTTTTTGGTTCTTTAGTATTTGGACACCCAAAGAGCGCATTGAAAAATCAGACTATAAAAGAATCTTTTTTGCTGCTCTTTTGGGTATGTGTATTAATATGTTGATGTTTTTTAAAGGGCTAGAACTGTCTACCCCAATCAACAGTGGTGTTATTGTTACCCTTACCCCAATAATTGTCTTTGTGCTTTCGGTGCTGTTTTTAAATGAAAGTTTAGGCTGGCGAAAAGTAGCGGGAATTGTCCTTGGGTTTTCAGGTGCCTTAATCCTCATTTTGTACGGGAAAAAAGAAATGGCCAACGCTCCTAATATCCCCTTGGGCAACCTATTATTTTTAATTAATGCCTGCAGCTTTGGAGCCTATCTGATTCTAGTAAAACCCCTTACCAAAAAATACCACACGTTTACTTTAATGAAGTGGATGTTTCTACTCGGAATACTGATGACCTTCCCAATTACCTATCAAGAATTTTTTGCTGTGCAATGGGGACAATTGCCTTTTGATGCCATATGGCGCATGGCCTTTGTGGTTATTGGGACTACCTTTTTAACCTATATGCTGAATGTTTATGCCTTAAAAACATTAGCTGCTACTACTGTAGGTGCTTTTATTTATTTACAGCCACTTATTGCCATTGTGTATGCCCTTGCCACAAACAACGATGTACTTGATATTACAAAAGCTGGCGCCGGGGTGCTTGTACTTTTAGGGGTGTACTTGGTCACTCAAAAAAAGCGCGTTGTAACACCTTAAAAGCCTGTTTGAGCGAGGACGAGAAGTAAAGCAAATTGAATGGCCTCGTGCCCTTTGTCGTTGTACCACCATTCGTCCAAAGAATGGGCCTTGCCTCCAGAGCCACCTCTGCCCACTGTAACAGCAGGAATCCCCTTTGATATAGGAATATTAGCATCTGTGGAGCCCCGGGTTAAACGCGGAGTTTTTCCAAAAAAACGTGTAGCGGCCATCGCTTGTTGAATGAGCGGTAAAGAAGTGGACAGTTCCCCAGAGGGGCGATTTCCAATCTTCTCAAAGTTTAAAGTTAAATCGGGGCCTTGGCGCTTGCGAGTATTTTGCAGTGCCAGGGCCTCTTCACTGGCCTGTAATAACAGTTTTTCCATAGCATCTAAACGGGCGGGGGCTACCGAACGAATATCTACCAACATGCTCGATGAAAAAGGAATGGAATTAATGGACGTTCCTCCTTCAATCACCCCAACATTATAACTTGTTCGCGGGCCCGAAGCAGTGTAGGTGTCGGCAAGGGCCACAAATTTGTCAATGGCGCTTCCTAAAGCATGATGGGGGTTTGCTAAACCAAAGGCCCCCCAAGAATGCCCCCCTGGGCCATCAAAAGTCACCTTATACCGATAGGAGCCCAAGGCTTTGTTGTTAACACGGCCCAAACTCCCACCATCAATAGAAATCCAGCTGTCAATTTTAGGCCCTCTTGGGCTAAAGAGTTCTTTTACACCGCGCAGGTCACCTAAGCCCTCCTCTCCCACTGTAGCCACAAACAATAAATTTTCCTGTGGCTGAATATTGTTGGTTTTTAGGGTATTTAATAGGGTTAGTAACATGGCCAACCCGCGGGTGTCATCGCCAATACCTGGGGCATACAATGTATCATTACTCTGGCGCACACGCACATCGGTACCTTCAGGGAATACGGTATCTAAATGCGCGTTAATGGCAACTGTTTTAGTACCCCGAGTTCCCTTTAGCAGTCCGAGTACATTACCTTCGGAATCCACCCATAAGGAATCTACGCCTTCGGCTTTCATTTTTTCAGCAAATGCCTTGGCCCTCACTTCTTCTCGAAATGGGGGCGCAGGGATTTCAGTGAGTTCAATTAGCGTTGCTAAGGTTTGGGGTTCACGGGCCAAAATATGTTCAAAAGCCCGTTGTATCTTTTTGTTCTTGACTAATTTTTCAATTTGCCGCTGGTACTTTTTTTCTATTTGAGGAGATGCTTCCTGTGCTACAACTAAGGGGCTTACAAGAAGTAGGGCAAAGGCCCATAAATTGGATTTAACAAACTGCATATTGTATTCTATTTTCACCTTTCAAAATAGCACAAAATTCAGACATATATTTTGTTTTGCAGGAATTTTGTGATTGGTGCAAGTTTTTATTTTCTTTACTGAAAATTGATTTCTATGAGATTTTTCACCCTAGTGCTTTCCCTATCAGTTCTAACTGCCTGTGGTTCCAATGAAGGAAAAAAGAAAGGATTTGAATACAAACGCACTCAAAAGGAAGCTCCCAAAGTGGTGGTGGAAACAGGAAAAGCTCCAGTGGACTTATCCAACACCGGGATTGGTCCAATGACCTCATTAAGTTTTGAAGACGCTGTGGATGAAACTATGGCGGAAAAAGGAGCTGCTGCATTTAAACAAAAGTGTACTGCCTGTCACTACACCGACAAAAAACTCATTGGCCCTGCAATGAAGGGGATTTATGAAAGAAGAAATCCTGCTTGGGTGATGAATATTTTGCTCAATCCCACAGAAATGCTTCAGAAGGACCCTATCGCCAAGGCGCTTTTAAAAGAATACAACAATATTCAAATGCTCAACCAAAATTTGAGTCAAGAAGAAGCTCGCGCCATTGTAGAGTACTTGCGAACCCTTTAAGTTCTTAGAGCGACCAAGATTTTCCTCCAGTAGTTTCCTGTAAATCCACACACCCCTTTTGTTGGCCTGGAATAGACGCATAGGGGCGTACTTCTTCCCCAATAAATTCATTGGTTTTATACGCTTGCACGGCACGGTTTCTCAGGGTTTGTGCAAAGTCGTAGGCTAAAGGAACCTCTGGTACATCATTGGTAGCAATGTTTTTGTTCTCCGCATCAAGGTAGCGATACAGCGCCGCATTCCATTGATCTGTTTTTTCCTTAGAGCCGCGGAGGTATTTTGACAATTGCGCTTCTAATTCATCTGTAGCTACAGCAGCTAGACTACTCTTACTGGTTTCTTTAAGACACATGTTTTCAAAAGCGTCGAGTCCCATAAGCAGGCGGTCTTGATCCATTTTGCTGAGCACCAAATCATAATAGGTGTCAATAAAAGCAATGAGGTTGAGTTCGCTTGCGGAAGGCGTGTCGGTTTTCGGTAAAATAATGTCCAATAGAGTATTGACAAAACCGATTTTATTTTTTGGAAAAATGGCCGGTTGCCAAGAGGGATCTTGCGTACAGCTTTGAAGTGTACTTAACAGTGTTGGGGTTAGTGCTGTAGCACCTACGGTATAGCCTAAGTTTTTTAAAAGTTCTCTTCGATTCATAATCCGTGCGATCAAATGTTCATTTTTTTCAATTGCTCCACTGCGTGATTGACAGCTCTTGCCGTTAGTGCCATATAGGTTAAAGAAGGATTAACATTACTGGCTGAAGTCATAGCTGCACCGTCTGTAACATAAACGTTGGGTACGGAGTGAACCTGGTTGTAGGCGCCTAAAACTGAAGTTTTAGGATCTCTCCCCATACGTGCAGTTCCCATTTCGTGAATCCCTAAACCTAAGGCATAATTGTTATCGTAGCCACTAACATTTTTAAAGCCTGCTTTTTCAAGCATTTCTACGGCTTGTTCCTTCATGTCCTTTCGCATTTCTAATTCATTTTCGCGAATGGTAGCATCAAAGGTGACAGTGGGCAGTCCCCATTGATCTTTTTTGTCGTAGTCCAAATACATTTTATTTTCGTGGTACGGCAAGGTTTCTCCAAATCCGTTAATGGACATTGACCACTGGTCAACATTGAGGATTTCACTCTTAAACTCTTTTCCGAAGGCTAACTCTTCTGCTGATGGATTTCCACCATTTCTAAAACCATCACCTTGGTACCCATACCCTCTAAGAAAATTCTTCTGGTTTGTTTTTCCTCCAATATTTCTGAAACGCGGAATGTAAATTCCGTTGGGGCGTCTTCCAGTGTGATACTTATCCTTAAAACCTTCAAAAACTCCTTTAGCTCCAACTTGGAAATGGTGGTCCATAAGATTGTGTCCAAGTTCTCCAGAATCATTACCTAAGCCGTTAGGGAAACGATCGGAAGTGGACTGCATAAGAATACCCGTTGATGCTACTGCAGAAGCACATAGGAAAACGACCTTAGCTTTAAATTCAATTTCTTCTTTGGTTACTGTATCTATAATTTTTACTCCAGTAGCGCGTTTGCTGTCAGCATCATACATCACTTGGTAAGCGATAGAATTAGGACGAAGGGTCATATTTCCTGTAGCTTCAGCCGCTGGTAATGTGGAGGTTAAGCTACTAAAGTAAGCACTAAATGGACACCCTCTTCGGCAACGATTTCTGTATTGACAAGCACTTCTGCCTAACCCTGGTTTGGTTCCTTCAGTAATATGAGCAGTTCTACCTATAGTTAAAACACGGTCAGTGTACTGCTCTTTTAAAGAAGTTTTAAAATGCTCTTCTACGCAAGTAAGCTCCATAGGCTTTAAGTATTGCCCATCGGGGAAGTGATCTAGACCTAAGGATTCTCCACTCACACCAATGTAATTTTCTACATAACTATACCAAGGTGCTAAATCACTATAACGCATAGGCCAGTCGACAGCTACACCCTCTTTGAGGTTGGCTTCAAAATCTAAAGGGCTCAGTCTATAACTTTGTCGACCCCAAGTAATTGAACGGCCACCAAGATGATACCCTCGCATCCAATCAAAGCGTTGTACCTCATTGTAAGGATGATCTAGGTCATCAACAAAGAAATGTTTGTCAGATTCTTTAGTTGTATAACCTGTTCTGGATTGTTTGGGTTGTCTCTCTATTGTGGCTTTAGTTATGGTATTACCACTAGGAAAATCCCAAGGGTCTTTGTGCATAGTGGGATAATCTTCTATATGTTTCACCATTCGCCCACGCTCTAGCACTAGGGTTTTTAATCCTTTTTCGCAGAGTTCTTTAGCAGCCCATCCGCCACTTACTCCTGTACCTACAACTATTGCTTCAAATTCATTCGTCTCCAATTCAATCTTTTTTAAAATAAGCAACCAAATTTAGTATTTTTTGTAAGACAGAAAAATGACAAAGTAGTTAATTGATAAAATGTTTTTTGATTTTTTATCTTTAACGCAATCAATATTGAAATTTTCGACTAATACCTTATCAAACGTCAACTTATGTTATCAAAAAAAAGCAACTTCTTTTCTGCTATTACCACTCTTATTTTTGTGCTAGGAACACTCAGCAGTTGTAAACAACCAACCAAAAAAAATAAAGCGACCCCCGAAGCCACCCCATTTTTTAAACTCTCCTTAGCGCAGTGGTCGATGCACCGTATGATTAAATCGGGAAAAGTTTCTCCCTACACTTTTGCTGAAAAGGCAAAAGCTTGGGGCTTTGAGGGCTTAGAATATGTGAACAACCTATACCCCGATGTTATGAAAAGTGATAACAAGCCACAAGCCCTAGCAGCATTTATTGCCAAAAGCAATGAAAAAGCTAAAGAACACGGCATGAAAAACGTCCTTATTATGATTGACAGTGAAGGGGACTTAGCCTCTAGCGATGCCGCAGTAAGGGAGCAAGCCATAGAAAATCATAAGCAGTGGATTGATGCCGCAGAAAAAATGGGCTGTATCGCGGTACGCTTAAACCTGCATGGGGAAAGTGATAAGAAACGTTGGGTAACCAATTCCATTGCAAGTTTAACGGAGTTGTCCAACTATGCTGCGCCTAAAAACATTAATGTAATTGTGGAAAACCACGGCAGACTATCCTCCAATGCGAAACTGTTGATGGAGGTGATTAATGGTGTAAATTTAGACAACTGTGGTACGTTGCCCGACTTTGGGAATTTTTGCATGAGTGAAGGCTATGGATCCCTACGCGGAAATAATTGTGACGATCCCTACGACCCCTACCTTGGCGTTAAAGAAATGATGTCCAAAGCCTTTGGCGTGAGTGCTAAATCCTATGATTTTGATACCTACGGAAATGAATCGAATTTAAATTTTAACACCCTTTTAAAAATCGTTAAGGACAGCGGCTACATGGGCTTTATTGGGGTAGAATATGAAGGCTCCGAATTAAGTGAAGAAGAGGGTATTGCCGCAACGCGTGCACTCTTATTAAAAATTGCTAAGGAACTTTAAACCATCACAAAAAACGAAACCAAAATGAAAACTACTACACGCATTCAACTTTCCTTAATGATGTTCCTCGAATTTTTTATTTGGGGGGGCTGGTTTGTTACCATGGGTACCTACCTGTCGCAAGCATTTAGCGCTTCGGGAGGACAATTGGCCATGGCCTACGAAACCCAATCCATTGGTGCCATTGTAGCTCCTTTTATTATAGGACTTATTGCCGATCGCTACTTTTCGGCACAAAAAATTCTTGGGGTACTGCACCTGATTGGCGCAGTATTGTTGTATCAAGCTGCGGTAGCCGCAGACTTCGGTACTTTTTATCCCTATATTCTCATCTATATGATTCTTTACATGCCCACCCTAGCCCTGGTGAATTCTGTGGCTTTTCGTCAAATGCAAGATCCCTCTAAGGAATTTGCATCTATTCGGGTGTTGGGTACCATCGGATGGATCGTTGCCGGAATTGTTATCGGCTACTTTGGCTGGGAATCTAAAAATATTTTAGAAAACACCTTTTATTTTACCGCGGGCGCTTCGGCCCTGTTAGGAGTATTTAGTTTTACCCTTCCCAAAACACCCCCTACTGCAAAAGGAGAAACCACACAAATTAGAGATATCCTTGGCTTAGACGCCCTTGCGATGCTGAAAGACGCACGTTTTTTAGTGTTCTTTATTGCTTCTATCCTCATTTGTATTCCTTTGGCTTTTTATTACCAGCATGCCAATCAGTTTTTAAATGAACTAGGCATGGAAGCAGCAGCAGCTAAAATGACGCTTGGGCAAGCTTCTGAGGTGGCCTTTATGCTATTGTTACCCTTGTTTTTAAAGCGCTACGGAATTAAAACTACCTTGGTTGTGGGCATGATTGCCTGGGCGGTGCGCTATATTCTTTTTGCCTTTGGCGACGTTGGCGAACAAAGTTGGATGCTCATTTTTGGCATCCTCTTACACGGTATTTGTTATGACTTTTTCTTTGTTTCAGGACAAATTTACACCGACTACAAGGCAGGAGAAAAATTTAAAAGTGCTGCACAAGGGCTAATCACCTTAGCCACCTATGGTTTAGGGATGCTTATTGGTTTCCGAACTGCTGGCTACATCACCGATCAATATGCCATCGCCGAAGGCCACGATTGGACGCAAATCTGGTTGTTACCAGCAGGCTTTTCTGCCCTAGTGTTTTTATATTTACTCTTCTCATTTAAGAACGAAAAAATACAACTCCAATCATGAGTGATAAAATACGATTAGGAATTCTTGGTGGTGGAGGTGACTCCCTCATAGGCATTGTACACCGAATTGCCGCAAATATGTTTGACCGCTATGAATTGGTGGGAGGCTGTTTTAATCCTAAGCCCGAAGAAAATACAGCCTTTGCCCAGCATTTGGGTTTGGCTGCAAACCGTGTGTACCCCTCCATAGAGGCTTTAGTAGCAGGGGAACTGGCCCTGCCCGAAGAAGAACGTATGGAAGTGGTGTCTGTACTCACACCTAACTTTTTGCATTTCCCCATGGCCAAAAAGCTACTGGAAAATGGCTTTCATGTGATTTGTGAAAAACCTTTGACCACCACCTATGCCGAAGCTCAGGAGTTAGCGGCGCTTCAAAAACAGCAACAAAAAGTATTTGCTGTTACCTACACCTACACTGGCTATCCCATGGTACGGCAAATGAAACACATGATTGCCCAGGGTGAAATTGGCGCCATTCAACGTGTTGATTTACAGTACTACCAGGGTTGGATTAACCCCATTATTCACGACGCTGCACAACGAGCTGCCACTTGGCGATTGCAACCTGACAAATCGGGGATTAGCTGTTGCGTTGGGGACATTGGAACCCACGCTTTTGACATGCTAGAATATGTTACCGGACAACAGGTAGATCAGCTTTTAGCCGATCTCAATTTTCTCTACCCCGATAATCCTATGGATATTGACGCCACCATTTTAGTGCGTATGCAAAACAAGGCCAAAGGAGTGATACGTGTAAGTCAAATTGCTACTGGGGAAGAAAATAACTTTAGCGTTGCCATTTATGGGCGTAAAGGGGCCTTAAAGTGGGAGCAAGAAAATCCCAACTATTTACATCACCTCACCGAAGATCAACCTTTTCAAACCCTAAAACGAGGGAATGCTTATATTGCAGCTGTAGCTCAGGACGGTGTTAAAATCCCCTCGGGCCATCCCGAAGGTATTTTTGATGCTATGGGGAACATTTACAAGGGTGTTGCCAAAGCCATTCGGAATGAAAAAGCTTTTGATGGGGAATACCCCAGCTTAGAAGACGGCGTGCGTGGCATGCAATTTATTGAGCAAGTAGTGGCTTCCCATAAAGCGGGGAATCAGTGGATCACTATGGGTACTAACACATAAGTATAAACCTATGAAAACAGTTAAAGGACCTGCGCTATTTTTAGCCCAGTTTGTAGATGAAAAAGCCCCCTTCAATTCCCTGGATGGCATGTGCCAATGGGCTGCAGATTTGGGCTACAAGGGAATTCAAATTCCCACTTGGGTTGACTTTTTAATTGATTTGGACAAGGCTGCTGAAAGCCAAACCTATTGTGATGAGCTAAGAGGAAAGGTTAACAGCTATGGTTTAGAAATTACTGAACTCTCCACCCACCTTCAGGGGCAGTTGGTGGCTGTACATCCTGCCTATGACATCATGTTTGATAATTTTGCTGCACCGCATGTACGCAACAATCCCAAAGCCCGAACCGAATGGGCTATAGCAACAGTTAAAAAAGCAGCTACTGCCAGTAGACGCTTAGGGCTGAATGCACACGCCACTTTTTCTGGAGCCTTACTTTGGCACACCTGGCACCCTTGGCCACAACAGCCCAAAGGCTTAGTAGAAATGGGCTTTAAAGAACTGGCCGACCGCTGGACCCCTATTTTAAATCATTTTGATGAAAACGGTGTGGATGTGTGTTATGAAATACACCCTGGGGAAGACCTCCATGATGGGGTTACCTTCGAACGCTTTTTAGAAGCTACAGGAAAGCACCCACGGGTAAACATTTTGTATGATCCCAGTCATTTTGTTTTACAGCAATTAGACTACATCACCTACATTGACCACTACCACGAGTTTATTAAGGCCTTTCATGTAAAAGATTCTGAATTCCGCCCTAATGGTAAAAAGGGCGCGTTTGGAGGCTATGGCGATTGGAAAGACCGTGCAGGGCGCTACCGCTCTCCGGGAGATGGTCAAGTGGATTTTAAACGCATCTTTACCAAGCTCACCGAATACGGTTGCGACGTTTGGGCCGTACTCGAATGGGAGTGCTGTGTTAAAAGTCCTGAACAAGGGGCACGTGAAGGGGCTCCTTTCATTCAACGTCATATTATTGAAGCTACTGAAAAAGCCTTTGATGATTTTGCTGGTGCCGAAATAGACGAAACCACTCTCAAAAAAATTCTTCATTTAAAATAGATTTTAATGCTAAAAATTACACCGCTCATTACCGTTGTTCTGAGTTTATTTTTTTCCTCTTTAAACGCCCAACAAATGGATGAAACAATAAAATTTGGCCCGTGGAAAGCAATGTTTGATGGAAAAACCACCAACGGCTGGCACTGGTACAATAACAAAGGAATGGCGCCCGGTTGGACTGCCGAAAACGGTATGCTGGTCTTTACACCTGTAAAAGGTCAGGGACAACTGGATATTGTAACCGACACTGAATACACCAATTTTGAATTGGAATTGGAATGGAAGGTGAGCAAAAAAGGAAACAGCGGTTTGTTTTGGGGTGTAAAAGAAATGGCAGAATACAATGCCCCCTATTTTACGGGGCCTGAAGTGCAAATTCTTGACAACGAACGTCATCCCGATGCCAAAGTAGATGGAAAATTGCATCAAGCCGGAGCACTTTACGACCTCATAGAACCCAGTGAAGATGTGTGTAACCCCGCTGAATCATGGAACCGTGTGACACTAATGGTAAACCACAACACCAACACTGCACACATACAACTCAATGGTACTGTAATCGTTCGTTTTGAGCCTCATGGCCCCAATTGGGAGGCCATGATAAAGCGTTCTAAGTTTGGCAACAAGCAAAAACACAACTACGTTGAGGCCCCCTTGTTTGGAAAATTCCAAACCGGAAAAATTGCCTTGCAAGATCACGGAGATCCCGTGGCCTTCAGGAATATCAGGATACGACCAATTTTATAAACGATAACTATGGTACTTTCAATGACCGGATATGGAAAATCCGAAGCTACATACAACGGATTAAAGGTGTTTCTTGAAGTCCGCTCATTGAACAGCAAAAACCTCGACGTCAATACGCGTATCCCCAACCGCTACCGCGAAATGGATGCCCAAATAAGAAAAACCATTGCAGCGCAACTCCAACGAGGAAAGGTGGACTGTAGTTTGTTTTACGAAAGCACAGACGGACAAACCAATGCTGTAATCAATTTGCCTGTGGTGGAAAGCTATATGCATCAACTAGACGCATTGGCTCAGGTGAATGATAAAGAAAAACTAGAAATCGCCATGCGCCTTCCCGATGTACTAAAGGTAGATCGCGATAATTTAGAAGAAGCAGAAAAGAGCCTCGTACATCAACTTTTGGAAGCTGTGCTAAAGCAGCTCAATACCTACCGAAAAGACGAGGGCCAAGCGCTGTATGACGATTTTGTAAAACGCTTACGTCTATTGCAAAAATACCTAAGTACTGTTTCAGCAGCAGATCCACAACGTAAAGAAGCCGTTCGACAACGCCTGCAGGAGGCCCTGGCTGAAACCAAAGAAAAAATTGACCCCAATCGTTTTGAACAAGAATTAATTTACTACCTGGAAAAATTTGATATCACCGAGGAATTAGTGCGGCTTGAAAATCATTTAAAATATTTTGAAGAAAACCTTAATGCCCCCCAATCACAAGGAAAAAAACTCGGTTTTATAGCACAAGAAATTGGGCGGGAAATTAACACCATTGGTTCTAAGGTGAATGATGCTACGGTACAGCACACTGTAGTGCAGATGAAAGACGAACTCGAAAAAATTAAAGAGCAACTCCTAAACGTTTTGTGATTGGAATCCGGAAAACTTCTTGTTTTTTCAGCACCCTCTGGAAGTGGTAAAACAACCTTAGTGCACCACCTGCTCGCTCAAGGGCTTCCTTTGGAATTTTCCATATCAGCCACCTCGCGTCCGCCAAGGGCTCATGAAGTGGATGGGAAAGATTATTATTTTTTAAGCCCTACAGTGTTTCAAGAAAAAATTAAGACACACGCCTTTGTAGAATACGAGGAAGTGTATGAAGGGCTGTTTTACGGCACCTTAAAATCTGAGTTGGAACGCATTTGGACCATTGGAAAACACGGCATCTTTGATATCGATGTACAAGGCGGTCTAAACATAAAAAAACACTATCCCCAACAAACTCTTACCCTATTCATTCAACCCCCAAGCATAGCCGCACTGGAGGAACGTTTACAACAACGCGGTACCGAAACCCCTGAAAGTTTACAACAACGAGTGGCTAAAGCTGCTGAAGAACTCGCGTTTGCCGATCAGTTTGATGTAGTGATCGTTAATGATAATTTGGAAGATGCAAAAAAAGAAGTTTTTGAACGCGTGAGCACATTTTTAAAATCATGAGCAACCATATTGGCCTCCTCTTTGGGACATTTAACCCCATCCACAAAGGACATATTGCCTTAGGAAAGTATTTTACAGCACATACGGCAATTGACACCGTTTGGTATGTTATTAGCCCCCAAAGTCCTTTTAAGGTTCAAGAAACTATTTTAGATAATCACACACGATTAGAAATGGTAGCTGCAGCACTACAAGACGAGGCCCTATTACACCCCAGCACTGTAGAGTTTAAATTGCCCCAACCCAACTATACCGTAAACACGCTGGAACTGCTGCGTACCAACTATCCCGAAAATACCTTTACCCTCTTAATGGGAGCCGATAATATGGCCCGCTTCGAAGAATGGCAAGGCTATGAAACCATCCTTCAAGAGCACGAAATTTTTGTGTATCCCAGGGGAGATTTTAACTCCAAGGGCTTATTAAAACACCCTAAAATTCAGTTTATGGACGCGCCAAAAATGGAAGTGTCTAGCACCACCATTAAAGCGCATAGGGAACAGCCTCAAAAACTTTTAAAATGGTTGCCCGAAGCAGTCATTAAAATCATTGACGAAAAAAACTTGTATCTGTAGTCTTTGAGTGTTTTCCCACACTAGCCAGAGGCCAAAACTTCGTCAATCAAACGTTGGGCAATTGCCTTTCGACTCAATTGTGCCAATTGGGGGACGGTGTTTTTTAGGCTGCCTTTTTGGGTGATGCAGTGTACTACAAATGCACGAATTCCTTTTTTATCTTCAGCAGCAAACATTTTGGCCGCAGTCCCTTGGGCTAAAAATGTAGCTGCAGCACTTTGAGGAGCTCCCAGGGACAAAACAGGGACCCCTGTGGCCATGTACTCTAAAATTTTACCGGATAACATGTCCTGTTCGGCACCTTTAAAAATGAAGTTTACTAACAGCTGAGCCGATTTAAGCACAGCTACAGCCTCCTTGTGTGGGAGGTAGTCCAAGTATACCAGCTCTACTTTGGGCAGTGTTTTTTGAAGTGCCGCAATACGTTCTGGGGCAATTTGACCCGCTAGAGTCCACTGTATGTTGTGCTGGTGTTGCAGGTCCTGTAAAACAGCAACTAAGGCCTCGTACGGATGGTTTTCCGTCAATAAACCGGTGTAAACAATATGAAATGCCTTAGGTATGGGAGCAGCTTTTGTGGCTGCTATCAAATCGGCATCAAAACCGTTGGGCAGGGTAACAAAGCGTTGTTGAGGCGCTTTGTCGGCCAATTGACGGTGCAGGTTTCCAGCTACAGTAGTCAGTATACCATTGGCGTTTTGAAGCACTTCACGTTCTAAACGAGCATCTTTTTTTTGCGCATAAGGCAGGCGATAAAAATCGGAATTATAAAAAATAGTACTCCAAGGGTCCCTAAAATCAGCCCACCATTGTAAGGAATGCTTCTTTTTAATAGCCAGTCCCACCATATGAGTAGAATGCGGGGGACCAGTAGTTATAAGGTGCCCTATGGAATGTTGCGCCAACTGTTGTTCTACTGCTCGAATAGCAAAAGGCACCCACCCCTTACGCGCATCGGGGAGGAAAAAATTCCCACGTACAAAGGCAGCTAATTTTTGCAGCAAATTTTTTCGTGGAACAGCGCCTTGTGGCAGTACTGAACTTCCGGACCAACGTTGGTACCACCGCAGGGGCTCTCGAGATGCCGTTCTGATGACCGTAATATTTTCTACTTCCAAAGCTAAACTGGAGTCCAAAACAGGGTAGGCGGCAACATTGGGAGCTACTGTAATTACAATGGGTTCCCAACCCAAGGCCTTTAGATGCTTTGCAAAATACATCCAGCGCTGTACCCCCGACCCTCCAGAGGGGGGCCAGTAGTAGGTGAGCAGTAATATTTTGGGTGTAGTGGCAGTGGTCACCTGAGCTTCGTTTAATTTTACTAAATTTAGGTAAACATAAAGTAATCTTTTTCACAGAAACCAAATTGATGTCAAAAAAAATTTTAATTACGTTACTCCTGTGCTGTAGCGTTTTGGGAAACCTCTTTGCACAAGAAAACCCCACCGCCCCAGAAAATGAAGTACAACAAGACACCTTACTGTTTGATGCCATCATTGAATCGACGCTAAAAGGAAAGCGATTTAAATTTTATGGTGACACCAAACTGACTTTCAACCAAGCTTACTTTTCCAACTGGATTTCGGGGGGTGTGAGCTCCCTTTCGGGCTTGTTTGGAGTAAATTACCACATCGACTACTCAGATCGCACCGGACTGGCTTGGGATACCAATATTATATTGTCCGTAGGGTTTACTGAAATCCCCGATTTAAACGTCACACGTAAAACCGATGACCGTTTTGAAATTGAATCCATAGTAGGAAAACCCATGCTAGGCCACTGGAAGTTTGCAGGTACGGTGAAGCTGAAAACACAACTTTTTGAAGGCTTTCAAATGTTTGCCGAACAAGGGGATACACGACGCTTAACCACCGACCGTTTTTCGCCTGTACTCCTGCAAGCTGGGATTGGATTTTACTACAAAAAACAAGACAACTTTTGGCTGAATATTACTCCAGCCTCGGCACGATTTATTTTTATTGACAAAAAATTTACAACAGATATTGCAGACAATACCACCTATTTAGGGGTAGAAAAAGGGAAAGGGAGTGCCTTCTTTCTCGGATTTGCCTTAACCGGCTTGTACAGAACAAAATTGATGGACAATATAAGCATGGTGAACCGCTTTAATATTTACTCCAACTATTTGAGGGAATTTGCCAATGTAGATTTTGAAATCAACACCTCCGTCCGATTTAAAGTAAACAATGCCATTTCCAGCAACATCGTGTTCCATGCCATTTACGACCACGATATTGTTCAAAAACTACAGTTTAGGGAGTTGTTTGGAATGGGAATTCAAATTGATATTTAGCGGCTTTGCTGGGACTTCTTTTTAAACCATTCCAGATTATAATAATTGAGGTAGATGTTATAATACCCTTCTTGCCCTCGGGGTTCAATTTCCAATAATAGTGTTTGCTTCGGGTCTAGAAGACGCAAACAGGGCTTGTTGTGATTGAGCAGCTCTGGGTTATCCCAGTGCTCTTGTTCGTACACCACACGATACCCTTGGCCTTCAAAATGTTTGCGGGTTTTTTTCATTCCACTAACAATTTGATTTAAGGATAAATTGGATTTGGTCCACACTTTTACCTCCACCAACTTTCCTTTGTCCATAACTAGCGAGTTCCGCTTTAGGGTGTACACCACGCCGCTGCCCATTTCAAATTCTTTAAGGTTTTTATGGTGGTCCGAAAGCACTTTTTTAGCCTCCTTTTTGGGCATGCCAAAGTAAAAATCATCAAAGAGTATATCTTGTGCTAAAGCGGGGGTGGTACAGTATAATAACAGCCCCAAATACAGAGCAAGGCGATGAAATTCCATAAATCTAGTGTCTAATACAATAAATATAAGGAAATTACGAGAACTGACTTTCTGTTAGTTATGCTCTCTTCCATAAGGGAACAGCAGCGCAGGCTTCCCCATAGGATATTTTTTTTGCTACTTTTTGCAGTCGAGCCAACAGGAGTACATAGGCATTTTCGGGAACCTGTTTGTCTGAACAGCCCTTGATCATCACTGGGCGGTCTTTGTAGGGGGTCACATCAAATTGTTGAAGGGCTTCGGTAAAAAGCGTATTCTCAAGGGTTTCCAATGTCCCCACGACTACTTTTTGTGCAAATGGGGCCAATTTACTACTTACCAAAAGGGTGGCCCATGCGGGAAGAATGGCTGCAGTACTGCAATGCACTGCTACAAAATGACGGTGGTATTGCGTCCAATCGTGTGTTTCTATATGGGTGCGAAATTCTTTTTCACGGAGTAATAAGCCCTGGTCGAGCCACTGGGCGATATCCAATCGTGTACGAGCTCCCTCAGGAGCTAGCTCGGCCAAATCTACCACCGCAAGGGCACTTTGCTGTACACGATTTACAATGGGTTCTTCCATAGGATTAGAGCATTCCCAGTTCTAATTTGGCTTCCTCACTCATTAAATCTTGTGTCCAAGGAGGATCAAAAGTAATTTCTACCTCAGCAGATTTTACTTCTTTTAGTGAGGCTACTTTTTGCTCCACTTCGGCGGGTAGGGTTTCCGCTACGGGGCAGTTGGGAGTGGTGAGGGTCATGAGAACTTTTACCTCGCTGTCCTCATTCACAAATACATCATAAATTAACCCCAGCTCGTAGATGTCTACGGGAATTTCAGGGTCGTAGATGGTTTTTAACACGCGTACAATTTTTTCGCCTAAGTCTGTGGTGGATTCTTCTGTCATTGTGAAGGGGTATTCATTTGTGCTTGAAAAGCAATTGCGTACATTTTTATTTGCTTAATCATGCTGACTAAGCCGTTGGCACGAGTGGGCGATAAATGCTCCTTGAGGCCAATTTTATCTATAAAGTCTGTTTTAGCATCTAAAATATCCTGAGGGTTTTGATTGGAAAAAATACGGATTAACAAGGCGATTATTCCCTTGGTGATTATGGCGTCACTGTCGGCAGTGAGTTCCATTTTACGGTCTTTAAGTTCGGCATGAAGCCAAACCTTACTCTGACAGCCCTTGATGATATTGTCTTCGGTTTTAAATTCGGGGGCTATCAGTGGGAGGCTTTTCCCCAATTCGATCATGTGTTCGTAACGTTGCATCCAATCTTCAAAAAAGGAGAATTCATCAACTATTTCTTCTTGTAATTCACTTATAGTCATCAGTTCAAGATACGGATTTACTGTAACATGGTGATGGCCTTTTTTAAGGCTTCCACCATTCGATCTATTTCTTCTTTAGTGTTGTAAAATGAAAAAGAGGCCCTTATGGTTCCCGGAATCTCATAATAATCCATAATGGGTTGTGCGCAGTGGTGCCCCGTACGTACAGCGATTCCCATTTTATCTAGTATGCTGCCTACATCATAGGGATGTAATCCTTCAATATTAAAGGACAGTACCGCAACCTTTTCTACATCTTTAGCATAAATGGTAATTCCTGGTAATTGTTCTAAAGCAGCAGTGGCATAGGCCAATAAGCTTGCTTCGTAGGTAGCAATGGCTTCTAAGCCAATGCTGTTGACATAATCTAAGGCCGCTCCAAAGGCAATCCCACCAGCAATGTTAGGGGTTCCTGCTTCAAATTTGTGGGGTAAATCGGCATAGGTGGTTTTTTCAAAGGTTACTTCGGCAATCATTTCGCCACCGCCTTGGTAGGGGGGAAGTTCCCGTAAGTGTTCGGCTTTTCCATAGAGCATTCCCACACCTGTTGGGCCGCAAATTTTATGGGCAGAAGTAACGTAAAAATCAGCTGCTAGCGCCTGAACATCTACCTTGTAATGTGGTGTTGCTTGAGCTCCGTCAATCAGCACTTTTGCACCCACAGCATGGGCTTGCGAAATAATGGAGGCTACTGGATTTACTGTCCCCAATGCATTGGAAACATGGTTTACAAAAACCAGTTGGGTGCGTGCATTGAGCAGTTGTGCATAGGCCTCCATATCGAGGGTGCCGTTTTGCAGCATTGGGAGTACCTTTAGCTGTGCCCCTGTTTTTTCGCAAAGCATTTGCCAGGGTACTATGTTAGAATGGTGCTCCATTGCAGACACAATGACTTCGTCTCCAGGCTGTAAAATGGAAGCATAGCCGGAAGCTATACAATTTATTGCTTCTGTGGTTCCTGAGGTGAGAATAATTTCATAGGGGTGTACAGCATTAAAGTGCTTTTGAATTTTTTGCCGTGCTGCTTCATAGGCTTCTGTAGCTTCTTGGCTTAGGGCGTGTACCCCGCGGTGAATGTTTGCGTTTGTAGTGCTGTAATAGTCTACAATAGCGTCAATCACGGGCTGTGGGGTTTGTGCGGTGGCAGCATTGTCAAAATACACCAGCTCCTGTCCGTTTACCTGACGGTGAAGGATGGGAAAGTCCTGGCGAATTTTTTGAACATCAAATGCCATAGTCTTATAGGTTGAAGCCTAAATTTACACCGAGCTTCGAAGCGATAACACCGTTTATACGTCTTTTAAGTGCAGGGAGTTGAACACTTTCCAACACATTGTTTGCAAAGGCATAGGTTAGTAAGGCCTTGGCTTCTTTTTTAGGGATTCCCCGTGTGCGCAAATAAAATAATGCCTCCTCATCCAATTGCCCGACAGTACAACCGTGGGAACATTTTACATCATCAGCAAAAATCTCCAATTGGGGTTTGGTGTTTACCGTAGTTTTATCGTCTAGCAGGATATTGTTGTTTTGCTGAAAAGCATTGGTTTTTTGAGCAATTTCGTCCACGTAAATTTTACCGTTAAACACCCCATGGGAACGGCCTGAAAAAACACCTTTATAATCCTGATGGCTTTCGCAGTTGGGTTGTGAATGATGCACTAGCGTATAATGATCCACATGCTGATTTCCTTCCAAAATGGTAACTCCATTAAGGGTAGAGTTCAAATGGGAGCCTTTGTGCTTAAAATTTAAATTGTTTCGCGTAAGCTTCCCACCAAAAGAAAAGGTATGAACACTCACATGGCTTTGGGTTTCTTGAGTGATGTAGGTGTTGTCAATTAGCGCGGCAGTATCTAAATCGTTTTGCAATTTGTAGTAATCTACAAAGGCTTCACGGTGGGCATATATTTCGGTAACACTATTGGTAACCACCTCGTGGGCTTTTAGACTCTGGTGGCGTTCAATAATCTGTACCTGTGCATTTTGGTCGGCCACAATAAGGTTGCGGGGTTGTAACCAAATGGCGGTTTCATTTCCAGTAGCAAAATGAATGATTTCAATGGGCTTTTGTGCTACTGTATTTTTGGGAATGTAAATGTAGGCACCCTCTTTGGCATAGGAAGTATTTAGTGCCGTAAGACTTTCGGTAGGATCTACTACCTTGTTGAAATAGGTTTCTACAATTTTGCGGTACTTGGGCTTGGTGAGCGCTGCCGACATCAGGCAGGCATCAATACCATCATGGGTAGTATCCGATAAAAAAGGACTGTATACCCCATCGATAAAAACAATTTTGTAGGTGTCTACATCGGCCAAAAAATAGGGCTTAACCCCTCGCAATTCTGAGGTAGCAGACGTTTTGGGGAATAGGCTGTAATCCTTTTGTAGTAGCTGTGCCAGGGAGGTGTATTTCCAAGCCTCTTGACGTTTGGTGGGAAACCCTTGAGCTTCAAAAACCTTTAAGGCATCCAAACGGGTTTGGTGTAACTCCTCACGAAGGGCGTAATCTTCTTGAAAAGCGAGATACGAATTCAGTAATTTGTCTTTGAGCTCCATTTATTTTTCAACTTCTTGTTTGATCCAATCATAGCCTTTGGCTTCAAGTTCCAGGGCCAGCTCTTTGGTACCCGACTTTACAATTCTTCCATCAAAAAGTACGTGTACAAAATCGGGGACAATGTAATCTAATAACCTTTGGTAGTGGGTGATAACTACAATGGCGTTGTCCTTGCTACGCAACGTGTTGACACCATTAGCCACAATTTTTAAGGCATCAATATCTAGGCCCGAATCGGTTTCGTCCAAAATAGCGAGTTTAGGCTCTAGCATCGCCATCTGAAAAATCTCATTGCGCTTCTTTTCCCCTCCCGAAAAGCCTTCGTTTAAACTACGGGACAAAAACTTGGTGTCGATGTCCAACATTTTGGCTTTTTCACGGATTTTTTTCAGCATCTCATTGCTGGGCATTTCTTCGAGTTCCTGTGCTTTTCTACTGGTATTGATAGCTGTTTTGATAAAATTGGTTACCGATACACCAGGAATTTCAACGGGGTATTGAAAGGATAAGAAAATCCCTCGATGCGCGCGTTCTTCTGCGCTAAGCTCAGTAAGGTCTTCTCCTTTAAGCAACAAAGACCCTTTGGTGATCTCATAATCTTCATTCCCTGCAACAACGGAAGAGAGGGTACTTTTCCCCGATCCGTTGGGCCCCATAATGGCATGGACTTCTCCGGGTTTAATATCTAAATCAATTCCGTTAAGAATTTTTTTACCCTCTTCGGTTTGGGCGTGTAAATTTTCAATTGTTAGCATAGTATTGGTGTTTATCCTACGGAGCCTTCAAGCGAAATCTCAAGTAATTTTTGTGCTTCAATGGCAAATTCCATGGGAAGGTGATTGAGTACTTCCTTGCTAAATCCATTTACAATTAGTGCAATGGCTTTCTCGGTGTCAATACCTCGTTGGTTGCAGTAGAAGATTTGGTCTTCCCCAATTTTACTTGTGGTGGCTTCGTGTTCTATTTGGGCTGTATTGTTTTTTGCTTCAATGTAAGGAAAGGTGTGTGCACCACATTGGTTTCCCATCAATAGGGAATCACATTGCGAAAAATTCCGTGCGTTTTTGGCACGAGGATGCACCTGCACCAAACCGCGGTAGCTGTTTTGTGATTTTCCCGCAGAAATACCTTTTGAAATAATGGTACTACGCGTGTTTTTCCCCAAGTGAATCATTTTTGTTCCGGTATCGGCTTGTTGGAAGTTGTTTGTTACTGCGATGGAGTAAAACTCTCCTACAGAATGATTTCCTTTTAATACGCAGGAAGGGTACTTCCAGGTTACTGCAGATCCCGTTTCTACCTGTGTCCAAGAAATCTTAGCGCGGTCGTGGCAAATGCCTCTTTTGGTCACAAAATTGTATACGCCACCTTCGCCTTTGCTGTTTCCAGGATACCAGTTTTGAACGGTAGAATATTTTATTTCGGCATCGTCTAAGGCAATGAGTTCTACCACAGCAGCGTGCAGTTGGTTTTCGTCACGACTGGGAGCCGTACAACCTTCCAGATAACTCACATAACTGTCTTTGTCAGCCACCACCAAGGTGCGCTCAAACTGCCCTGTACCGGCTTGATTAATCCTAAAATAGGTAGACAATTCCATCGGACAACGGACTCCTTTGGGGATATAGCAAAAAGAACCGTCGGAAAACACTGCTGAGTTTAGCGCAGCATAATAATTGTCCTTAGGAGGGACAACGGTACCGAGGTATTTTTTCACCAATTCGGGGTGTTCCTTTATGGCTTCTGAAATAGAACAAAAGACAATCCCTTTTTCTGCTAGGGTTTCTTTAAATGTGGTGGCCACTGAAACAGAATCCATTACGATATCCACCGCAACTCCTGCCAATTTCTTTTGCTCGTCTAATGAAATTCCCAGTTTATCAAAAGTGGCACGCAATTCGGGATCAACCTCGTCTAAGCTGTTGTATTGGGGCTTTTGCTTTGGTGCAGAGTAATAGGAAATATCCTGAAAATCAGGTTTTTTGTATTTCACATTAGGCCATTCGGGTTCGGTCATGGTTTTCCAATGTGCAAAGGCTTGTAAACGCCATTCGGTCATCCACTCGGGTTCATTTTTCTTTTCAGAAATTTTTCGAACGATGTCTTCATTCAGCCCCTTGGGAAAGGTTTCTGCATCGATATCGGTATAAAAACCGTATTCGTATTCCTTATTTTCAAGTTCTTTCTTTAATTCTTCTTCAGTGTATGCCATAGCCAATATTTAAAGTGAAAAACTTTCCCCGCAGCCACAGGTGCGTTGGGCGTTAGGGTTGTTAAAGACAAACCCCTTTCCATTTAACCCTCCAGAGTATTCGAGGGTAGTTCCAATGAGGTAGAGCAAACTTTTTTTGTCCACCACTATACGGATGCCGTTGTCTTCATACAACTGATCCTCGGCTTTAATCTCACGATCAAATTCCAATTCGTAGGACAAGCCAGAACATCCTCCACTTTTTACCCCAACACGCACGAGGGCGGTGGTGGGATCAAAGCCTTCATCCTGCATCAATGTGCTTACTTTTTCTCGAGCTGTAGTTGCAACTTTTATCATGTTAGAATAGTTTTATTCTAAATGTCCAGCAAATATACGATTTCTATTAGGTTTAAGCGGGTTTATCCCCACTAATAAAGATTATGCTCCCATAAGTTTTAATTATAAATTTTGGGCAGCACCTTAACGAAACTAAACATCCTAGGAAGTCCTTTGCGCGTTGAATTTTGATGTGTAGTAAATGTGGAAGTCACGTGCTATTCCAGGGCACGACGCACTATAAACAGGCCATTGTCGGAATCGCTAATAGGAATAAAACCGCTTTCAAAATAAGGATAGATGCTCCAAACCCCGTAAAAATGGGTGTTTTCAACATTAGGTGTGGTGTCAAAAAAGGCAATTTCTTGCATTTGCTTATTGGCGATCTGTGCGATGTCAATTTCGCGTAAGCCGGAGGAATAACTAGCCAAAAAGAAACTATTACCATGCACATAACCGTTGTGGTCTATTGCTGGAGTGGATCCGGTGTAGGTAAAGTGTACCGAAGGAGCATCAAGGTCACTGACGTCAATAACAATTGTTCGGGTTTTAAACCCAAATTCACGTTCGTCTCCTTCATCCCCCACTAGGGCATACCGCTGATCTTCTGTCAACCAATTTTGATGGGTGTAGGCCGCCAGGGGGTAGGTAGTAGCACTGATTAATCTTGGTTGTGCTTTGTTGGAAACGTCCACAATAATCAAATCGTTGTAGGTATTGCCATCTGAGGAAGAACCAAATAGCAGTTCCTGACCTGAATAATTGCTGTCGGGCCCTTGATATGTGACCACTTGAGCATCGTGCACATAAAGATTGGGCCTAAAACTTCCTGCAGGAGTGGGATTTTTAGGGTTTCTAATATCCACCATAAGCACTCCCCCGTGAAAGGTAACGCCATCTACCGTGCCGCTGGTTCCCACGATGTAGGCATAGCCTGAGGTTTCGTTAATAACAATATTGTGAGCACTTCTAAACACATTTAAATGGGCATCGGCCGAAAATTGCTCGGGTGCTGTTACCGTTCGAAGGCGTGTTAAATCAAATACCTGCATCCCGTGATTGGCCGCCTCACTAACAATAAACGCATGGTCCTTATACACCTTAACATCCCGCCAAACTTTGGGCTCGGTGTGGGTAGGTAATTTTCCTAAATATTTAGGGGCTTTGGGATCTGAAATGTCAAGAAAAGCCGTGCCGTCCGATAGTCCCAAAATCACATATTCTTTTGCTGTTGTTTCATCGGTCCATCCCCAAATATCATTAATGAACGTGGCAGACAAGGTGTCAAGTGGCAAAAAGCTATACAAATCATAGCCAGCACAGGGGTAATCCCCAGCACTACCATTTTCGCAGGGAGCTAAGGGCGTAATGGACACAGGAGCTAGGTGTGCGGTGTTGGCATTTGAATAGTTTGTGTTTGCAGGAGGAGTGTTTGTGGTATCGGTAGCGTTAGGGTCAGTAGTAGTGGGTACTTCGACTTCTTCAGGGGAGCATTGCACAAACAGCCAAAATGTCAAGAACAAAAAAATGGGGGTACGGAGGAAGCAGATGTGACGTTTCATGAAATGCGTAGTATACGTATACTTTAAAGTACAAACGAAGTTAACCTTACCCTAGAATACTACAAAACAAATTAACCGTATTTTTGTGCCATGCTAGAAGATAAGAACCCCTCTAAAACTTCCCTAGAACAACTGGGAGAATTTGGTCTTATAGACCGACTGACAAAAGATTTTCCATTAACTCAAAAAAGCACCCAAACAGGTGTTGGAGACGATGCTGCTGTACTGGAATTTGGGACGTCACAAACAGTAGTGACTACAGATCTGCTGTTTGAAGGCATTCATTTCGACTTAAGCTATATGCCCCTCAAGCATCTTGGCTATAAAGCGGTTGTGGTTAACTTGTCCGACATTTTTGCCATGAATGCGCAACCCAGTCAAATTACAGTGGCTTTTGGGGTATCCAACCGGTTTCCATTAGAAGCTTTAGAAGAACTCTACAGCGGTATCCACCATGCCTGTAAGCGTTTTGGAGTAGATCTTGTGGGTGGGGATACTACCAGTAGTACCCAAGGGCTTTTACTTTCCATAACCGCTATAGGCAGCGCACCAAAAGAAAAAATTGTTTATCGTAGAGGCGCTAAAAAAAATGATCTACTTGTGGTTAGTGGCGATTTGGGGGGAGCCTATGCAGGCCTACAAATCTTAGAACGTGAAAAAGAGGTGTTTAAAGTAAACCCCAACAACCAACCCGACTTGGACCCGTATACTTACAGCGTAGGGCGCCAATTAAAACCCGAAGCCCGGGCTGATGTGATTGCGCTTCTAGAGGAACTCAATATTACTCCCACAGCAATGATTGACGTGAGTGATGGCTTGTCTTCGGAAATTTTACATCTCAGTAAAGCCGGAAAGGTGGGTTTTTCAATTTATGAGGAAAAACTTCCAATTGATCCTGAGGTCGTGCGGATATGTGAGGAATTTAAAATCAACCCTAGTACTGCTGTGCTCAATGGCGGAGAAGATTATGAACTGCTATTTACGGTAGACCAGAGTGCCTATGACAGCATTAAACAACACCCCTATTTAACGGTGATTGGCCATTGTACTGAATTGGAAAGTGGATGCAACTTAGTTACGGGCTTGGGACAACAAATTCCCTTAGAAGCCCAAGGATGGAATAGTTTTAATGCGACCTCAACCGAGGGCGACATCTAGGGTCATCATCACCAAAAACCCACCGATAAATCCTAAAGTAGCAATATCGGTGTATTTGTCCTGTTGGGTTTCGGGGATTACTTCTTCCACTACCACAAAAATCATTGCCCCTGCGGCAAAAGCCAAGGCATAGGGTAAAATTGGTGTAAAAAATGTAACGGCTACTGCACCAATCACTGCAGCAACGGGCTCAACTACAGCCGACAATTGGCCATACCAAAAACTCTTAAAGTGGCTAAGCCCCTGACGACGGAGCGGCATAGATACAGCAATCCCTTCTGGGAAATTTTGGATTCCTATTCCCAATGCCAATACTACAGCTCCTGCAATGGAGGCCTCAGGAAAACCTGCGGCAACACCACCAAAAAGCACCCCTACAGCCAATCCTTCGGGGATGTTGTGTAAGGTAATGGCCAACACCAACAAGGTGGTTTTTTGCCATGGGGTTTTTATCCCTTCGCTTTCTTTAAAGTTAATATGTATGTGGGGCAACAATTTGTCAAGTCCAAAAAGAAAAAGTGCTCCTAAGGCAAAGCCAATTGCCGCAGGAATCACTTTAATAAAACCTTCCCCCCCACTCATTTCAATGGCCGGGGATAGCAAGCTCCAAAAACTGGCTGCCACCATTACCCCTCCGGTAAAGCCGAGCATGCCATCGAGTAGGGCCCTGTTCATCTTTTTAAAGAAAAAAACAAAGGCAGCACCCAAGGCTGTAAGCCCCCAAGTAAATAGTGTGGCGATAAAGGCACCCATTACTGGATCAATCCCTTCAAAATAGGTAATTATAGCATCCATAGGAATTTGATTTCAATACAAAAATAGTGAGCTTTTCTGAATTGGGTTGTTTTGTTTTACTTACTTTTGATTTATGGCTATGAAAAGAGCAAGCTACGATTACATTATTTGTGGTGGCGGTGCTTCGGGACTACTTTTAGCGCTTCAAATGGAAGCGGATGTGTACTTTAAAAACAAGCGGGTACTTCTTGTGGAACAACAACAACAACGAAGCAACGACCGCACTTGGTGTTTTTGGGAAAAAAAACCGGGTATTTTAGAGGAAATTGTTTTTCATCAGTGGGATCATGCCTTTTTTAATAGTCCCAATTGGGAATCTCATTTTCCCATGGCGCCTTACCGCTACAAAATGATTCGGGGAATTGATTTTTATACCTATGCCTATAAAAAAATTGAGGCCTGTGCGGGGATCGACCTACTCACAGCGCAGGTGAGAGCAATAACTGAAGAAAAAAACGGCGCTGTAGTCACCACTTCCAAAGGCCATTTTGAAGCCCCCTATGTGTTTTCCAGTATCAACACCCCCGAACGTTATTTGGAACAAAAAAAATATCCCGTCTTACAACAACACTTTCTAGGTTGGACAATTACTACACCCACCCTTACTTTTAAGGCAGATGAAATTGTGTTTATGGATTTTGATATTCCACAAAAAAACACCACCCAATTTATGTATATACTACCGTTTAGCCCCAATAAAGCTTTGGTAGAATACACGCTTTTTTCCCCTCAACTCTTAGAAAAATCCGCCTATGAAAAAGCCCTAAAGGAATATTTAAATCAAAAAGAAATAAGGCAGTATACCATTGAGGAATCTGAGTTTGGATGTATCCCAATGACCGCCTACAATTTCGATCAACACAACAGCACCCACTTGCTTCATATTGGTACTGCTGGAGGCTGGACGAAGGCCAGTACGGGCTACACCTTTCAAAAAACCATTACAAAAACACAAGCCCTTGTTGCTTTTTTAAAACAACAACGTCCCTTAAATGAATTTAAGGTACGGGATAAATACAATTTTTACGATTTGCTGTTTTTAGATGTTTTATCGCAACACAACGGGGCGGGGGCACAACTGTTTCGCACGCTTTTTCAAAACAATACGCCCGAAACCATATTCCGGTTCTTGGACGAGCAATCCTCCCTTTGGGATGAACTTAAAATCATGCGGTCATTTCCAAAGCGCATTTTTGTAGCAGCACTCTTAAAACGCTTGTTTTAGTGATCCCGTTGCAGTAAAAACGCTGCCATTTGTTTTAGTGGGGTTTTACGCTCCTCTTCTAATGAAAGCGCGTCTAAAGCCGAAGTGGCCATTGCAGTGTACCTATCGATTTCCGCTTTAATTGCAGTTGTGGCGCCTGAGGCTTCAAAAATAGCACACACGCTACTTATTTTTTCGGGACTGCTTGTGGTGGTAGAAAACCAGGACGCCAATTCTTTTTGATGGGTTTCAGAAGCATGGGTACAGGCATGAAGGTATAAATAGGTTTTTTTGTTCTCCAAAATATCTCCCCCTACTTGTTTCCCAAAACGTTCAGGATCTCCAAAGGCATCCAAATAATCGTCTTGGAGTTGAAAAGCAATTCCCAAATTTTTACCAAAGGCATAGCATTGGGCTGCTGCTGCTTCAGAAGCTCCGCCAACAAGCGCCCCCATTTTTAGGGCGCAACCCACCAATACCGCTGTTTTGTACGTTATCATTTGAAGGTATTCCTCCAAACGCACTTGCTCTTGGTTGGGAAATTGCATGTCCCACTGTTGGCCCTCACACACCTGTTGCGCCATGGTACTAAACTCCACCACCAACTGTTTAAAAACTGGAGCTGGATACCGCTCCAATTGGCGGTACGCCAAAACAAGCATGACATCGCCAGAGAGTATTCCTGTGTTTACATCCCATTTTTGATGTACGGTAGGCTGTCCTCTTCGCAGCGGTGCTGCATCCATAATATCATCGTGGACTAAACTAAAATTATGGAACACCTCCACTGCAAGTGCTGCAGGCAAGGCATCGGTAATGGAACCCGAAAATGCTTCGGCAGCCATAAGAGTAATTAACGGACGCAAACGCTTTCCGCCCAACTGCATAATGTAATTGGTTGGTGCATACAAAGCTTTTGGGGGGGTATGGGGGGCCTGTTCTTCTAAATAGTCTAAAAAAGGTGTGCGATACCGCTCGAAGAGTTCCATAGAATATTTTTCCAAAAATAAAGATTTACATCCACTCCCCTTAAAACTTTGGAAACTTTTTTGGTTTTTTCGTTTCCAAGAATTACTTTTGCAGCGAAATTGCTATGAAAAAGAAAATTTTAGATTGTGCTATTGCCGATTTTTTAGTCTATGGCTTTAAAAACGTCACCATGGACGACCTGGCCCAAAAATTGGGGATTTCCAAAAAAACGATCTATGATAATTTTTCTACCAAGCAAGAACTCGTAGCTGAGGCAGCTAACACCATCTTTGAAAATGTTTCTTCTACAATCCAAAAAATACATCGCGAAGAAATTGACCCTGTAAAGAGTTTATTTGACATCAAAAAAGAGGTCACCAAGTACTACAACGACGTACAAAACTCGCCACAGTATCAATTGCAAAAATACTATCCTGAAATTTGGACTTCAATCAAATCTAAAGAGCTCAAAAAATTTGGGAAGCTGATGACCAAAAGTCTTGAAAAAGGGGTAAAAATGGGCCTTTTCCGTGCCGATATCGATTGTGAATTCATTTCCTTGTTGTATTTTAACGGTATTCGTGGTATTAGAGATCCTAAACTCTTTCCACCCCAACACTACAAATTTGAAGACCTACTCATGCAGTACTTTAGCTACCACCTTAGAGCCATCGCTACCCCTAAGGGCCTCGAACTTTTTAATTCTTACAACGCAGCATCAAAACCATGAAAGCATTCCCTTTATTTTTTACACTTTGGATTTCCTTTTTAGGGTTTTCGCAAAACAGCACAGGGCTCTCCCTTGAAGCTGCCATTGACTATGGTCTTGCGAATAATATCAACCTTAAGAATGCGAGCTTAGAAATCCAAAAAGCCTATAAAGAAAAGTGGGTTACCATTGCGCGTGGACTCCCTCAAATTAGTGCCAGTGCTAATTATCAAAACTTTCTAGAATTGCCTGTTTCTCTTGTTCCTGCTGAATTCTTTGGAGGGCAAAAAGGAGAATTTGCAGAACTTCGTTTTGGCACCAACCAAAACTTAGTGGCCGGCGGAAAAGTAGAACAGCTCATTTTTGACGGCACCTATGTTGTAGGTATTCAGGCCATCAATGTATACCTCAACATTTCGGAAAACCTTTTTGAAAAAACAAAAATTGAAATAATTAAAGCCATTGTAAACAGCTACTGCATGGTGCTTTTGGCAGATGAAAACGTTGCACTACTGAAAAAAAATGCTGCTAATTTGGAGGAAAATGTAACTGAAACGCAAGCCCTTTTTGAAAACGGGTTTGCAGAGCAAGAAAGTGTAGAACAACTGCAACTGACCTTGTCTCAAATTAACTCTCAGTTAGACTATGCAGAAAACCTCCAAAAAATTACCCGCAGTTTTTTAAAACTCGCATTGGGGTATCCCGAAGAAGAAGCACTACTTATTACGGATAAACTAGAGCTTTTGGCCATGACCAAAATGGAACTGCTTCCAGAAAACAATCCAGACCTATCGAATAATGTGGATTTAAAAATTGCGGCCAACAACAAAGCCTCCGAAGCGCTGCTACTGCGTTTGGAACGTGCCAAAGCACTTCCTACCCTTAGGGCCTTCCTCAACGGAAACTACACAGGAAACAGCGATACCTTTACCTTTTTGGAACCCAATCAAAAGTGGTTTGCCTCCTCCTTATTTGGGGTCAATTTAAACATCCCTATTTTCAGTTCTCTAGGCCGAGCAGCCAGTACTCAAAAAGCAAAAATTGCCCTTGCCCAAGCCAATAACAACCTCGAGCTCACCGAACAGCAAGTAGCTCTGGAATTTCAACAAGCACTAAACGATTTTGAATTGAGCATAAAAAACTACAATACTTCTAAGTCAAATTTGGGCTTGGCCACACGTATAGAAGCAAAAAACAAAGTGAAATTCCTCGAAGGCATGGCCTCAAGTTTTGAGTTACGCCAAGCACAAACCCAGTTGTATAGCGCCCAAAACCAGTACTTAAACGCCCTTAAAGACGTCATCGTGAACAAAGTCAATCTTGAAACAATTATCAACTCACCAAACTAGGACCCAATGAGAATAACACATTATTTCTTTCTATTTCTGCTTTTTGCCGCTTGTGGTGAAAAAAGCACAGACCTGAACACTCTTGTGAAAGCTGGGGATTTAAAACAACTTCGGGCCCTGAAGCAACAAGAAACTACACAACTTAATGCCACCAAATCGCGTTTAACTGCCATTGACAAGGCCATTGCACAATTAGACGAAAACAAAGGCTTGAGTTTAATTACTTCTTTTGTTGCCGAAACGGAAAACTTTGATCATTTTATCACAGTTCAAGCCGATATGAAAACCCGTAAAAATGTGGCAATATTTCCCGAATTTGCCGGGCGATTGTTGCGTTTTTATATAAAAGAAGGCCAGCAAGTAAAAAAAGGCACCCTCCTGGCATCCATCGATGACGGTGGCTTAAAGCAGCAACTAGAACAACTCAAACTGCAACTAGAACTTGCAAAAACTACTTTTGAACGCTCCCAACGCCTGTGGGACCAAAAGATTGGTACAGAAATCCAGTACCTGGAGGCTAAAACCCGATATGAAAGTCAAGAACAACAAGTGGCACAAATGAAGGAGCAACTGGCTAAAACCAAAGTATATGCTCCCTTTAGCGGAACGGTTGACGAGTTATTGGCCAATGAGGGCGCCAACCTACTTCCAGGAGCTACTCCAATTTTGCGTATCGTAAATTTAAAGCAGATGTATGCCGAAGCACAGCTCCCCGAGCGGCATTTGAGTGCTGTGCGTAAAGGAACACCGGTCATTGTAGAAATGCCCATGCTCAATAGCCAACAACAAACGCAAGTTCAAACCCTTGGCAACTTCATCAATCCCAACAACAGAACTTTTAGGATAGAGGCACCGCTAGAAAACACTAACGGGCAGATTAAACCCAACCTTATGGGAAAGATGAAAATCAATGACTACTCCAACCCTCAGGCCATTATGATTCCACAACGCATTGTTCGTGAAAACACCGAAGGAAAAACCTACATTTTTACCTTAAAATCTACCGAAGCTGAAGGCGTCTACATTACCCAACAACAATTTGTTAAGTTGGGGATGGCCTCAGAAAATAAAGTAGAGGTTGTTGCTGGAATTGCCATGGGCGATCGTATCGTAGACGAAGGAGCAAATAGCATTGAGGACCAACAACGCGTGCGTAACCTAAACTAATTGTTTCTCCGCCTTATGAGCAAAAAAAATAAACTCACCAAAGAATTTTCCCTATCAAGCTGGGCGATAGACCACAAAACTGTGGTCTATGTAATCATGACACTGTTCCTGATTTTAGGAATTAGCTCCTATGTCACCATGCCCCGGGAAAGTTTCCCCGAAATTAATGACACCAAGGTGTTTATTAGTACCGTATATCCAGGAAACACAGCCGAAGACATTGAACGCCTGATTACTGACCCCCTTGAAGAAGCCGTAAAAGGAGTGCCTAACCTGGTGGACATCACCTCCACTTCCTCCGAAGATTTTTCTGTAATCACTGTAGAGTTTGATGAGTCCATTACCATCGAATTGGCCAAGCAAAAAACACAAGAATTGGTGGATGGCGTGACCGCTGGTGCCGACTGGCCTACCTTTAACAATGCAAAAGTAGAGCCCAATGTTTTTGAGATGGACTTTTCAGAATTGATGCCAATTCTCAACATTGCACTAACGGGAAACTACCCCACTGGCCAAATGAAAGCCTATGCCGAGTTTATTCAAGATGAAATTGAACGTTTGCCGCAAATTAAAGAAGTCAATATCCGTGGAATCCAAGATTTTGAGGTAGAGGTTGCTGTGGACATCTATAAAATGTCCGCTTCCCGCGTGAGTTTTAATGATGTTTTAGGAAGTATTAACGGCGGAAACACCACCCTTTCCGCAGGAAATATTAAAACCGATGGACAGCGACGTAACATTCGTATTATAGGAGAAATTGAACGCCCCGAAGACCTTGAAAACTTTGTGGTAAAGTCTGAAAACGGCGCCATTTTTCTCAAAGATATCGCCACCGTTAGCTATAAAGAAAAGCAGAAAACTTCCTTTGCCCGCTCCTTGCAAACCCCAGCAGTTTTACTTGATGTAAGCAAACGCGGCGGTAAAAATCTTATTGAAGCCTCCAATGAAATAAATCGAATTGTCAACGAAACCAAAGCCCGTTATTTTCCCTCAGATTTAAACGTAACCATTTCTAACGATCAGTCGGAGATGACCTTAAATCAGGTGAGTGATTTGGTTAACAACATTATTTTTGGAGTCATCCTTGTAGTTACAGTATTGATGTTTTTCCTCGGGTTCCGCAATGCGCTTTTTGTGGGCTTTGCCATCCCCATGTCCATGTTCATGTCGTTTATGATTTTATCGGCCTTGGGCTATACCATGAATACCATGGTGCTTTTTGGACTGGTTATGGGTCTGGGAATGTTGGTTGACAATGGGATTGTGGTGGTAGAAAATGTCTATCGCCTGATGGAAAAACAAGGCATGAGTCGTTATGCTGCTGCCAAGGCAGGAATAGGTGAAATTGCCTTCCCAATTATTGTGTCCACAGCAACTACCATAGCCGCTTTTGTTCCCCTTGGCGCCTGGCCCGGATTGATGGGAGAATTTATGATTTATTTCCCCATCACCCTGTCCGTAGTATTGGGGTCTTCTTTAATTGTTGCCCTGTTTTTTAACTCCATGCTGGTATCGCAATTTATGAATATAGAAGAACGTGAGGTAAGTCGAAAAAGCTTAATTCGCATGAGCTTGTTTATGGGAACATTAGGGCTACTCCTAGTGTTTAACACAGGCGTACTGCGTGGAATAGGCACCCTAATGTTGCTTATTCCCCTCTTGTTTTGGGCCTATAAATACTTTATAAAAAAATGGGCCACCTATTTTCAGAACACCTTGTTAAGCGCCCTTGAAAACCGCTACCAGCGCTTTTTAGAAGGTGCCTTGCGCGGAGAGCGTCCCTATCTTTTCCTTTTTGGAACCTTTGGTCTTTTATTTAGCTCCTTTGTGCTTATGGGTGTTTTCCCTCCCCAAGTAGAATTTTTCCCTGAAAACCAGCCCAAGCAGATTATGGCCTACATAGAATATCCCGAAGGCACTGCTATTGAAAAAACCAATGCCATTACCAAGCAAATAGAACAGGAAATGTTCCGTGTAATCCAGCAGTCAAAATACATTATGGATGGAGCTAATGTAATGCTAGAATCGGGAGTTGCACAGGTAGGAGAAGGTGCGGGTAACCCAGAAACCGACAGTGGGGTAACCAATGAAATGCCCCATAAGGCAAAAATTACCCTAACCATGCGGGAATTTAAATACCGTGCAGGATTTTCAAGTGAAACCCTTCGGGAAGAACTGCAACAAGCCCTGTCCGGAAAATTTCCTGGTGTAGCTGTATCAGTTGAAAAAGATGCTGCTGGACCTCCTGTGGGCTATCCCATTAATATAGAAGTAACCGGAAAAAACTACGACCAGTTGGTGACTACCGCAGCAAACATTAAGGATTTCCTCAACGGCGAAAATATTGACGGTATCGAAAAACTAAAAATTGATGTCAATAAAAACAAACCGGGATTACGCTTAGAAATTGATCGCAAAAAGGCCGGGATGCTCGGCGTATCAGCAGCCTCTGTGGGACAACAACTGCGCACCTCCATTTTTGGGGCTAAAGCGGGAATCTATAAAAACGATGGGGAAGACTATGAAATTAACGTTCGCTTTAATGCCGAAAACCGTTACGACAAAAACGCCTTGCTCAATCAAAGCATCACGTTTAGAGATCAGTCCTCTGGAAAAATAAAGGAAGTCCCCATAACTACCCTTGTGCGTTCGTCCAATACTGCTTCTTACAACGCCATTAAACACCGTACGCTAAATCGGGTGGTCACCGTGTATTCTCCTGTCCTCGCAGGGTACAACGCCAATGCTGTGGTAGAAAATGCTAAAATGGCCTTAACGAATTTTACGACCCCCGAAGGAGTTTCCTTTAAGTTTACTGGGGAAATTGAAGAGCAGGAAAAAAACATGAGCTTTTTATCCAAGGCCCTACTCTCTGCACTGGGCTTAATTTTACTGCTTCTTGTTTTTCAGTTTAACTCAATTTCTAAACCCATAATCATACTGCTATCCATCTTCCTAAGCTTTACAGGAGTATTCCTGGGGCTAATGCTCTTCCAAATGCCTTTTGTAATATTAATGACCATGATGGGAATTATTTCTTTGGCAGGAATTGTGGTAAACAACGGAGTAGTGCTTTTGGATTACACCCAGCTTCTTATCGATCGCAAACGCATTGCCAATCAATTGGAAGAAGGTGCGTTGTTAGCCCAAGACGCTGTGGTAGAGGCAATAGTTCAGGGCGGTACAGCACGACTGCGGCCTGTAATTTTAACCGCCATTACAACCATTTTAGGACTTATTCCTTTAGCGATTGGATTAAACATTGACTTTTTCTCCTTGTTTTCTGAATGGGATCCCAATATTTATATCGGTGGCGACAATGTTATTTTTTGGGGGCCACTGGCCTGGACAGTAATCTTTGGTTTGAGTTTTGCCACCTTCCTCACCTTGGTGATTGTCCCTGCCACCTTTTTAATTGTCTATCGCATTAAATTGCGAGTGAAAAAATTAATCTAGGTAGAAAACCACTCAAAAAAAGGGTTTTCTTACCTTTGCCGAAATTGGACTATTATGCTCAGAACGCACACCTGTGGTGCCCTTAACGAAACCCACTTAGGAACCGAAGTAGTTCTCAGTGGCTGGGTTCACAAACTCCGTGACAAAGGTTTTATTATTTGGGTAGACCTGCGCGACCGCTACGGAATTACCCAACTGGTTTTTGATGAAGCCCGAACCCCAAAATTCGTCTTTGAACAAGCCCAAAAAATCGGACGAGAGTTTGTTATTCAAATCCACGGAACAGTTATTGAGCGTGAATCTAAAAACCCCGATTTACCTACAGGAGCCATAGAAATTTTTGTCAAACAACTCCACCTACTCAACGCTGCTAAAACCCCTCCTTTTACCATTGAAACAGACTCTGATGGAGGTGAAGAACTCCGAATGGAATACCGTTATTTGGATATCCGTCGCGCTCCTATACGCGAAAACTTAATGTTTCGTCATAAGGTCACCATGGCCATAAGAAACTACCTCTCCAAAGCGGGTTTTATTGATGTAGAAACCCCCTATTTAATTAAATCTACACCCGAAGGAGCTCGTGACTTTGTTGTGCCTTCACGAATGAATGAAGGGCAGTTTTACGCCCTGCCTCAATCCCCACAAACCTTTAAGCAATTGCTTATGGTTGGGGGACTAGACAAGTACTTTCAAATTGTAAAATGCTTCCGCGACGAAGACCTGCGTGCCGACCGACAACCAGAATTCACTCAAATCGATTGTGAAATGTCATTTGTTACGCAAGAAGACGTATTACAAGAATTTGAAGGTTTAGTTCAGCACCTTTTAAAAGAAATCAAAGGCATAGCTCCCCAAGCCTTCCCCAGAATGACCTATGCCACCGCCATGGAACGCTATGGCAACGACAAGCCCGATATTCGCTTTGGGATGGAATTTGGAACCCTCAACGATTTGGCCAAAGGAAAAGGATTTCAAGTGTTTGATGCCGTGGAATTGGTGGTGGGCATTGCCGCCCCTGGATTGGCCGACTACAGCCGTAAACAACTCGATGGCCTTATCGATTGGGTGAAGCGCCCACAAGTGGGGGCCAAAGGTTTGGTGTGGGTAAAATGCAATGCAGACGGAAGCTTTAAATCCTCAGTTGACAAGTTTTTTAGTGCCGAAGATCTATCTGCCTGGGCCGCTCACCTCGGGGCTAAAGCCGGCGATTTACTTTTAGTGATGGCAGGAGATACAACAGCAACACGCACACAACTCAGTGCCCTTCGAATGCATTTAGGCGACATTTTAGGCCTGCGAGATCCCAATGTGTTTGCCCCACTATGGGTAACCGATTTTCCGTTGTTGGAATGGGATGAAGAAAGTAAACGCTTTCACGCCATGCACCACCCCTTTACAGCTCCCAAGCCCGAAGAACTCCCCTTGCTGGACAGCGCTCCCGAAAAAGTACATGCCAATGCCTATGACCTGGTGCTCAATGGAAACGAAATTGGTGGGGGCTCCATTCGTATTCACGATGCGGCAACCCAAAGTAAAATGTTCGACTTACTTGGCTTTAGCCCAGAAGAAGCCAAGGCGCAATTTGGCTTTCTGATGAACGCCTTCCAATATGGGGCACCACCCCACGGTGGGATAGCCTTTGGCCTAGACCGATTGGTAGCACTCTTAGGTGGAAAAGAAATCATCCGCGATTTTATTGCCTTCCCTAAAAACAATAACGGACGCGATGTGATGATTGATGCTCCTGCACCCATCGCTCCCGAACAGTTGGACGAGTTAGCATTACAACTTCAATCCAAAACCTAAGGGTTTGAAATTGCTTTTACGCCTTCTTTTTCTACTCGTGTGTGCCGGAATTGCTTCTGGCTATTACATTTCCAACACATTAGACTATGCCCTAGGGCAAAAAATCATTGGTTTTAGCGTGTTGGGGGGAGTGGTGGTGTATATGCCTTTGTTTTTATACCACCGGTGGAAGGGAAAAGCGCTTAAGGACTACACCTTAACTCCTGAAAACCTCAATAAAATGAAGTCCCAAATGGAGGGGAAATCAGGCAAAAAGCACACTAAGAAAAAGGAATAATACGCTAGCGTTTACGTTTAAAAAATTGCTGCAATAACGCTTCTGCTTCTGAAGCCATTACCCCCGATGCAATCGTAGTTTTGGGATGTGCTGCCACCCCAGACTGTTGAAATCCGCGCTTGGGATCTGCAGCGGCAAATACCAAACGCTTCAGTTGACTCCAGTACAAGGCCCCCATGCACATCACACAGGGTTCAAGCGTTACGTACAAGGTGCATTCTTTTAAGTATTTTCCATTTAAAAAATGGGCAGCAGCAGTAATGGCTTGCATTTCAGCATGTGCAGTAACATCATTCAACTGCTCGGTAAGATTGTGTGCCCGAGCAATAATACGTTGCTCTACCACTACTACCGCCCCAACAGGAACCTCGTCTTTTTCAAACGCCTGTTGTGCCTCTGCCAAAGCCTGCTTCATAAAATACTGGTCGTCAAAACTATTTTTCACCCTGTGAAAATACAAAAGACTATGTTACAATTTCCATAACGCTATATTTGTGCTATGGTGTTGGATAAAATCTCTGGACCCGAAGACCTGAAGTCTGCCTCCTTGCAGGAACTACAGCAAATTTGCAATGCCTTACGCCAGCGCATTATTGAAGTAGTAGCAAAAAATGAGGGGCATCTTGGGGCCAGCTTAGGAGTAGTCGAACTCACTGTTGCCTTGCACAAAGTGTTTCACAGTCCAAAAGACAAAATTATTTGGGATGTCGGACACCAAGCCTATGGGCATAAAATTTTAACGGGACGAAATACCCAGTTTGACACCAACCGACAACTGAATGGAATTAGTGGGTTTCCCCTTCGTTCCGAAAGTCCCCACGACGCTTTTGGTACAGGACATGCAGGGACTTCAATTGCTGCTGCTTTAGGCATGGCGCTGTCGAGTAAATTGCAAGGCAAAACCAACACCAAATTTATCGCTGTTATTGGAGATGCCTCCATAGCAAGTGGGATGGCCTTTGAAGCACTCAATCATTTGGGAACCACCAAGGCCAATGTATTAGTGATACTAAACGACAACGCTATAGGTATTGACCCCAGCGTGGGAGCGCTAAAAAATTATTTTGCTGCAATGAAAAATCAAGAAGCAGCGGCAACCAATGTGTTTCACACCCTGAACATCCCCTATACTGGTCCTATTGACGGCCACAACCTAGAGCTTCTTTTGGAACAACTCCACCACTTGTCCCAACAAACTGGCCCACAACTGCTCCACATTACCACCACAAAGGGAAAAGGCTTTGCCTCAGCAGAAAGTGATCAAGTACGATTTCACGCCCCAGGGAAGTTTGACCCCCTCACAGGGAAAATCAATAAAAAGCCCCATAGTGGTAGAACAAAATTCCAAGATGTTTTTGGGAAAACCCTAACGGACTTGGCCGCTAAAAACAACAAAATTGTAGCCATCACACCCGCCATGGTTTCGGGTAGTGGACTCACGTCATTTTTTGAGCAATTCCCCGATCGGAGTTTTGACGTAGGAATTGCCGAACAACATGCACTCACCATGGCAGCAGGTATGGCCACCCAAGGAAGCGTTCCCTACTGTGTGTTGTATTCTACCTTTTTACAACGGGCATACGACCAACTAATCCACGATATTGCCTTGCAAAACCTAGGGGTGGTGTTGTGTGTGGATCGCGCAGGCTTGGTAGGCCATGACGGCCCTACCCACCACGGTATTTTTGATATTGCCTATTTAAAAACCATTCCTAATTTAAGCCTTGCCGCCCCTAAAGATGAGGTCGCACTACGCAATTTACTGTACACGGCACAACTAGGACTTTCGGGGCCTTTAGCCATTCGATACCCCAGAGGCTATGGGCATTTAACCAAATGGGAAAAGCCCTACGAAAAGGTGATTCTAGGGAAAGGCCAAGTACTTCAAGAAGGAAAAAATTTAATGGTGATTAGTGTAGGTACCACCGCCCACCAGGTAAATGAAGCCTTAGCGGCTTTTCCAGAAGGAAGTGTTGGGCATGCTGATTTGGGCTTTATAAAACCCTTAGACACCCAACTTCTAGAAGAAATTTTTTTGCAGTACAAAGCCGTCCTCACCGTTGAAGACGGTGCCCTAAAAGGAGGAGCAGGAGAAAGCATCATGGCCTTTGCACAACAAAAAAATTATCCTGGGAAAATTTTCAACTTAGGAATAGAAGATGCCTTTGTTCCCCATGGACAGCTTGAAAAAATTCACGACATTGCAGGTATCAGCCCACAGCGTATTAGAGCGCAAATTGAGGGGATGATTACTGAAAAATAAACTAAACGCACCTCCGCCATGGCAGAACAAAAACGCCTGTTTCTTCTTGATGCATATGCACTTATTTTTAGAGGCTATTACGCCTTTATTAAAAACCCAAGAATCAACTCCAAAGGTATGGATACTTCTGCCATCATGGGGTTTACCAACTCCCTGTTGGATGTCATTAAACGCGAACGCCCAGACCACCTTGCGGTGGCTTTTGACAAAGGCGGCTCGGTGAGTAGAACAGAAAAATTTGAAGCCTACAAAGCCAACCGACAGGAAACACCAGAGGCCATTACAATTGCCGTTCCCTACATACAAGCAATTTTAAAAGCCATGCATATCCCAGTAATTGAAAAGGAAGGCTATGAAGCCGACGACATTATTGGAACCCTGGCCAAACAAGCTGAAGAAGAAGGCTTTCAAACCTATATGGTTACCCCAGATAAGGACTTTGCACAGCTGGTATCTGAAAATATTTTTATGTATCGCCCGGCACGTATGGGTAACGGCATTGAAATTTGGGGAATCCCCGAAGTACAAGAAAAATTTGAAGTAGAACACCCGCTTCAGGTCATCGATTATTTGGGCATGATGGGGGATGCAGTAGACAATATTCCTGGGCTTCCCGGGGTGGGCGATAAAACCGCTAAAAAGTTTATTAAGGCCTATGGCAGTATGGAAGGCCTGTTGGAAAATACCCACGAGCTAAAAGGAAAAATGAAGGAAAAAATAGAAGACAATAAGGCCCTAGGCCTGTTGTCTAAAGATTTGGCCACCATCCTTTTGGACGTTCCCGTAACGTTTAACGCCAAGGATTTTACCTTAGATCCTCCCGATAATGAAGCTGCCCATCAGCTTTTTGATGAATTGGAGTTTCGAAGAATAAAAACCAATTTTGACAACCTTTTTTCTCCTGAAACATCCCAAACTGCATCGCCCCCACCAACGAAGCAAGAAGCCCCAAAAGCGAGTCCGTCCGGAGGGCAGTTCGACCTGTTTAATCCCCCTGGAGGAGGGCGTTCCACAGCGGGTGATAAGCAATCTATGGAGGCCACCGCACATTGGTACCAAACCGTAGATACCCCCCTTGGCAGGGAATTACTCCTAGAAAAATTGCTCGCGCAAAAAAGTGTTTGTTTTGACACCGAAACCACCGGGCTAGATGCCCTACAAGCCGAATTGGTGGGCATTGCCTTTAGTTGGGAAAAAGGCAAAGGCTATTACCTGACCGTTCCTGAAGATCAGGCAGCCACCCAAGAAATACTCCTTCAATTCCGACCGTTTTTTGAGCATCCTGATATCGAAAAAATTGGACACAATTTGAAATACGACAGTAAAGTGCTGTTGAAGTACAATGTTTGTGTTGCGGCACCTATTTACGATACCATGATTGCCCACTATCTGATCAATCCCGATATGCGCCATAACATGGATGTGTTGGCCGAAACCTACTTAAACTACCAACCCCAGTCCATCACCGATCTCATTGGAAAAAAAGGCCCCAAACAAGGGAGTATGCGCGATGTCCCAGTGGACCAACAAACCCAATACGCAGTGGAAGATGCCGACATCACCTGGCAATTAAAAGCGTTGTTTCAAGAAGAATTGAAGAGCGCTGAAGGCACCACACTTTTTGAAAAGGTTGAACTTCCTCTGGTAGAAGTCCTTGCCCAAATGGAAGCCAACGGTATTGCGCTTGACGTTCCTTTTCTTAAAAACATGGAAAAAGAACTGCAAAAAGACATTGATGCTTTAGAAGCAAACATTTACCAGCAAGCAGGGGAAACCTTTAATTTAGCTTCTCCAAAACAACTAGGGCCCATACTTTTTGATAAACTCAAATTGGTGGACAAGCCTAAAAAAACTAAAACAGGGCAATACTCTACCGCGGAGGATGTGCTCACCCTACTGGCCAAGGAGCATCCCATAGTTGCCGACATTTTACAATGGCGTTCCCTGCAAAAATTACAGAGCACCTATGTAAAAGCCTTACCCGAAGAGATTAATCCTAATACGCACAGGGTTCACACCGTGTACAATCAAGCGGTGGCCGCTACTGGGCGTTTGAGTAGCAATAACCCCAACCTGCAAAATATTCCCATCAGAACTCCAAGAGGGCAAGAAGTTCGCAAGGCTTTCATTCCGTGTGATAATGACCATGTGCTTATGGCTGCAGATTACTCACAAATTGAATTGCGTATAATTGCTGCCCTAAGTGAAGATCCCGCCATGCTTGCAGCCTTTCAACAAGGGCAAGACATTCACACAGCTACTGCAGCACGAGTATTTAACGTAGCCCCCGAGGCCGTAACACGCACCCAACGCAGCAATGCAAAAACCGTCAATTTTGGAATCATCTATGGCGTTTCGGCCTTTGGCCTAAGCCAACAAACCGACTTAAGTCGTGCTGAGGCCAAAACACTCATTGATACCTATTATAAAAACTACCCCCAACTGCGCAACTACATGAGCAATCAGGTGGATTTTGCGCGTGATCACGGCTATGTAGAAACGGTTTTAGGGCGCCGCCGCTATTTGAAGGACATCAATTCTCAAAATGCAATTGTCCGCGGAGCCGCAGAACGCAATGCTGTAAACGCTCCCATACAGGGAAGTGCTGCCGACATTATAAAGATCGCTATGATCAATATTCACAACCAGTTGAAGGAAGGAAACTGGAAGAGTAAAATGCTATTACAAGTCCATGATGAATTGGTTTTTGAAGTTCCCAAAGGTGAATTAGAAGCCTTAAAAACCATGGTGCAAACCGAAATGGAAAACGCCTATACCCTAAAGGTGCCCTTGGTGGTAGATATTGGAGTTGGTGCCAATTGGTTGGAGGCCCATTAGTAGCCACAATACAACTTTAGGCCACAAAGAAATACTGCAGTCCACAGATTCGCCAAAACTACATGAAAATTCCGGCCGATTTTTTTTTCATAAAAAGATATAATTGTACATTTGCAGCCCTGTAAGTAAATATTTTATAGGTAATTAAATTAAGTATTGTGGATACATTAAGTTATAAAACCAAATCAGCAAATGCACAAACCGTTGACAAACAATGGCTTCTTGTGGATGTTGCAGATTTACCATTAGGGCGTGCAGCCACTTCAATTGCAACCTTATTACGCGGAAAACACAAGCCCAATTTTACTCCTCACGTTGACTGTGGAGATAATGTGGTGGTGATTAATGCCAGTAAAATTCAACTTTCAGGAAATAAATGGGAACAAAAAGAGTACATCCGTCACACGGGCTACCCTGGTGGACAACGCGTACTTACTGCTACGCAAGTGCATGCTAAAGACGCTACGCGCTTGGTTGAAAAAGCCGTTAAAGGAATGCTCCCAAAAAATAAATTAGGTGCTGACCTGTTCCGCAATCTACGTGTGTATGCTGATGCCAATCACAACCAAGAAGGTCAACAACCACAAGCTATTAACATTAACGATCGTATATAAATGGAAGTCGTTCACACAATTGGTCGAAGAAAAAGTGCTGTAGCACGTTTATTTATGGCAGATGGAAAAGGAAACATCACCATTAACAAAAGACCTTTAAACGAATACTTTACTACTGCGCCTTTGCAGTACAAAATCCAACAACCTTTAAACCTTACAGGAACCGAAGCAAACTTCGATTTGAAAATTACGGTTAAAGGTGGTGGTATAACAGGACAAGCGGAAGCTGTGCGTTTAGCAATATCACGTGCGCTCTGCAAAGTAAACGAGGAAAACCGTGCAACCTTAAAGCCAGAAGGCTTGCTTACACGTGACCCTCGTATGGTTGAGCGCAAGAAATTTGGACAGAAAAAAGCAAGAAAGAAATTCCAATTCTCTAAGCGTTAATATTGCACCATTAAGCAATACCTCGTTCATTATTTTATTAATTAATAACCAAGTTGCTTGACCGCTACGGCGGGAATTAGTTTAGCATCTAAATAAGTGAAAACTTATTGCTACTACACAGGGAACGTAAACTAAAAACTATGGCACAAACAGATGTAAAAGACCTGCTCAATGCAGGCGTCCACTTTGGACACCTTACCCGTAAATGGAACCCTAACATGGCGCCCTACATCTATATGGAGCGTAACGGGATTCACATTATCAACCTTTACAAAACCGCTGCAAAACTAGAAGAAGCTACCGCTGCAATCCAAAAAATTGCTTCCTCCGGTAGAAAAATCCTTTTTGTAGCCACAAAAAAACAAGCCAAAGACATTGTTGCTTCAGCTGCACAAAACGTAAACATGCCCTACATCACCGAGCGTTGGCCCGGAGGGATGCTTACCAACTTTATCACAATCCGCAAGGCGGTGAAAAAAATGAGTGCAATCGATCGTATGAAAAAGGATGGTACTTTTGAAACCCTTTCAAAAAAAGAAAAACTACAAGTAGATCGTTTGCGCGCAAAATTAGAAAAGAACTTAGGCTCTATTACTGATATGACGCGTCTTCCTGGCGCCCTATTTGTGGTGGACATCAAGCGTGAGCACATTGCTATTAAAGAAGCGCAAAAGCTTAAAATTCCAATTTTTGCAATGGTGGACACCAACTGCGATCCTAGAGATGTGGATTTTGTGATTCCTGCCAACGATGATGCCTCAAAATCCATCGAAAAAATCCTTTCAGTAGTAAGTACTGCTGTAGGCGAAGGACTCAAAGAGCGCAAGAAAGAAAAAGACGATCAAGCCAAAGGTGAAACCGAAGCTGCAGAAGCCGCTGCTCCTGCAGAGGAAGCTGCACCAACTGAGGAAGCAGCAACAGCTGCTGAAGAAGCCCCTAAAGCAGCAGCTAAAGAGGATAACAGTGCCCAAGAAGCACCCAAAAAGGACTAATTTATTAAATCTATACCCGTGAAAATTACTGCATCAGAAGTAAATAAACTCCGTCAGTCCACAGGAGCTGGAATGATGGATTGTAAAAAAGCCCTTGTAGAAGCCGAAGGCGATTTTGACAAAGCCGTTGAAATCCTTCGCAAGAAAGGACAAAAAGTAGCTGCTAATCGTGCAGATCGTGCTTCTTCAGAAGGCGCGGTACTGGCCAAAGTAAATGCCGATAACACTGCCGGTGTTGTGGTATCATTAAACTGCGAAACCGACTTTGTAGCTAAAAATGACGATTACTTAGCCCTTGCAAATGCGCTTACTGACTTAGCTTTAAATTACAAAACCCAGGATGAATTCTTGGCGGCTGAATTTGAAGGCATGACAGTAGCTGAAAAACTTACAGAACAAACCGGTGTTATTGGTGAGAAAATTGAAATCGGAGGGTTTAAACGCCTCGAGGCTCCTTTTGTAGGTTCTTACATTCATGCTGGAAATAAAATTGCAACGCTAGTAGGACTCTCTGCCAATGTAGCGCAATCTGCTGAAGTAGCTAAAAATGTAGCCATGCAAGCCGCTGCAATGAATCCTATCGCTCTTAACGAAGATGGTGTAGATGCAGCTGTAATAGAAAAGGAAATTGAAATTGCAAAAGATCAGTTACGACAAGAAGGCAAGCCTGAAGAAATGCTTGACAATATTGCGAAAGGAAAGCTAAAGCGTTTCTTTAAGGACAATACACTTATTCACCAAGCCTACATTAAAGACAGCAAAATGAGCGTGTCGCAATATGTAGCTTCTGAAGACAAAGCCCTTAATATTACGGACTTTGCTCGTGTAGCCTTAGGATAACTAAAGCAACACGCATAGAATTAAAAACGCTCCTTTCGGAGCGTTTTTTTGTACCTTATAGCTATGAATAGCCCTAACAAATGCCAATGGTGTATCGGCGACCCCCTCTATGAAGCGTATCATGACCAAGAGTGGGGTGTTCCCCTTAGTGAGGAACAACGACTTTTTGAGTTTCTTACCCTAGAAACCTTTCAAGCCGGACTCAGCTGGATCACAATTTTACGGAAGCGAGAGCATTTTAGAGCTGCGTTTGATCAGTTTGACTATACCAAAATTGCAAGCTATGGGCCAGAAAAAGTAGCGGCATTATTACAAGACAAGGGCATAGTGCGCAACCGTTTAAAAATTGCTGCTGCAATCACCAATGCGCAGGCTTTTATGAAGGTACAAGAAGCAGAAGGCTCCTTTGCCGCTTACATTTGGCAGTTTACCCAAAATCGTCCTGTTCAAAATGCTTTTGCCTCACAAGAGGAAATTCCTGCCACCACTCCACTGGCCATAACAATTAGTAAAGATTTAAAACAGCGTGGGTTTCGCTTTGTAGGCCCCACAGTGGTATATGCACACCTACAGGCTACAGGCGTTGTAAATGACCATGAAACCAGTTGTTTTCGCTATGCAGAAATTCGTGCGCTAGGGGATCAAAAATATCCTTAAAAGGGAAGGTCATCTTCCACCTCGTTAGGCGCTTCTGTATTGGGCTCAAAAGCTGTTGGAGGCGGCATTGGCGGCATTTCGGGTGCTGCATTTTCCTGCAAGGCTTCAATGCGCCACCCCTGAATTGAATTGAAGTATTTGGTTTGCCCCTCGGGGTTCACCCATTCGCGTCCACGCAAATTGATACCTATTTTAACTCCTTGGCCAACCTGAAAGGCATTGAGTAAATCACATTTATCTTGCACAAATTCAACTAAAATATGCTGTGGGTATTGTTCCTCAGTGGTCACCACCACCTCGCGTTTACGAAACCCATTTGAACCGTACGTACGTACTTCGTCAATCCACTTTATTTTACCTTGTAACTCCATCTCTGGTTTTTTCCAAAAATAACAAAAGTTTACTCCCTTGAGCAGTCATAATCATGCTTTTTGCTTTTTGTATCTTCGTGAGTATAGGAACGCAAATTGTGATTTCATTTTTAAACAACAAGTTACACGTAATTTGGCCTTTTGGGGCCTTTGGAATTGTTGCGCTCATTTTATGGAACACCAACCTTCTTTTTCAGCGTTTAAAGCTAGAGGAACGTACTAAAATGGAGCTGTGGGCCATGGCCTTACAGGAATCCATTCAAAACAACGAACCCTCAAATTTGGCCCTCGAAATTCTACTTGAAACTGGGGAAAATCCTATGATTCAAGTAGATGTTAAAGGAGAAATCATTGACTTTAAAAACATCCCTTCTTCATACGCAACTGAGGACAGCACGCGACTGTATCGCTACCTTACCAAAATTAAAAAAGAAAACGCCCCCATCCGGATTCGGTATCAACCTTCGGGCGCACTAAAACCCTTGGTAGACCAACGCCTCTACTATGGCGATTCGGCCACCCTTAAAAAATTACAGTACTACCCCCTGGCCCTGCTTTTAATTATCTTCCTGTTTGGTACGGTGGTGTACTTTGTATTTAAGACCAATCAAATTGCTTCACAAAACAGGCTGTGGGCAGGTATGGCCAAAGAAACCGCGCATCAAATTGGCACCCCCTTATCCTCCCTCATTGGGTGGATTGCGCTAATGAAAGAAAAAGAGGGGCAACAGCACAGCCTACAAGAAATTGAAAAAGACGTCAACCGCTTGCGGTTGATTACCGATCGGTTTTCAAAAATTGGCTCCTTGCCTACGCTTGAACAGGAAGACATTGTAGGCATCGTAGCACAAACCTCCAACTATTTGGCCGCCAGAAATTCGAAGTGGCTTGTGTTTGACATACAGCTTCCCCAAAAGGCCATTGTTATTCCTTGTAACGCCTTATTGATGAGCTGGACCCTAGAAAATATCATTAAAAACGGTATAGACGCCATGAAAGGCAAAGGCACCTTAGGCCTCACGCTAGAAGAACAAAAAGACCGCATCATCATTCAAATTTCTGATACAGGTAGTGGCATAAAGAAAGAAGACCGAAAAAAAATATTTTCCCCCGGCTTTAGCACCAAGGCCCACGGTTGGGGTTTAGGGCTATCACTTGCCAAACGCATTGTTGTAGATTATCACAAAGGAAAAATTAGTATCAAGCACACCCAATTGGGCAAGGGCACACAATTTGAAATTATCTTATTTAAAGCGAAGGAATAGCCGCTGCAATACGACGGGCTAAGGCCTGCATTTCTTCCTTGTCCAATGCTTCCTTGTGTTGGAAGGTGGCGTCTTGCATGCTGCGCAGGGGAATTAAATGCACATGAACATGAGGTACTTCAAGCCCAATTATGGACATACCCACCCGTTGGCAATCTACGGCCTGCCGTAGCCCTAAGGCTACTTCTCTACTAAAAGCCATTAGGGCGGCATAAGCTGCGGCATCCATATCCAACAACTTGTCAATTTCCTGTTTGGGCACACAAAGGGTGTGGCCAGGCGCGTTGGGCTGAATGTCTAAAAAGGCAATATGTGCTTTGTCTTCCGCTATTTTATAGCAGGGGATTTCCCCCTGGATAATTTTTGTGAAAATAGAAGCCACTAGTCGCGGGTAATTTTAAGAATTTCCAGTTCTATTTGTCCATTAGGCACTTGAATGGGTGCCACATCGCCTTCAGATTTTCCCAACAAACCTTTCCCAATAGGAGAATCTACAGAAATTTTTCCCTGCTGTAAATTGGCCTCACTTTGGGCCACAAGCTTGTACTTCATCACGGCACCATTGGCTTTGTTTTTTACCTCAACGGTGGAATGAATGAGCACTTTTGATGTATCCAATTGTGATTCGTCGATAATTCGGGCGTTGGCAATGGTAGCTTCAAGCTTTGAAATACGGAGTTCTAAGAGGCCCTGGGCTTCCTTAGCAGCATCGTATTCGGCATTTTCACTGAGATCGCCTTTGTCACGAGCTTCGGCAATGGCCTGTGAGGCACGTGGACGCTCTACATCCTTAAGCTGGTTGAGCTCATCGCGTAATTTTTTTAATCCTTCTTCGGTATAATAGGAGACTTTTGCCATGGTTGTAAGGTTTTTATTTGAGTGCTATTGTATTTGTTATCATTTTCGTGTAGTTGGTTAACGGGAGTTTACTACTAGCGTGCTGGCAGAAGCGCTGCACTTTTAAAGGACAAAGCAACCCGTGTGCCTCCAAGTGCCGAAACAAGCGTTTCGATGGAGTACTGTTGGTTTCGCCCTGTCTTATTTACCGTTTTCATACTTATCTTGTGCAATTACTACACGGTTTAGTACTATCACAATGCATTTGTCTTCTTTTACTTAAATTGAAACTAAATTAGCATTGGGATAAAAAGAAAAATCCCGTTTAAGATGGGATTCCTAACAAATATACTGAAATGTGGGTAGACTGTAAAAAAATCTGCTTGAAAAGCAGCCTCTTACTGTTCTTGCTTTGTGCAACAAACTGTGGGAAAGAACGCATTCAGCGTAACCCCTATTTGAGTACTGTCAATTTTCAAATTGAAATTAACACCAACCTTCCCCAGTACGATGGGCTGCGATTTGCTGGTGGTGCGTTGCGCCTCCCTCAGGGAGGGCTTAAGGGTGTCATTGTTTTTAATGTTAATGGCAGTCAGTATTTGGCGTGGGAAGCCAGTTGCCCCAACCATATCCCCAAAAGCTGCTCCCGCTTAGAATTAAAAGGGGTCATTGGCCAATGCAGTTGTGAAGACTATCGCTACAGTTTAGCAACAGGACAATTAATAAATAATGATACTGGGCTGTCTACGCCCTATCCCCTATTAAATTATCGTATTGAACACTATGGCAACACCCTTCGTATTTCGAACTAAATTCCTGCTCGTCGTGTTTTTCGCTTGCTGTTGCACAGCACTGTTACAAGCGCAATCCCTAGATATTGATTATGACGGGAGTAACAACAACGAAAAAAAACTGCGAATTAAAGTGATTAAATCCCTTGGAGCAGGAGTAAATTCACATGGAGTGGTTGAAGTAAGTACAGAAGCCTTAAGTATTGATTCCTATTTTAACGGACAGGTGCATATGGGGCTTTCTATGTTTAGTAATTACACCCTTTTTGGGGGCGACTTGCTTGACTTAGCCACACGGGCCAGCCACCTCCACTATCCTTATGGGGGTACTGTAAACGGACAATTACAACTGGATTTCCCCATTGCTCGCCCCATAAATCCCTTGCGATTTATAGCATTTGGGGGTGGGCGTTTACTGAATTCTGGCATCATTATGCCGCGCAATGAAAGTTCTTATTACAGTGCCTATACTGCGGGTATTGGCTTCCATCAACAATTCAAATCCTGGGAAAGTCAGGACAAGTCCAACAGCGGCTTTTTTTGGGCACAACCCAGCCTTCACCAGCAATGGATGCGTGCAGCAGATAGCAACCGCTTTTATAACGGTCACATGGCTACTGCTTTATGGGCTTGGGGGCTGCAGACTGGACTGGAAGTAAATCGCAAACTCCGCCTCACCCTTTTTGTAAGTCAATACCTCAGCAAACAGGGGCTACAAGAATTAAACAGCCCCCAACTGCGGCTCAACTTTTCTTACCGTTTTGTTCCTCGACCAAAAAAAATTCAACTCCTAGAACTGGATAGACAGCCCCAACAATAAGTTTCTTCCAGCCTGTGGGTAATAGCCTGCACCTTCAATGGTGGTGGTAGTTCCAGGGGCTGACCAAGTATCATCATAGGTATAGAAATAGCCGTTGGAAACATAGGAAGCATTAAAAAGATTATTTAGCAATAAAGACCACTCCAATTGTTTAAAAAATTGCCCTTCTGGATTGTGAACATACCTAACGTTTAAATCCGTAACAGTGTAGGCTGCTAATAGCGATTTCTCGGCATCAATATTACCCATATACTGCTCGCCCACATGCTTAGTTAATAGTGCCAGTTGAACTTTAGTGCTGGGTGTATATACCACAGCATTGGTAGCAATAACTTCTGGAGAATAGGACAACTTGGTATTGCCTAAATTTTGGAGGTTCCCATCACGCTGAAAGAAAAAGTCTTGATTTTCATTTCTGCTCCAGGTAAGGTTTGGCATCCACAGAAACTGTGAAGCAAAAGGAAGTTTGGCTTCTAGCTCAATCCCATAACGTCGGCTTTTTCCCACATTTTCTCGTATGGGACTTCCCACTTCATCCAAGGCCCCTGTTAATACCAATTGGTCCTTGTAGGTCATATAATAGGCATTTGCCTGAAATTGTAGGTCGCTGGAATTCCAACGCCAGCCCAGCTCAAAGTCATTGAGTTGTTCAGGTTTGGGAGCACCATTTTCGAAATCGGTGCGGTTGGGCTCCCTATGGGCACGGGCAAAAGAAAAATACAGCTGCTGATGGGCATTGGGCGTAAATACCACCCCTGCTTTGGGATTAAAAAAGCTGTAACGCTCATCTACGTTAAAAGCAGCTGGGCCTTTTACTTCTCCCTCCACGGTATAACTAAGGCTTCGCCATTGAAGGTCCAAATAGCCCGACCATTGGGTATTGAAATCATAGGTTCCTTTTGCAAAGGCGCTGGCTTCGTTCTTTCTTCCTACGTTCTTATAAAAACGGTGCCGAGGACTCACATTCCTTAATTGCTCTCCCCAAATTAGGGTTCCAAAATGATCCCCAATATACCGACTGGCCAACAGTCCAAAGTTCAGTGTTGATTTGCTGCTGTTATGATTCACGCTAAGCGTCCCCACATAGTAGTCGTTGTCCAACCATTTGCGTGTTACGTTTTCTGAACTACTAATGGTAGTGCTCCCAAGGGTGTAATTAGGCAGCTGCAAATAAGAAAACTGTGTTGCTCCAGAGAAAGAGAGGTTTTGATCGTCCCACAGGTCGTTGTATTCTTCATAATAACCCCGGCCATAGGTGTAATTTAGCCCCAAAGAAAGGTTCCAATTGGCCTCTAGCTGCTGTGTCCAGTGGAATTGATAGTGATCCTGGCGATAATTGTCTTCTTGCCGATCGTAGTATCCCATAAGGCTCCCCGAGTCATCATAAATACTCCCTGCGGGGTTATAGGTACGGTTTTCAGCTAAAGTGGCTTTGTCTATTCCATACCAGGACTGATAGGTGATTTCGTGTCCCCCAAAAGCAAGGGCTTTAATCAGGGTGTTATTGTCCTTAAAAGCCCCTTGAAGAAAATAAGATTTAAGGTTAGACGCTGCACGGTCCACATAGCCATCGGAGGTTATTTTGGACAAGCGACCGGAAAGTTCAAAGTGATCATTTAATAGTCCGGTTGAAAATTTTAGGGTGTTTCTCAAGGTGTTGAAACTTCCCCCACTAACTGCCCAGTTGGCATAGCCTTCGCTGCGAAGCGCATCGGTAAGGAGGTTTAAGCTCGCACCAAAAGCCCCTGGGCCGTTGGTGGAGGTTCCTACCCCGCGTTGCAATTGTATGCTTTCCACCGAACTGGCAAAGTCGGGGAGGTTCACCCAAAATGTACCTTGAGACTCTGCGTCGTTGTAGGGAATCCCATTAATGGTAACATTTACCCGTGTGGCATCACTTCCGCGTACGCGAATTCCGGTGTACCCTACTCCAGCACCAGCGTCACTGGTAGTTACAACACTGGGTAAGAAATTGAGTAGAATGGGAATGTCTTGCCCTAAATTACGCTCCGCCAATTCGTTTTTATCAACATTGGTAAATGGCATGGGTTGCTTGGCATTGGTTCGCAATCCGTTTACTTTAACTTCTTCTAAACTAATTTGCGCAAGGCTGTCCCCAACTTGTTGCTTTTGTGCATAAACACCCCCTAGCGTCCCTAGTAACAAGGCCGTGAATAGATTTTTTTTCATTCGAATTTTTTTCGAATACAAGGGGTAATTATTCGTGTGTGATTACATTAAACATCCCTTGACAGCATTACCTGTCCAGGTTCAATGGGTATGATCTCAGCCCTGTAGGGCACCCCTTTGAGATGGGCCAAAGGTACAAAGGAAAATTGATTTAAACAGTATTGCTAAGATTTTGTGAATACCGACTCCAAAATAGTTACTGCCTGTTGTAAGCGGGCCTCGGAAGAACCTTCCAACAAAGTAAAGGGCTGCTGCTCTTGTGCTAAGGCCTGTTGAAAGGCCGCTAGCATTTCTGGGCGATGGTTGGGGCGATCCCGAAGATCGTCTTTTTCCCATGGGACATCAATGTTGGTAAGGAAATAATAATCGTACTGCAACTGTTGCACCGCCCGAAGAATTTCTGGGGCGCAATACCCCTCAAAATGGGTTTGAGACCATACTTGAGTCACCAGGGCATTGGTGTCACAAAAAAGAAAACGCCGTGCTTGAGCCACCAACGCATTTTCAGCGGCCAATTGTCCATGAACAATACGCGGCAAGTCTTCCAGAGAACACACGGTTTGATCTCGTTCCCATTTTTCTTGTAAATAGGGGCGCGCATATTCGGGCACCCAAACGGTATTGTAATGGGCTGCCAAGGCTTTTGCCAAGGTGGTTTTCCCGGTGCTTTCGGGCCCGTAGAGTACTATTCTTCGGCCGCTAAAGGGCTGCTGTTGATATGCCTTTTCCATGAACGATATCCTAAGATGGCAATGCCTGTAAATAGCAGGTATTGCAAACTTGTTAGTGTAAATCCTTTATAAAAATACAATGGAATAGAAATGAGATCTCCAATAATCCAAAATATCCAATTTTCAATTTTTCTTCGTGCCATTAACCACATGCCTGCAAAGAAAATTGCTGTGGTAATAGTATCAATGTAGGCTGTAGCTGTATCCCAGCGGTCAAAGAAACGATACACCCCATAAACAAATAGTAAGCTACCAGCTATGATGGCTACCACTACACGCCACTCCTTAGGGGTAGCTATTGTTATTGGAGGTACGGCCTGCTGTTCGTCTTTTCGTGTCCAATAGTACCAACCATAGACGCTCATGCTGAAGTAATACATATTAATAAGCATGTCCCCAAGTAGCATCCATTGAAAGAGCAGGTACACATAAATGGATGTAGAAATCATTCCCGTAGGATAAACAGCTACTTTATTTTGCTTGGCATACCATACGCTTAAAAACCCAAAGAGAACCGCCGTGGCTTCTAGTACTATGTCTTGTAGGGGGTAGCTCTTGTACACCCCAAAAAAGAAATCAAAAACTTGGGACATAGTCGCTGCGGTTGCCTTTGTAAAGTTTCATATGCAAAACTACTGCGTCTTCGTGCTTAAAAATGGCCTTTATCTCTTGGGTCAAGCTGTCCATCAAACGGTCGTATTCCCCATAAATTTGAGTGCTTAGGGGCGTTTCAATAATGGTGAATCCCGTGGCACGTAACTGGCGAATAAACGCCTTTATTGGAAGTTCAAAATCGTCTTTTAAGGGAGTGAGGGTGAGTTCTACAGACAGTTGCATGGGTACTTTATTTTGGAAGGGCTATGGTAGCACAGTGTTCGTTTAGGCTTACAAAGGTAAGGGAAAACTCTTGTTGCCGCGCATTATGCCAAACCGTTGCGGTAGCTGCTGCAGTATTGGCAGTAAATTGTTCTATGTGGATGTGTTCTGCAAAATGAATCCCGGGTTGGCGTAGGGCTTTGTACACCGCTTCTTTGGCAGTCCACAATTGCGTCATCAGGGGGAGGGTGTTGGCAAAAGCTTCTGAGGCGTGCATAAAACGAGGGGCAATACGCGCTATTTTTGGTCGGTAGGCTTCTACATCAATTCCCACGGGCAGTTGGTCTGAAAGTACTACCGCCACATAGTGATGGGTGTGACTAATGGACAGCCGTTGCCCATTGCTTAAGGTGGGTGCGCCCTGGGCGTCGTACACCACCGAGGCGGTACATCCCAATGCCTGAAGCAGGGCACGAACCGCCAAAAAGCTGTACCGATCTGCAGCTCTTTTCTTCTTCGCCAGCAGCTGCTCGTCGGCAGCGTTTAACGGCAGATGATCTAGTAAGGAAGTCTCGGTTTTTTCAACCTTCCAAAAATGGGCATTAACATGGGTTGAAAGGGAAAGAGAGTGAACTAATGGCATTTGAAATTCCTTGGAAAGGTCGTACTTTTGCAATTGAATATACAAAGATACGCTATGGCATCGAAAACAACAGCAAGCGCACTTCCATACAAGGTGAAAGACATGAGTTTAGCCTCGTGGGGACGCAAAGAAATTGAACTTGCCGAGGCAGAAATGCCCGGACTTATGGCACTACGGGAAGAATACGGAGCGTCTCAACCGCTAAAAGGGGCTCGCATTGCCGGTTGTCTTCACATGACCATTCAAACTGCGGTGCTTATTGAAACCCTAGTGGCCCTAGGGGCAGAGGTTACGTGGAGTTCTTGTAATATCTTTTCTACTCAGGACCACGCCGCTGCAGCTATTGCCGCTGCGGGAATTCCTGTATTTGCTTGGAAAGGAATGAACGAGGAAGAATTTGACTGGTGTATAGAACAAACCCTGTTTTTTGGCGAAGACCGTCAACCCCTTAATATGATATTGGATGACGGAGGCGACTTGACCAATATGGTATTGGATCGTTATCCCGAACTGGCAGCAGGAATCAAAGGACTTTCGGAAGAAACCACAACGGGCGTTCACCGTTTGTATGAACGTATGAAAAACGGCACCCTCCCCCTACCTGCGATTAACGTCAACGACTCGGTAACCAAATCCAAATTCGACAATAAATACGGCTGTAAAGAAAGTGCTGTAGATGCCATTCGACGTGCTACGGATGTTATGATGGCTGGAAAGCGCGTGGTAGTATGTGGTTATGGCGATGTTGGAAAAGGAACCGCAGCCTCCTTTAGAGGTGCTGGTGCCATTGTGAGCGTTACTGAAATAGATCCTATTTGTGCCCTACAAGCCGCTATGGATGGCTATGAGGTAAAAAAATTAAGTACCATCATCGGCAATGCCGATATTGTGATTACCGCTACTGGAAACAAAGATATTTTACGG